>CAJOIV010000007.1:5689-60812 GCA_905234665.1 uncultured Bacteroidales bacterium | reverse complement strand
TTAAGCCCCGCATCGCCGATGATACTGCACTTGTTTGTGGAAAAGTAGGTCGCCGCCAGTCCTTCAAGAGGGAGTCTCATTCAGAGGCTCCCTTTTTTTGTTGCGCATACACAATAATACAACCGCATTGCCGTTATAGGGAAGTATGTCGATAATCGAAAGAAATATAGAAGGGATAAAACGGATTTGCAGCCAGCATGCTGTGTCGCAGTTGTCTGTCTTCGGCTCCGTGTTGACGGAGAAATTCAATGACAACAGCGATATAGACTTTCTGGTCACGTTTAAGATAATGCCCGTGGAGAATTATGCCGACAATTATTTGCAAATGTCCACGGCGCTGAGTGAATTGTTAGGTCGCGAGGTGGATCTTGTGGAGGATAACGCTATCCGTAATCCCATATTCCGTAATGTGGTCAACCGTACCAAAGTTCAGATATATGGACGAGTATAGCAAGAGTTACCCTAGGGTTTCTCTGGAGTTTGGTGATAAACCATATCCCCAAATTGCATCGAGATGTGGAAGACTTACTGAAGTGGGTTGCCGCCAATCTTTTTAAGGGATTCTCACAATGGGACTCCCTTATTTTGTTTTGGTTCGCGAAAAAAAATATCAACACTGTCAGATTTCACCTCAAAAATGTCTATTAGGCTTTTGAAGTGACAAATATTCTGTTGAAGTATGATGGATCGCCATAGTGAATACACCGATTTGCTGATGCGCCACAGGGACATGCTGTGGCAGTTGTGTCTGCGTTATGCAAACGGTGACCGTGACAGGTGTGCGGATTTGTTTCAGGAGGTTTCAGTGGCATTATGGAATAATCTCGATAAGTTACGTGATGATGCCACTCCCAGGGTGGAAAGAGTTTGGGTACGTTGGCAAGCCCGCTCGGTGTTCTCACAGATTACCCGGAGAAGGAAACTGTCGACAGTGCCGATGACGGATGTCATAGCCGATAGACTTGCCGACGAGAATCCCCAAAGTCAAAAAGAACTTCTTGACAGCCTGATGTCTGTCCTTAGTCAGGAGGAGAAACAGTTGATTCAATTGTATTTCGAGGGTTATCATGGCGATGAGATTGGCAAGAGGATGGGCATTAGTCGCAATACGGTTTATCAGCGGATGCGGCGTGCTATTATCAAGATGCAGAGGGTAGCATTGGTATTGCTTGCCATGTTGGCTACATCTGCCATCGCCGTTGCCGTGGTCCCGCAATGGCGTCAATTTGTCTTCGGCGAGAAAAATCAGGAAGAGTTGCCAGTTGATACCATCCCGGAACGAACAGACTCATTGATCGCCCCCTCGACAATGCCACAGAACTCGATTCCTTCCGTGGAGGTCATCAGCAAGTCGCAGCAAGAACCGTTGGAACACTTGCCATCGTTGGAATTGTCGGAAATTCTGAAGGAATTGAATAGTACAGAGGAGCTTCCTCCCCCGTCGCTGCAGGACAATGACTTGACTATTTCAATCAATGGCAATCTCCTTACCATTACAGGTGCAGAGGGTGAATTGGTGCGGGTTTATGATATGAATGGCACGCTCGTGTCTGCACAAACGGCAGGAAGAATTTGTTCCATTAATCTCTTCCCGAATGCGGGCACCATAAACTCTGCAGGTTATCTTAGCGTCGTCTCCCGCGACGATTATATACTCCATATTGGCAATCGTCCACCCCTGAGAATACATTTAGGATTATGAAGAATGGCCTGTTTCTGATGCTTCTATTGTTGCTCCCTGTGGCCTTGTCGGCGCAGGAAGATGTGATATTGTTGTACGGGAAGGTGACAAGCGAAGGGAAAGGGGTATCGTATGCCTCGCTACATTTGGCGGGGACATCAATAGGGGTGTCGTGCAATGATGGTGGGTTATATGAACTGAAGTTGCCTGTAGGGCATGAGATGGACACTGTCATCATCCGTTCCATTGGTTACAAGCAGGAAAAACGTCTGGTGCGCGATTTGATGAAAAGGGGTGATGTGAAACTCGAGGAGCAATTCATCGTGTTGCAGGAGGTCAAGGTGAAAGGATACAGGACGGCAAGTACCTTGATTCTTGCCGCAGTGAGACGCATCAAGAAGAACTTCCATAAAGATACCACCTATTCCACTTTCTTTTACCGCGACTGGCGTTCACTGGATGGGGAACTTTTCCTTTTGGACGAAGCTGTTATGCGTGTCAAACGGGCTGGCTATGGTGCGTTCTCCAATAAGCAGGGTTATGCCTACTGCGATTACCATAGGGAGATGGAGACGGATTATAAGGATTTGCTGAAGCATCGGCTGGTGGTTTACGACCGTAGGATGCTGGAGAAAGAGGTCCATAAGTCTTTGGGTGTTTTTGAGATGTTGGAGTATTCCGACAATGCCGCTTTCTTCGACCCAGTAGCCACTCCGCAGGCCAGTTACATGTTGGCTGAAAGGTTTCTCGTGAAGCATACTTTTGATCCTGTCAGAGAATTCGAAGACAATGGGGAACTATTCTATCTTGTCCGCTCTGTCGGTCCCAGCCGGGTGTGGAAATCTCTTGTCAATTACGAATATGTCATCCGCAAAAAAGACCTTGCCATTGTCCGCATCACTTCATCGCAGAATGCCGTCACCCAACAGGCACCACAGGACGCATGGGTCAATGTCTATTATAACAGGATGATTATTGATGACACATCCTCTTGGACTTATGAGGTTCGCGACGGACACTACACCTTGACGCATTACTACAACAACAAGCAATTCCACTTGTATTCAAGGAACAGAGGTCATGACAAGGATGTCCAGCACTGGCAGTTGTGTGTAGACTGGACAATGACAGACTTCTCAATGGAGGCACCTGCACCTGAAGGTACAGCGATTGCTTTCCACCCCCAGGCTCTACCAACCGCTTTCGGCAAAAGCGACAATATTCTCTCATCCTTTTGGGAAAACTATAACAGCATTCTAATTGACACCCTTCCGTTGAAAATGCTGGAGGATAAACTGAAGAAACGTAAAGAGTACCAGCCATGAAAAAAATTGCCATTGTTGTTCCGTTCCTTTTCTTATTGGGTGTAGTCCAAGCACAGGAACCCATAGAAGCCGACAGCATCGAGGTTTCGGGCGTTGTTGTCAACGCCATCACTGGTGAACCAGAGCCACTCTGCGTGGTGAAACTGTTGCGCGATGGGTTTTTGATGAAAGGTGCCGTGTGCGACTATGAGGGGCATTACAATATCGGCTCGGTGCATGTCGGGGTCTATACTCTGGATGTCTCGTTGAATGGAATCTCCCTTTCTTACACTGAATTGGAGCTATACGAGAATGCAAATCTCAGTATTGCAATATTCCCCGACACTTCTCAGCGCGTAATTCACCTGCAAGAAGTCAAGATTACAGCAGACCGTTATGTGAACCATCAGCTCAAAGAACTTTTGGTTACCCAAACTAACGATGTTCGACTTTGGGGTTTCAATTGGAGGGAATGTTGGAGAAAGTGGGGCTATCAGCCGCGCATTGCCTCGGCCAATGTGGCCACGCCAGAGGATTTGAATCCAATGTATGACGATGCCTGGTAGTCGATTCCATAAGCCTGCCAAGGAGACTTTTTTGTTGCGCGCAGCGCAATAATAACGCGCGGGGCGCGTTGTAGCGGATAAAAGAGATAGATGGGATAGATTGGATATATATGCGGGATTTGACGTTCAACAGGCAGCGGGCGAAACTGATCGATATAAATATACCAACGGGAGCCTCGAAAGAGGCTCCCGTTGGTATTGGGGAATGGGAAAAACTGTTGCTATATTCCGTACTGTTGCTTCAGGTCTTCGATGAATGATTCGAAGCCTTCGGGGCAGGTGGCTTTTGGAAAACAGAGGGCAATGGCAGGGCTGTAGCGGATGTATATGTCGCTCTTCGTGATGATGATGCTGTGCAGTTCCTTGTATGTCCATGTGCTACGGCTCGTTTCTCCAACGATTTCCAAGGAATCGTCGAAGAAACACGTTTCCGCCTTCCCTCCCAGTTTGTTGGTGTGGTAGAATTTTACAGAACGTTTCTCGAGACCTTTCGTATAAAGCCAAAGCAGATAGATGGTTCCTACCAATGCACCTATGCCTCCGGCAGGAAACTTGTGGTTGATGATTGCTGCCGCAAAGCAAAGAATTGTAGCTGCCACAAAAAGGGCAATAACCCGTTTGGTGCTCTTCTTCTGCCAAACGATGACGTGGTTGAAACGCACGAAGTCCTCTTCGGAGAGTTCGGTGTCGATTTTGAATTTGGGAACTGCGTCCATGTCTTTAAGGTTAGTCTGCGCCTCGGGAAAATCAGCAAGATGCTATTCCGCTCGGCTTTTGAACACAGGCTGGCTTTCAGCCGACCTGTCTGCGCCTCGGGAAAATCAGCAAGCTGCTTTTCCGCTCGGCTTTTGAACAGGTTCACTCGTCAATCCGACGCCGAGTTTCTTGAAGATTTTGCGGTCCACCTCGCTGGTCATGACGGTGGTGTGCATCTGGCAGCCGTCGAGGAGGGGGAGGCAGTCGAGGGCGCGGCGGCAGTTGTCGTCGAGGAGGCTGAGGATGGAGAGCGTGACGAGAACCTCGTCGGTGTGCAGGCGTGGGTTGCTGCCGTGGAGCATGGAGACTTTGGTGTGCTGGATGGGCTCAATCATCTTCTGCGAGATGAGCTTGACGCTGTGGTCGATGCCGGCAAGGTGTTTGAGGGCGTTGAGCATCAAGGCGGCACAGGGGCCGAGGAGGTCGCTGGTGGTGGCGGTGATGATGGTGCCGTCGGCCAGCTCGATGGCGGCGGAGGGGGCACCCTCACGGTCGCGGCGCTCCTTGGCGGCGACGGTGGTGCGGCGGTCGTCGGTAGATATCTTGGCCTGCTTCATGAGCAGGGCTATCTTGTTGATCTCGCTGTCGGTGGCTTTGCCGTTGGCGTAGTCGCAGAGGGCGGTGTAGTAGCGGCGGATAATCTCGTCCTTGGATGCCTGGCAGCAGACATCGTCGTCGCAGATGCAGAAGCCCGCCATGTTGACACCCATGTCGGTGGGCGACTTGTATGGGTTCTCGCCGTAGATGCCTTCAAATATGGCGTTCAGCACGGGGAAAATCTCGATGTCGCGGTTGTAGTTGACGGCGGTCTTGCCGTAGGCTTCGAGGTGGAAGGGGTCAATCATGTTGACATCGTTGAGGTCGGCGGTGGCGGCCTCGTAGGCGATGTTGACGGGGTGCTTCAGGGGGATGCTCCAGATGGGGAAGGTCTCGAACTTGGCGTAGCCGGCCTTGATGCCGCGCTTGTTCTCGTTGTAGAGCTGGCTGAGGCAGACGGCCATCTTGCCGCTGCCGGGGCCCGGGGCGGTGATGACCACCAGCGGGCGAGTAGTCTCGACATAGTCGTTCTTGCCGAATCCCTCGTCGGAGTCGATGAGATCGACGTTGGTGGGGTAGCCCTCAATCATATAATGATAATAGGCCTTGATGCCCATGCGCTCGAGGCGCTCGTGGTAGGCAGAGGCGCTGGCCTGGCCGCTGTAGTGGGTGATGACGACGCCGGAGACCAGGAAGCCGCGTTCCATGAAGACCTCGCGCAGGCGCAGCACGTCCTCGTCGTAGGTGATGCCGAGGTCGCCGCGTTTCTTGTTCTTCTCGATGTCCGTGGCGCTGATGACGATGACGATTTCGGCATCGTCCTTCAACTGTGTCAGCATCTTGAGCTTGCTGTCGGGCTGGAAGCCGGGCAGCACGCGGCTGGCGTGGTAATCGTCGAATAGTTTCCCTCCAAATTCAAGATAAAGCTTATTGCCGAACTTGCTGATGCGCTCCTTGATGTGTTCGGACTGTATCCGCAGATACTTCTCGTTGTCAAACCCGTGTTTCATGATGATGGTGTATATTGAATGGTTATTGAAATACGGGATTCAAAAGTACTCCTTTTTTCTGAATGAGAAAGAAAAAAGTGTACGGCTTTCCTTATGGTGCTGGGCGACAGTGTAAAAAAGTTATCAACAGGCTGTTTGCGGTCTTTGCAAAAGTGGCCTGGGGAAGGGTGGGGGCGGTGTATTTATGCCTTGATGCGGACGAAACGGCGCATAAGGCTGTCCCAGCAGCGGGCGGGAAGGAGGGAGTGGAAGATAATCATGGAACGGGAGCCGAGGCCCACGCGGTAGCGTGTGCGGGGACGGCGGCTGCCCACGGCGCGGCAGATGGCGCGGGTGACGACGGCAGGGGAGGAGAGGTAGTTGCCGCGATAGGCCTTGTCCAGCAGGGCGGCTTCGCGCAGGGCATTGTTCTCGTAGGCAGTGCCTTGCGACGACTCTCTCAAGTGTTTGGCGGCGATAATTCCCCAGTCGGTCTTGATGCCGCCGGGCTCAATCATCACCACGTCAATGCCGAAAGGCCGCACCTCCATGCGGAGGGCGTCGCTGAGGGCCTCGACTGAGAACTTCGACACGTGGTACCACCCCCCGAAGGGCAGCACCATTCTGCCCGCGATGGACGAAATATTGACGATGCGCCCCGAGCCCTGTTTCCGCATGACGGGCAGCACCAGTTGGGTCAGCTCGGCGAGGCCGAAGACATTCACCTCCACCTGCCGGCGCGCCTCTTCCATGGTGACGTTCTCGATGGCGCCGAAGTAGCCGTATCCTGCATTGTTCACCAGCACATCGATGCGGCCTTCGGCCTCCAGTACCTTTTGGACACCCTTGGACATCGATTGGCTGTCAGTTACATCCATCTTCATGGTGACGATTCCGTCGGCCCGCAGGGGTTCCATGAGTTCGATGCGCCGTGCGGCGGCATAGACGCGGTGTCTCTGGCGTGCAAGGGCTTGCGCTGCATCGTACCCGATACCGCTGCTGGCGCCTGTGATGAGGATTACTTTCTTGTTCTCTTTCATGTGGGCTCTTTATAAAGAGAACGTGATAAAGTGCCATTTATTGCAGCCGCGGCAATTCTTTTGGCACTATATGAAAAAAAAGTTGTATCTTTGCATCCAGATAAACAATACGCAATACTATGAAAAAGACCCTTATTCTCTTATCGGCCATGCTTTTGGCCACAGTGTCAGTCATGGCTCAGGACGATGCATCGAATGGTTCTTGGACCACTACCAGCACCCCGGCCCTCAAGGCCAGCGAGTTCTTCTTCAACAACTGGTCTAAGTCGGGCAACTCGCAGATCGACGCCACCGCCACCTTCTTCGGCAACTACAAGTACACCCATCCCAAGTATGTGTGGGACAACATCGCCGACCTCGCCTATGGCTATGCATGGCAGGACCTTGACGACTCGCCCGATGTCCCCTTCTTCGAGACCCGCCGCAAGAGCAACGATAAGATAGACCTCACCTCGGCCATCTCGTGGAACGCCTACAAGGGTCTCGGCGCCTCGTTCACGGCCAACCTCAAGACCCAGTTCGGCGCAGGTTTCGAATACGAAGGCTCGGGCAAGACCCAGAAGGAGACCATGGTCTCCAACTTCCTGGCCCCCGGCTATCTCACCACGGCCCTCTCCTTCGAATACAAGAAGACGGACTGGTCGGTCTCGTTCTCTTTCCTGACGGGCAAGACCACTTTCGTTATCAACGATTCTCTCATCGCCGAAGGGTATACCTACGGCGTGATCCAGGAGGATCCCAACAAATTCACGCACTGGTATCCCACTCTCGGTTCTTACGTCAAGGCCATGTATCTGAAGAAGGATCTCGTCAATGGTTTGGACCTCTATGCCCGTGTCGAGCTCTTCTACGACTATTGGAAGTCCACCAATATGAGTTGGGACAACCTCGTGGAGACCAAGTACCGCGGCTATGAGTATCTGGAGAACAACCTCGCAGCTCTCGAAGGAAAAAGCTGGCTGCAGCGTCGCGCCTTCGAGACCGACCTCGACTTCGAACTCAAACTCGACTATCGCCTGTCGAGCCACATCTCCGCCAACTTCGCCATCAACCTCAAGTACGACACCGACTTCAACGGCATGGGCCGCTGGGGACACTGGCAGATCTACCAGATGGCCGGCGTGCAGGTGTTCTTCAACTGGAAGACCCCCAAGGAATAACAGGCATGGATATTAAGGATATATACGCACTCTTCGAACGGCAGGTGGCCGACTACCATGTGACCGACTCGGTCGATGCGCCTACGCACAACCCCTATCCCGAAGACTCGTTCGAGCATATCCTGTGGGAGAAAAGCTTCATCGACACCGTCCAGTGGCACCTCGAGGATCTCGTGCGTCCCGACGACGTAGACCCTGTCGAGGCCCTGCGCCTCAAACGCTGGATTGACCGTTCCAACCAACGGCGTACCGACATGGTGGAGCGCATCGACGACCACTACATGAGCCTCTTCGCCCACGTGCAGCCCCGTCCCGGCGCCACCATCAACACCGAGACTCCCGCCTGGGCCATCGACCGCCTCTCCATCCTGGCGCTCAAAATCTACCACTTCACCATCGAGGCCAACCGTGCCGACAGTGGCGACGAGCACCGTGCCAAGTGCCGCTCCAAGCTCGACACCCTCCTGCAGCAGCGGGCCGACCTGATGCAGGCCATCGACGACCTCCTTCGCGAACTCGCCGACGGCCGCAAGGTGATGAAGCTCTACCGCCAGATGAAGATGTACAACGACCCGTCGCTCAACCCCATGTTGTACGCGAAGAGATGAACTCGCCCTACCGTCTCCGCCTCCTGCTCCTGCGCCTCTCGGCGCTTGGCGACGTGGCAATCCTTCAGCCCGTCCTGCGGCTGCGTGCCGAGGCCAACCCCGATGTCCTCTTCCTCCTGGCGGGGCCGCCCATGCTGGCGCCCCTCTTCGAAGGCATGGACAACGTGCAGTACCTCCCCACCCCCCGGAAACAGACCTCCAGAGAGCTCTACAACCAGCTCGAGCCCCTGATGCCCGACATGGTGGCTGACCTCCACGGCGTGTGGCGCACCTTGGGCGTCGACAGGCTCTTCTGCATGGACGGCATCCCCGTCAGGCTTATCCATAAACGGCTTCCACGCCGTCGCCCCTCCTGGCAGCGCTACGACGATGTCTTCCGCCGCTGCGGGCTGAAAGCCGGCGAACTCGACGCAGGCGAATACTCCCGTTCCCGCCCCTCGGCCGACGGTCTGGTCCGCATAGGCATAGCCCCCTTCGCCCAGCACCGTGGCAAATGCTATCCTCTTCATCTCATGGAGCGGGTGGTGGCCGGCCTGTCGCGTGACCCGCGTGTCCGCATCCTCCTCTTCGCCAGTCGCGACGAGGCCCCTCAGCTGGAGCCTTGGGTGGAACGATACCCCCATGTGGAGAACCATGCGGGAAAACATACCTTCGAAGAAGAACTGCACCTCATCTCCTCCCTCTCGGCGATGCTCTCGATGGATTCCGCCAACATGCACTTCGCCTCGTGCCAGGGTGTCCCCGTGGTCAGCGTTTGGGGCGCCACGCATCCCTGTCGAGGGTTCTATGGCTGGCGGCAGGACCCCGCCAACGCCGTGCAGCTCGACATGCCTTGCCGACCCTGTTCCAAATATGGCAAAAAGCCTTGCCGCTATGGCGATTATCGCTGCCTTGCAAAAATCGCCCCTGACGTGATTGTCTCACGCCTTCGGACGTTGCTCTCCCTATAGGTCTTATGTCAGTGGGAGGGTGATGGTGAATGTGGAACCTTGCCCGGGTTCGCTGGCGAGGGCTATCTTGCCGTGGTGCAGTTGCACCACCTGGGCCACATAGTTCAGCCCGATGCCGAACCCCTTTACGTTGTGTACGTTGCCTGTCGACACTCGGTAGAACTTCTCGAATATATGCTTCTGGTCCTCGCGGGCGATGCCGATGCCGTGGTCCGTCACGCGCAACACGGCGTGCCCGTTTTCAGTGCCGGTACCGATGAGGATGCGGGGCTCCTTGTCGGAGTACTTCACGGCGTTGTCTATGAGGTTGTGCACCATATTGGTGAGGTGCAGTTCGTCGGCATACAGCGTCCCCTCGATGGGCTTCAGGTCCAGCTCTATAGTCCCGTGGCGGTTCTCGATGGCCAGATGGAAACTCTGCGCCGCCGACTCGACAATGGCGTTCAGGTCTGTCTCGCGGGGCGAGAGGGTGAATTTCTTGCCCGACATCTTGGCGCTCTGCAGCAGGGTGTCGATGAGGACGCGCATGCGCCGGTTCTCTTCGTTGATGATGTTGACAAAGTTGCGCCGCGAGGCCGAGTCGTTCTCCACCGTGTTGTCCTGCAGCATCTCGCACGCCAGCCCGATGGTGGCTATGGGGGTCTTGATTTCGTGTGTCATGTTGTTGATGAAGTCGGTCTTCATCTCGTCGAGGCGGCGTTGGCTGCTGATGGTGCGGGTGGCGAAGTAGTAGAGCGACGAGATGAGGAGTATCATGAAGATGCTGAAGAGCATGTGGAGGTTCACGTCGTCGGTGAGGATGATGGGGGTCGAGGGGAACAGGAGCATCACATAGGTCTCTTTGGCCGGGCTGATGCCTCCGGCGTGGAAGCTGAACTTATAGGCCGAAGCGCGCAGGGCGGCGGTGTCCGCCCCCGGGCTGTAGTAGAGGATGGTGTCGCACCCCGTCTGGATGACGCCCACCTGAGGCTCGACATCCACGCCGTTGATGATGAGCTGCTCGCGGATGATGGAGTCGAGCATGGGGAAGTTGACTTTCTCTATATTGATGCGGCTGCCGGTGGCCGACAGCGCGGCCTGGTATTCACGGCTGTCGGTGGTGCTCAACAGGCGGTTGCGGGCGCCGAGGAGGGTGTTGTACTGCGTGATGACGCTGTTTTCCTCGGGCGTGATGCGTGCCTGTGGCAGGACGAAGGCGCTGTCCTGCGACGAGATGCCGAACTGCACGCGCCGCTCGTCGTAGAACAGTTCCGGGTTGACCCTCAGGATGTCCTGCATCTTCTCGTTCAGCTCTTCGATGCGCCGGTAGCGCAGCAGGCGGTAGCGCTCTTTGGGGGTGACGTAATCCTCGACCTTCATCTGGTCCAGTTGGGCAAAGACATCCTCCATGGCGTTGTTCACGCTGATGTTGAAGAGGTTGTCGCTCATCTCGGCCGACCGTTTGGTCTGTATCACCTGGAGTATGACCAAAGTTATGGCCGCGAGGGCAAAGAGCGGGGATAGCAGTGCGAGGAATTTGCGTTTCATGGGCAAGTGTAATTCCATAGAATAACGCCGTTTGTGGAAAAAAATTACACGCTTCCCTCTTTTTTGGAAAAAAAGTGCTATCTTTGCACTCCGAAAAAACAACAGCATCCATATGAAGATAGCTCTCATCATGGCCATGGACATCGAGTACCGCAAGATGTGCGACGCCCTCGGCGGGCAGCCGCAGGGCACCATTGGCGGCAACGAGGTGGTCCTTTGGCAGTGCGGTGTCGGCAAGGTCAATGCCGCCATCGGCACCATGGACCTCATCCACCTTCACCATCCCGACTGTATCGTCAGCACCGGCCTTGCCGGCGGAATCGACAGCTCCCTGAGTGTTATGGACATCGTGGCGAGCACCCGTCTGGTCTACCACGACGTCGACTGCGGCGACAACTACGAGCGTGGCCAGATTATGGGCATGCCCCTCTACTTCGATGCCGACCCCCGTCTCCTGCAGGCTGCCCTGGCCCTCGACGGTGTCGACGGCCTCCGCGTGCGGGGCGGGTTGATGTGCACCGGCGACCAGTTCATCACCTCGCGCGAGGGGCAGGCCGCCATCAAGCGCAACTTCCCCGAGGGGCTGGCCTGCGAGATGGAGTCCACCGCCATCGCACACACCTGCCGCCTCAAAGGGGTGCCTTTCCTTGCCGTGCGCATCATCAGCGACACCCCGGGCAACACCGACAACCACCAGGCCCAGTGGGACACTTTCCTCGCCAACATGGGCGAGCACTCCTTCCGTTTCGTCAAAAGTCTCCTCGAACACCTTTAATCCACAATACACCCCAGCATGGAAGTTATTCAAAGTTTCACCATCGACCACACACACCTCAAGCCGGGAATCTACGTCTCGCGTGTCGACAAGACCTTCACCACCTTCGACCTCCGCATCACCGAGCCCAACCGTGAACCCGCCGTCGCCCCCGCTGCCATGCATAGCCTCGAGCACCTTATGGCCACCTGGTTCCGCAACTCGCAGGCGAAGGACGACGTGGTCTATGTAGGCCCTATGGGCTGCATGACAGGCATGTATGTCATCATGACGGGTAACTACACCGTCGAGGATATGCGCTCTCTCACCATCCAGTGCCTCGAATGGATACTGACCCAGACGGAAGTCCCCGCCACCACCCCCGAGACCTGCGGCAACTGCCTCCTCCACGACCTCCCCATGTGCCATTGGGAGAGCCGCCGCTACCTCGACCGGCTGCGCAACGACTTCCATTGCGAATACACAAAACTGCATGTCTCCCTCGCCGACGGCAGGGTCTTTGCCGACGCATGACATTTTTTTTTGAAAAAAAACGACAGGGCGTACAATAATAAAGGAAAAAGAGAGTTATTAAGGCCGACAAAACGCCAATGGCCCCGTAGTTCAGCTGAATAGAACGTCGGATTCCGGTTCCGAAAGTCGTGGGTTTGAATCCCGCCGGGGTCACAAAGAATTATGAAAATATCCTTCTTCTTCAGGGACGCCAAGCCCTTGTCCCAACTCCTCGGTTTGTTTCTTGTTTTTCTGGCATGCTCCCTCATTGCCATGCCGTTGGCTCTTCTGCCAGACCTTGTCAAGCCCGCCGGAGAGGTAGGCAGCGCCCGTCTCCAGCTTGTGGCCGAAGGACTGGTCCAGCTGGTCGGCTTTCTCCTGACGGCGTGGCTCTTCGCCAAACTCTTCTTCCTGAACCCACGGCAGGCTCTTGGCTTTCATGCCGAGGGACTCCACTGGGCGCTCGGCCTCGTGGGCATTGTGATTATCGTCTTGCTGATTCCCGCCACTGACTGGCTCTCGGCCTGGAACGAATCGTGGACCTTCGGCGCCCTCGAAGAGTCCATGCGCAAAACCAGCACCGAGCTCACTGCCAAGATGCTCCAGCTGCTTGCGCCCGCCACGGCAGGCGACCTGTTGCTACAGCTCCTCGTCATGGCTGCCATCCCCGCCCTCTGCGAGGAAATCCTTTTCCGCGGTGCCCTGCAGCCCATCCTTCAGTCCCTTGTCCGCAACAGCCATGTCGGCATCCTCCTTGCCGCCGTGATCTTCTCGTTGGCACACGGCGACATGTACGGCTTCCTCCCGAGGCTGCTGCTGGGTCTCCTGCTGGGCTATCTCTTCTGGACCACAGGCTCCATTGCCGTCAGCGCCTGCGCCCATTTCGCCAACAACGCGGTCGTCGTTGTGGCTTGCCATTGCTACAACAGCGGGACCCTCGCCTTCAACCCGTTCGAGCCCATCGGCCTCCCCTGGACCTTGACCCTCGGGTGCACCATCGGGGCTATTCTTTTGTTCTACTTGTATTTCGTGAAAAAACCGCGTCAGGCCTCCGGCAACCCCGATTCTGCACCCTCTGAAACAGAAGGTTGAATCTCAGCCAATAAAAAAATATTTCCGTCACAATGTGTTGATAATTAGTGTGGAATGCCCGGTCGGTGGGCCTAAAATGCTGTCGGAAAGAAAAAAAAGTTTTCTATGTCCGAATTTTTTACTACTTTTGCAATCCGTTTCAAGCCCTAAAAGGCGGACAAAGAACAATCAAACAATTAACAAACATAAAAACCTATAAGCAATATGACAAAGGCAGAAATCGTTGCGGATATCGCACAGAAAACCGGTATTGAGAAGGTCGCCATCCAGGCCACCGTCGAAGAATTCATGAGCGTCGTGAAAGAGGCTCTCGCCAGAAACGAGAACGTCTACCTCCGCGGCTTTGGCAGCTTCATCACCAAGAAACGCGCCGAGAAGACTGGTCGTAACATCTCGAAGAAGACCACCATCATCATCCCCGCTCACTACATCCCCGCTTTCAAGCCCGCCAAGACATTTGTCAACGATGTCAAGAAGAACGTTAAGTAATTAGTTAAATTAGTAAGACAATGCCTAACGGAAAGAAGCACAAGAGACACAAAATGTCTACGCACAAGCGTAAAAAACGCCTGCGTAAGAACAGACACAAGAAGAAATAACGGCTGAACGCGCCCCCTCCATGGCGCAGGCCTCAAGCCACAGCCCTTTTCTTCAAACTCTACAAACTAAAACAAATTACACCTCGGTGGCTCAAACGTCTACCGGTGTAATTTGTTTTCTTTATATATAGAATGGATAAAGAACTCATCATATCAACCACTGACGAGGGCGTCCAGATAGCGCTCCTCGAAGACAAACAGCTTGTCGAGCTCCACAAGGAAGCCCACGACAGCAAAATACAAGTGGGGGACGTTTATATAGGCAAGGTGCGGAAAATCATGCCCGGACTCAATGCCGCCTTCGTCGACGTGGGCGAGGACAAGGACGGCTTCATGCACTACCTCGACCTGGGCCTCGACTACAAGTCTGTCGACAAATACCTCCGCCTTGCCATGAACGGCGACGCCTCGGCACGCACCCTCAAGGACTTCAAGATAGAGCCCGTCATGGAAAAGAACGGCAACCTCAACGATGTCCTCAAAGTCGGCCAGCTTGTCCTCACGCAGGTGGCCAAAGAACCCATCTCCACCAAAGGCCCGAAACTGACGGGCGACATCTCCTTCGCAGGGCGCTACCTCGTCCTCACTCCCTTCGGCAACAGTGTCGCCATCTCGCAGAAGATTAAAGGCAAAGAGGAACGCGGACGTCTCCGCAGGCTCATGCAGAGCATCAAACCCGAGAATTTCAGCATCATCGTCCGCACCATTGCCGAAGGCAAGGATGTCGCCGAACTCGACACCGACCTCCGCCAGCTCATGAACCGTTGGCAGAGCATGACCGACCGCCTCAAGCGCATCAATGGCCCGCAGAAACTTGTCTCCGAAGTCGGCGCCGCCTCCGCCATCATCCGCGACGCCCTCAACGACGATTTCTCCACCGTCTACGTCGACAACGAAGACACCTACAACGAGGTGCGCGACTACATAGCCTCCATCGCCCCCGACAAGGCCGACATCGTCAAACACTACAAGATGGAGACACCCATCTTCGAGCAGTTCGGCGTTCTGCGCGACATCCGTCGCGCCTTTGGCCGCATCGTCACCATCCGCTCAGGCGTCTACCTCTATGTCGAGCACACCGAGGCTATGCACGTCATCGACGTCAACAGCGGCAATCACTTCAAGGCTGGCACCGGCCAGGAGGATACCGCCCTGCAGGTCAACCTCGAGTCGGCCAAAGAGATTGTCCGCCAGATGCGTCTGCGCGACCTCGGCGGCATCGTCATCATTGACTTTGTCGACATGCAGAAAGCCGAGCACCGCAAGCAACTCTACGAATATGTCTGCTCCGAGATGAAGCGCGACAAGGCCCGCCATACTGTCCTGCCTCTCAGTAAGTTCGGCCTCATGCAGATAACGCGCCAGCGCGTGCGTCCCGCCGTCGAGGTCGAAGTGCAGGAGAAATGCCCCCTCTGTGAAGGCACTGGCACCATTAAGTCCAGCTTTATGGTCGTCGACGAAATCGAGTCCAACCTGCGCTACCTCAGCACCTCACAGAACGAGCGCCGCCTCACCGTTATCGCCCATCCCTATGTCTACGCCTACCTCACCAAGGGGTTCCGCAGCATCCGCCGCAAGTGGGCGCGCCAATACCGTATGCGCCTTTCTGTAAAGCCCTCCGAGCAGCTCGGCCTCATCGAGTACAAATTCATCAACGCCCAGGGCGACGAGATCTCTCTCTGACCCCCACAGAAGAATACGACAGGCTCCCACAATCCTGCGGGAGCCTGTCTGCGTATTCCCCACGGCAGGGACCGCGAAATCTCGCAGGGCCTTGGGTCAAACGCCCTGCGGGGAACGGCTCCCGCCGCAGGCGGAAAGAGGTTCTCGTGATTAGCAAGGTTTCTGCCCGCAGGGCAAGGCGGCCAGAAAAATTGGGCGGTGGACGAAAAAACTTTGTGGATTGGGAAAAAAGTGTTATCTTTGCATGTTCGAAAGTGCGTCCCGCGTTACGGCGTGGAGACGGCTTGCGGATGGCATTAATGATTGTATAACTGATAATTATAAGCAACGAAAAGAGAACTATGCAAGCAAGTAAAGTCGGTCTTGATTTCAAAAAAGTAGAGCAGGCGAGGGGTTTGGCAAGGCAAATTGCCGACCAGGTGCAGGATTTTGTGGGCAATTATACCACCGTTGCGGTGGAGCGCACGATCTGCCGCCTGCTGGGTATCGACGGCATCGACGCCAACGAGGTGCCCCTGCCCAATATCGTTGTCGACGAACTGAAGAGCAAAGGCCTCCTGGGTCAGGGCGTGTGCTTCTTTATGGGCAACGCCGTGCTGGCTACGGGCAAGTCCCCTCAGGAAATCGCCGAGGCAATGTGTGCCGGCAAGCTGGACATCACCCAGTATCCTGTCATGAAACAGGAGGAGCAGACCAAGGCCCTGATGCCCTACATAGAGGCCAGCATAGCCCGTATCCGCAGCCGTCGCCACAAACGCGAGGACTTTATCAAGAATGTGGGCGAAGGCTCGAAGCCGTATCTCTATATCATCGTGGCCACGGGCAACATCTACGAGGACGTTGTCCAGGCCCAGGCCGGCGCCCGCCAGGGAGCCGACATCATCGCCGTTATCCGCACCACGGGCCAGAGCCTGCTGGACTATGTGCCCTACGGCGCCACCACCGAGGGTTTCGGCGGCACCTTCGCCACCCAGGAGAACTTCCGCATCATGCGCAAAGCTCTCGACGAGGTGGGCGAAGAGGTGGGCCGCTACATCCGCCTCTGCAACTACTGCTCGGGTCTCTGCATGCCGGAAATCGCCGCCATGGGTGCGCTCGAAGGCTTGGACGTGATGCTCAACGATGCCCTCTACGGCATCCTCTTCCGCGATATCAACATGCAGCGCACGCTGATTGACCAATACTTCAGCCGCATTATCAACGGCTTTGCGGGTGTCATCATCAATACCGGTGAGGACAACTACCTCACCACCGCCGACGCCTTCGAAGAGGCCCACACGGTGCTGGCTTCCGACTTCATCAACGAGCAGCTGGCCCTGCTGGCCGGCCTGCCCGAAGAGCAGATGGGTCTCGGCCACGCCTTCGAGATGGACCCCATGCTGGAGAACGGTTTCCTCTACGAGCTGGCCCAGGCGCAGATGTTGCGTGAGATATTCCCCAAAGCGCCGCTGAAATACATGCCCCCGACAAAATTCATGACGGGCAACATCTTCCGCGGTCACCTGCAGGATTGCCTCTTCAACATCATCGGTCAGTGGACGCACCAGGGCCTTCAGCTGCTGGGCATGCCCACCGAGGCCATCCACACCCCCTTCATGAGCGACCGCTACCTCTCCATCGAGAACGCCAAGTATATCTTCAACAACATGAAGAGTATCGGCGAAGAGGTCGAGTTCAAGGAAGACGGCATCATCCGCAACCGTGCCAAGAAGGTGCTCAACGACGCCACCGACCTCCTCGCCGCCATGGTCAAGGAAGGTCTCTTCACCGCGTTGGAGAAAGGTATCTTCGCCGACGTGAAACGCCCCAAGAACGGCGGCAAGGGCCTCGACGGCGTCACCCTCAAGGCCGACGGCTATTTCAATCCATTTGTTGAACTAATGAAAGGAAAAAAGTAAGATGAGCGAAGGTTTGTATTCGATGGAGGCAAAGGATTACGACAAAACCCTTGACCTCACCAAGATAAAGCCCTACGGGGATACCATGAACGACGGCAAGACACAGCTGAGTTTCACCCTGCCCGTGCCTGCGGGGGCTGAAGCAGAAGAAGCCGCCAAGCAACTGCTCAAGAAGATGGGTTTCGAGAACCCTCTGGTGGTCTATCAGAAGGAGCTGACCGAAGGCTTCACCTTCTTCAACTGCTACGGCAGCTCCACCCACACGGTGGACTTCACCTCCATCCATGTGCCCAAGGTGGAAAGCACCACGATGGACATGCACGAGTGCGACGAGTATATCCGCGAGCATATCGGGCGCAAGATTGTCATCGTGGGAGCCTCGACAGGCACCGACGCCCACACCGTGGGTATCGACGCCATCATGAACATGAAGGGCTATGCCGGCCACTACGGTCTGGAACGCTACGACATGATCGATGCCTACAACCTCGGCAGCCAGGTCCCCAACGAAGAGTTCATCGCCAAAGGCATTGAACTCCATGCCGACGCGCTGATAGTGTCGCAGACTGTCACCCAGAAGGATGTCCATATCAAGAACCTCACCGAGCTTGTCGAAATGCTCGAAGCCGAGGGACTGCGCGACAAGGTCATCCTCATCTGCGGCGGTCCCCGCATCAGCCACGAACTGGCCAAGGAACTGGGCTACGATGCCGGCTTCGGCCCCAATACCTATGCCGACGACGAGGCCTCCTATATCGCCCAGGAAATGGTGGCGAGAGGCTGGAAATGATGTGATTAACGCTATTGTGCGATAACGGAAAAAGTAAAACTAAAATACAATAACACTATGAACAAAGAAGAAATCAAACCCTTTATCGCCCGCCGCGCCGCCCAGGAGCTGCACGATGGCGATGTCGTGAACCTTGGTATCGGTCTGCCCACCCTGATCCCCAACTACCTCCCCGAGGGAGTCAATGTGGTGCTGCAGTCTGAGAATGGTATGATTGGCATGGGCCCCACCCCCGAAGAGGGCAAAGAAGACCCCTGGTTCATCAACGCCGGCGGCGGATTTGTGACCTGCACCGACGACGCCTGCACTTTCGACAGTGCCACTTCCTTCGGCATTATCCGTGGCGGCCATGTCGACGTGAGCGTCCTGGGTGCCATGCAGGTGGATGAAGAGGGCGACCTCGCCAACTGGATGATTCCCGGCAAGAAGACCCCCGGCATGGGTGGCGCTATGGACCTGCTGGTGGGTGCCAAGAAGGTCATCCTGGCCATGGAACACACCGCCAAGGGCAATCCCAAGATTCTGAAGAAGTGCACCCTGCCCCTTACCGCCAAGGGTCAGGTGAACATGATTATCACCGAGATGGGCGTCATGGAGATCACCCCCAAGGGCATCGTCCTGACCGAAATCAATCCCGAGTTCACTGTCGAGCAGGTGCAGGCCGCCACTGAGGCCACCCTCATCGTCTCGCCCGACCTCAAACCCATGAATTAAGACCTATGAAAAGAATCCTTTTGTTGCTGGCAGCTGTGGCGGTCTTCGGGACCGCCCAGGCCCAGCACATCGAATTCAAATGGCGCGGCTTTTATGTGGCCGGAGGCTACGACCACGCCATGAACCTGAATCAGACTCCCTACGAGGATCATGTGGCCTTCAACGGCTTCACCGTGGCCTCAGGCTTCCAGTTCCGCAAAGAGACAGGCCTGGGCCTCGGCGTATCCTATATGCACGATGCCACGGGGGCGTTCTCGCAGATGCCCATCTTCCTGGAACTGCGCAGCCACTACCTCCGCAGCCGTCTCACGCCCTACACCACCATCTACGTCGGCTACAGCCTCCCACTGGGCTCTTCCAGCGGTGGCAAGGAGTCGATTCAGATTAAGTCCGGCGGTGTTACCAGCGGCGCCAATGTCGGTGTCCGTTTCGCCGTCTCGCGCACGTTCGGCGTCCACGCCTATGTAGGCTATCAGGAGTTGTACATGACCAAGGTGGATCGCAAGGTGGCAGGCCGTCTGGCCGATACACAGCCCCTCTTGCTCCATAACCTCAAGTTCGGCGTAGGCCTTAACTTCTAACCTGGTGATGAAGAGACTGCTCCTGCTGCTTTCGTTGCTGACGGGCGGGTGGGTGTATGCCCAGCAGCCCGAAGGGGTGGAAGGGGTTCGGATGGAGCCGCGCGTCAACGTGATAACCTACGATGACGAGAACGCGATAGAAAAACTCCGCTATGGCGACTCCCCTTATTGGATCCAGCTCGAAGACTGGGAACTGACCCCCGGCGGAGAATATTTCTCCCTCTTGCAGGAGTATCTCATCCCCAAGGATTGGCGCGACTACCGCCTCTTCTTTAGCCTGCAGGCCCCTGCAGGCTATGGCCTTTATATAGGCGACAAACTCATCGGGGTAAGCCATGAGTATGGAATGCCTGTCGAATTCGACATCACCGAGCAGGTGCGCTTCGGCAAGAACGCCGCTTTTGCCATCCGCCATGTGGGCGACGACGACGGGACTCTCCTCGATGCCCCGTTGTTCGACGGCTCTCTCGCCTCGGCTGAAATCCGAACCGGCATCCTCCTCAAGCCGCTCCTCAATGTGCAGGACTTCACTGTCACCACGCAGTATTTCCCCGACCAGCAAGCGGGCTCCTACACCGTCGAGGCCGATCTCTACAATGTCCGCAAGAAGGGTAAGTGCTACCTTGAGGTGGTCATCTGGGACCCGCAGGGCAAGGAGGTCGACAAGGTGGGCAAATGGGTATGGTTCGACAAGCGCGCCACAACCACGCAGACTCTCTCGTCATCACTCTCGAAGGTGCAGCCGTGGGACGCCGAGAACCCCCGCCTCTATACCCTTGTCATCCGACTCTATGACGAGAATATGGAACCGGAGGATATTGTCGGCACCCGCTTCGGCTTCCGCAGCATCACTTTGGAGGAGAACCTCTTCTTGAACGGTAAGGCCATCACCTTCAAGGGCGTCACGCTGAGCGATTATCCCCGTCTCGAAACCCCCGAGGCTCTCCGCGCAACCCGCGAAACGCTCCTGCAGATGAAACGGCACAACGTCAATGCCATCAACATCGCTGCTGCCCGCCCTGCCCCCGAGCGGTTCCTTGAACTATGCGACGAATTGGGATTCTATGTGGTGGCTGACGCCAACCTTTTCCCGGAATCGTCAATGGGACGGGCCGTGGCCACCGACATTGAGTATAGCGACCTCTTCTCCGCCCGCATGCGCAGCCTCTACGGGCGCAACAAGAACCACACTTCCATTGTGGCATGGAACCTTGGAATCAGTGAGGACAACGGCATCTGTATGTTTAACGCTTACAAAACCCTCAAGAGCCTCGACCGTCAGCGCCCCGTGCTGTATAGTGGTGCACAGTATGCCGAGAACACCGACCTCATAGCTCCCTACCGCGCCAACCTCGACCTCCTGAGTCAGTACATGGGCAAGAACCAGTCGCGCGCCCTTGTGATGCTCTCTTTTGGCAATGCCCACGGCAACACCTTCGGCGGCATGCAGCCTTTGTGGCAGAAGGTCTACGACCAGCGTCGCCTGCAGGGCGGTTTCTACGACTGCGGCACATGGGAGGCTGTGGCCGATAAACCCTATCTCCTTGAGCTGAAACAGCTCTACGCCCCCGTGCGCATCCGTCTGGTCTCGACCAGTGTCGACCAGGCCGAGTTTGAAATCACCAACCTCTCCGACTTCCGCACCTTGGCGGACTACAAGCTGGAGTACGTCATCGGCACCGCCCTGAAACCCGCCATCGTTGAAGGCGATGTGTCGGTTTCCGTCAAGGCGGGGCAGAGCCGCACCATCACCCTCAAGGTGCCGGCTCTCAACCTCTATGCCGACGAAGAACTCTTCATCCTCTTCACCTTGCGGCAACGGCACAATACCCCGGCCATCCCCAAGAATACCTTGCTGGCCTCGTTCCAGTTTCCGTTGTCTTCCTCGCATGTGGCGCGACTTCCCTACGAGGTCGAGATGCCCGCCACGCTCGACATCACCCCTGCCGACAGCAACGGCATCGTGCGCATTGCCGGCAACGACTTTGAGTGGCAGTATAGCCATCGCCTTGGGGCTGTCACGGGTCTACTATACAAAGGTCAGCCGCTTTTGACGGCACCTCTGCGCCTCAACTTCATGCGCAAGCACACTCCCAACGACGAAATAGACCCCAACGGCCTTCGCCAATGGCGACGTTACAACCTCGGCGAGATGCAGTGCGAGGTGGTGGCTTCCGTCATCCATCCGACGGGTACCGCCGCTGCGGGCATCGACGTCATGCTGCGCTACAGCGCCGGCGGCGACGGGAGTCTTTTTGACGTTCGTCAGACCTACCTTATTCTCCCTTCAGGCGACCTGCTTGTTGATAACGACATCACCGTCTCCGACCAGCTCAAGAGCATCGCCGCTGTAGGCATGACGATGGGTGTCGACAACACCCTCGACATCCTCGAATGGTTTGGGCGTGATGTGGATAGTTGGCCTGACCGCTGCAGCGCCGGTACTATTGGATATAATAATGTATTGTCTGCAGGACACCGGTCCCACCATACCGAAACCCGCTGGGTGGCCTTGCTCGATGGTCAGAGGGGCCTTTATATAGATATTATTGATACGCTCTGCGGCTTTGGCCTGGAGGGCGGCACGCTGTCTGTCGACTACCGCTCTACGGGCATCGGAGGTGCCTCGGCGGGCATGCCCCTCGACGAGAGTGTCCTCCTCAAGAGCCGCCACTATCACTTCACGCTCCATATCCGTCCTTACGACTGCCAGCGGTATTTCCCGCGCGACTTCCGTCGTATAGAGTATCCCCGTGTGACTTCAGGCATCCTGGAGATGCCTGTTATCGCCAAGAGCCGCGACCGTTTCGACGGCCCGATGGCTGTCACCCTTACGGCTCCCGACCCTAAGGCCCGCATCCATTACACCCTCGACGGTACGATGCCCACCGAGCAGTCGCCACGCTATACCAAGCCTTTCACCATCACAGGCAGCACTATCGTGCGTGCCCGTGCCTACAAGGACGGCGAGTCGCCCTCCTTTGTGGCCACGGAGCAGTTCACCTTTGACTATGTCACCGAGTGCACCTACGGCCACAAGCCCAACACCCCCTATAACAAGAATGCCTCCCGTGCCCTCTTCGACGGTGAACTGGGCGACGTCAACGACCTCTCGCGTGGCTGGCTGGGCTTCTCCGGGCACAATGTTGAAGTCACCCTCGCGTTGGCCAAAGCCGTGCGTGTGGGGGCCGTCACGGTGCGTTTTGCCCATGTGCCCGACGCATGGGTCTTCGCCCCGCGGCAGGTGCAGGTCTCACTCTCGGCCGACGGTGAGCACTGGTCAGCGCCCGTCGATGCCACCATCACCTACGATGCCGCCTCAGAGGAGATGAACACCACCCAACTGCAGGTGCTCACCATCCCCGTACAGAGTGGCGAGGTGACCCATATCCGCCTCACGGCGCGTCCCATAGAACATATCCCCGCCTGGCACCGCGCCAAGGGCCTCAACCCCTGGATTATGCTCGACGAGATAATCATACAGGAAGAGATACTCAAATAACGCGTCTCCCACACCAGACACCCTTCAAGAAAACACATGCCCATGAAAACGTACACCCGACAGCTCCCGATTATCCTTCTCGCCCTCCTGCTAACCTCGTGCAAGGTGGACTTCACACCCAACGCCACGTGGAAGAACATCCCCGCGGTCTATTGTGTCGTTGACCTGGAAGAGGACACCGTGTGGGCACGTGTGCAGCGTGTCTTTCTCAGCGAGGAAAATATGTATCAGTACACCACTGTCTATGACTCCATTAACTACGCCCCCGGCCAGATAAGTGTCCATCTTTTGGCCTGGGAGGGCATCCGTAACGGCAATGTCCTCACCCCCGGCACAAAACTGGTCCACCGTTGGTGGTTGGCCTATACAGAACGCGATGGGAAGCCCGAAGGTCTCTTCGCCGGCGGCAAACAGCCAGTCTATTACTGCGTGCCAGGCTCCACCATGGCTCGCGACACCGGCTGTGTCCTTCAGCTCGTGGTGCTCGACAGTGCCACGGGCGACACCCTTGCACAAGCTTACACCACTCTCCTGGGCATGCGCCAGAAGATACGAATGGGCCGCGACAGTGTGGAGCAGGTGCTCATCACTCCCAGCGCGGCGCGAGGTAACGAGTTCGGCTTCCGCGTGGGCTGCCGTGGGAAAATCAGTTGGAATACCATTCCCAGAGGTCGCCGCTACCAGCCCATCCTGACGTTCTATTATGAGAAGCAGAAGGACACCTTCAGTATCCAGATTCCCGGCATGTCCCTGACCGATGCTACTGAGGCATCCATTCTCAACTCCACCTCCATCAGCCAGGACCGCATGCTGTCGTATGTCAAGAATGCCCTTGCCAACAACCGCGACACCCTGTACAATGTCAATAATGTCGACATCACCATCGCCGTCTGCAACGAGGATCTCAACGCCTACATCAACACGCAGGAGAGTATGGGAACCTCAACCCAGTGGCAGCAGGTCTACACCAACATCGAGGGTGGCCTTGGCATCTTCGGTTCCCGACGCAGCCATATCGTCGCCAACGTACCCTGCGATTCTGTCGGCAAGGTCGGCTACCTCCCCTACGAGTTGAAGAATCTCCATGTGGGATTCTATGGAGACTTTGGAGGAAAGTGATGCGGAACGGCACTCCTATAGCTTTATATATCTGAGAAGTAGACTCTTCCCGTCTGCATGGACGTGGATGAGGTATGTTCCTGCATGCGCATCGTCGCGCAGTGCGTTGAAAGGAAGGGTGTGTCCATCGGGAGTGGTGACGGTGGCCCTGCTGCTGACATCTTTTCCATCCAGCAGGAGAAACGGGAGTGTGGTCGACGGGTTGGGGAAGAGTTGAACGTTGGATGTCGAATGCTGTGCGTCTGTGATGCCCTCGATGTCAGGAAGGGTGATGTGAACGTTGGCAACGGCGGTGTCGGCCATGCAGTGGCGTGTGGCGATGAGGGTCACCAGGTAGTCGCCGGTATCGGCATAGGTGTGCTGTACGAGGGTGTCGAGAGTGGCGGTCTGTGTCCCGTCGCCGAAGTCCCAGAAGAGGCTGTCGGCATGGGTGGCATGGGCTAGGAAGGTGGCTACGAAGTCTTCGACGCTGTCGAGTTCGCAGGTGACTTGCGGGAGGGGCCTGTGCCAACGGTCTTGTTGAGTGTAGACCACTTCGTAGACGGTCTGGCGGATGGCGTCGGCCACATCCTCAGGGAGCCCTTCGGGGATGTAGGAGATGGTCTCGGGATTGCTGTGGAAGAACATGACGGCGAAGGCACAGGCAGCGGCGTATGTGCCTGCTGTGGAGGGATGGCTGCCGTCCGACTGGTAGAGCTCTATCTCAGAGTGGTGTTCCCGCAGGCTGCGCCATACGCGGCCCACGGGGCAGACAGAGGCGTCGTTGGCCGCGGCCATATAGATATACCGTTCATAGAGCATGCTGTCCATCCCTTCGTAGGTGCCGAGGACGGGGAAATACTGTGCGTTCTGCGCGTCGCCGTCGCGACGGCCCCAGGTCATGTAGAACACCGGCTCGGCGCAGGGACTGGCGGAATAGACGGCCTCCACAAGCTGGGCGGCATAGGGGAAAACCTCTGCCTCGACCTGGCTCTGCGGGAACGAGGGGTACTGGCTCTGCTCCTGCAGGACCACGAAGTCCCATCCCCCCTGTTGAATGAGGGTCATGGATTGGTTGGTGCAGTGCTGGCTGAAGGTGCAGCCACCGGGAGTGTTGCTGCTATAGGCCATCTCGAAGCCCATGCTGCGTGCCACGTTGGCCGTCATCTGCGGCAGGTTGTTCACCTCGGTGTAGCTGTTGCCGACGAACAGGACGTTGACCTGCGCCAGCAGTGTGGAGGGCAGCAGGGAAAGGCTGACAGCCAGAATGAGAATGAGCCGGCGGCGAACCATCATAGGGTGCTCTGTTCAATGTTCCAGACGAAGGCGCGGATGCCGACCTCCTCGTTTCGCTTGTCGAGTTTGCGGACGGAGAGGAGGAGCTCGTCGACTTTGTCGTCAGGGATGACGGTGAGGATGGCGTTGTTGAGTTCGGGCCAGGTGTGGGTGCCGCGGTGCGGATCGCCCTGCTCGTGGCCGCGTCCCTGGATGTTCTCCCAGAAGGTGAAGCCGCGGATGCCGAGGGTGTCGAGCATGAATTCGACGCGCTCGTTGTTGGCCTGGTTATAGACAATTAGTACACTTTTCATTTCTCATCAAGTTGGATGTTCATGAAGACGAATTTCTTGCGTTCCTTCTCTTTCTTCTCCATGTCGCCGCGACGGTTGAAGGCGCCGTAGAGGGTGGGGACGACAAAGAGGGTGACGAGGGTGGAGAAGGTGAGGCCGCCGATGATGACTGTGCCCATGGTGGTCCACATCTCCGAGCCTTCGGAGTTGGAGGTAGCCATGGGTATCATGCCGAGGATGGTGGTGAAGGCGGTCATCATGATGGGGCGCAGACGGCTCTGTCCGCTGAGGGCGATGGCCTCGTAGAGCGGCACGCCTCTTTCTCGCATTAAGTTGATATAGTCGACCAGCACGATACCGTTCTTGACCACGATACCCACCAGGAGGATGATGCCGAGGGCACCTATCATGTCGAGGTTGATGCCGGTGATGAGGAGGGTGAGCAGCACACCGCTGATGGCGAAGAGGATGGAGAACATGATGATGGCAGGCTTGCCGAAACTCTCAAACTGGGAGGCCATGACGATGTAGACGAGCATGATGATGAGGGCGGCAAGGAGTGCCATGTCGCGGCTCGAATCCTGCTGGTCCTTGTAGTTGCCCGCGAGGTCGACATGGATTTCGGCGGGGATGTCCATCTGGTCGAGTTCGCGCTGCACGCCCTGGGCCAGTTCGCCGAGCGAGGTGTTGTAGGGCATGACGGTGATAGTGAGGTAGCGCTGGCGGTTCTTGCGCTCGATGGTGGGCGGACACCAGTATTCTTCGACCTTGGCGAGTTCGCTGAGCTTGATGATGCGCCCTGTGGCCGTGGGGATGGAGAGTTGCTCGATGTCGGAGATGGAGGAACGGTATTCTTCGCGGAGACGCACGACGATATTGTACTCGTTGCCGTCCTCTTTGAGGTATCCGGCAGCCATGCCGTTGACGCGGTTGCGGACATACATGGCCACGGTGGAACCATTGAGGCCGTGGAGGGCGAGTTTCTGTTTGTCGAAGGTAATCTTCAACTCGGCGCGGTCTTCGTCGCGCGACACTTTGGTGTCGCGGGCGCCGGCGACATTCTGATCGATGCGTTTCTTGAGTTCCTGGGTGAAGCGGGTGGTCTGGTCGAAGTCGTAGCCGTAGATCTCCACCGAGAGGCTGTTGTTGGAGCCGCCGCCCATGCCGCCGCCCTGGTTCACCTGGTAGGTGACGATTTCGGGGTAGTCGGCAAAGCACTTGCGCAGTTTCTCCTGCATCTGGAAGATGGTGAGATCGCGGTCGTACTTCTTGGTGCAGCGCACGGTCATGGAAATCTTGTTGTTGGTAGTGGAGTTGAAGAGGGCTGCGAAGCCGGCGTCGTCGTTCGAGCCTGCAGATGTGGAGATGGCCACCACGTCGTCGCCGAGGATGCGCCAGATGTCTTCCTCCATGTGGCGGGCGGTCTTGAGGGTTTCTTCGATGCGGGTGCCGCGCTGTAGTTCGGCGGTGACGGAGAGGCGTCCGTTGTCCTGCTCTTTCATGAAGTCCATGCCCACCTTGCCAGCGGCGAGGGGGATGAGTGAGGCGATGAAGACTGCCACGAAGAAGAGGAGCGTGGCCACCTTGTGGCGCAGGCACCAGCGGAGGAGGTTGGCGTAGCCGGCCTCGATGGCCTCGAAGACGCGGCCGATGGTGTTGTTGTAGGAGAAGCGCTTGCGGGCGGCCTTGGCCTCGGCCTCTTCGCGTGCTTCTTGGGTGAGGTAGAAGGGTTTCTCCTTGAGCAGCTTGCTGGAAAGCATGGGGATGAGGGTGATGGCGGCGGTGGTGGAGACGCACACCACGATGGTGACAATCCAGCCCAGTTCCTTCATGAAGATGCCCATCATGCCGGGGAGCATGGTGAGGGGCACGAAGACGGCCACCAGCACCAGGGTGGTGGCGATGACGGACGTCCACACCTCGTTGGTGGCGCAGATGGCGGCCTCGCGGGGATTTTCTCCGCGCTCGATGTGCTTCGAGATATTCTCTAGCACCACGATGGCGTCGTCGACCACCATGCCGATGGCCACGGTGAGCGAGGCCAGGGAGATGATGTTGAGAGAGGAGTCGGCGATGAGGAGATAGATGAATGCGGTGACGAGCGAGATGGGGATGGTGAGGGCGATGATGAGCGTCGAGCGCCAGTTGCCGAGGAAGAGCAGCACCACGAGGACGACGAAGAGCAAGGCATAGAAGATACTCTCGGTGAGTCCGTTGATGGCGTTGACGATTTCCTCCGAGCCGTCGCGGATGTTGGTGAACTCGATGTCGGGCGGGAGGGTCTTCATGATGGTCTCCATCTTCTCGCGCACCTCGGTGGCAATCTGCACGGTGTTGGCGCCGGTCTGCTTGGTGATGATGAGGCGTGCACCGTCGCGGCCGTTGATTTTCTCATCGAGGGAGAGGTCCTTGATGGTATCGCGCACGGTGGCCAGGTCGCGCACGAAGACCTGCCGGCCTGTGGCGGTGGTGGTCACTGCGATGTCGGCAATCTCGGCGCTCTCGACATATTCGCCTTTGACGCGCATCTGGTACTGCTCCTTGCCCATCTTGACGGTGCCGGAGGCCAGGTCGAGGTTATTGGCAGAGATGGCGTTGCCCACCATCTCGAGACTCAGGCCGTAGGCGTCGAGTTGCTTGGGGTCGAGGTCGATATAGACGTAGCGCTCGGGGGCGCCGCTGACGGTGATGTTGCCGATGCCGTCAATGCGCTTGAGTTCGTTGACCACGTTGTCCTCCAGTATGCGGTCCAATCCCGAATAGCTCTCTTTGGCGGTGAAGCCGTAGACCATGATGGGCATGGCCGACGAATTGAGCTTCAGGATCATGGGACGGCTGACACCGTCGGGGAGGTTGTCGTAGAGCAGGTCGACGTAGGAACGGATATCGTTGAGGGCCTCGTCGAGGTTCGAACCCCATTCAAACTCGAGGGAGACGACAGAGATGTTGTCCTTCGAGGTGGAGGTGATGTTCTTCAGGCCGTCAACCGAGTTGAGCGAGTTCTCGACAATCTTGGTGATGTTGGTCTCAATCTCGCTGGCGTTAGCGCCGGCGTAGGTGGTCATCACGGTGACGTATGGCGGGTCCATCTCGGGCATCTGGTCGATGGGCAGGCGAGAGAGGGAGAACAATCCCAGCACGATGACCGCCACAAAGATGAGTCCCGTGGTGATGGGCTTGTTGATTGCAGTTTTATAGATTGCCATGGCTTTTCTTTCTTTTTTCTAGTTCTACTAGTGCTACTAGAGCTACTAGTTATTCAACTATTTCCAGTTGGTCGCCGTCGACGAGGCGGGCCTGGCCGATGATGACCAGTTGGTCGCCTTCCTTAAGGGCGCCGGCCTCGACGGGGAGGATTTCGATGCGGTCGTCGAAGCGCTGGCCAAGGGTGACGGCCACGCGGCGGGCAGCGCCGTCTTCGGCGACAAAGACATATCGGTCATTGGAGCCTGTGAGTTTCAGCACACTCTGGTAGGGCACCACGATGGCATCGACCTCGCCGACGGCCAGGTGGGTGCGGACGTACATGCCGGGGCGGATTTTCTCACCCGTGTTGGGGATGTTGAGTTTGGCCTGGAAGGTGTGAGACGTCGGGTCGACGGTGGGGTAGACAATCTCGATGGTGGCGGGGAAGGTCAGCTCGGGATAGATGTCACTCACCACGTCGACGTGCATGCCCTTGTGCACCTTGGGGAAGTAAGCCTCGGGGATGCTGATGATGGCCTTGAGGCGGCCAATCTGTGTCAGTTGCAGGATGGGGGTGCCGGCATACATCTCGCCGTCCTCATAGTTCTTGGCGCTGATGACGCCTGCAAACTGGGCCTTGACGAAGGTGTTCTCCTTCTGGAACCTTTCGGTCTCCACCAGCTGGTCGTAGCCCGCCTTGGTCTGGTCGTAGACCTGCTCGCTGACCGAGCCGGAGGCCTTGAGGGCGGTGACGCGGTCCAGCTCCGTCTTGGTGCTGGCGAGGTTGATGCGGGTGGTGTTGTACTGCGTCTGGTCCATGCGGACGAGCATGTCGCCCTTCTGCACACGGCTCCCCACCTCGACATAGATATGCTCGATGTGGCCGGTGATGCTGGGCGAGATGTTCATGGTCTCGTAGCCTTCAAGGGTGGCGGAGAGATCCAGGCTCTTGGCGATGCGCTCGCTGCGCAACTCCATAACTTGGACGCGCTCTTTCTCTTTCTTGGTGGTGGTGGCTTTCTTCTCTTCAGTCTTGCCTCCGCAAGCGGTGAGTGAAGCTAAAAGGAATAAACTAAAAGCTAAAAAGATTGTTTTCTTCATATTCTATCAAATCTATCGTTTCTATCAAATCTATTATAATGTCAGCCGGACACCGGTCAATTCCCCAGCAGGTTCTCCAGGGCCACCTGGGCCGACACGACGCTCATGAAAGCCTGGATGTAGTTGCTCTGGGCGGTGATGATGTCTGTCGAGGCGTTGGTGACCTCCAGGTTGGAGGCGTGGCCGTACTTGTACTTTTCCGAAGTGTTTGTGAAGACGCGCCGCGTGACGTCGAGGTTGTCGCGCTGTATCTGGTAGCTCTCGATGGCCGATACCAGGTCGTAGCACAACTGGTTGTACTGCACGCGGAGGCCGTCTTCGGCCTGGCGGCGGCTGTTGAGGGTCTCCTGGTAGTCAATTTTGGCTCCCTTGATTTTGGCCATGCGTGTGCCGCTCTGGAAGAGAGGCACGCTCACGCTGGCACCGATCATGTTCGGCGGGGTCATGTTGAAGCCCGCATCCTTGCCGAAGTAGGTCTTGTAGCTGTACTGGTAGTAGGCCGAGAGGGTGGGGGTGAAGTCCATCCAGGCGAGGGTGAGTTGACGTTCGGAGAGCTTCTCCGATTGTTCGAGCAGTTGGTAGTTGTAGTTGTTCTCGATGTCGAACCCGCCGAGAGTCAGCTTGGCGGCCTCTTCCACATTGACGACATCGTCGATGGAGGTGGTCAGTTCCAGTTTGCTGTTCACGTCGGCTCCCAGTTGGAGGAGGAGCGAGTTGTATAGCATCGTGAGGCTGCGGCGGGTGCTGTTGATGCTGTTGCGCATCGAGGCCACCTGCACGGAGAGTTTGTCTGCCTGTATCTGTTCGGCGGCACCGGCACGCACGCTGGCCTCGGTTGTTTCCAGTAGCTGCTGCATGTTGGCCAGGCTGGAGTCCAGCAGGCCCGCGGTCTGCTCCATGACGAGGATGGATGTGTAGACGCTCTTGACGTTGGCGCGCGTGGTCTGCTCCGTCTGCCGGCGCGTGATGTCGGCCATGTCGATGGCCACCTTGCTGAGCATGGTGCTCACAATCTGGGCGCCCGTGAGAGCCACGGAGGCGGTGATGCCCAGTGTGCCGCTGGGGTTCATCGGGATGCCGCCCGACGAGTTGTCGTCGTTCGACGTGTTGTAGATGAACGACAGGGGCATCGTCGTTCCGCCGATGGTCACGGAGTCGGGCATCATCGAGCTTGTGCCGCGGCCGCCGAGGTTCATTTCATATCCGCACATGTTTTGGTAGTCGAAACTGGCCTTGACCTGGGGCAGCATCGAGGAGATGGCCTGCCAGCGGCTGGCTTCGGCTTTTTTCACGTCGAGGCTGGCGTTCTGCATCGCGTAGTTGTGCTCTACGGCATAGTCCTGGGCTTCTTTGAGCGAAAGCCGCAGGGTGGCGGATTCCTGAGCAAGCGCAGGGGAAACTAAAAGGTAAAAACTAAAAGCTAAAAGGGCGAGGGGTGTTCTTTTCATCATACTTCTTACTTCTTAGTTCTTAATTCTTACTTCTTTTTTTCCTTTCGGGGATGGGCTGGACGCTGGTTTTAGCCACCTTGATTCGGGTGCCGTCGGCGATTTCGATGACGGCCTGGGATGCGTCGGTCGAGACGATGGTGGCATGGATGCCGCCCGAGGTCATGATGCGGTCGCCGCTCTTGAGGCTGTCGCGGTAGGCGGCCTCTTTCTTTGCCTGCTGGCTCTGAGGACGGATGAGGAAGAGGTAGAATACCACAATCATTGCCACAATCATGATGACTGTCTTCCATGTGGTGCTGATGGCTAATAGAATCATAGTTACTTGTTGTTAAGTGTGTAGGTTCTGTTCTCTGTGTTTATACGAAAATGCAAAAATACGATTTTTTTTTGTACTTTTGCATTTTCAAAAGCAATTATGCTTTTTTTCGATTTTCGATAATATGACAAGGGCGCTTTTCTCCTCTTTCCTGAAGATAGGAATGTTCACCATCGGCGGCGGCTATGCGATGATTCCGCTGATGGAGGAGGAACTGGTTGGTCGCCGTAAATGGTTGACACGAGAGGAGTTCCTCGACCAGCTGGCACTGTCTCAGTCTATGCCGGGAGTGCTTGCCGTGAATATGGCCGCAGGGCTGGGCTACCGTCTGAGAGGCTGGCGTGGCGCTTTGTCGGCCATTGCGGGAAATATCGCCGTCCCCATAGTGATGATACTGCTTTTGGCGGTGTTTTTCCGTCAGTTTCGCGAAAATGTGTGGGTCGAGCGTTTCTTTATGGGGGTGCGTCCTGCCGTCGTGGCGTTGATTGCTGCGCCGGTCTTCAAACTGGCCGCCACGGCAGGCATCGGCTGGCGCACTTGCTGGATTCCTATCCTCGCCGCCGTGCTGATATGGCTGTTGGGCGTGAGTCCGATATTGGTTATTCTTGCCGCCGCCCTTGGCGGCTTTGTCTATGGGAGGGTGCGGCGATGACTCTTTTTCTGCAGCTTTTCTGGACCTTCCTCAAGATAGGGCTCTTCACCTTTGGTGGAGGCTATGCCATGGTGGCCCTCATCCAGGATGAGGTGTGCACCCGTTTCGGGTGGCTTACCCCGCAGGAGTTCACCGACATCCTCGCAGTGAGCCAGGCCACACCGGGACCCATTGGAATCAATGCCGCCACCTATACAGGCTACACGGCTGTGGTCAACGCAGGCTATAGTCCGTGGTTTGGTGTGGTGGGCTCACTTGTGGCGTCGGGGGCGGTCATCCTCCTGCCTGTGGTGTTAATGGTGCTGGCGGTGCGTTTCCTCCGCAAGATGCAGGGCAACAAAGATGTGGACAATGTCTTCCGCGTGTTGCGCATGGCTGTGGTGGGACTGATAGCCGCCGCGGCGTTACAGCTGGTGGGGGTGGAGAGTTTCGGCGAGCCTGGCTTGAGCCTACAGTTCCTGCTGAGTGTGGCCATATTCATCGGGGTGTTCGTCCTCTCGATGAAGAAGGTGAGCCCCCTGTGGCTTATCCTTGCCTCGGGTGTCGTGGGGCTTGTTGTCTATAGCGTTTGGTGATTCCGGCCTTAATCTTTCAGTTGTTTCATCAGTTCCAGCTGTTCCCAGAATGCGGGGAACGACTTGGTGACGGAGGCGGGGTTGAGGATTTCGATGTCGGGGAAGAGCAAGGTGAGGATGCCGAAAGACATGGCGATGCGGTGGTCGTTGTGGACGTCGACCTGAATGTCCGTGTGTTTGACGGCTTGCGTGCCCGAGTAGGGGAAGAGACGCATCTCGGAGGCTGTGCGGGTGATGCGGCAACCCATTTTGCCGAGTTCGTCGGCGAGGACCTGGAGTCGGTCGCATTCTTTGATGCTGAGGTTCTTGACACCTTTCAGGCGGGCTTTGACTCCGAGGGCGGCGCAGGTGACGAGGACGGGAGGCATGAGGTCGGGGTTGTCAATGAAGTTGTATTCGATGGCGTTGTCATGCGTGCCGGAGCCTTCGACAGTGATGGATCTGATGTCTTTCCTGTAGGGCGAGCGCACCTCGCGGGTGACAACCCCAAGGTGGCTGAAAATCTCGGCGGCAGCCTTGTCGCCCTGGCTGGATCCTGAGAGTGAAAGTCCTTGCATGCGCATTCTGTGGTGAGGCAGGAGGGCTGCAGCGGCATAGACGTAGGCGGCTGAAGACCAGTCCCGTTCAATGGATATGCTCGAGTGGCTGACGGACGGCAGGCTGGCGATGGGTGCCACGCGGTAGACGCGGCGGTTAGGGCTGACCGAGGTGGCGATGCCGGCACGTTGCAGGACGGTCATGGTCATATCGATATAGGGGCGGGAGGCCGGGCGGTCGGTGAGGGTTAAGGTGAGGCCCTGTGGGAGCAGGGGGCCGATGAGCAGGAGTGCCGAGACGTATTGGCTGCTCTCGGAGGGGTCAATTTCCACCATCTTGTGCTGAGGGATGTGTCCTATGATGGACACGGGCAGGAATCCCTCCTCGCCGAGGCATTGGATGTTGCTTCCCATGGCGCGGAGGGCGTTGATTAGCGGACCCATGGGCCGTTGCCGCAGACTGTCGTCCCCGTCGAGGCTCCATTGCCCGGGGGTGATTGCCAGCAGGGCCATCATGAAGCGAGCCACGGTGCCCGCGTTGCCACAGAAGAAGTCCGTGGTCGACCCGCGCCTCAACTGGGCCAGGAGGGTCTGCAGCAGGGCTGTGTCGTCCGAGTCGGAGAGGTTGCGGAGTGTGAAGGGACGGCCCAGCAGATGGTTGAGCACAAGCCATCGGTTGCTGAGACTTTTGGAGGCGGGCAGGGCGATATGTAGGTCGTTGGTCTTCATCTACACATTCACACATTCAACCCGTACTCTTTTATCTTGCGGTAGAGGGTGCGTTCCGAGATATGGAGCTCTTTGGCGGCGAGGGTGCGCTTGCCGTTGTGGCGTTCCAGTGCTAACCGGATGGCGCGTTTCTCGCGCTCGTCGAGTGCCAGGGGTTCCTCTTCCACCACCTCCGAGTCCTGGAAGTCCTCCTCTTCGGCGGGCGTGTGGATGTTCGGGTGCTGGCTCCATTGCCGGTCGCCGCCATTGGGCTCTGCTGCCCGGATGCCCTGATGTTCAGGCTGTCCGATTGTCCGGTAGTCCGATTGCCCGATAATCCGGTAGTCCGGCTGTCCGATAATCCTGCTCTCGGCCAAGGGCATGCCCTTGGCCAATTGGGCGACGGCATTGCGCAGGTCGTTGAGTTCGTTGCGCATCTCGCTGATCATCTGTCCCATGCTGAGGGCTTTGAGCAGCAGTTCGCGGTCGCTGACGGCCGTCGTTTGGCCGTTGGCGGTGGTGACGATGGCCGGCATCTTCTCCTCGGGGACGTATTGGAGGTAGTTTTCCAGTATCTGCCGGGTGATGGTGCGTTCGGTCTCGACCACAGCCACCTGCTCGGTGACGTTCTTCAGTTCGCGGATGTTGCCGTACCACGGGTAGTTCATCAGGTATTGGCGCGCCTCTTCGGTGAGGGTGATGGGTGGCATGTGGTATTTCTCGGCCACGTCGGACGAGAATTTGCGGAACAGCAGGGGGATGTCGTCCTTCCGTTCCCTGAGGGGAGGTATGTAGATGGATATCTGCTGCAGGCGGTAGTAGAGGTCCTCGCGGAAATGCCCGTTGCGTATGGCGGCGGCGAGGTCGGCGTTGGTGGCCGCCACGATGCGCACGTCCACCTTCTGCGGGGTCGAGGAGCCCACGGGGATAATCTCGCCGTTCTCCAGCACGCGCAGCAGCTTGACCTGCATGGCCAGGGGCAACTCGCCAATCTCGTCGAGGAAGATGGTGCCGCCGTCGGCCTCCTCAAAGTAGCCTTTCCTGTTCTTGTCTGCCCCTGTGAAGGCTCCCTTCACATGGCCGAAAAGCTCGCTCTCGATGGTCCCCTCGGGGATGGCGCCGCAGTTGACGGAGATGAGTCCACGTCCCTGTTTCACATGTTTGCGGAGGCTGTTTTCGTGGATGATGCGCGAGAAGACATCCTTGCCCACACCGCTCTCGCCGGTGATGAGGATGCTGAGGTCGGTGGGTGCCACCTGTATGGCTTTGTTCAGTGCCAGCAGCAGTTTCGGGTCGTTCCCGATGATGCCGTATCGTAGTTTGACAGTCTGTATGTCCATAAATTCCTAATTTCTAATTCCTAATTCCTAATCCTCAGCTCACCACCTGGTGCAGCGACTGTCCTGCCTGCTGCTGGAGCTGCTTGAGTTCGTTGTATTGTGCCATGATAATCATCTGTTCGTCTGGGTCCTTGCATTGCCTCAGTTCATACTGTTTGTCGGCCATGCGCTGCTCCAGTTTCTTCTTCTTGTATGCGAGGATGGTCTCTTCCAGCTCCACGTTCAGGTTGTCGTCGGGGTTGGGCACGGCGATGGTCTTCTTCTCCTCCCACTGGGGACTGAGCCCGTAGGTGCTCATCATCATCTCGAGGGCCGTGTTCCGCAGCACCGTGTCGGGGTGTACGGCAAAATAGTTGGCGTCGGGCAGAGGACGGCCGTCGCCTACGGCATGGGTGTAGAGGTCGAAGATTTCTTTGTATGTCGGATTGTCGAACCCCAGGTTGTCTGCCGTGAGTTCTGCTGTCACGATGTCTGCCACGCGCACCTCCTGGGTGAATTCCTTCCCCTCTTGGTCCACCAACTGCATCTTGACCATCCGGCTCCCGTTTTTCACCAGCAGCGAGGCAATCCTGCGTTCCTGCGCCTCGGCGGGCCGCAAGTCGGCCAGCACCTGCGGGGGTGTGGTGTAGCCGTCCGGCAATGGGGCTGTCTCAGGATACTCGCCTGTCGTCTGCTCCACCATTGCCTGTTCCGCAATGGCTTGCTCCGCTGCAGCCTCCTCTCTGGCCAGCTCCCGCTGTTCTTCCTTCCAGGCCTGCCGTTTGTGGGCGGCGATGGTCTGCGCAAGGGTGCGCCTCAGGTCGTTCTCGTTCACTCTCAGTGCCGAGGCTATGAGGGTTATATAGCCCGACTGCTCGTTGGGGTCCTGGATGAGGGCGAGGCTGTCGGTGTATTCTTTTATCAGGTTCGACTTCCTGATGGGGTCGATGGCGCCGATGTCAGGGATGCCGCTGGTGGCCATCTTGAACTCGACGAAGTTCATCTCGTGGCCTGCGAGGTATTCCTGCAGCTGGGTCGACCCGTACTTCTGGGCGTAGCTGTCGGGGTCCTCCTCGTCGGGGAAGAGCACGGCGTGGGCATGCATCCCCTCTTCGAACAGCAGGTTGAAGGCGCGCAGCGCCGCCTTGATGCCCGCCGAGTCGCCGTCATACACCACCGTGATATTCTGTGTGTAGCGTTTGATGAGGCGTATCTGCTCCACCGTCAGCGAGGTGCCGCATGAGGCCACGGTGTTGCACACGTCGCTCTGGTGCATGGAGACCACGTCGACGTTGCCCTCGACGAGGTAGCATTTGTTGGCGCGGCTGATGGCGTTCTTGGCCTGGAACAGGCCGTAGAGGATATTGCTCTTGTTGTATATCTCCGAGTCGGGCGAGTTGACATACTTCGCCACCTGTTTCTCCTTCGACATCACGCGGCCGCTGAATCCCAGCACACGCCCCGAGATGCTGTATATCGGGAACATCACCCGCCCCTTGAACCGGTCGAAGACCTTGCCGTCTTCCTTGAATATCGACAGGCCGGTCTTCTCCAGCACCTCGTCCGAGTAGCCGTTCTTTCTCGCGTGGTCGGTGAAGTCTGTCCATTTGTCGAGACAGTAGCCCAGGCCGAAGTCCTTGATGACTTTGTCCGTCAGCCCGCGCTCGTGGAAATAGCTGAGGCCCACGGCGCGCCCCATCTCGTCTTCCCACATCAGCTCCGCGAAGTATTTCTGGGCAAACTCGCTCACATGGAACAGGGCGTCTCTCACCGACTGCCGTTCGCGCTGCTCGTCGGACATCTTCTCTTCCTCGATTTCGATGTTGTATTTCTGTGCCAGCCAGCGCAGTGCCTCGGGGTAGGTGTAGTGCTCGTGGTCCATCAAGAAGCCCACGGCATTGCCCGCCTTGCCGCAGCCGAAGCATTTGAAGATGCCTTTCGACGGCGAGACATAGAACGACGGCGTCTTCTCGTTGTGGAAGGGGCAGCAGCCTATGTGGTTGGCTCCGCGCTTCTTCAACGAGACGAAGTCGCCTATCACCTCCTCGATGCGGGTGGCGTCCATGATGCGTTGTATGGTCTCTTGATTAATCATTTAGGCCGAAAGGTTCGTCTTGTTCCGGAGTGCAAAGATACAACTTTTTTCTGACATAATGTCAGTCCCTCCAAAAATATCTCAGGGCATACGCACACGGCAGCCCATGAAAGATATCATAGCCGCTCAGTCGCAGAGGACGTAGAAGTCGTCCCTTGGGTTGAGGAAGAGGATGGGCATGAGGAGGGGGTTGCGGATGATGCGCTGCTCTTGGGTGCCGGCGAACCATTCGATGATGTCGCGTTTGCGCACATCGGTGGTGAGGGTGATGAGGAGGCCGCAGCCGAGGGCTTTGGCTTCTTCAAGTACACGGCCTTCGGGGAAGAGTGGGGCGCGCCCGCTGAGCACGTGGTCCTCGTAGCCGAGGTTCAACGTCCGGAAGAACTTGTCCATGAACTGGATATTGTTGCTGAAGAGCTGTCTGAGACGGTCGTCCTTGTAGTCGTAGTGCAGCATGTGGAGGCGGCTCTTGTTGAATCTCGCGAAATAGGAGGCCCACAGCAGTTTGTCCTTGCTCTCGCGGTTGAAGTCGACACTGTAGGCCACGTTGAGGTAGCTCTCGGGCCTTGTCAGCTGGTCCTGTACGGCGAGGTAGGCAATGGCGCAGTCGGCAAAGTCGTGCAGCACGCTGTCGGGGTGCGTGGGGGTGCGGCGTAAGGCGTGGGTGTCAGTGCCCACGACGGCCACCACGCCGTTGAGCAGTTTGGGAAGGGCGTGCACCACCTCGCGTATATTGCCTTTCATGGCTACGTGGGCGGGATGGAGGTCGGCGTGCTGTGCCTCTATCTCCAGCATGCGCTGCTCGGCGCTCTCGGTGCTGATGCCTTTGTAGCGCGGGTCGTCGACATAGAGCAGGATGATACCCTTGCCCAGCATGCGGGAGAGGAAGGCGGCGTGGGACATCACGGCTTTCTGCATCGAGAAATCGCCCAGGCAGGCTATGACAAACTGGTCTTTCATCGGATGAGGGTTATGTCTCCTTTCAGCAGGGTCTCAAGATTGGCCTCGCAGCGCACGCGGCAGGTGTAGGTGTATACCCCAGGCAGGCACCAGTTGCCGTTGTAACGGCCGTCCCAGCAGGAGTGTATGTCGTCGGTCTCGAACACCTTTTCGCCCCAGCGCGAGAACACTTCCAGATGGAACTCCAGCACGAACTTGCCCTCGAAGCACAGTTGGTCGTTCTTCCCGTCGTCGTTGGGCGAGAAGGCGTTGGGGATGAATATGTTCGGTCGTCCGCAGTTTACGTCGGTACAATGGATGGTGACGGAGGCGCGTCGTGAGCATCCGAGGGCGTCGGTGGCCGTCACGGTATAGAATGTCAGCGTGTCTGTGGGGGTTGCCACCGGGGTGGGGGAGGAGGCGTTGTCCAGCGTGTGGCTGTTGTCCCACTGGTAGGTGACTCCCGGCAGGAGTGTGGCATGCAGGCGAGTGCTCTCTGTGAGGAATATAAGCGTGTCGTCGGCCCAGGCCGCGAGGCTGTCGAGGATGTGCGAGCGCACGATGACGGTGGTGTCGCTGTAGGGGCATCCCGCCGTGTCGGTGAAGGTGTAGATGAAACTCCCCTCGCAGAGCCCTTCGATGAGGGTGTCTTCCAGCGTCATCCCTTCATAGCCGTAGATGAGGTGCACCCAGGCGTCGCAGTCGTCCGAGCACTGCACGGCGTGGCTCTCTTTCCTCACGGTGAGGGTGTCGGGGTCTTCCAGCGTGAACCCTATCACCAATTCGCACCCGTAGCCCCTGAGTGTGAGGAAATGAGTGAGTCCGTCGGCACTGAGGCCCCGCATGACCGAGTCGCCCTGTAGGCCGTCCCAGAAGTACGACACCGAGTCGCGGCGTTTGAGGGGTACAAGGGCTTCTGCCCAGCCGTCGTTGCTGCCCGGGCAGGTGGGGTTGTGCACGATGAGGGTGTCGAGGAGGGTGATATAGCTCACGAAGAAGGTGTCCGTCTCTGTGCATCCCCCGGGCACTTCGATGCGCAGGATGTAGGTCCCGCTGTGGGTCACGAAGGGGTTGGCCACGGTGCTGTCCGACACGTCGCCCGTCCAGCGGTAGGTGGCGCCCAGGGCCGGCTGGCGGCCTATCTGCATGGGCGACCCGTCGCAGGAGGCCTCGTTGGCATAGGTGCGTTCCGAGTTGCTTAACACGCTCACCGTGTGTGTCACCGTGTCGCGCGTCTTGCAGCCGAAGTCCATCTGGGCGATGAGGCGTACCGTGTAGTCCCCCGGCTGGCTGAAGGTGTGCACGGGGTTGCGGGCTATGGAGGTGGTCCCGTCGCCGAAGTCCCAGTAGAAGCGGGTGCCGCGGCCGGTGTTGTGGAAATTGACGGTGTAGGGGGCGCAGCCCACGGGCGGCGCCACATATTCGGCCACGGCGAAGTCGTCGTGTATATTGAACCGGAAGAGGGCGTTGTTGCAGTTGTCGCTGCGGTTGCTGTCGGACCATACGCCCGGGGTGGTGGGGAATCCGTTGTATCCGCCGCAGCTGGCGCAGACGCTCTGGTAGAGGGTGGCCGTCTTGTCGAATCGGCTGGTGCCGCCGTCCACATGGTCTCCACCGCCGCCGCTGTTGATGCCGTGCAGCTCGCCGAAGAAGGTGGCATAGTCCAGATGTGTGGCGTCGGCGTCGATGCTCATGACGTAGAAGTCCTGACCGTCGGTGGTGTCGAGGTAGGCCCCGAGGGTGGTCTCCATGCCCGTGGTGCCCGCTTGGCCCCAGCCCATGCCGTTGTAGCCCACGAAGTCGCGTCCCCAGCCCGCACAGTAGACTCGGTTGCAGAGGTCTGCCGCGAAGGCTGTGGGCGACAGGTTGGGGCGTCCCAGGGGAGTCCCGAACACCGTGCTCCACACACAGCCCGACAGGTCGGGCGTCATCCGGGCCACCAGCATGCCGCTGCCCGGCACATTGTAGGTGGCGTTGTGCACCAGGGTGCTCCCCGGGGCTTTCGTCTGCCCGAAGAGGAACACCTCGTTGCGTTTGCCGCTGCGCACGAAGTATATCTGGTCGTATTCGGCCGAGCCGAAGAAGGTGCTGTGGATGAGAGAGCTGCCGTCGTAGGATATCTTGGCCGCGAAGCCGTCGGCGGTGCCGCCCTGATAGGTGGTCCTGTAGGCTCCCGGGGTGGTGGGGAAGTTGGACGAGTTGGTTCCTCCGCACACCAGCAAGTTGTACTGTGTGTCCACGTCGATGGAGTAGATGGCGTCGTCGCCCTGTCCGCCGAGGTAGGTGCTCCAGATGAGGTTCCTCAGGTTGTAGTCCAGCTTGAAGGCCACTCCCTCTTGACCTCCCTGAAAGTGGGTCTGCACGCAGCCGTCGGTCAGGGGGAAGCTGGGCGACATGGTGGTACTGCCCACGTAGACGTTGTTCATGTCGTCGGTGATGAGTTCTCCGCGGGCCCCGTCGCCATAGTTGAAATAGAGCGAGTCGTTGCCCTGCATGATGATGGTGTAGTTGCGGTTGTAGCTCTGGCGGTAGTTCAGGCCGTCGTTGCCCGCGCCGCCGATGTAGGTCGAGGCCTGCAGCTGGCTCCCGTCGGCGCTGAACCTGCTCACGAAGATGTCGCTGCCCCACGGGAAGTTGATGAGCGAGGTGTTCTCATACTGGATGGCTGTGCCGCCGTTGAACGAGGTGTCGTAGGCGTCGGCCGTCACAGGGAAGTCGCGCGACCCCGTGGTGCCGAAGATGACCAGCTCGTCGAAGGTGTTCACATACATGCTGTGCGGCATGTCGGCCATCGAACCTCCCAGGTAGGTGGCGAAGATGCGTTGCGTCCCTGTGGTGTCGAACTTGAAGATGCCTATGTCCGTGTTGCCGTTCCAGGTGCCGTCGTAGGCCCCTGTCGAGGCGGGATAGCCCATGTCGAAGACCAGCCCCGCCGTGTAGGTGTTCTTGTACGAGTCGTAGGTCGCCGTGGTCCCCCAGTTGTCTGAGGTCGAGCCCGTGTAGGTCGAGAAGATGAGCACCGGGTCGATGACCAGTGTCTCGTCCTTGTCGTAGTCGCCCACCACGAAGCCCACGGTGCCGTCCTTCACGCGGTAGCGCACCTCCACGTCGCGTCGGCCTTTGGCTGTCTCTTGGTAGGCGTAGGGACGCAGCTCCACAAGGTCGCCCACCGAGGTCGACGCCACCAGGTTGCCATTGCTCAGGTAGAGGCGGTCCACCCCTTCGTAGCGCAGGGCGATGGCAGCCGGCGAGGCTCCGGGACTGACGTAGAAGTTGCTCTTCACGGCGTTGCCTGCGGCGCGCAGGTCCATGTCGATGCCGGGGTAGAGTCCGGCGTAGTACACTGTCATGCAGTGCGGCACGTGTGTCACCCACCGTTCGGGGGTGTGGCCATAGTAGTAGTTGTCGTAGCCGCTGTTGTAGTCCATCTCTGTGCCCGCGACACTCACCCCCTCCAAGGCTCCGTCAAAGTGCACGCGGTAGGCGTGGCAGCGGGTGCCTGTGTGGTGGTGGAAGGTGTGGTGGTCGTGGGGTGCGGATTCGCGCACGTTCACTGTCAGGCAGTTCCTCTCGGCAAAGAGTGCCGCCCCGTGCAGCTGGGCGCAGTAGAGGAACGGCTCGTTCCACTGGCCGCGGTTCTCCACAAACCAGGTCCTTTCGCCCACTCCCAGCGTGTCGCGGTGCCGCGGCTGGTGGGCGGAGGCGTCCCACGGCCACAGGACCACGGTGAATAATAGCACGAAAAGGGTGTCCCGTAAGACACCCTTCATAGCCGTGTTATTAATCTCAATTCTCAATTTTCAATTCTCAATTATCTGAGCACCTCCACGACACCGTTGCGCTCCATGGTTCCGGCCTGGCCTCTGCCGATGAAGCGGTAGAAGTAAGTGCCGGTGGGTGAATTGGTCTTGGAGGGATCCCAGAACTGGTCATCCTTCGAGATATTGTCGGCGTGGAACACACGCGAACCCCACTTGTCGTAGATATCGAGGGTGTTGATCTGGTAGCCCAGACCCTCCACCAGGCCCTGGATGACGAAGCGGTCGTTGTGGCCGTCGCCGTTGGGGGTCACCACGGTGGGGAAGTGGATGTTGTCGTTGATGATGAGGATGGTGCTCTCCACCGTGTCGGCGCACTGCACCAGACGGCCGCTGGGACCGTAGTTGTCGGTGCGGGCGATGAGGCGCACGGTGTAGTCGCCAGTCACATCCTCACCCGTCTTCGAGGTCCAACGGTAGGTGGGGTTGATGTCGCGCAGGGTGGCGAACGAGTTGGGATGGTCGCGGTTGTACTGCACCTCCCAGAAGTACTTGCTCACGTCGGTGTGCGGTGTGGTGTTGTTGATGAGTCTCACCTGCGGGTTGGTCTCTGTCGGGAACTCGGGCTCCCACGAGAATGCGGCCGTCGGGTTGGGGAACACCGTCACCAGGCTGTCGAGAATCAGCGAGTCCTTGCAGCCCTTGTCACTCTCCACATAGTATTTCAGCGAGTACTGGCCTGCGCCGTAGGTGTGGGTGGGTTCTTTCACGGTCTGGATGACTCCGTCGCCGAACTCCCAACGGTACTTGTCGGCGAATTTGGTGCTGTTCGACACCTTCAGTGTGAAGGGTTCGCAGCCTTCCAGCGGGTACACACCCGGGTCGAAACTCAGGATGGGCTGTTCGTTGATGGTCACGTCGATGGTGTCGCGTCCGCGGCAGGTGGTGACGCCGCCCAGCGGGTTCATGTAGATGTTCTTCACCTCCACGATATAGCGTTTCAGGCCGTATTCATTGATTCGGGTGTACACTGTCGGTGTCTCCTGGCCATAGGGTTCCCACATATATTTATAGTTGTGGTTGAATCCGTGGAATCCGTCGTACCCGTTCAGCAGGATGCTGTCGGCACTGCAGATGGTGATGTCCGGGCCCAGGCTGGGACGCGGCGAGTTGATGGTGGTGATGCTCGTGTTGGTGTCCCAGATGCAGCCGAACTCGTCGTAAATCTTCAGGCGGATGGGGAAGGTGCCGGAGGTGTCGGGCGATGTGATGTGGGCAGTAGTGCTGTCCATATCGGTGATTCGAAGACCTTTGTACACGCCGTCGCGGAAGTCGGTGAGGTAGTTCGTGTCGGGGCGCCAGGTCACGGAGTCGATGCCCACCTGATAGTTGCAACCGCCGCCGCCAGAGGAGATGCCGCAGATGTCGAGCGACCAGCTGAACACCCAGCCGTTGTCGCCGCCCCACCAGTCGCACACCATGATTTTCCAGTCGCCGTTCAAGGGGCAGCCAATCAGGTCGCTGAAGTCGCTGGCAGGCGAGTAGTAGTCGGTCTTGTTTTCATGGTCGCTGGGCTTGCGGGTGGGAATGGATCTCGGGTTGCCGCCGGTGCCGGAACAATCGATGCAGGGGGTGTGGCCTGCGTCGGCCATCCACGAGGGCATCGGGCGCCAGGTGACATCGGCATCGGTCACACGGATGATGTTGTTGGCGGCGGGGTCGGTGGTCGAGATGTACCACAGTCCTGGTTGCAGGTAGGAGGGGTAGTCGGCGGCGTGGCCGGTGATGAGGGTGTAGTCGCCGTTGCGCGACCAGCAGTAGTCGAAGCCGATGCCGAAGGGGTTCACGAGCGAGTCGCACTTGGAACCGTCGGTGTGGTTGTTCACGGAGGCTCCCGAGCCGTCGATGGGGACGCCCGTGAAGGTGCTGCTACCGGCGCTGGTGCCGTCGGGCGAGTTCTCGTTGGTGGCGTCAGGGTCGCAGGTGCTGGAGCCGATTTTGCCCCATTTCAGCACGGCCATGCCGCCGGCAAGGGCGTTGTTGGGATCCCATGTGGGGCACACGATGGCAATGCGGTAGTCGCCCATGTAGGAGTGCTCGTAGTTGACGCATATCGAGCAGATGTCGGCGGCCGAGGCCACTTTCTTTCCCGGAGGGAACTCGTTGAAAGTGACGGGTGCCATGAAGCACTCTTCCTTATATTCTACCGGCTGTTCCGGGGGAGGAGGGCATTTGCCGTCGGGAATGAAGGTGCGCACGGTGTAGGTCTTCGAATAGGTCCGTTCGAAGTTGATGCGTTTCAGGTTCAGTGTGCTGTTATCGTCGTTCACACCCACCGACACGGGGTAGTACGACAGGTTGCAGATGGGGTTGAGTGAGAAGAGGGTCTTGATGGGGTTCTGGGCCACGCGCACCTGTACCATCACCTGCTCTGAGCTTTGGCATCCATGCTCGTCGATGATGGAAAGGTACACCTTGGTGCATCCTGTCTGTTGCATCTGGTCCTCTGTCACCTGTGTCAGTCCTGTCCCCCAGATGGAGTCCAGATCCTCGAATAGCCAGATGAACTTCGATGTCATGTCGTTCGGGGTGTAATAGCCTGTGTTGTTGGTGTATTCTCCATGTCCGTGCATGCGGATGCCCAGTCCGATACAGGTGGTCATGCCGGGGATGTACGACACGGTGTCGTAGCCGATAATGTCACCCTTCACCACGGTGTCGTGCGGGTTGTATACGCCGTCATAGCTGGTGTGGGTCGAGTCGGTCCAGAGGGTGTCATACACCGTGATGGTGTCCATCGTGAAGAGGGTGTCGATGACGTCGGGGAAGGCCTGCATCTTGCGGCGTGTGACCACCCGCCCGGTGCCGTCCAGCGCGACATGCTCATACGTGCTGTCGATGACGGGCTTCACATATTCGCAGGGTTTCCTACAGGCCACCGAGATTCTGAATCCCGCGGGTTTGGTCTCGCTCGAGTTCCTGGCGCGGAAACGTATTGTTATCATCCCCGTGGTGTTGTTGGAGGAGATGAAGAACGAGGCACCCGGCCGGCTTTGGTAGTCGTGGCTGAACTTGACCAGCAACGGCGAGGAGATGGATGGTCCGTCGTAGAAATACAGGGTGTCGCCTGCTGCCAGGTCGTAGTTTTCGGGCTGCAGTTCGAGGCACAGTACCGACCCGAATCCGGAGGTGTCGGTTCCCGTACTGTCCGTGCAGATGCCGCGGATGGTCAGGTGAAAGTCCACGCCGCCTGTGTAGGGCCCGCTCAGACCGCCATCGTCGACGATGTTGATGCCGTTGCCCGGCCCGTCAATAATGGAGTCGTTGGTCGAGATGTTGAGCAAGACAAGCCGAGCGCCGTCCTGGGCCATCAGCTGCATGCCGCCCCACAGGAAGAACGACAGGGCAAAGATGATTATCCGTTTCATGGTATGGATTTTTATTAAGGTGAATAAATATGTTTTCAGTCTTTATACTTCTCGGGGTTCGCGGTGCGGTCCAACGCCTCCTCATATCTCCTCACGGCCAGGAAGTGGCGTCCATTGCCGTCGAGGTCGAAATAGATGGTGCGGCGCGGGTCCAGACCCTGGAAGTGGTCGAAGTTGTAGGTGTAGTAGCTGAAGGTGTTCAGGTCCAGGGTGGTCACGGGAGCGGGGTGGGCGCCGGTGAGGAGGTTGGTCAGCTCGGTGAACTGGAAGATGATGTACCCGTCGGGCGCGTCGTCTGTCAGATAGAACGAGTTGGCCGAGAATTGGCATCGGTATTCCGCCTTGTCGGGAGGGTAGGTCTCCGGATTGTGCCCGCTCACTGCGAAATAGTCGCGCAGGATGGCGTTGCAATCTCTGTTGTTCTGGGCGTTGGCCGCGGTCCCAAGCAGCAGGACGGTGACGGCGGTGATGACGATTTTTTTCATGGTTCTATGCTTTTTTCGTTTTCTCGTTTGCTATATAGACTGAAAATTTCGATTTCGGACCCCCCTTAGGGTCAATTTTTAACTTTTTTTACGAATTTTGTTGACGAGGGCCATCAGGTATCCCAGCACCAGGAATCCTCCGGGAGCCAAGATAAACAGCAACATACCGTCGTTTCCGCCAATCACGCTATGGCCGAAGACGGCGCCGCCACCGAGCAGCTCTCTCACCAGTCCGACCAGGGTCAAGGCCCAGGTGAAGCCCAGTCCCATGAAGAGGCCGTCGAGCAGCGAGTGCCACACGTTGTTCTTCGAGGCGAAGGCCTCGGCGCGGCCCAGGACGATGCAGTTGACGACGATGAGGGGGATGAAGAGTCCGAGGGTCTCGAACAGGTCGGGCAGGTAGGCCTGCATGACCATCTGCACGATGGTCACGAAGGTGGCGATGACCACGATGAAGGCCGGGATGCGCACCTTGTCGGGGATGACGCTCTTGAGCAGCGAGATGACGGTGTTGGACATCAGCAGCACGAAGGCTGTGGCCAGTCCCATGCACATGCCGTTGACGGCCGAGGTGGTCGTGGCCAGGGTGGGGCACATGCCCAGCACCAGCACCCAGGTGGGGTTCTCTTTGATGAGTCCGTTCTTGATGATATCAGTAGTCTTCATTATTCATTCCCTCCTTTCTGGAAGATTTGGTATGCATTGTTGATGGCCTCGCAGAAGGCGCGCGAGGTGATGGTCGAGCCGCTGATGGCGTCCACGTCGCCGCCGTCCTTCTTCACGCTGAGGGGGTTGGCGGGGTTCTTGCCGATGATGTCGCCTTTGTTGCCCTGCTGGAACCATTCGCCGGCCTTGGCTCCCAGGCCGGGAGTCTCGGCGGTCTCCAGCACGCGGTAGCCCGTGATGCAGCCTTCGGTGTCGAAGCCCACCATCACGCCGAGGTGGCCTCCGAAGCCTTTCTCGCTGCCGCTCTCCACGGCCATGCCTATCATCGTGCCTTCGGCGTTGTAGGCCTTGGTGCAGGCCACGCCGTCGATGGTGACTTCCTCGATTCTGTCGAATGCCGGCAGGACGGCCTTCACGGCGGCTTCTTTCTTGGCTTTCTGCGCCTGGGCGATGGGCTCGGCGGTGACGGCGCTCACCAGCGCCAGGGCCCCTGCTGCCACCACGGAGATGACCGTCAGCGACAGGAGCATATTGATAAGGGTCGATTGTGCTTTCTTCATTGTCTTTGATTTTCTGGGTTCTTGTTTTTCCTAGTCTCACTAGTCCTACTAGTCGTACTAGTCCTACTAGTGTTAACAGGCGAATCTCTTGGGTTTGCACCAGCGGTTGATGAGGGGCGTCACGCTGTTCATCAGCAGGATGGCGAAGCTCACGCCCTCGGGGTAGGCGCCCCAGGTGCGGATGATGATGGTCAGCAGGCCGCACCCCGCGCCGAAGATGAGCTGTCCGCTCTTGGCCATGGGCGAGGTGACCATGTCGGTGGCCATGAAGCAGGCTCCCAGCATGATGCCGCCCGTCAGGATGGTGGTCAGCGGGTCGATGTGGGTTGTGGGATCCACCGCCCACAGGATGGCGCTGAAGATGGCTGCCGTGCCGATGAAGGCCACGGGGATGTGCCAGGTGATAATCTTGCGGCACAGCAGGTAGATGGCGCCGATGAGGATGGCCAGGGCCGAAATCTCACCAAAGGAGCCGCCCACATGCCCGATGAACAGGTCCCAGGCCTGGGGCAGGGCCTCGACGCCTCCCTCCTTGAGGAGTCCCAGAGGCGTGGCCCCTGTGGTGGCGTCGACTCCCAGGCGTGCCGCCTCTTCAGGGGTGATGGTGGGTATGCTGCCCATCTGGCTGAACAGGCCGCCCACCTTGGGCCACGTGGTCATCTGCACGGGGAAGGAGATGAGCAGGAACACACGTCCCACCAGGGCGGGGTTGAAGGGGTTCTTGCCCAGTCCGCCGAAGGTCATCTTGCCCACACCGATGGCCACCAGGGCGCCGATGGCCACGATCCACATCATCTCGCGCGTGGCGGGCACGTTGAAGGCCAGCAGAAGGCCCGTGACCACGGCCGAGCCGTCGCACACGGTGCTCGGCACCTTCATGATGAATTTCTCTATCAGCCACTGGAACAGGCAGCAGCAGGCCACCGAGACGAGGCTGATGATTAAGGCGTTGAGCCCGAAGTAGGCAATGCCCACCAGCAGCATCGGCACGAGGGCCAGATTGACGCGCCACATGATTTTCTTGGTACTCTCGTCGCTGTGGACATGCGGCGACCCGGAAACACTCAGTATATTCATTGTTATAGGTATTATACTTCTTAGTTCTTACTTCTTGGTTCTTACTTCTTAGCTGCCATGAGGGCGCGCAGTTTGTTCTTGCCGAGGCGTATCTCGTCGGTCAGCGGCTTGTTGGCCGGGCAGCTGAAGAAGCAGCATCCGCACTCGATGCAGTCGAGGATGTTGTGCTTGCCGGCCTCCTCGATGCGGCCGTTCTTGACCAGGGCCGAGAAGAGGTAGGGCTCCAGGCCCATGGGGCAGGCGTGCATGCACTTGCCGCAGCGGATGCAGTTGGTCTCCGGCGCGCGGCGTGCCTCGCCCTCGTCGATGACCAGCACGCTGCTGGCGCCCTTGGTGGTGGGACCGTCGAGGTTGCAGACGGCCTTGCCCATCATCGTGCCGCCGCTCACCACCTTGCCGGTGGTCTCGGGCAGCGCGCCCAAGGCGTGGCGGATGATGTCGTTGTAGGTGATGCCCACGCGCACCTGGTAGTTGTGCTGCGACGGCAGTTTCTTGCCTGTCACGGTGAGGATGTTCTCCACGAGGGGCTTGTTCTTCTGGATGGCCTCGTAGACGGCGAAGCTGGTGCCCACGTTGCTCACCACGCAGCCCACGTCGATGGGCAGCTTGCCGCTGGGCACCTTGCGGCCCGTGATGGCGTTGATGAGCTGTTTCTCTGCACCTTGCGGGTACTTCACTTTCAGCGGCTCGACGATGATGCCCTCGAACCCCTTGGCGGTCTCGGTCATCTTGGCGATGGCGTCGGGCTTGTTGCTCTCGATGCCGATGTAGGCGTTGGGCACGCCCAGCGCCTTGCGCAGGATGCTCACGCCGATGCACACCTCCTCGGCATGCTCCAGCATGACGCGGTGGTCCGACGTCAGGTAGGGCTCGCACTCGGCGGCGTTGATGATGAGGTACTCGGCTTTCTTGCCCTCGGGTATACTATATTTTATATGTGCAGGGAATGTGGCGCCGCCCAGGCCCACGATGCCCATGGCCTTCAGCTTGGCCACGATGTCTTTGGGCTCGAGGGTGCATTCGCGCTTGATGTCGGGCGTCAGGTCGACACCCTCGACCCACTCGTCGCCCTCCACGTCGATGTAGATGGCTGTCTTCGTCAGGCCGAAGGCATCCTTGCAGACGTCGATTTTGTTCACCGTGCCGCTCACGGGCGAGTGGACGTTGGCGCACATGAAGGCCTGCGCCTCGGCAATCAGCTGTCCCACTTTCACCTTGTCGCCTTTGGCCACGATGGGCGTGGCGGGGGCGCCGAGGTGCTGGCTTGTCAACACAGCCACCTGCTTGGGCAGGGGCATCTGTTCAATGACCGCGTGGGTCGATATCTTGTTCTCTTCGGGGTGGACACCACCCATTTTGAATGTCTTCATCACAATTCTCGATTTTCAATTTGCAATTCTCGATTTTCAATTTTCCGCGGGGGCTTCGGGCTTGGGAGCCTCAGGGGCGGGAGCCGCTGCGGGAGCGGGTGCCGGTGCGGGGGGCTCGGGCTTCTTGGCCGGGGCGGGGAAGTTGACGTCGCGGATGGCACCCGTGGGGCACTCCGTCACGCACTTGCGGCAGGCCTTGCACTTGGCGAAGTCGATGTAGGCCACGTTGTTCTCCACCGTGATGGCCTCGAAGGGGCAGGTCTTGGCGCACTTGCCGCAGCCGATGCAGGCGTTGCCGCAGGTCTTGCGCGCCGCCGCGCCTTTCTCCTTGTTGACGCACTCCACATAGACGCGCCGGTTCTTGTTGCCCTTGTTGCGCAGTTCGATGACGCCGCGCGGGCAGGCCTTGACGCACGCGCCGCAGGCCACGCACTTCTCTTCGTCCACCACGGGGGTGCCTTTCTCGGGGTCCATCGCGATGGCGTCGAACTGGCATGCCGCCGCGCAGCTGCCCAGTCCCAGGCACCCGAAGGCGCAGCCCGTCGAGCCGGTGTAGAGGCTGTGGGCGAAGGCGCAGTCCTTGAGTCCGTCGTAGCTGTTGCGCAGCACGTTGCCGCCGCAGTCGGGCTTGCAGCGCACCACGGCCACCTTGGGCTCGGAGGCCTCGGCGGCCACGCCCAGGATTTCGGCAACCTTGTTGTTCACGGCGTCGCCGCCCGCGGGGCAGCGCAGCCCCTCCATGTTGCCCTGTTTCACGAAGGCCTCGGCCAGGGCACGGCAGCCTGCCTTGCCGCAGCCGCCGCAGTTGGCGCCGGGGAGCACCTCGGCAATCTGGTCAATCATCGGGTCTTCGATGACTTTGAATTTCTGTGCCACAAAATAGAGCACAACAGCAAAGATGGCGCCTGTAACGCCAAGGGCGAGTACCGCCGTCAGAATCGTGCTGGTCATTGTATTTCGGTGTTTTAGGAGTTTTTTGTCGCTATTTTGGTGTATTATTATTAAAATGCAAAGATACGCTTTTTTTTCTTTTCTGCAAATTCTTTTTGTATTTTTTTATACAAAGATATGAACAGCCGCGCCGACACCCTCGCCGGAGCCCTTGCTGTTCCCCGTCTTTTCCCCCTCTTTACCCCCTCCGCGGCACCTCCTTTGCCGCCCCTTGTGCGCCCCCTCGTTTGAAGGCTGTTTGTTCTTCGTTTGTTCTTCGATTGTATTCCGTTTACAAAACGAAGAAGAATCGAAGAACAAACGAAGAACAATCGAAGAAGAAACGAGGGCGCACCGAGCCCGCCCCGAGGCGGCGGCAAGACGGCCAATAATTCGGAAGAAACCTGCGACGAGACGCGGTTTCCGTCGGTCCGAAGGCTCAGGACCGCGGAATCCCGTCGACGGCGGGAAGGACTGCAATGCGTTGTCGCCTTGCACACTATGTCCTGTGCGGCGCGGGAGGGGAATGTTAAATATTATATAATCATTGTGCGGGTGAAAAAAAAAGTGTAATTTTGCATCGTCCAAATACTATGAACATATGAGTAAGATATTAGTCGGATTCGATTTCTCCAAGGGTTCCGCCATCGCGGTGGACCTGGCCATCGACATAGCCAACCGCGCGCAGCTCGACCTGCGCCTGGTCTATGTGAAGGAGAAGAACGAGGATGAGACTCCCATACGCGCCGAAATAGAACGCCGCAACGCCGGCGTGGCCCATCTGCTGAAGGACATCAAGATGGAATATGTGATTCGCGAAGGCAAGGTGTCGGACGAGCTCTGCGAGCAGGCCAAAGAGGACGCCGCCGAGCTCATCGTCGTGGGCACCCACGGCATGTCGGGATTCACCAAGAACTGGATTGGCCGCAACACCTACCGCACCATCGCCGAGGCGCCCTGCCCCGTGCTGACCATCCGCGAGGATTTCAACTTCAACAAGGCCCTCGAACGCATCGTCGTGCCAATCGACAATACCAGCGAGACACGGCAGAAACTCCCCACGGCAGTCAAGTTCGCCCGGTGTTTTGGGTCGGAGATCCACCTCCTGGGCCTCTACACTTCCGAAAGCCCCGACATCAGGAGCATGGTCAACGGCTATGTCAAGGTGTCCGGAGCCTACCTCGCCAAGCAGGAGGTAAGGTACAGGTACGAATGCGTCTCGGTGCCCAAGAACCTCACGCTGACAACGTTGGAATATGCCGAGAAGGTCAAGGCCGACCTGATTGTCATCATGACCGAGCAGGAGTCGTCGCTCACCAGCTTCATCCTCGGCAACTATGCCGAGCAGATGCTCACCCTCTCGACCATCCCCATCTGCACCATCCGCCCCGAGGAACTCTTCATGGTGTCGAAATAGCTTGAGGATGAGGAATTAGGAATTAGGAATGAGAAATTAGGAATTATGAAAAAGGCCCTTCTCATCATCGCCACAGCGATAATTATCAGTTTTCAATTTTCAATTTTCAATTCAGCCCAGGCCCAGAGCCGCTACACCTATGGCGGCAACCGCAGCAAGGGCAGCGTCGTGGTTACCGGCGACGTGGCCGTGTCGCAGCTGGTGGAGAAACATATCGACCTCAACGAACGCGTCCGCACCATCCCGGGATTCCGCATCCAGGTGGCGTCCCTCTCGGGCACCGCCTCCAAAAACCGCGCCTTCGAGATGAAGGAACGCCTCAAGGCATCCTACCCCGAGGTGGAGGCCTACGTGGTGTACGACGAACCCAATTTCAAGGTGAAGGTGGGCGACTTCCGCACACGTCTCGAGGCCTACCTCTTCCTGCAGCGCATCCGCGCCGACTACCCCGGGACCATCATCCGCGACAATATCTACCCCATGCAGATCGACTGGAACGAGATGGTGCCGGAAAGCGAGGACGACATCTGATGCACGACAAAAAAAGAAAGGCACCTGCCTCTGCAAGTGCCTCTCGTGGTAGCGGGAATCAGACTTGAACTGATGACCTCCGGGTTATGAATCCAGCGCTCTAACCAGCTGAGCTATCCCGCCGTCGTTCTCTCAAAAACGGGTGCAAAGATACTCACAATTCCCGACATGACCAAATATTTTGAGAAAAAAAATCTTTCGGCACTAAGAATGAAACCCTTACAAATAGCCCCAAACACTAAAAAGAACTGCAAATGACCCCTGAAGACAAGCATTTATACAGCAATTTCGACTACGAGACGGCCCTCAGTGTGCAGGAAGGCGTGCAACAGCCTGAACAGGTGAGCAATAGCTATATCGAGCGCATGCGCGCCCGTCGTCAGCAGGAGCCTTCGGTCGAAGATCTCGTGAGCGGCATACTGCATGGCGACCGCACCCTGCTGAGCCGTGCCATCACACTGGTGGAGAGCTCGCTGCATGCCCATCAGCAGAAAGCCCGCGAAGTGATAGAACGCTGTCTGCCCTACTCGGGGAAGTCGGTCCGCCTCGGCATCACCGGCGTGCCCGGTGCCGGCAAGAGCACCACGATAGAGGCCCTCGGGAAATACCTCACGGCCCATAACCACAAGGTGGCCGTCCTCGCCATCGACCCCAGCAGCGAACGCTCCCGCGGAAGCATCCTCGGCGACAAGACCCGCATGGAGGAACTCTCCGTCGACCCCAACGCCTTCATCCGGCCCAGTCCCTCGGCAGGCTCCCTCGGCGGCGTGGCCCGCAAGACCCGCGAAATCATCACCCTCTGCGAGGCCGCTGGGTTCGACGTGGTCATCGTCGAGACCGTCGGCGTGGGCCAGAGCGAGGTGGCGGCACACTCGATGGTCGACTTCTTCCTCCTCCTCCAGCTGGCCAACACCGGCGACGAGCTCCAGGGCATCAAGCGCGGTATCATGGAGATGGCCGACATGATTGCCATCAACAAGTGCGACATCGACCGCACCCGCGCCGAGCTGGCCGCCACGCAGTACCGCAACGCCCTGCACCTCTTTCCCATGCCCGATTCGGGATGGACCGTCAAGGTGTCGCTCTGCTCGGCATATACCCACGAGGGCGTCCAGGAACTCTGGAACGACGTGATGGAGTATGTGACCTTCACCAAGGCCAACGGCTTCTTCTACCACAAACGGCAGCAGCAGAACCTGCGCATCATGCAGGAAGCCATCGAGAACGGCCTGCGCGACCGTTTCTACAGCGCCCCCGGCATGGAGGAGCGCCTCGCCGAGATGAGCCAGGCCATCCTCGACAACAAAATCAGCGCCTACGCCGCCGCCGACAGGCTGCTGGGAATTGAAAATTGAGAATTGAAAAATGAGAATTGGGGCGGAGGCCGGTGCCTATGATTTACATCCACATCCCTTTCTGCCACCGCAAGTGCACATACTGCGCGTTCTACTCGCAGCCTATCGTTTTGACACACTCCGCTGCCTTGACACACTCCTCAGTCAGCAGAGCTGACAGCTGGCTCCACAAGGTCGCCGACCACAGTTCCCCTAACTTAGGGGAGCAGCCGGAGGTACAGCCTGCTTCTAACTATGCTTACGACCGCGGCAGCCACTCCTCCCCTAAGTTAGGGGAGGTGCCCGAAGGGCGGAGGAGTGTGTCCAGATATGTCGACGCCCTCTGCCGCGAGCTGGCGATGCGCCGCCACAGCATGGAAGGTCCCGTGCGGACAGTCTATTTCGGCGGCGGCACCCCCTCGCTGCTGCCCATCGACCTGTTCGCCCGCATCGCGGAGGCCCTCCGCGCCAACTACGACCTCTCCGCCCTGGAGGAGTGCACCCTCGAGGCCAACCCCGAGGACCTCACGCCCCAATACCTCGCCGACCTGCGCGCCCTCGGCCTCGTCGACCGCCTCAGTCTCGGCATCCAGTCGCTGCAGGACAGTGAGTTGCGCCTCATCGGCCGTCGCCACACCGCCGCCCAGGCCGTCGAGGCTGTCCATGCCGCCGCCGCGGCAGGATTCGACAATATCACCATCGACCTCATCTACGGCATCCCCGGCCAGACAGAGGAGTCGTGGCGCGACACGCTGCGGCAGGCCGCCGCGCTGCCCGTC
>CAJOIV010000007.1:0-5675 GCA_905234665.1 uncultured Bacteroidales bacterium | reverse complement strand
CGAACCCGGCACCATCCTGGAGAAACAGATAGTGCAGGGGAGAGTACCCTCAGTCAACGACGAGGCCGCCGTGGCGCACTACCGCATCCTCCTGGAATGGGCTGCGGCACAATGTTTTGAGCAATACGAGGTCTCCAACTTTGCCCGTCCGGGCCACCGCTCGCGTCACAACAGCCGCTACTGGAACCGCACGCCCTACCTCGGCGTGGGTGCCGCGGCGCACTCCTTCGACGGCGAGTACCGTCGTTGGAACGTCTCCGATGTGCAGCAGTACTGCTCCCTCCTCGACACTGGCCGTGTGCCCCACGAAGAAGAACAGCTCACCCTGCGCGACGCCCACAACGAATACCTTATGACCGCCCTCCGCACCGTCGAGGGCATCGACAAAGCCCTCGTGCCGCGCCCCTTCGCGCGCGCCCTCGCCACGAAAATACAGAAATACGTCGACTCCGGCCTCCTCGCCGACACCCCCACACACTATCGACCCACCCCCGACGGCCTCCTCCACGCCGACGGCATCGCCGCCGACCTCTTCGAGTGAAAAAAATGCCCGCAGACACAATATCCTTCCCCAACGGACGTTATACAGGAAAACAAATAAGGAATATGAGCGTAACCTATACTTTCGACGAAGAAGAGAATAACACTATGTGTGTGGCGGAACCGCCAGCTGCTTTTGGTGCGGTGCCGACAATATCGGCTTTGCGAAAGCGCGTGGTGACACGAGAGGAGATTGCCGATTGCATTACATTGGATGAACTCGACAGGCATCTGACAGAGTTGATCCACAGCCACTATCATCCCGCTGTATGAGAGTTCTGATTAAGCCTCTTGTGCGGGAACGACTGGATGAGTTTTACGAGGCGGCAATGAAACGTCATATTACGTTGGGCGAGGAGACAGTCCTGGCCAAAAAAGAGAGGCTCATTGCAGCACTCTCAACGCTCGAAACCATGCAAGGCTTCTCGAAGGCAAGATGCAACGATGTCTGGTTGCAGCAAGGCTGGCACGACTTTATCTGCGAAGATTTCCACTTCGCCTACGAACTTGCACAAGACGAGGAAGGCAATGATGTGGTTGTCGTCCACGACGCCGTCCACAGCCTCCTCTACCACTAAATCCCCGCGATATTTCCCCCGCAGTTGTCGCGGCTGGCGCCGGTGACGGAGGCGAGGCAGTTGTTGCGGCCTTTGATGCGCAGGTAGCCCAAAAGGGCGAAGATGAGGGCTTCTTTGTAGTCGATAATCTCCTCGGCAGGCACATGGATGAGGCAGCCGGGAATCTGCGCCTGGAGACGCGCGATGAGGAATTTGTTCTTGGCGCCGCCGCCAGTGACGAGCATGCTCTCCAGTCCACGGCCACGGATGGCCCAGGCAATCTGGTTGGCGATGTGTTCGACGGCGGTGCGCATCATGTCGGGCAGCCGCTTGCTCGAGCATTGCAGCAGGGGCAGCAGGTTGCCTGTGAACCACTCTTTGCCCAGTGTCTTGGGTAGCGGCTGGCGGTAGTAGTCGAGGCTGTCCATGCGGGCCAGGAGGGCGGCGTCGGGATTGCCGCTGCGGGCCATGAGGCCGTTCTGGTCGAACTCCTTCCCGTCGAGGCGCGCCAAATAGTTGAGCGCCATGTTGCAGGGACAGATGTCGAAAGCCTGGCGCACGGTGCTGCCGTCGACCGCGGTGCGGAACGAGATATTGGCTATGCCGCCGAGGTTGAGGCAGGCGTCGTACTGGCCGAAGAGAAGTTCGTCGCCGATGGGCACGAGGGGAGCCCCCTGCCCGCCGAGGGCCACGTCGAGGGTGCGGAAATTGTAGACGACAGGGAGTCCCGTCTCGGCGGCGATGGCGTCGCCGTCACCTATCTGGGTGGTGAGGCCGTAGACAGGGTTGTTCCCTGCGGTCGCGACCCTGTTTACGGGTTGATGGAAGATTGTGTGGCCGTGCGAGGCGATGGCGTCGACGGGGCCGGGGTGTGCCTCGCGGAAACGGTTGACCTGCTGGCCGATGTAGTGGCCGAGTTCGACATTGGCGAGGCAGTACTGATAGGCCGAGGCCTTCTCGAGGGTGGAGAGCCGTTCCATCCATTGGGCGGGGTAGGGGTAGGTCTCGGCGGCAAGGATTTCGAAGCCGTTGTCGCGGATGTCGCAGTAGGCGATGTCAAGTCCGTCGAGCGAGGTGCCCGACATAAGTCCTAATAGGCGCATACAGTGTCGTTTTTGGATGTGGGATAGATGCCGTGTCCGGCCATGAATTGCTGTAGGACGGGCAGGAACCACCTGTTGTAGATGGCTGCTCCGTCGGTATTGAGATGGTTGGGATTGTAGAAGTGGAGGGAGTCGGAGAAATGCAGGGTGTCGCACACGAAAGGCCCGAGGAGGCGCATCTGTCGCTGGAACTCGTCGAGGTTGGTGTAGGAGTCGCGCAACTGCCGTGTGTCGGGCACTTCGACCAGCAGGCAGGGGATGCCGCGCCGGTCGAGCAGGGAGAGGCACTGGCGGAGGGCTTCCATCTGGCGGGGATGGGGGACGATGACGGTGGTGGGTGTCTCTTCCTGATGGAACAGGGTGTCGTTCACTTCGACGTAGCCGCCCGGCACATAGGCCCATTGGCTGATGATGCTGTCCTCGGTGAAGGTGTCGGGCCGGTGGAGCACCCGCTGGCTGTAGAAGGCGTAGATGAGGGTGTTGGCCACTTTCATGTTGCCCGTCCGGAGGGCCATGCGGGTGGTGGCGGGCGTGAGGGGTGTGTTGCAGAGGAGGTCGATGCAGCTCTCGACGCCGTCGAGGGCGATGATGTCGGGGTGCACCTCAAAGACGACGCAGCGCGGGTTGAGGCTGTCGAGGTAGTCGGTGAGGAGGGTGAGGCTCTGGACGGGGGTCTGGTTGGAGGAGCCGAGGTTGAAGCATCTGATGCCGTGGGCCTGGTAGGAATGTGCGGTAGGCGTGGGACGAGCCGATGAAAAGCACGTCGACGTCGTGGTGGTTGCGGATGTCGCGCACCCGCGTGAAGAGGTGGCCGGTGTTGCCCATGCCGGTGACGACGGTCCTGATGCACCCCAGCCCGCCCAACAGGCACAGAAGCACGATGTAGAGAGGCAGGGTGATGACGAGGAAGAGGAGGATATGGTGGAGGAGTCGTCGCATGGTGTCAGAATTGGAAGTAGATGAAGGGCATTTCGCGGGTGACCATGAAGAAGCCGACGGCGCAGCAGAGGAGGGCGTAACAGGCCCAGCGCGTCCAGCGTCGGCGCGGCAAGCGGGCCAAAGGATGGTCGGCGTCGCGGTTGACCCATTCGACGATGGCGGTCAGCAGGATGGAGAGTCCTACGACCCAGGCGTCGAGGTGCGAGGTGAGGGTGGGGGCGCCGGAGAAGAGGTATCCGAAAAGATGGGCGAAATAGGCGCCGGCGTCGACGATGGTGTCGCTGCGGAAGAGAATCCAACCAGCCGTGGCCAGGAGGAAGGTGAGCAGCATCTGGCCTGCCTCGCGCAAGGAGGGAAGCCTACGGCCGGCGGCCACGGTGTCTGTGTGCCGGCGGTTGCGCCCGCCGAGGATGAGGGGCAGGAAGAGGAGAGCGTGGAAGAAACCCCAGGCCAGGAAGGTCCAGTTGGCGCCGTGCCACAGGCCGCTGACGAGGAAGATGACGAAGGTGTTGAGCACCACGCGGGGAGGCGACACTCGGCTGCCGCCGAGGGGGATGTAGAGATAGTCGCGGAACCATGTGGTGAGCGAGATATGCCAGCGGCGCCAGAACTCGGCGATGTCGCGGCTGAAATAGGGAGTGCGGAAGTTGGTCCGCAGACGGATGCCGAAGAGTTTGGAACACCCGATGGCGATGTCGCTGTAGCCCGAGAAGTCGCCATAGATCTGGATGGAGAAAAGGACCGCCGCAAGCAGGAGGGAGGCTCCGTTGTACCAGTCGGGATGCCCGAAGACGAGGTCGACATAAAGGGCGCAGCTGTCGGCCACGACGAGTTTCTTGAAGAACCCCCAAAGCATCTGCCGCAGGCCGTCGACAGCCAGAGGGTAAGAGAAGGTGCGCGGCTGGGTGAACTGGGGCAGGAGGGAGGTGGCGCGCTCGATGGGGCCGGCCACGAGCTGGGGAAAGAAGCTGACGTAGGCGAAGAAGGCCACAGGGTCGCGTGTGGGCTGTATCGAGCGGCGGTAGACGTCGATGGTGTAGCTGAGGGCTTGGAAGGTGTAGAACGAGATGCCCACAGGCAGCACCGCCCGCAACAGGAGGCCGTGGGTGTCGCCGCCGAGGAAGGCGTCGGCGAAGGACTGGACAAAGAAGTCGTAGTATTTGAACAGTCCGAGAATGGCGAGGTTCAGCACGATGTTGCCCCACATCACCCACAGGCGGGGACGCTCGCGCTGCAGGACTGTGAAGGCGATGAGCAGGAGAAACCGCCAGTCCCACCAGCCGTAGAAAAGATACGACGCCGCCACAATGAACAGATTCTGCCACAGCAACCACCGCCGCAAAAGCCAGTAAAGTCCGAAGACAATAGGCAGAAAGATAAGGAATTCTGTCGAGTTGAAGAGCATAATTCAGGGTGCAAAAATACACATTTTTTGTCTTTTGGGGAAGATTATTTTGCTAAATGGAAAAAAAAGCGTATCTTTGCAAATTCAAATGAACGTGCGAAACAACAAAATAAACCCATATAACATGAAGAAAATCATCAACACCCCCAACGCTCCCGCGGCCATTGGCCCCTACAGCCAGGCTGTCCAGGCAGGCAACACACTGTACATCTCGGGCCAGATTCCCATCAATCCCGCCACGAAGACTGTCCCCGAGGGCATCACCGCACAGACCGAACAGGTGATGCAGAACATCAAGGCCATCCTCGACGAGGCCGGTTACACCTTCCAGGATGTGGTGAAGAGCACCTGCCTGCTGGCCGACATGGAGTATTTCAAACCCATGAACGAGGTCTATGCCAAGTACTACAACACCGACTGCCCCGCCCGCGCGGCCTTCGCCGTGAAGGGTCTCCCGATGGGCGTGCTGGTAGAGATTGAAACAATCGCAGTGAAATAAAAACAAACACAACAATATGGATTTCAGCTTCACCAAACAAGAAGAACTCTTCCTGCAGATGATCCGCGAGTTTGCAGAGAAGGAAGTGAAACCCCTCGCCCGCCGAAGTCGACGAGGAGGAGCGTTTCCCCATGGAGACCGTCCAGAAGATGGCCAAGATAGGCCTCATGGGCATCCCCATCCCCACCCAGTACGGCGGCGCCGGCGGCACCAACATCATGTACGGCATGGCCGTCGAGGAGCTCAGCCGCGTCTGCGCCACCACGGGCGTCATCCTCTCCGCCCACACCTCCCTCTGCTGCGCCCCCATCCTTGAGGCCGGCACCGAGGAGCAGAAGATGAAATACCTGCCCAAGCTCGCCTCCGGCGAATGGATTGGCGCCTTCGGCCTCACCGAGCCCAACGCCGGTACCGACGCCGCCGGCCAGCAGACCATCGCCGTCGAGGACGGCGACAGCTGGGTGCTCAACGGCAGCAAGATCTTCATCACCAACGGCAGCTACGCCAACGTGTTCATCATCATCGCCATGACTGACAAGAGCCTCGGCACCAAGGGCATCAGCGCCTTCATCGTCGAGAAGACCGACCCGGGCTTCAGCATCGGCAAGAAGGAGAAGAAGATGGGTATCCGC
>CAJOIV010000006.1 GCA_905234665.1 uncultured Bacteroidales bacterium | reverse complement strand
AGTGAGCAAGGGCATGAAGCGCGGACTGCTTTTACCAAATCTGGACGGGGTCGATACCGTGGAAGAGCAGCTGTCGATTGCGAAGCGTAAGGCGGGGCTTTCCCCGAGCGAACAGGGATGCACATTGGAGCGCTTTGAAGTGGTGCGGCATTATTGAGTGCGGCAAAAAAGCTCTGTGCGCAACGGAGCGGCCGTGTGTGCTCAGTCCGGATTCACATGAATCATCACATGCTTGATCACGGGGAAACGCGCTTCCAGTAAGTCGTGTACCTCGTGGGCAATGGCATGGGCGTTTTCGAGCGAAAGCGTTTTGTCCACGCGGATTTCCATATCCACATAGATCCAGCGGCCGAATTCGCGGCTGCGGCGCTCATCGTCGTCGTTGTAGCCATTGGTATTGGTGGCGGAATAGGGGCGGTAGTAGCTGCGGGGCAGGGAATCCTGATAGGAGAGCACCGTGCTGCCCGAGGGGGCGGGATAGAAATAGGTGGGGAGGGAGAGGGTGCCGTAGCTGGCACGGCGGAAGTAGCTGTACATCGAGACGGCGCCTGAGGTGCTGTCGTTGAACATGGCGTCGTAGGTGCTGAATGGCTCGGTGCCGAGGACGGTCTCGTCGCTGAAGCGCACGAAGATGAAGGCGTGTGGCCGACCACGACTGGCGCTTGGGGGCGGGGTCGCGGTACTCCTCGGGGATGTCCCAGAGGGCACGCAGGCGGCGCAGCTCCTTGGCGCAGGGTCTCAGGCCGGGGCGCAGACCCACCTTGGCGGGGTTATCCTTGCCGGGGAGGTAAGCGGTGGGGGCAAGAAGCCCTTCGTCGGAGAGGGTGGCATAGACATACCAGCCCGTCTCGATGTTCTGGACGATGGTGTAGCCGTCGGCGTCGTGGAGACGGTGGAAGAACTCGTCGCCGCTGACGAGGCAACGGAGGGTGTCGCCGTTGGGCTGGACGCGCACGGCCGGCATGTTCTTGACAGGTGCCGCGGCAGCAAAGAAGGCCATTGCGGCGAAAAGGACTAAGGTGATGAGCTTTTTCATATTCGTTGTGTGAATGTGTGATTGTCCGAATGGGTTAGAACTAGTAGCACTAGTAGGACTAGTTGTACTAGTGGGAGTAGTTACGAGGTTGTGCGGCGGTAGGCTACGAGACGGTCGTAGCGGTCGTTGGGGGCGCGGTAGTAGACATAGGTGTAGTAGGTGTTGGGGGTCTCGAAGTGGTCGCCTTCGAGGGTGGCGGTGAGGGGCTGCGACGAGCCTGCGGGGAGGAAGAGGAGCTGGTAGGAATAGTAGCCCTGCTTGAGGATCAGGCGGAGGGTGTAGGCGCGGATGTCGGGATTGTAGGACATCCGGGAACGGTCGTCGAGGGTCCATTGGGTGAGGTCGCCGACGACGTAGATATTGCCGTCGAGGTAGGGACGCTCGACGGGGAGGGCGAAATTGACATAGACATAGTCGGCCTGGGTCTGCTTCTCCGTGCGGTCCCAGACATTTACCTTCATGCCGCCGTTGAGGGCGGTGTAGGTGATATAGGGCTTGCGCGCACGGTTCTCGAGGGGGCAGAGGATGGCGAAGGTCTCGCCGCCGTACTCCTTTATCTGGCAGACGTTGTACATGGCCGTGCGGAGGTTGCTGATGTCGAACCAGCGGAAGAGGTTACCACAGGGGAAGATGTTCTCGGGCCGGTTGCGGTAGGTGAGGGCGGTGCGGTCGTAGCCGGAGAAGGGAAGCTCGCGGTGGAGGTCGCGGCGGCCGTTCTGGCGTACCACGACACGGAGGTATTCGGGATTGAGGGCCGGAGCCACCAGGCCCAACTCGGCCGGGGGATTCCACTCGACATTGGGCAGGAGGTCGACATCGACCTCGCGGCGCTGACGGATGGCCTCGGCATCGTAGGGGACGGCGATTTGGACATCGGCCTTGAGGGCCTCCTCGGTGACGCAGAAACGGCGGCAGAGGAGGATGGAGTCGGGGGCGTCGTCGGGGGCGACGGTGACGATATAGTTGCCCGAAAGGAGGAGACGGCTGCCCGCGGCGGGGAGGTACTGGTAGTAGTTGACGTAGTCGGTGAGGGTGGTGAAGGAGCTGTTGTAGTTGTCGATGGGCCCCTCGTCGAAGCCGTTGACGAACTCGTAAGGCTCCATGCCGTCGGGCTGCCAGCGGCTGTCGCAATGGCGGAGGCGGTAACGGTAGTAAGAGGCCTCGGCCGAGAGGATGTCGAACCGCAGGAGGAGGCGGTCGTCGCCGCCGAGGGTGAGGACGGGGGCCTCGAGTTCGACGCCGTTCTTGTAGAGGGTGACGGTGCCGACAAGGGACGAGTAGTTGGAGTCGGCCATCGGCTGCGCCCCGGCGGCCATCCAGCCAAGGAAGAAGAGGATTACGAGATAACGGGATGACGACATCACGTGGTAACGGTATTACGACATCACATCAGGACGAATTTCTTGACGGGGAAGGCTCCCACCTGGACGAGGTAGACCCCGGGCTGCGGGAGGGCGAAGGAACGCACCGATTCGGTGAGACGGTCGCCGACAGGTTCGCTCCGGGCCACGATGCGTCCGTCGGGGGTGAAGATGCGGATGTGGGCGCTGGCCGGCGAGGTGACGGTGACGGTGAGGCCTGAGACGGCGTAGCGGAGGACAGCATTCCAGGGCTCCGGGTCGGGGTCGACGTCGGGTGGATTGTCGTGGGTGGCAGTGTCGGGGACAAAGTCGCCCACAAAGATCTGGACATCGTCCATGAGGACGCGGCGGGGGTTCTCGCGGTTGTTGTCGTGCCACTGGACGAAACGGAAGCCCGGAAGCGGGAGGGCGGCAATCTCGACGGTGCAGCCGTCGGGGAAGAGGCCGTTGCCGGCCACCAGGCCACGCTCCTCGTCGCCCGAAAGGACAAGCATTTCGAAATACTCGGCGGTGTCGATGAAGAGGGTGTCGTGGGGAGTGATATAGACGGTGTCGCGTCCGCCGACGAAGGTAGTGTCGTAGACGTAGACGACGACCGTATCGCGGAAGATGACGGTGTCGGAATTGTCGGGACGGGGACCGTCCTGGAAGGCCTTACCCTCGGAGGGCAGGGCTACGAAAGAGGCTGTGAAATGCATGGCACCGTCCATGACGATGGTGCGGGGATTCTCGGTATTGCCATCGTCCCACTGGAGGAAACGGTAGCCCCAGTCGGCAATGGCGGCAATCTCAACCTCGGTGCTGTCGGGGAAGGCCCCGTTGCCGGAGACTTTGCCCCAAGGGGTGACGCTGTCGACATCAATCTGAAGGCCGTGACATTCGGGATAGCCATAGAGGGTGTCGTGCACCGGAGGGTTGTAGAGGGTGTCGTGCGCAGTGTCGAAGACATTCACAGGGACATGGACATAGATGGTGTCGGTGAACCTGAGGGTGTCGGCAGTGGCGACGGCAAGGGGTGCGGCGGAAGGAGCCGCCACGGCTCTGTTGGCAACAAGAAGAGAGTTGGCCAACATAGCCAACACAATGAGGCTCAAAGGCATATTCCTTTTCATAGCTCGGTATGGATATTAATTGCAAATGCAAAAATACGAAAAATATTCCATACGGACAAAAAAAACGTCGGGGGAAAGGAAAAATGTCCCTCTTACAGCGTGACTTGGAGAATCTGGCGGGTGTCGGGGGTGATGCGGTGGGGGTGACTGGTGCGGCGACCCACAATCCAGAGGATGGTGTCGTCAGCATCGACCAGAAGGAGCTGGCGGCGCTTGTCGGGGAGGGCGACATGGTGGTCGGTGAACCAGTCGCTAACGAGCTGTGTTCCATGCTCCATGCCGAGGGGCTGGAAGCGGTCGCCCTCATGCCATTGGCGCAGGCTGAGGGGCTGCCGGAGGGTGTCGGCATCGAAGAAGGCCGTGGTGGCAGCAAGGGACTTGAAATCGGCCGGAAGCCGCTCCACAGAGTAGGATGAGATGTGAAGAGTGGCGGGGCTTCCGGAAGTTCCGGAAACTCCGGAATATCCGGAAAATCCGGAATTTCCGGAGGGGGCGGGACTGATGACCAGCTCGCCGCGGTGGAGGACGGCCTCGTGGGTGGCGGTGAGGAAACGGGCGCCGGACTGGGGGGAGGCAAGCAGGTTGGCGCACTGCGAGGCGGTGAATCCGAAGGGGTGGAGGAGTTCGAAGAGGAGTTGGGGATGCAGGTCGGCGGGATGGTCGGCAAGAAGGGCCGCGAGGGCCAGGCTGTGGGTTCCGTCGGGCTGCGGGAGGAGGTAGCGCGCACGCAGAGGCTCAAGAAGATGGCGATAGAGGCGCTCGGAGGACTGGAGGTGGGCAATGGTCTGACGCAGGGAAGTATCGGCCATGGGGGCGATTTCGCGGAGGAGGGGCAGAAGGCGGTGGCGCACCTGGTTGCGGCGATAGAGCAGGGAGGCGTTGGTGGAGTCCTCGACGTGGGCGAGGCCCTCGCGGGCGGCGTATGCCTCGATGTCGGCCCGCGAGAAGGGCAGCAGGGGACGCACGAGGGCCACCCCTCCCCTTTCGGTAACCGGCAGTATGCCGTGGAGCCCTGCGAGTCCAGTGCCACGGAGGAGGTTGAGGAAGAAGGTCTCGGCGACATCGTCGGCATGGTGGGCGGTGAGGATCGCGGGGTAGCCGTGAGCGGCACAGAGGGTGTGGAACCAGTCGTAGCGCAGGCGGCGGGCAGCATCCTCGATGCCGAGGCCCTGGGCATCGGCGTATGCGGCTGTGTCGAAGTGTTCGACATGGAAAGGCACGCCGTAGGAGGCTGCGAGGTCGCGGACGAAGGACTCGTCGCGGTCGCACTCGCCCGGGCGGAGATGGAAATTGCAATGGGCTATGGCGAAAGGAAATGCCGCAGAATGCATGAGGTGGGCGAGGACGACAGAGTCGACGCCCCCACTAACGGCCAGCAGCACCTCCCGCCCTGTAGGGAAGAGGTGCTGCCGGTTGATGTGGTTGACGAAAGTGTTGAGCATACACTATCGGAGAATCATCTTCTTCATGCGACGCTCGCCGTTGTACTCGATGCTGTAGTAGTAGATGCCCGCAGGGAGGTCGTTGCGCTGGAAGGAGATGGTATTGGTGCCACTGAAGTAGTAGTCGGTGGAGCTGTAGACCTGACGGCCAAGGGCATCGGTGATGCAGAACCGTGCGATGCCGGCCGAGGGCAGGTTGAACTCGATGCGTGTGGTGCCGTCGAAGGGGTTGGGGTAGTTCTGCGCAAGGGTGAAGGATTCGTTGCGCGCCACGGGGACACCCTCGAAGTAGTTGAGCACGCGCACCAAGGAGGTGGTGTTGTTCACGCGGTCGTCGTCGCCGATATTGGTGCTGCCCGTGCCGGTGTACTGACGGTTGTTATCCTTGAGAATCTTCTTATTGAAGAGGAAGCGTCTTGTAGTGCCCGGGTCGACACGGTCGAGGACACTGGTCCTGATAGTCTGGTCGTTGATGGTGGCCGTCATCGAGAAGGATCTGTAGGTGAGGTAGGGGAAGTCGCCGATGTTCTCGAGTTCGAGGCGGACACGGCAAGAGTCGGTCTCGTTCTCCTCGACTTCGACGGCATTGGTCTGGATGTCGAAGACGAGGTCTTCGTAGCGGACGACGTTGTAGGTGGTGTCGTTGGAGTGGTCTTGGTCGCCAGCCACGATGGCATAGCCGGTGAGGTATTTACGTTCTTGAGAACGGTTGGCATCGGTGACAGAGAAGATGTGGGTGGCATGGCCGCCGCCAGGCAAGCCTCCATCGCGATAGAAGGTCTCCTCGAAGCGGGTGAAGCAGTTCCTCTGACAATCGTCACTCCACCAGCGGGTGCTGTCGTTGTCCATCCAGAAGCCCACCTTGAAGTTGTTGACCATGCGGGCACCCTGGTTCTCGATGACCATGATGAAGTAGCAGGTGTCAAAGTGAGTGTAGGCAGTGATGGAGGATACAGCCAGGTCGGTGACAGAGTTGATACCGACAATCTGTTTCTGGAGGGTGTCGTTGTAGAGGTAGCCGTCGAGACGGTAGTCGAGCCATGTGGTGAGCTCCATCGTACCCATCGTGGCGCGGGCACGGCGTGTGAAGACGTGGTCGTAGAACTCGGTGGAGGCCAGCGGATGGCCAAGAATCTGGACAAAGTTGATGTGCTCGGTGACGGGGGCTCCACCATTGTAGACATAGGTCACGTCGACCTCGTCGACCTCGTTCTGGCCGAAGTTACGCAGACGGACACGCACGGGGATGCTGTCGCCAGCCACAGCGCGGTTGAGGGGCGAGAGGATCTCGTACATGTACATGTCGTGATCGAGGGGAGAGAGTCCGAAGCTGGCACAAGCGGTGTCGTTGTCGTTGTAGATGTCCTGGTCCATGTTGGTGAAGGCGCAGATGTCGAAGGTGTCGGGGAAGGTGTTGCGGACAATGAAGGGCGTAGTGAAGGTGAACTCCAAGACCGAGTCGGGCTGGATGGTGTCGTGGCAGACATCCTCGATGGGGAGGTTGTTGCCGAAGGGATGGTAGGCGATGGGGATGTCGGCAGCCGCGGCCGTACCACAGTTCTTGACAAGGACCTTCGGGTAGATGGTCTGGCCGAACTGGGGCGACTCGGGGTAGGTGAAGGCTATGACCGCACAGTCCTGAGGACGGCGGGCACGGCCGAGCTTGAAGTCGTCGATGGCCGCACCGTCGCCATAGGTGGCTGACGCCGTGGCTGAATAGGGAGCCTCGTAGACGAAACGGAGTTGGAAGAAGTTGCGGAGGTCGGAGTTGAGACTCTTGCTGGAGATGAGTTTGGTCTCATAGCCTCCCGCGGGTGACGAGCCGGTCCAGATGGAGGTAGAGTCTGCATCGTACCAACTGACGTGGGCAGAGTCGCGGCCCGCTTCGGGATCGTCGAGGGGCAACCAGTCATTCTCGTAGTTGTTGTACTCAAGCCTCAGAGAACTTCCGTTGAGGAGGTTCTTGCTGAGCAAGAAGGAGACCGTGTCGGGCTTGATGGCGGAGATGTTGAACACCGGCGAGTAGAGGAGACTGCGGTTGCCTCGGGTGCCCACAGATACGACCCGCGTGGCATCGGTGACGTAGGTGTTGGGGGCGGAATAGGCTCCCGCAATAGTGCTCTTGGCAGGTGTGGCACGCTCGAAGAGGTTGCGGGTGTAGAGGCTGTTGCCCACGGGGGCGTACCACTTGGTGCGGTCGCTGAGGTCAAAGTCGTCGTTGAAGAAGAGAGTGATGGTGTCGAAGATGTGGTACTGGTAGTGGATGGTGTCGTTGGTCTTGTTGATGGTGTCGTTCTCCATGTCGACCCAGCAGTTCATCCATGTGGTCCCATGGCCGAAGGTGATAGAGTCGAACGTGATGAGCGTGCTCTCGCCGGGTTCGAGGGCTCCGTTCCAGTCGAAGGTGCGCCGCACGAGAGGTTGGTCGTCATTGAAGAACTCGATTGTGACGGTGGCTGCCGTCATGGCTGAGTCGCCCTTGTTGGCCAACATGACACCCACGTCGTTGTTGAGTTTTTTGAGGACATGTGTGTGCGGATAGGAAAGACGCGAGATGGCGGCATCGTTGGGAATACCCTTACCAGGCTCCTGGACGTAGAGGAGGTATTCCTGTGCCTGTCCGTTGGAGAAGTCGTATTCATCGCCGTAGTGGAACGAGAGGGTGTCGTTGGTGCGCGGGAAGACATGCGGGTGGTCGCTGGTGTCACCATCGACGAGGACGAGCATGCGCATGTAGCCGTAATGGGCATATTCGGGGACAGTGAACGGCAGGGCATAGGTCTGGCGGCTGCGCACCCTGGCGTAGTAGTCGACAACGGTGTCTGCTATCATGTCGCGCTGGCAGGTGAGCACCTCCTTCCAGCCCTGGCGGCCATCGGCATAATGCCCGTTGCGGTTAAAGTCGATGGCCACATAGAGACGTGCGGCCGTCGAGGAGTCGTGTTCGTCGGCATTGTTGGCCACCTCGACGAAGAGGGTGTCGGTGGTGCCGTGGCGCAGATAGAGGGTGGGCACTGCGGCATTGTTGGGATTGTAGTTGCCGAGGAAACGGTGGTGGTAGCCGAACATTTCGGGCATTTCGTTGTCGAGGCAATTGTAGGAGACACGCGTGATGTCGAAACCTTCGTCGCTATTGGGCGAGTTGAACTTGATGGTATCGTAGGCTGTCTCGGCGTAGGTCTTGAATTTGTGGAGGGTAGAAAGGGTGTCGTTGTTGTGCTGCTGGTCGTCGGGATGGTTGACCCACGCATTGAGCGAATAGGTGAACGCCGCCTGGCTACTGCCACCCAGCGGGTTGTTGGGAATCTGCAGCATGACAGAGTCGGGGAAGGTGAAGTCGTAGTAGGAGACATTGTCGCCCACGCGGCCGGGAATGGTGACACGGACGGTGTCGTGGGCCTCGAGATAGAGTGTACGGCCGTTTTCGTTCGTAAAGCGGAAGCCCACAGGGATGTTGGAGATGGGCATCGAGCCATAGTTGACGATGCGGAGCTTCACGGTGTCGACCTCGTGGTAGACACGGCCTTCGAGGTACTCGTCGGGAGGATAGCCTACCTCGCCGCGCGGCGAAAGGACCTGGCCGATGGCAACGTCGTACTGGTGTGGCGGGTTGATAGTAACGTTGATGGGGGCATAGTAGCTGGTGCAGTTGCGACTGCTGAAGCAGCAGAGGTAGAAAGTGGTGTCGTGGAAGTAGGGCGGTGCGAAACGCCATGTCTGACGGGCCTCCCAATGGGTGGAACGGACGTACTGGCCGGTGGTGTTCTGGAGTTGGAAGAAATAGACACCCGAGGAGTCTCTACCCCACGAGATGGGACGCGTGGCGTTCTGTGTGGCGAAGAGGTTGGCGAAGGTGCCGTAGTCGACAACCGTGTCGTGCGGGATGGGTGCCTCGGGCGTGTGGTAGGAGGGGATATTGATGTAGTTGGAGGTGTCGTTGAGAGGCTTGACATCGTGCTCGTAGGTAACCCAGCCACGGAGACGGACGGTGATGTCCTGCAACTGGCCTGTGGGGAAGAGGTTGGGCTGGTAGGGCGCCGAGAGGGTTATATCGCGCGTGGTGCCCTCGGGCAGGTCGTTGCCATCGCCGAAGCTGACGGTCTCCTCATTGGTGGCAGGCAGGTTGGGAATAACATTGTCGAGGCCACTGGGAGTATGGCAGTAGGCGAAGTAGCCCAGGTTGAAGTAGAAGTTACCCGGGAAAGGTTTCTTACCCATATTCTGGAGGGTGTAGGTGATGGGCACCTGGTTCATGCGGCATCCGGGGGGGTCGGTGGGGGCGTAGGCCACTGCGGTGACTTTCAGGTCGTAGGCAGGATAGATGAAGAGGTCGGCAGTGTCGACATTGTCGAGGGGGTTGGCATCGGCGCCATCCTCGAGGACGAGGAAGACGATGACGCGCTGGCTGTCGACAACTCCCAGGGGAGAGAATAGTTTGACGCTGTCTTCCACCATCGTGCGCAAGGGAAGGTTGACATGCCTGTCGACAGAACGCACCTGCGGGTTGGTCTCGTCGAGGATGGCATACCAGTGGACATTGTATTCGGGAGCCATACCGTTGTTGTACAGCTTGACGCGCACCATGATAGAGTCGGTCTCGATGTTGAGAACCTCGGCGTTGTTGCCCGTGGTGATGGAGGGCATGATGGGTTCGACAATCTCGGCGATGGCGATGTTGTGCATCAGGCGGGTGAACTCGTGGCATCCGATGGTGGGCGTAGGAATCTGCGGACGGATGCTGTCGAAAATATCGTCAGTAACATCGGAGTTGTACTGAGCCAGGCCCGAGTAGGCCGCGAGGTGCATGCGGAGGTCACGCTCGCCCTCGAAGATGGGCCTGTCCTCCATCGAGTTGGTCTCGTTGCCGTTGCCAGAACCACTGTTGGCCACGGTACGGAGGCTGTCGAAGGTGGGACACTCCTTGCCCCAATAGCAGAATTTGCGGGTGATGGAGGTGTCGGAGTTGGACCAGTAGACGTTGTAGTTGGAAAGCTGGATACAGGTGTCGGCTCCCACATAACTGGCATAGCCCTGACTCTCGTTCACGAAGATATTGTTGAGCGGGAAGACCTTCGAGGAGCGCTCGACGGTGAAGGCTTTCGTGTTGAGCTGGCGGGTACCGGCATAAACGCGGACACTGTTGAAGTAGACACTCACATAGGTGGAGAGTGAGTCGATCAAGATGCCCGACGAGACGAGGCTGCCTCCCACGCCGGTGCCTTTGAGGGATATCATGTTGTTGTAGACCGTGACGCGGTCGACATTGGTACCCTTACAACGGTAGAGCTGGATGCCGCTCTTGCCACCCGAAAAATTGTCCATGAGGAGGATGAAGTTCTTCTTGATGGCCACGTTGCGGGCATTGGCGACGCGGATGCCCATGAGAGGCTTGTTGGCTACAGTCATTTGGGAAGTGATGCTGTCGCTCTGGACCTGGATGGAGTCGATGTTGCGGACATCGATGGCACGGTAGTGGAAGTTGAGGAGGTCGCTGTTGTTGACCGTGAGGTGGTGGCCCGTGGTGGTGCCGCCGCCAAAGGTGGTCACCTGGTAGTAGCCGCTGTCGAGGAGGCAGTGGTCGATGGTGATATACTCGTTGCCGTCGCCGATGACCACCAGATTGGAGGTGTTGGTGAAGGCGGCACGGGAACGGGTGCGGATGGTGCTGTTGCGGAAGGTAATATTCTCACTGTTGTCGACGCGGATGACGTTGGAATAGGCATTGCCCGAGGTGTTGGTGTAGGTGCCGTAGAAATAGATGCTGTCGAAGATGATGTTGGCGGCACCGTTGAGGCGCAGGACGTAGTTGCTGGCCTGCGTGGGCGCGTGGGTTATCTTCACCTCGCTGGCTTCGAAGGCAGGTGCGAAACGGACTGTCCGGGTGTAGGTGGTGCCATAGACATTGCCAATCTCGTACTGGCCGCTGTAAGTGCCACCCTGGAGACGGAAGGTGATGGCTCCAGCGACACCGGCGTTGTGGAGGGTGTCGAGGGCCAGCTGGAGGGTGGAATAGTCGTTGCCGGCAGCAGAACCGATGGTGTAGGTGCCTGTGCAGAAACGGACGTTGAAGATACGGTCGATGGTGTCGTTGGACGGGACAGTGTCGCCGGCCACCGAGATGGCGGCACGGATTCTATGGCGTCCGGGGACGAGGTGGGTGCTGACCAGCGGGACGACGAGCCGGTGGCCCGTGGTGAGGTTGCCGGCAGTGCCGGAGACCGTCTGCCAGGAACCGCCGTCAATCTGGTAGGCGATAGAATAGGCGTTGATGGGCGACTGGCCGCTGTTCTCGATCTGAGCCGAGAAGGAGGTCGTGGCGCAGGAAGCGATGACCATCGTGTCGAGGGCGGGATCCCAATGGAAGTTGGCGTCGACCGCCGGGAGGTTAATCACATTGACAAGAACCTGCTGCGCGGGACTCTCGCAACCGGCGGGCTCGAGGAAGCCGAACATGATGTCGGGGCGGTTGTTGCCCTTGGAACCGGAGGTCTGGGAATCCTGCGCCGTGCTGGCGTGCTGCTTGGTGATGACGGTGTTGGGCTGGGCGGTGTAGCGGGTGTTGGCACCGGCGGAGATGCCTGCCGAGTTCAAGGAACGGCAGACCTCGATGACGATGTTGGAGACACCGTCCCAGGCGAAGGGAGTAGTGAAGGTGTGTCTCACCCAGCCGCAGTCGGCGGGGGTGAGGGTGAGGTTGGAACTCTGATAGACCTGCGTGAGGCCCGTGAGGTAGTTGCCGTTGGCGAAGGTACTGGCGGTGGTGGTGCCTATCTTGATGGCATAGTTGCTGAAGGTGAAGGAGGAGATGCCGGCCCCCACGCTCTCAAGGTAGAAGGAAACGGAGCTGATTGAGCCTGCGCCATGACCCGCGGCCTGCAGCTCGGCGGCAGTGAAGAGATACTGCTCCTTGACATGACGGGTCTTGGGGTTGTAGGGCGAGGGGTAGTTGTTGTTAGTGGCCGTAGCCAGGGTGCCGATGTGCGTGTTGGGGACATCGGTGGCGCCCATAGCGGTGACGTAGAAGGTGTCGTTGTAGTAGATGCGCGGCGTGACGAAGGAGCCGGCAGTGGTGTCGAGAGCCTCCATGCGCGAATTGTACCACACGGCACCGGCGTTGTACAACGGGGCGTTGACAGAGATGGTGTCGCGCTGCGCGTAATGGACACTGCGCGGCGAGGTGACCGAGGGCGGGTTGGGCGTGTAGCGCGAGAGGAAGTAGCCGTGGTTGGTGTCGTTGGTGTGGAGGGCATCAGTGGAGAGGGAGTTGACCCAGACCTTCACGGGGAAGACAGAGTCGCGGTTCTGATGCATGTTGACGGGCGTGGTGAAGGTGTGGTTGACAGAGCCACGGCCTGGGATGGACTGGATGGTGTTGGAGCAGACGGGGGTGTTGGAACCGTTGAGGCTGTAGTTCACGGTGACTGCAGAGGTGGCCTGGGTGCCGTAGTTGTGGAGGGTCACGTGGACCTGCTCGGCGGTGGTGAGGTTACAGCCGGTATCCATCACGGGCTCATCGACGCTGACGTCGGTAGAGGGGACTCCAGTGACATTGATGCGCACAGGAGCACGAAGTCCGTCACAGCCGTTATCGTTATAGAGCACCAGATGGGGCTTGGGCGTGCCGATGTGCATGGGATGGGTGTTGTCGGCCACGCGCCAGAGTGTACTGGTGAGCATCGGGCCTTGTGAGGGTGGGTTGGTCGGCCATGACTCGCGGTAGGCTCCCGCCACAAGCGTGGTACCCATGTTAATGCCTGCACCCTGCCAGACGGCAGCGGGGACATTCTGGTTGCTCCACTTGATGGTCTGGCTGGAAGAAGCCGTGGTAATATTATTGAAGGCGACAGCGTCGGCGATGCCACGACCGTCGCGGTAGAGGACGGCGAAGTTGGCGTTGTAGGCCACAGAAGGAACCTGGGAAGAACTGGGGGCGCCGATGGTGCGCGTCGAGTCGATGGTCGAAATGCCAGTCTTGAACTGGAGCACCAGACAGGCACCCGGCTGGATGACGACGTGTGGCAGCACCCATATCTTGGCGGCGGAGTTGGTCAGGATGATGACAATGGAGTCACCCTCAATGTCGGCAGGATAGTCACCACAGTTGGTCAATTCGACAGCAAAGGGCGTCTGGTTGCTCATCCACGAAGGCAGTGGGTCGGTGCGGCCCAAGGCGTTCTGGTTGCTGTTGGCGACAACCTGGACCTCAGTGATCTTCACCAACGGCAGGTTGCGCTTCTGCGAGATATAGAGAGTGTCGTTGGAGAACATGCGCGGGGTGGTGTAGCTGGGGCCATAGTGGAAGGCGGCAGTGTCGTCGAGGTCGTGATACCAATAAATGCCTGAACGCTGTGTGCGGCCCTGGCCTGAGGTGTAGTAGCTGACGGGCCATGTGTTAATACCCGCCGTGGGCGTGATGGTGAGAGTGTTGTTGTAGGCGACACTCTGGGTGATGGTGGTAGGTGCGGGAGGTGCATAGCGGGACTCCACGATATGCGTTGCCGTGTCGTTGAGGTTGTCGGGGTCAAGATTGCAGGTGAGCCACCATGTGATAGTGTAAGTACGGTCGGAATTGTCGGTGTTGGGAGGCAGGTTGAGTGTCAGGTTGGAACGGAAGTGGATGGTGTCCTCGGCGGGGATATTGCGGTTGACCGTGAAGGTCTGGAAGCCGGGGAGGCCAGAGACATAGACATGCACCTGGAGGGGATGTGCCGAGGAGTAAGTATAAGGCTGGATACCGATGTTACTGATGGCCACCTCGATGGGGATGGAAGAAGGCGCACCGCAGTACTCGGCATAGGGCGAAATCATCTCCTCTGGTTTGAAGTCGATATTGAGGGGTGCCACTTCGTAGGCTCCCAGGCTGGGGGCCGTGGCGTTGCGGATGGTGCCCTCGATGTCGTCGACAATGCCAGGGATGGGCACACCGACCCAACGCAGCTGGGCATTGAAGGAACGAAGGTCGACAATGCTGATGGAACTGTTGGTGAAGCCGGGGTCGCAGTTGACGGAGCCCACATCCATCGGCAGGGCGCGCGTCCAGGCGGTGAGGTTGCTGTAGTTCACACCTGAGTACTTGTTCAAGATACCGCTGGTGGAGTAGTAGCAGTTGTGGTCGATAACGTTGTCGGCAGAGGTCAGCGTCGGGATAAAGGCGAAGGCATGGCTCAACGTGTCGAAGGAGGCCACGACATTGTTCTGGAAGTAACAGTGGTTGATGATACCTCCGCCGAGGGTGGCGGCTGCGACATTCACGTGCGTGTGCGTGCGCATGCGTACCGAATTAAAGCATACCTTCACATAGGAGCCCTTGATCATGTTGAGGGGCGTCGTGAGCTGGTTAGTGGTACCGTCGTCGAGCGAGAGGAGCATGTTGTTGGCCACATAGCAGAAGTCCGTGGCCGTGCCGTGCATGTCGGAGATACCGATACAGCTGGCGCCCTTGGTGGAGTAGACACGGTTACGCACGATGCGGCTGCCATCATAGACATACTGGCAGAGAAGCACGTAACTGGCATTGGTCTGCACATTGTTGAGCATGTTGCTGTCGACCAATACGTGGTTCTGGTTGACGACGCTGATGGCCGTATTGAACTGGTTGGCGAATTCATTGAAGCGCACAATATTGCCCGTGGCGCGGTTATCGGGGGCTGCGCCGATGACGTCGACACCCACCATGCCGCTGTAGAAGGTGCATCCTTCAATCAGCACCGAGTCGGCAAAGCCCGTACTCAGCAAGGCTTCGACCATCCTGGTCTGGGTGGTGTTGCTGTCGACGAAGGTACAGTTCAGGAACTGGCAGTTGGAGCTGTTGGAGCCCATGAGGACCAAGTTTCTGCAGCCTGTGCTGGTGGAGTTGCGGGAATTGGCGAAACGGATATTGTGGAACCGGATAGAACGGGCCTCGGTCATGTCAACCAGCGCGTCTGGACGGACCGCCTGACTGCCCTCCGGCTGACGGAAGGTGACCTGGCCTCCTGCCGTGGCAGGCTCGAAGACCACGTAGTTGGTCTCCGAGGTGCCGGGGATATAGGGGAACTTGGTGTAGTTGTACGTACCTGCGGGCAACTTGATGGTGACGGGGCCGTCGATGCCGCAACGGCTCAGCGAGAAGAGGCACCGTTCAAGCGAGAGGAAGTCGTAGCTCGCATTGGGGCCAATGGTGAGTACGCCGCTGTAGGGGCCCATACAGGCGACAAAAGGTGTTTCAGTGGCGTTGTTGTAGGGTTCATGGTCACGATAGCGGTTGCCGCTGGATGTGAGGGAGTCTTCGACCCAGGCGCGAATGGTATGGTAGCCCAGCGTGTAGTTCTGCGTGGTGCTGAGGCGCACTCGGACACTGTCGCCTCCGGCCAGGGAACCTGTCCAGTTGAAGAAGATCGGGGATGCATTATCGACAGAGTAGGCGATGCGGACTGCATTGATGGTGTTCACACCGAAATTGCGCAGCCATACAGCCACCGAGTCTGTGCCCACTGCGGCAGGCACGGTGTAGGAGGGATAGGCCATTGAAGATATGCCCGCATCATATATCAGCGGCAGGTTCTTCGAGGCCGCAATCTCCATCCACGGCCGGCGGTTGACAGTATAGGGGTTGAGCCAGCTGTCCAGGTTGCGGAACGGGTTGTCGTTCTGTATGGCTGGCAATCCGTCGTGATAGACAGACGCCTTGTTGGACGGCGCGGGAATCATCACCACCGGGTTGGCCGTCGGGTCGGTCGGGTTGTGATACATAATCTGCACCAACAGGTCGCCACCCGCATAGAAGAAGGTGTCTTGCAGATTGATGGTCACATTAGAGTGGAGAGCTGCCTGGTTAATGGTCAACGACGTGTCGTAGACCACCTGCATGTCAGAAATCAGATATGAGCCCTGCCCTGAGTTGGCACGGGTGATTTCGGGTGGCAGGTTGGCCATTTTCACTTGGAAACGTTGGCGGCTCACCACTCGGTTATTGGCTGCTCCAAGTTTGAACTTGATGGATGTGATGGCTCCAGGCTGGAACCCCATCGAGTCCATAATCACGCTGTCGTAGATGAATTCCGACCGGTTATCGGCAAAGGCCGGGAATGGCAATACGGTCGAATTCATATTCGTCGTCCACGTGGGATTGGCGGTTCTGCTCGTACCTCGGACACACTTGAAATTCAGACGCGCGGCTTCATTCTTCGGATAATAGGCGGTGTTCCTGTTGGTAGTCATGTCCTTGGCCACGACATGATACGTTATCAGGGTGTCATACCCATAGAAGGGGATACGGCCTTCATAAGTTGTCGAAACGCCCACACGGCTCATATATGCACGCTGCAGGGTGGGGTCGCTACCCACAGTGTACTCCACAAACACCGAGTCGGGGTCGATGCCCTGCAAGGCGGTGGTGGTCACAGTACCCCTTAGTTTGGCGCCGCGGCTGCTGGGATAGTTGAGCCTGTCGGGGAAATATTGCATCTTGACAATTGGGGAGACAATCTGCTGGTTCGAGGCACGCATCTTGATATCGTCTAAGTACCAGGCAGCATAGGTGCCACCCGACGCGGTGGAACGCTGGGGCAGGACAAAACGCACGATCAGTTTGCGGTCCTGTGGCGGCACGCCCATAAAGACGGCCTCCAGGTCGAAACGCTCGCTTTTCCAGAGCAGGTTGTTCGGGGCGGTCGCTTCAGTCCAATCCGCATAGTCATACTTGTGCCATGAGGGATAATCCACGAACTCACTGGAGTAATCGTCGGCGATATTGTAGTGCTGGTCGGTAAGTGTGGTCCAATCCGTGTTGACCGGGAGCTTCACTTCGATGATGCCGCCGCCTGTTCCTACCTGATCGTTGGGGTCAAACAAGGCGATGTGCGAGAACTCCAGAGTGTAGAAGTTGAAACTCGCGTTTGTCGAGAAGTCGATGGTGTCTAACGTGACTACCACCGTACCGGCCGTCGAGTTGGTCATCTTCATGGCTCTGGCACCACCAGAGTAGATAGAAGTCTGGACTGATCCGTTGCCCGTCACTGTGTAGGTCTGGGGCGAGCCAGTCTCAAAGTCTTGCGAGTACACTTGATAGATTTGTGCATGTCCCACGAGGGTTCCTAATGCAAAAATCAAGCCAAAGAGCGTTAATCCTTTTTTCATTTTGTGTATCTATTATCCTTTTTGTTTACAATATATTGCACCCTTAAACTGCGTCCTTCAGGCATTCCTGGGGCGCATTCTAAGAGCGTACAAATTTACGAAGAAAATTTGATATGACAAGTTTTTTCTCTCAAAAGCCACTTTTTTCATGTCCATTGCCGTGTTTTTTTAGCATAGTTATTATACAATTTGGGAGGCACGTCTCCCCTCTCCGGGGGGTATTACCTTCCTCCGTTTGCTACTATAGACTGAAAAAAACGATTTTGGACCCCCCTCCCGTCCATCTTTTAGGATTTTTTAACCCTCTGGACGCTTTCGGGAGACCCTTCTATTGAGCATCAATTGGCCATAGCACGTTGGCGAAGAGCCTCGTACATAAAGACGGCGGCAGCCACAGAAACATTGAGCGACTGCACCTGTCCGAGGATGGGCAACTGGGCTCTGAAATCGGCCATTTTGAGGAGTTCAGGGCTGATGCCAGTCTCTTCTGCCCCCATGATGAGGAGGGTGGGCTTGCGGTAATCGACACTGAGGTAACTGTCAGCGCCCTTCTCGGTGGCGGCGACAATCTGGAAGCCGCACTGACGGGCCAGGTTGATGGTGGTCTTGAGGTTGTCTTCGCGGCAGACGGGCAACCGCAGCAGGGCTCCCGACGAGGTCTTGACGGCATCGTCAGTCACCTGCGCCGAGCCTCGCGAGGGGATGATGACGGCATCAATGCCGGCACACTCGGCAGTGCGGGCAATGGCGCCGAAATTGCGCACGTCGGTCACATGGTCGAGCATCAGCAGGAAGGGCACTTTGTCACCTTCGGAAATACTGGGGATGAATTCGATAGCCTGCCGATAGACGATAGGTGAAATCAGCGCCACCACCCCCTGGTGGTGCCCTTTGGCCAAGCGGTCGAGTTTCTCGATGGGGACAAAGCGGAAGGGGATGCCTTTGTCTCGGATGAGTCCTTTGAGGGTACCTGCCAATGGGCCGCCCAGGCCGTTCTGGAGGTAGACACAATCGACACGGATGTCACTTTCGAGGGCCTCGATGACGGGACGCAGGCCATAGATGGTGGACTTGGAATCCGGGCCATTCTTCGGGGAGGTATTGTTGTTGACTATCATGGGGTTTCGTTATTCCTAATTCCTAATTTCTAATTCCTAATTACGGCATCACGACTTGGCCGTCGCGCAGCTCTATCTGCCTGTCACTCTTGGCAGCGAGGAGGGTGTTGTGGGTGACGATGACGAAGGTCTGCTTATATTGGTCACGCAGGCGGAAGAAGAGGTCGTGAAGCTCTGCGGCATGCTTGGTGTCGAGGTTGCCCGAAGGCTCGTCGGCGAGCACCACGGTCGGCTTGTTGATGAGGGCCCTTGCCACGGCAAAACGCTGCTGCTCACCGCCCGAAAGCTGGGCGGGCTTGTGCGACGCACGTGCCTCGATATTAAGAAACTGCAGCAAGGGCATTGCCTCGTTGACAGCCTCTTTCATGCTCTTCCCGGCGATGAGGGCGGGGAGACAGACATTCTCCAGGGCGGTGAACTCGGGCAGAAGGTTGTGGAACTGGAAGACAAAGCCGATATGACGGTTGCGGAAGCGCGCGAGGGCGCTGTCGCCGAGGGTGGTGATGTCCACGTCGTCATAGAGGATGTGGCCGTTGTCGGGTTTGTCGAGAGTCCCGAGTATCTGGAGGAGGGTCGTTTTGCCTGCTCCCGAGGCTCCCACGATGCTGACTATCTCACCCTGCTGGATGGCGAGGTTCACGTCGCGCAGCACCTGCAAGGTGCCGTAGCTCTTGTTGAGATGCTCTACTGTTATCATTCCTCAATTTTCAATTCTCAATTTTCAATTCCATTAAGGAACACCCGCTCCACCTTGTTCTCGCCATAGGCGTAGGGCATATACTCGTAGGTGGGGATAGGCTTGGAAATGTAGAAGTTGGCTTTCTTGCCCACGGCGATGGAACCGACCGTGTCGCTCACGCCCATGGCGTAGGCGGTGTTGAGGGTGGTGGCGTTGAAGGCCTCTTCGGGTGTCAGGCGGTAGCGGATGCAGGCCATCGAGAGGATGAGCTGCATGTTGCCCGACGGCGAGGTGCCGGGGTTGTAGTCGGAAGCCATGGCCACGGACAGTCCCGCGTCAATCATCCTGCGGGCCGGCGAGAGGGGCAGGTTGAGGAAGAAAGCGCAGCCCGGCAGCACCGTGGGCATGGTCTCTGTGCCTTTCAGGCATTCTATCTCGGCGTCGCCCATCTGCTCGAGGTGGTCGACGGAGATGGCACCGTATTTCACGCCCACCTGCACGCCACCCGAGACGGCCATCTCGTTGGCGTGGATCTTGGGTTTCATGCCGTATTTGATGCCAGCCTCCAGGATGCGGGCGGTGTCCTCGACGGTGAAGAAGCCCTGGTCGCAGAAGACGTCGATGAAGTCGGCCAGGCCCTCGTCGGCCACGCGCGGAATCATCTCGTTGATGACCAGGTCGACGTAGTCCTCCTGGTGTCCGCGATACTCCATGGGGATGCCGTGGGCGCCGAGGAAGTTCGACTTGATGGTCATGGGCGAGTTCTCCTTGAGGCGACGGATGACGCGCAGCAGCTTCAGCTCGCTCTCGGTGGAGAGGCCATAGCCGCTCTTGATTTCGATGGCACCCGTGCCCATGCGCATCACCTCCTCGAGGCGTTGCCAGGCCATGTCGTAGAGCTCCTCTTCCGAGGCCGCCGCCGTCGCCTTGGCCGAGTTGAGAATACCCCCTCCCCTCTTGGCTATCTCCTCATAGCTGAGACCGCGAATCTTGTCGACGAACTCATGCTCGCGCGAGTTGGCATAGACGATGTGCGTGTGCGAGTCGCAGAACGACGGAAAGACCAGCCGCCCCGTGGCATCGACCACGCGGTCAGCGTTTTCCAACTCCTCCCCTAAGTTAGGGGAGGTGCCCGTCAGGGCGGAGGAGAGTGTCAACTCCCCCATCTTCCCAAACGCCTTAATCTTGCCGTCCTCGACGATGAGGTAAGCATCCTTGACGGTTTCCATCTGCGCCATGTCCTTGCCCATGACGCGGAGTTTCGGCTGGTATTCCACCTGCACCAACTCCTTGATATTCTTAATAAGTATACGCATATCTAAAACAGTTCTTGTTGATTTCCTGAGGTCTTGATTTTGCCGAGGTGCTGGTAGGCCAGGGGGGTGACTTCGCGGCCGCGGGGGGTGCGCTGGAGGTAGCCTTCCTGGATGAGGTAGGGCTCGTAGACCTCTTCGACAGTGCCGGCATCCTCGCCCACGGAGGTGGCGATGGTGTTGATGCCCACGGGGCCGCCGCGGAACTTGTCGATGATAGTGCCGAGGATGCGGAGGTCCATCTCGTCAAGGCCGTTGCTGTCGACATTGAGGGCCTTCAGGGCGTAGCGGGCAATGTCGAGGGTGATGGTGCCGTCGCCCTTCACCTGGGCAAAGTCGCGCACGCGGCGCAGCAGCAGGTTGGCGATACGGGGGGTGCCGCGGCTGCGGCGGGCAATCTCGAAGGCCGACTCGGAGGTAATCATCACCTTGAGCAGCGAGGCGGAACGGTTGACGATGGAGGCGAGGGTCTCGGCGTCGTAATACTGCAGGCGGCAGTTGATGCCGAAGCGGGCGCGCAGGGGTGCTGTGAGCATGCCCGAGCGGGTGGTGGCGCCGATAAGCGTGAAAGGCTTGAGGTTGAGCTGCACGCTGCGGGCGGCGGGACCCGACTCGATGAGGATGTCTATCTTGTAGTCCTCCATGGCGGAGTAGAGGTACTCCTCCACCACGGGCGAGAGGCGGTGAATCTCGTCGATGAAGAGGACGTCGTTGGCCTCCAGCGAGGTGAGCATGCCCGCCAGGTCGCCCGGCTTGTCGAGGACGGGGCCGGAGGTCATCTTGATGTTCACCCCCAGTTCGTTGGCGATGATATAGGAGAGGGTGGTCTTGCCCAGTCCCGGAGGCCCGAAGAAGAGTGTATGGTCGAGGGGCTCGCCGCGCTTCTTGGCGGCCCCCACGAAGATGCGCAGGTTGTCGATGACCTGCTGCTGACCGGCGAAGCTGTCGAACCCCTTGGGACGCAGGGCGCGTTCCACCTCACGTTCCTGCGCCGACTGGGAACGTCCTGTGGCATCGAGGTTTGTGTTCATACGCGAGCCTCCTCTTGTGTGTATTGATTGCCCATAGTGTAGCCTGATATTTTTTGCAAAGGTACAAAAAAAACGGGACATCCAAAGTTTTTTTCTTCTCCCGCATAATAAAGCGCGCATATCCACGTTCATTAAGAAGTACAAACAATACACGAAAGCATTATGAAAGCAATTCTTGTCGGCACAGATTTCTCCGAGGAGTCGTTGGTGGCCTTGGAAATCGCCGTTGACATCGCCAACAAACTGGAATGCGACATCAAGGTCGTGTGGGTGCAACGCGAGAAGCTCCTCATCGACGACGCGACACAACGCGTCATGGTCAACCTCGCCGAGTCGAAACTGAGAGACATGTGCGCCGAGCACCAGCCCAAGATGAAATACGGCACCATCCGTTGGGAAATCTGCAAAGGCAAGGTGGCACCCGTAATCAACCGCGAGGCCCGCCACAACAATTCGCCCATGGTGGTCATCGGCGCCAACGGTGCCTCGGGATTCGAGAAATACTGGATGGGCAGCACCGCCGTGCGCATCGTCCAGGAGGCTCCCGTCCCCGTGCTCACCATCCGCAGGGGATTCGACTTCCACAAGCCTCTGGAGCGCATCGTCGTCCCCCTGCGCGTCAACATCAACTCGCGCCAGAAGGTCTCCCCTGCCGCCAACATGGCCAAACTCTTTGGCTCCGAGATTCACATCCTCGGGCTCTATGACGACAACGGGCAGCAGAACGAGCTCCAGATATATATCAAGCAGGCCACCGACCTCCTCGACCGCGAGGGCGTGCCGCACGTGACCGAGATACGCGAATACAGCAACTACAGCGACACCGTCCTGGAATACAGCGAGGAAATCAAGGCCGACCTCATCGTCATCAACACCGAGCAGGACCGCATCATCTCGCAGCTCTTCCTCGGCACCAACGCCCAGCAGATTGTCCACAACAGCCAGCTGCCCGTGCTCTGCATCCATCCCTCCGACATCGTCAGCATCTCCAAGTGAGGCAAGAAGTAAGAAGTAAGAACTAAGAGCTAAGAACTTAAGAAGTAAGAACCGCGCTAGCCACTCCTCCCCTAAGTTAGGGGAGGTGCCCCAAAGGGGCGGAGGAGTGTGCTATTCAATTCCTAATTCCTGATTTCTAATTCCTAATTTCATGAAGGTTATCATTGTGGGCGCAGGAGCCGCTGGGCTTATGGCGGCCGTGGCGGCCGCCGAGCAGGGCGCCGAGGTGGTCCTCATCGAGAAGATGGACCAGGCGGGGCGCAAGCTCCGCATCACCGGCAAGGGGCGCTGCAACCTCACCAACACCGCCCCCATGAAGGACTTCCTCACCCATGTGGGTTCCGACAGCCGCTGGATGCGCAACAGCTTCGCGCAGATGTACAACCAGCAGCTCATGGAGTTCTTCGAGCAGCGCAGCGTGCCCCTCGTGGTGGAACGCGGCAGCCGCGTCTACCCCCGCAGCGGCAAGGCCCTCGACATCTTCCTGGCTCTCATCAACGACCTCGAGGGACGCAGCAATGTGGAGATACGCAAGAACTGCGCCGTGCGCAGCCTCACCGAGGACCGCCACGGCGTGCGACTCCAGGACGGCACCACCGTGCGCGGCGACGCCGTCATCATCGCCACCGGCGGCCTCTCCTACCCCACCACAGGCTCCACGGGCCTCGGCTACCGCCTCGCCGAAGAGGCCGGCCACACCGTCGTCCCGCAGGTGCCTTCCCTCGTGAGCCTCACCTGCGAGGAGCCCATCCCCGACGAGCTGGAGGGTTTCCTGCTGAAGAACGTCGCCCTGCGCGTCACCTATCCCGACGGCAGGAAAATCTATGAAGGCATGGGCGAGATGACCTTCCGGGGCAACAGCCTCGACGGTCCCCTGGTGCTCTCCGCCAGCCGGCTCTGCAGCCGCCTGCTGCACGGCGGCGAGTGGCTTGTCGCCCACCTCGACTTCAAGCCCGCCGTGGAGACCGCCACCCTCGACAAGCGTCTCATCGCCGACCTCGACGCCAACGGCACACGCATCTTCAACGACGCCCTGCGCCTCTGGCTTCCGGCCGAGGTCATCCCTATGGCCCTGAAGAGGCTGCACATCGAGTACTACAAACGGCTCAACCAGATCAACGGCGCCGAGCGCAAGCGCCTCCTGCAGTTCCTCAAGGACTGCACCTTCACCCTCACCGGCACGGGCGACTACAACACCGCCGTCGTCACCCAGGGCGGCGTCAGCCTCAGCGAGGTCAACCCCAAGACCATGGAGTCGAAGCTCGTCCCCGGCCTCTACTTCGCCGGCGAGGTCCTCGACCTCGACGCCGACACCGGCGGCTACAACCTGCAGTTAGCCTTCAGCACCGGCCACTGCGCCGGCTTCTGGGCCGCACAGGGAGGTAAGAACTAAGAAGTAAGAACTAAGAGGGCTAACGACTACTTGTCGCTATAATGCCCGTAGGCGGAGATGACAATCACAATCACCTCCGCTCAAAGTATTGGTGCATCTCTTCAGGGGAGGAGAAGGAAATGTAATTTCCTTTCTCATAACTCTCCATGCGCTGGTCAATCATGGCAAAGAATTCCTCCTTTGTCATGCAGGTGTCATCCTTTTCGGCGGCTTTCTGCTTGGCACGACGCACCGAGACCTGCAGCCTGTTCAGGACATCCAAATCCCTTATACTGAGAATACTCCTAATCAGGTCGTTCTGACGGCTTTCTATTGTTGCTGCTTGCATAATTCCTACTGTTTGTCGCTGCAAAGATACGAACTATTTCTGATATACACAAAAGAAATGCATATCATCCTCTTTCCCTGTCCATTGCCTATAACGGAAAACGGGACAAGGACTAAGGCTGACGCACAGCGCGGACAGTGTGCCCGTTGTCGCGGCGGTAGCCGTAGCTGTCCACGCCCACGAGGCCGGAATTGAAGTAGCAGTACCACGCGTCGTACGGGCCGTCCGTGTAGAGCGACGAAGACCAGTAGAGGCCGTAGCTGCCGGCATCGTGGAGAGAACCGTCCCAGCGGTCGCCGGCGGCGGGCAGGAAGAGGCTGTTGCCGTTAGGGCCAGTGAAGCAGCGTCCGGACACCCCGTTGACGGTCATCCAGCGACTGGTGGTGTTGTTGATCAGTTCCTCCCACTCGGCCTTGGTGGGGGTGCGCCCGCCGTAATTGGCCGTGGCAGCATCGTCGCCGGGCTGCAATGTGGTCAGGCGGTCACTGCCAGTATACTTAGTAGGAACATAGCCACAGTGGACGCTATCGTATATAGCATACCGATAAGTACTCCAATCATATACGCTCTTGGGCGAAGTCTCGCCCCAGGCGTAGTAGTTGCCGTAGTCCGTGGGCGACGAGGCTCCCACATTGCGCGTGGCCCACTGGAGGCCGCTCGGCAACCCGAGGTCGACCCAGTCGCTAGAGGTGACTATCACCGTGTCGAAGGACAGCACGTTGCCGTCCTGGTCGTAGAGCTTGGCCCAGAGGGTGTCGTGGGCGTTGGGCGTCCAGTTCACCTGCACAGTGCCGCTATGGGCAATACCGTATTCTGATGAGAGTTGCCCGCTCGCTTCGAACTTCACGATTTGGGGCAGGGGTGTCATCACCTCCCTGTCGAACAGATAGTTCTGGTCGTAAACGTCGAAGCGCACCGTGGCGGTCTGCCCGCCCTGCGGGCGGCCCGAGGCGTGGACAATCTTCTTCGGGGAGTGGTAGAGCGTGCGGTCGATGACGTTCCATTTGGGCGTGGAGTAGTTCTCCACCTCATAGCCGAAGAAGCGGAAACTCAATCCACAGCGTGCATCCATTCCCGTGTTGCAGTCCAGGCTCCACGCGCAGTAGTCGTTGGTCTGCCCCAGCATCTGCTCTCGGAATCCTCCACGCACCGTGGTGGAGAGGTACGGCATAAAGTCGAAGGAGGGACCGACGGCATCATACAGCATCACGCTCACCCTTGGGAATGCCCACACCTTGGCCTGTATCTGCCCTTTGCCCTCCACTGTGGGGGGTGTGAAGTTGAAGGTGTTCTCGAATGTCGCCACGGGAGTCATCCCGTCTGTCTGCTGCCATTCGAAACCCATACGGCCTTCGGCGTGGTCGGAGAAACCCGTATAGGCGGAAATCTCGCCGCTGGCGGTCACCTCCACCTGCCGGAAGAGGTCACTGCGCAACGTGAGGACAATAGGAACTGGCCCCGCCATGAACTTGATAGACAAGGGGCGGAAGAGGTTATGCTTCCAAAGGTCATAGTCTGGGCTGTAGCTGCAACTGCCCTGAATGTCGCACCGCACCATTTGTTCGGTGTTGAATGTTCCGACAAGAGCGGCACTCACTTTCAATGCCTTGCTTCTATAGCGGTTAATGGCATCTCCCACTACCTCCAACTCAGTCTTACCTCCGAAGTTCATGAACATCTCCATGTCGAGACTGAGGTCGAGGTTCATCCGCTCCATGTATATGGACCAGTTGCTGCCCGAGAAGAGGACATGACCGTCATTGTTGTAGGCAAAACTCCACAGATTGTGGGTGAAGCGGGTGTCATCCTTGCGGTCACCATCTATGTGCAACACTTGGTATCCACCCTTGCTGTCAGATATATAAGCTTCCACCGGATAGAACACTATGCCTTTGGCTTGTGACTTGCCCTCGGTGGCAGTGGAAAGGGTAAACTCCACGTCGGAGAAAATGTCGGTAAGGTATGCCTCCGTGGTAGTGAGAGCTACTGTGTTACCCTGCGTCGTCGACGTTAAAACAAAACGGTACAATACCACAGTGTCGCGGTCAATGGCGATGACTGACCCAGGGACAAAACTTGGCACAGTATCGGAGAACTGGATGCGGTATTCTCCCGTACTGTCGTTGGCCGAGAGCATGGTGGTAGTGGTCCAGTCAATGGGAACAAAACCCGGGTTGACGGTCAATTCGCCAGTCCCGTCGTCCTGACCTGTTAGGTTGTCCTTAGTGCATCCTGCAACCAGCATGGTCGCGAGCATCAGCATTATGGCTGCTGCGGCCTTTGTGTAGAGGTGTTTCATATCCTTGGGGTATTTGACGTTTCTATCTGTGCCTATCTCTCCACGATGTACTCGCCCACTGTCATGGTGTCGCGGTCGAACTGCACGCCCACTTTCACCACCGCGCGGCTGTCGGTGCCATAGGGCAGCGCGTAGCCCTTGCTGTTGATTTGGTCGAGGGCCTCCCGCGCCGTGCCGCTGACTTTCAGCTCGAAGACATACACCGTGTCGGGCATCTGCACCACAAAATCGATGCGGCCGCCGGCGCATTTCACCTGCGTCCGGGCATAGACGTTCAGCATCGTGAAGATGAGGTAGAAGGTATACTCATAGAACCCTTCGTAGTTCTTCGCCTCGGCAAGTTTCTTCTGGAAGCCCTCCACGTAGGGAATGCCCGCCAGATAGGCCTTCATCTCCTGCATCGCCTGGTCGATGTCCCTTTTGCACAGCGCGCGCCAGAACCTCACCGCAAAGCCCGCCTGGACATCAAAACCTTCCAAACCGATGTATGTGGGCATAAGGCCGTCCACAAAGCCGATGCGCACCTCCTGGTTGGGGATGGAGAGGGTGTAGAGCTGCGAGGGTCTGTCGTAGTCCTTGATGGTGAGGTAGCCGCTCTGGTAGAGCAGCGGAAGAGCGTTGGTCATGGCCTCGGTGGGCTTGTCGAAGGCGGTGGATGGAACCTCCATCTTCTCCAGCGTGGTGATGTCCGTGCGGAAGTGCTGCATCTGACGGATGAGGAACGAGGGGGTGCCACTCGAAAACCAGTAGTTCGACAGTTTCTTGTCGCCGAAGGCGTTCATCAGGCTGAACGGGTTGTACACCTCGGGCGAGTCCTCCGAGAAATGGTATCCGTCGTACTTGGCCTTCAACATGGCGTGCATCACCTCGGGCGTGCATTCGAACTTCTCCGACATCCGGCGGATGTCCTCGGCCATGTCGGTCACCAGCTCCTCCTCGGTGATGCCGCAGATGGCCGAGAACTGGGGCAGCAGCGTGACGTTCTTGAGGTTGTTGATGGTCGAGAAGATGCTCAGCTGGCTGAACTTGGTGATGCCCGTGATGAAGCAGAACCGTATCATCGGCTCGCTGGCCTTGAGGGGGGAGTAGAGCTCCGGGGAGAAGCGTCTCCTCGTGCAGCACCTCCAGCAGCGGCGCGTCATACTCGTCGATGATGATAACCACCTGCTTGCCTGTCCGCTCGTAGGCGCGGCGAATCATGCCTGCGAGCAAACGTCCGGGGGTTGTCTCTGTCTCTGTCCTGCCATACTTCTCCGCCAGAGGTTCCATGACGAAAAGGATGGCATCCTGCACGTCCTGCGCCGACGGCTGGTTCTTGGCGGTGCTGACGTCAATGTGGATGACGGGGTACTGCTCCCACTCCTTTTCCAGCTCCATGATTTTCAACCCCTCGAAGAGGTCCTTGCGTCCATCGAAGTAAGAGTGCAGCGTGGAAGAGAGCAGGCTCTTCCCGAAGCGGCGCGGGCGACTGAGGAAGATATAAGGGCTCTCCTTTGTCATCTTCCAGACCAAGTCGGTCTTGTCGATATAAACATAGCCTTCTTCTCTCAGCCTCTCAAAGGTCTGAATCCCCACGGGGTATCTGCGTTCTGTGCGTTCCATGTCGTTTAGTCGTTTTACGACTAACGCGGCTTCCCCCGTTTTATTGTGTGCCGCGGCAAAAATACCTGCGGTGGGTGTGGACGGGGAAGCGCCACCTATATGCGGTTCCCCCAAAAATGCTCAGGCGGTCTCGGCTTCGGCGAGGGCGACGGTGGCTTGTTCCCAAGCGTCCATTTGGGCGTCGAGGGTGTCTTTGAGGGACTGGTATTCAGCGAAGAAGTCGGGGCTTTGGGCGGCGCCGCCGGCGAGGAGGGCCTCTTTCTCGGCAATCCGGGCTTCGAGGGACTCGATCTCTTTCTCTATCTTCTCGACGGCAGTGCGAAGTTTGCGGAGCTCGCGCTCGCGGTCTTTGCTCTGCTCGTAGGCGGCCTTGGCGGCGGCCTTAGCGGCAAGACTAGTGGAACTAGTACTACTAGTGCTACTAGCAGCACTGGTGAGCGCTGCCTTCCGGCTCTCCAGGAACTCGAAGATGTCGCCGCGGAACTCGTGCACCGCGCCGTCGCGGAACTCGTAGAGGGTCTCGGTGAGGCCCTGGAGGAAGTCGCGGTCGTGGCTGACGACGATGAGGGTGCCGGTGTACTGCAGGAGGGCGTTCTTGAGGATGTCCTTGGAGTCCATGTCGAGGTGGTTGGTGGGCTCGTCGAGGACCAGCAGGTTGCAGGGCGTCAGCAGCAGCTTGGCGAGCGCCAGGCGCGCCTTCTCGCCGCCGGAGAGCACCTTGACCTTCTTCTCGCAGTCTTCCGAGTCGAAGAGGAAGCCCCCGAGGATGTTGCGGATGCGCGGCCGGATGTCGCCCGTGGCGATGTCGTCGATGGTCTGGAAGACGGTCTTCTCGCCGTCGAGCATGGCGGCCTGGTTCTGGGCGTAGTAGCCAATCTGCACCTGGTGCCCCAGCTTGAAGGTGCCTGTGTAGTCGTGGATGTCGCCCACGATAATCTTGGCCATGGTCGACTTGCCCTCGCCGTTGCGGCCCACGAAGGCGACGCGTTTCCCGACCGTCAGCAGCCAGTCGACGCCGTCGAACACCTGATGGTCGCCGTAAGCCTTGCCGAGGTGCTGGGCCTCGATGACGATCTTGCCGCTATGCGGTGCCGGGGGGAAGCGGAAGCTGATATGCTCGGTGCTGACCTCGTCGACCTGCACCTCATCCATCCGCTCCAGCATCTTGATGCGGCTCTGCACCTGTTTGGCCTTGGTGGCCTTGTAGCGGAAGCGCTCGATGAAGGCCTCGATCTGCGCCACCTCGCGCTGCTGGGCGGTGAGGTGGGCCATCTGCGAGGCGCGCCGTTCCTGCATCTGGACGACATACTCCGAGTAAGGGCATTTGTAGTCGTAGATGCGGCGGGCCGAAATCTCGATGGTGCGCTTGGTGATATTGTCGAGGAAGGTGCGGTCGTGCGACACCAGCACCACGGCCCCCGGGTAGGTCTGGAGAAAATTCTCCAGCCACTGGATGGACTCGATGTCGAGGTGGTTGGTCGGCTCGTCGAGGAGCAGGAAGTCGGGCCGCTGCAGCAGCAGTTTGGCCAGCACCACGCGCATCTGCCATCCCCCGCTGAACTCGGCCACGGAGCGCCAGAAGTCGTCGTGCCTGAAGCCGAGGCCCAGCAGCACCTTCTCGGCCTGCTCCTGACGGCTGTCGGCGCCCATCATGGCCAGATGCTCGGTCATCTCGCTGTGGCGGTTGAGGAGCTTCTCGTAGTCCGGCGAGGTGTAGTCCTCGCGCTCGGCGATTTCCTTTTCCATCCTGGCCAGCTCTTTCTGCATGGCCTGGATTCTGTCGAAGGCAGTGAGGGCCTCGTCGAGCACCGTGCGGCGGCTGTCGGGCACCATCTCCGGTAGCCCACCGTCTGGTCCGAGGCGATGACCATCGTGCCCGACTCGGGCTGCTGGAGTCCCGCCAGGATTTTGAGCAGGGTGGACTTGCCCGCGCCGTTCTTGCCCACGAGGCCTATGCGGTCGCGGTCGGCGATGTTGAAGGTGACGTTGTCGAAGAGGTTCGTCCCGGTGAACTGGACCGAGAGGTTGTTGACTGCTAACATATCAAAAAAGAGCTGCCGGTCGCAAGGAGCGGCAGCCCATGAATAAAGACATTACATTCTTTCTGTTTACTGCAGGTAGAAACCCACGGGCACATTGTACTGTGTGCGGACGGGTTGGCCGCGCTGCTTGCCGGGTTTCCATTTGGGCATGGACTTGACCACGCGCACAGCCTCGGCGCCACAGCCGCCGCCGATGTCACGCAGCACCTTGACATTGGCCACCGAGCCGTTCTTCTCGACGACGAAGGTGACATACACCCTGCCCGTGATGTTGTTCTCCTTGGCCAACTGCGGGTACTTGATGTTCTCGGCCAGATACTTGTTGAGGGCTTCGAGGCCGCCGGGGAACTCGGGGTCTTCCTCCACGACGAGGAAAATCTCCTCCTCAGCAACTTCTTCTTCCTGCTCGACCTGGACGGGGACAAACTCTTCCTGAGCCTTGTTGGCGTTGTCGGAGGCGTCAATGATGCCCACCTCGTTCTTGATTTCGGCGTCATCCTCGACGATCTTCAAGTCGGTGGTGACCACTTCGGGCTCCTCGGGGGGAGGGGGTGGCGGTTCGTCCGGTTTGGTTTGTAGGATGTCGTCGACGACCTCCACATCGGCCTGACGGGTCTGGACGACCTTCTCCTCGGTGTCGTAGGAGCGGACGTTGAAAGCGACCAGCGAGGCAGCCAGAATGACCACCAAACCGATTTCGAGGTACATTCCTCTGCGATTTTCGAGGTCAGCCTTGGGGCTTTTCTTTGCTTCCATATTCTTAGTTTTTAACTTATTACTTTTACTTCGGCGGGGATTTTACCCCTCCTTTTTCAACCGCTAAGATACGACTTTTTTTTGAATTGTCAACAATTCGGTGTTATTTTTTTATTTTTTTTCGGACAAACGGGAAAAAAGTCGTACTTTTGCAGCCACAAAACGAGCAACGGAAATGGACACTTCGCGCTTCATCATCTGCCGTGCCGCGGCGGGTTCGGGCAAGACCTACACCCTCGTGCGGCAATACCTCACGCTGGCCTTCGACGCCCCCGAGGGACACCTCGGCCAGCGGTTCCGCGGCATCCTGGCCATCACCTTCACCAACAAGGCGGCGGGCGAGATGAAGGAGCGCATACTCCGCGAGCTGGAGAACATCCGCACCCAAGGCACGGCATGCTCCATGGGACGCGACATCGCCGAAGCCACCGCCCTCGACGACAGCCGACTGCGCCGCTATGCAGCCATCGTCCAGAGCGCCATCCTGCACAACTACTCCGACCTGGCCGTATGTACCATCGACAGCTTCATGCACCGCATCGTCCGCACCTTCGCCCACGACCTCGGACTGCCGGTGAACTTCGATGTGCAGATAGACAACACCGCCCTCATCCAGAACGCCGTGGACAACCTCATGGCCCTGGCCGGCACCGAAGGGCAGGAGGAACTGACAGAGGTGCTGTGCGACTTTGCCGAGAGCAAGATGAGCGAGGGCAAGAGCTACCTCGTGGAACGCGAGCTCACACGCCTCGCCGGCGAATTGTTCAAAGAGCAGGCCCCCGAATACCTCGCCGCCCTGCGCGGCATCGACGCCGCCCGCTTCCGCGCCATCCACAAGGAGATGCAGACTGCCAACCGCGACTACGAACGACAGATGCGCGCCATCGGACAGGAGGGCATGGAAGCCATCGGCGCCACCGGACTGGCACCCGGCGACTTCTACCAAGGTGCTCGCGGCGTATACGGATGGTTCGACAAGCTGCAGCACGGTATCCTCGCCCCGCCCAACAGCTACGCCCTGGCCTACCTCGAGGGCGACAAACTGGGGACCGCCAAGACCCCGGCCGCCACCCTCGACACCCTCGCCGGACTCAAACCCCGCCTGGCTGGCATCCACAGCCGCTACGAGGACCTCCGCGTCCAAGGCGAAGTGGCCTACAACACTCGCACCTTATTATTAAAGAACCTCTATTCACTCGCCCTCATGGGCACCCTCGACCGCCTCGTGGGGGAATACTCGGCAGAGAACGAGACGGTGCACATCTCGGAGTTCAACAAACGCATCGCCGAGGTGGTGCGCGACGAGCCGGCCCCCTTCATCTACGAGCGCATCGGCAGCCGCTACCGCAACTACCTCATCGACGAGTTCCAGGATACCTCGCGGATGCAGTGGGAGAACCTCGTGCCCCTCGTCGAGAACGGCATCGCCGCGGGTCACACCTCCCTCGTGGTGGGCGACGGCAAGCAGGCCATCTACCGCTTCCGGCAGGGCGACGTGGAGCAGTTCATCAACCTCCCGCATGTCGACAGCCCCCTGCACGGCAGACTCCTGGAGAGCCCCGGCATCGCCCGCGCCGACCGGTTGGAAAAGAACTTCCGCACCGCCCGCACGGTGGTGGAATTCAACAACGACTTCTTCCAATGGGCCGTGCAGACCCGCTTCGCCGACAACGCCAGAATGCAGCAGATATATATAGGTTCGGGCGCAGAGGCCGACCTGCGGCAGGAGTCCGTCAAGGAGGGCGGCCGCGTGCAGATATCCTTCCGCGACCTCGACGGGGAGCCCGACGCCCTCTGGCAAGCCATGCTCGCCGACATCCGCGGCCTCGTCGACAGCGGCGTCTACCACTACCGCGACATCCTCCTGCTGGCACGCGACCGCAACACACTCGCGGCCGTCTCGCAGTACCTCACGGCCCAGGGCGTGCCGGTGGTTTCGAACGAGTCGTTCCTCCTGAGCCGCAGCCGCGTGGTGATGCTGCTAATCAACCTGCTGCGATACCTGCTGGACGGCTCCGACCGCGTCTCGGCAGTCCGCGTCATGCAGTACCTGCAAAGCCTCGGGAAGATGGAGGTTGGGGTACACACTCCTCAGTCACCATGTGACAGCTCCCCTAACTTAGGGGAGCAGCTGGCTGCCGCAGGTTTCAACTTTCAACTTTCAACTCTCAATTCCCTCGGACTCTACGACTGCTGCGAAGAGGCCCTACGGCAACTGGGCCTCGACGGCGTCGAGACGGCCTACACGGCCACCTTCCTCGGCGTGGTGGCCCGCTACACGCAGACCCACCGCCAAGACCTCGCCGAGTTCCTCCAGTGGTTCGACGAGCAGAAAGACCGCCTCTCGACCTCGACGGCCTCGGACCTCGACGCCGTGCAGCTCATGACCATCCACAAAGCCAAGGGGTTGGAAGCCCCCGTGGTGATGTACCCCATCCTCAACCGGCGCGAGCCCTCCGACCCTATCTGGGTGCATGTGCCCGACGGCAAAGGCATCCCGCTGCCTGCGGGATGGGTGCGCCCCGGCAAGGAGGAGCACACCCTCTTCGACGAGGAATACACCACCGAGCAGCTCAAGAGCCAACTCGACCGCATCAACATACTCTATGTGGCCCTCACACGCCCCAAGGAGCAGCTGCTCGTCTACTGCCAGCAGCCCGCCGACAGCGCGACGACCACCTACAACGCACTCCTGCGCGACTACGTGGCCGAACACCCCGGATTCCAGGAAACCGCCCCCGGAACCTTCGCCCTCGGCGAGAGCCAAAAATGTCAGCCGATTGCCGGCCAACTTTCAATTCTCAACTCTCAACTTTCAACTATTGTCTTCCCCTCCTGGCACCACCGCATCGCCATCGCCCGCCAAGCCGACGACCTCTTCGCCCCTGCCGACGACAGCGCGAGGCTGCACGGTAACCGGCTCCACGACCTCCTCAGCCGCCTGTCCCATAGCGGGATGGCCGCCGAAGTCATGGACTCCTACCTCGCCGCCCATCCCTGCGAGCCCGACGAGGCCGAGACGCTGCGCCAGACCCTCACCACCCTCCTCGCCGACCCCGCGGCGGCGCGTTTCTTCGACCCCGCCTACACGGCCCACCGCGAGACGGAACTCATGGCCGACGGCGAGGTGCTGCGCCCCGACCGCATCGTCGAGAACCCCGAAGCCCTCTGGGTGGTCGACTTCAAGACCGGCACGCCGCGCCCCGAACACCGCGACCAGGTGGAACGCTACTGCCAGGTACTCAGCCGCATGGACAGCCGCCCAGCGCAAGGCTTCCTCCTCTACGCCTCCCCCGCAGCCTGCCAGGTGCTGAAGGTCGTCTGACCGCCCCATTCACGTCCCCTCTGCATCCCTTCCGCACCCCCTCTGCATCCCCTCTGCATCCCCTCTGCGTCCCTTCCGCACCCCTTCTGTACCCCTTCTGTACCCCTTTTGTACCCTCCCTGCGCCCTGTGAACGCCCTCTGAGCGCCCTGTGGACTTATATTATAGTTATACCACAGTTATATTATGGTTATACTATAGTTATACTATGACTATACGTATAACTATAGTATAACTACAATATAACTTCAATATAAATGCCCTGGCAGCCCACAAGCCGTGGTCAGGGGGATGGTAAGCCTTGGATAAAAAAAATTGTTGCCATATTAAAAAAAAAGCGTATCTTTGCCCTTTAGATAATGAGTTGCAACTAATAGTTAATACAATGGAAGACAATAAATTGTTCACCGAATTCCCGCCGGTGTCGACCGAGAAATGGGAAGAAGTCATCAATAAAGACCTCAAAGGGGCCGACTACGAGAAGAAACTGGTGTGGCGCACCATCGAGGGTTTCAAAGTGAAGCCCTACTACCGCGCCGAGGACCTGGAGAAGCTGGAGTACCTCAACACCAACCCCGCCGAAGAGCCCTTCGTGCGCGGCAAACAGGCCGACGGCAACGTGTGGGACATCCGCGAGGATGTGAAGACCGGCTCGATCGAGAAGGACAACGCCCTGGCGCTCGACGCCCTGAACCGCGGCGCCAACTCACTGGGTCTCTGCACCTGCAAAGTCGACAGCATCGAGAAGATGCGCGCCCTGCTGAAGGACATCCATCCCGAAGCCTGCAAAATCAACTTCACCTGCGGCAAGGACATGCTCAATGTGCTGAAGATGTTCGTCGAGGTGGTGAAAGAGGGCGGCTACGACCCCGCCAAGGTGGAGGGCAGCTGCAACTATGACATCTACGGCCACGCCCTGCGCAAGGGCAACTACCGCAAGGGCGAAGAGGGCGACCTCGACGAGGCCGTGGAGCTCATCCGCTATGCCAAGGAGAACCTGCCCGGATTCCGCGTGCTGGCCGTGGGCGGCAGCGTCATCCACAACGCCGGCTCCAACATCGTGCAGGAGCTGGGATTCACCCTGGCCGCCGCCAACGAACTGATGGCCCGCCTGACGGAACGCGGCGTGGCCGTGGAAGACGTGGCCAAGAACATGGTGCTCAACTTCGCCATCGGCAGCACCTACTTCATGGAGATAGCCAAATTCCGCGCCGCCCGCCTGCTCTGGAGCAAGATTGTGGAGCAGTACGGCCCCAAGTGCGACTGCGCCAAGAAGGTGTTCATCAACGCCACCAGCTCGGTGTGGAACAAGTCGGTATACGACCCCTACGTCAACATGCTCCGCACCACCACGGAGACCATGTCGGCCGCCATCGCCGGTGTCGACAGCATCGCGACGAACCCCTTCGACATCGCCTACAAGGACTCCGACGACTTCGGCTACCGCATCGCCCGCAACCAGCAGCTCCTCCTCAAGGAAGAGAGCTACATGGACAAGATTGTCGACCCCGCCGCCGGCAGCTACTATATTGAGAACCTGACCGACAGCATCGCCCAGTACGCCTGGCAGAACTTCCTCGCCGTCGAGGAGAAGGGCGGTTTCGGCAAGGCCATCCGCGAAGGCTTCGTGCAGGAGGAGGTCGAGAAGACCGCCGCCCAGCGCGACATGGACATCGCCACCCGCAAGACCACCATCCTGGGCACCAACCAGTATCCCAACCTGCTGGAGAAGATGGCCGACAAGATTACCAAGACGGAGTGCCCGGTGTGCTGCTGCCACGAGGAGAAACAGGAAATCAAGCCCCTGCGCCAGTATCGCGGCGCCGAGGCTTTCGAGCATCTGCGCCTGGCCACCGAGCGCAGCGGCAAACGCCCCAAGGTGTTCCTGCTGACCTACGGCAACCTGACCATGCGCAAGGCCCGCTCGGGCTTCGCCACCAACTTCTTCGGCGTGGCCGGATACGAGATTATCGACAACCCCGGTTTCAAGAGCGCCGACGAAGGCGCCGAGGCCGCCCTGAAGGCAGGTGCCGACGTGGTGGTGCTCTGCTCCAGCGACGACGAGTATGCCGAAATCACCGAGCGTGCCTGCCAACTGCTCAAGGGCAAGGTGAAGAGCCTCGTGCTGGCCGGTTTCCCCAAGGAGATGGTCGACACCTACAAGGGCTATGGAATCGACGAGTTCATCCACGTGAAGACCAACGTCCTGGAGTGTCTCACAAAGTTCCAGAAACTCTTTGGCATCGAGTAGCCGGGCAGCCGGGCCGGCATCTGTCCGACCCCTGGGTACCGCGGCAGAGCTGACATCTATGAAAGCTATAACGAGACTCGACAGGTACATCCTGCTCAAGTACCTGAAGACTTTCCTGCTGGCGATGGCACTCATCATTGTCATCGTCATCACCTTCGACGTCTCGGAAAAGCTCGACGACTTCATCGTCAAACATGCGCCCATCTCGGCGATTATCTTCGACTACTACCTGAACTTCATCCCGGAGTTCGTGAACATGTACAGCCCGCTGTTCATCTTCATCAGCGTGATTTTCTTCACGTCGAAGATGGCAGGCAACACCGAGATTATCGCCATCCTCGGCAGCGGCATCAGCTACCAGCGCATGCTGCGGGCCTACATGTACGGGTCTATCGTCGTGGCACTTATCGTGCTGGTGCTCGGATGCTTCGTCATCCCGATAAGCAACAAGACCAAAGTGGAGTTCGACAACGCCTACATCCACACGCGACGGCAGAGCTACTACAGCAACATACACCTGCAGCCGGAGCAGGGGGTGCAGGTGTATGCCGAGAGTTACGATGCCAAGACCATGCGGGCCATGCAGTTCCACCGCGACGAGTACGACGAGCAACGGCACATCAGAGAGCGCGTCACCTGCAGCAGCATCACCTACGACACTGTAAACCACACATGGAACTGCGTGGACCTGTGCCGTCACGTGGTCAATGGGAAGTACGAGAAACTGCAGCACGCCGCCATGTCGCAACAAAGCCTCGGCCTCACGCCCGAAGACTTCGACAAAGCGTCGCAACGCATTGAGACCATGAATAGTATCGAACTATTCGAGTACATCAAACAGGAGCGGCTCAGGGGGTCCAGCGCTGTGGTCGAGGCCCTCATCGAATTCTACCAGAGGCTTATCAACCCGTTGTCGATTATCGTGATGACATTCATCGGCGTGGGTGTGTCGAGCCGCAAGACCCGCGGAGGCATCGGCCTGAGCCTGGCCATCGGCATCACGCTGGCGTTCACGATGGTGCTCTTCATGAAGGTGAGCACCGTCTTCGCCATCAACGGAAGCCTACCGCCATTCCTTGCCGTGCTGCTGCCACAGGTCACCTTCGGCCTCATCGCCGCCCAGGTGATTCACACCGCACCGAAATAATTGAAAATTGAGAATTGAAATGACAATAAAGGAAATACAAGAAAGCATCGTCGACGAGTTCTCCCTCTATGAGGACTGGATGGACAAGTACGCCTACCTCATCGAGCTCGGCAAAGACTGCCCCGTCATCGAGGAGCAGTACAAAACAGACAAATACCTCATTCAGGGGTGCCAGAGCCGCGTGTGGCTGCATTGCGAGAACCGCGACGGACGCCTTTACTTCAGTGCCGACAGCGACGCCGTCATCACCAAGGGCATCATCTACCTGCTGATACGCGTCTACAACGGCCAGACGGCACAGGACATCCTCGACTCCGACGTCGAGTTCCTCGACAAGATCGGCCTCCGCGAGCACCTCTCCCCCACCCGCTCCAACGGCCTCACCTCGATGATTCACCAGATACGCACCTACGCCCTGGCATTCACCGTATTACAGAAATAGTCCTATGGAACCCACAAAAGAAACCCTCAAGAGCGCAATCATCAACTGCCTCAAGAATATCTACGATCCCGAGATTCCCGTCAACATCTACGACCTCGGGCTTATCTACAACATCGACCTCGACGACGAGTTCAACGCCAAAATCCTCATGACCATGACAGCCCCCGACTGTCCCGAGGCGGAATATATGTACATGGAGGTGAAGCAGATGGTGGGTTACATACAGGGCATTAAGTCGGTGGACGTGGAGTTGACCTTCGACCCGCCATGGGACTACGCCAACCTCAGCGACGAGGTGAAGGTGGAGCTGGGACTGATGTAAGTTGAAAGTTGAGAGTTGAAAGTTGAAAACAAAAAACCGGCTTCGCCCACTCCTCCCCTAAGTTAGGGGAGGTGGCCTGAAAGGCCGGAGGAGTGTGTCTGAGAATTGAAGATAAAAAAGCTCATAAAACCCTTTACCGAGACCGGCAGGTCCGCCTCCCTGAGCCATGAGGCTTGGCGGCGTCGCAACCCCACGGCCATCGCGGGACTCGTCGTGATAGGGCTCTTCGCCCTCGTGGCCCTCCTCGGCTACGCCATCACCCCCGACGGCACCCCCCATTGCAACCAGCAGTACCTCGAGTTGGCCACCCTCAAGCCCGGCAGCAAGGCCACATTCCTCCGCATCGACGCCAAAGAGGAGGCGGGCGGGTCCTTCCTCACGGGCAAACCCCTCCCCTACACCGCCATACCCATCGAGGAATGCCACCCCGTGGGCGACAGCCTTTTTGTCGTCCCCCTCGCCGGCGAGCCCTTCACCATCGACCGATCTCGGTCGATGGGCACCCAAGAGCGCACCTTTCTCCTCGGCACCGACGCCTACGGCCGCGACGTGCTGAGCATGATTATGATAGGCAGTCGGGTGAGCCTTTCCGTGGGCCTTATCGCTGTCCTTATCGCCCTGCTGATAGGCATCACCCTCGGCGCCCTCGCCGCCTACCACGGCGGCTGGGTCGACAACCTCATCATGTGGTTCATCAACGTGGTGTGGTCCATCCCAACGGTATTGCTGGTCATCGCCATCACCTTCGCCCTGGGGAAAGGCTTCTGGCAGGTCTTCATCGCCGTGGGACTCACCATGTGGGTCGACATCGCCCGTGTGGTGCGCGGCGAGGTCTACAGCCTCAAGGAGAAAGAGTTCGTCACCGCCGGGCGCGCCCTGGGCTACAGCTCCCTACGCATCATCTTCCGGCACATCCTGCCCAACATCGCGGGAGCCGTCATCGTCGTCACGGCCTCCAACTTCGCCACCGCCATCCTCCTCGAGGCAGGCCTCAGCTTCCTCGGCATCGGCGTGCAGCCCCCCATGCCCTCGTGGGGCACCATGGTCAAGGAGAACTACAGCTACATCCTCCTCGACAGCGCCTACCTCGCCCTCCTCCCCGGCCTGGCCATCATGCTCATCGTCCTGGCCTTCATGCTCGTCGGCAACGGCCTCCGCGACGCCCTCGACATCAAAGGGCAAAAATAAATTTTGCCAGTCGGGAAAAAAGTCGTACTTTTGCAAATTGAAATAATCACGGAAAAACAAGGAGCACTATGGAATCGATGGCAATAAATCCCGCACAACGCATGATTATTGAGTCGTTTGCCGCCTCGCGTGACGAGAAGGAAACCAACGACTTAATGGACATGTTACGCAATTTCTATGTCACACGGCTCAAAAGTGAAATGCAACGTCTCTGGGATGACGGCACCCTCGACCAAACAGCATTGGACAATCTCAATAGAGAGCATTTGAGAACTCCTTACAAGGCCTTGTGATGAAGATTGTTCTCGACACCAATTGCCTGCTCCAAATCCTTGGCGCGAAAAGTAAGTATGCTTTTCTTTTCGACAAATACCTTCAAGGAGAGTATACATTATGTGTCTCGTCTGACATTCTACTGGAATACGAAGAGATTCTGAAAGCGAAAGCATCTCCGGTGGCCGCAGACCTGTTTATGAAGGTCATCACTCGCTCCCGGAATATAATCCGCAAAGACCCCTATTTCCGATTGGGGATAATCAAACAAGACAACGACGACAACAAGTTTACAGACTGTGCCTTTGCTTGTGGCGCCGATATCATTGTTACCAACGACAGCCATTTTGACGAAGCCAAAGAATCACCATTCCCGACATTTCACGTGATTAATCTTGAAGACTTTGCAAAGCTACTGAGGCAAACACACTAAAGAATGAAATAATTTGTGTACTTTTGCACCGACAATTAAAAGACTCACAACATGAAGAAATCCCTATTGATTTTGATATCGTTAGTACCTTTAATGCTTGTCGGCCAACCAAGAGTGGACAAAGATATACCATTACAGATTATCAAATCATCGCAAATAATCACAAATCCCGTAGGCTGGGCATTCGATGAACTCGAGACGAGAAAATGGTGTGGGTACTATGGTGTCATACTCCCTGAGTACCGTAACAATAACAAGAAGCCCATCGGGATAAATGTATCGAAGATTCCTTCTGCCTATCTGGAGGAAGAAGAAAACAATAGCGTACTATCGATGCAAATAAAGAAGACTGTGTTTGATTCAACGACATACTATCTGTTGTATATCCAAAACTATTACGTTGAATGGGATTACCCTTACATTCACAGCGGACGACATAATAACAAACAAACAACCATCTATGTTTTAGACTCCATCAATTATAACAAACTATGGAATCTGGACACCTCGAGTACTATCATAGATGTACGTAGCAGCGGGAAATATAGTGCTTCCTATCTCGTGGGATGCACAACAGAGAAAACTGCTCTAGTGCAAATGAACGATGCCAAATACTTCTCTGAATCAAAACACAGAACATACATTTGTACTCTCCATATCAAAAAAGAGAACAATACCATTCGTTTTATTCCTCCGCAAGCATACACAGATTTCTCAAAAGGATATTTCGAGGTCAGTTTAGCCGTATTTAACCGCCTCAAGATATAGCCAGCGAGGGTATCGGGGGATGATAACTTGGAGGTTAAAAAACTAACTTTGGGGGAATTCTTTCCGAAAAAGTAATACTATTAAGAGAACAATTAGGGGGGGGGAAAAGTCCCTGCCAGATTGTCACGCCGGGGGTGTGGCACGGGAATTGCTGCGTGGGGTGTACACGATAACAAAAACACTACACGATATGCAAGGCAATTTGAATGTTCAGACCGAGAATATCTTTCCGGTCATCAAGAAGTTCCTCTATTCGGACCACGAGATTTTCCTGCGTGAGCTGGTGTCCAACGCCGTGGACGCCACGCAGAAGCTGAAAGCCCTCGCCTCGCGCAGCGAGCTGCAGGGCGAGACGGGCGACCTGACCATCGAGGTCGAGGTCAACAGCAAGAAGAAGACCCTCACCGTCAAGGACCGCGGCATCGGCATGACCGCCGAAGAGGTGGAGAAGTACATCAACCAGATAGCCTTCAGCGGCGCGACGGACTTCATGGACAAGTACAAGGACATGCAGGAGAACCTCATCGGCCACTTCGGCCTGGGCTTCTACTCTGCCTTTATGGTCGCCGACGAAGTAGAAATCATCTCCAAGTCGTATAAGGACGCCCCCGCCGTGCACTGGAGCTGCAAGGGCGAGCCTCAGTTCACCCTGGAAGAGGACAAAAAACGCACAGAGCGCGGCACAGACATCGTCCTCCACATCGCCGACGACTGCAAGGAGTTCCTCGACGAGCAGACCATCCTGCAGCTGTTAAGGAAATACTGCCGCTTCATGCCCATCGCCATCCGCTTCGGCGAAGAGAGCACCTGGGTGGACTCGGAGACCGAGTTCGACGAGGTGGACGACGGCAAGGGCGGCAAGACCAAGCGTCCTAAACGCGTGGAGAAGAAACAGCCCCGCATTGTCAACGACACGGAACCCGCCTGGAAGAAAGCCCCTGCCAATTTGACAGATGAAGATTACAAGAAGTTCTACCACGAACTCTACCCCATGAACTTCGAGGAGCCCCTGTTCCAGATACACCTTAACGTCGACTACCCCTTCAACCTCACGGGCATCCTCTACTTCCCCAAGGTTCGCAAGACCATCGACCCCAACCGGAACAAGATTCAGCTCTACTGCAACCAGGTGTTCGTCACCGACCAGGTGGAGGGCGTGGTGCCCGACTACCTGATGCTGCTGCACGGCGTGCTCGACAGCCCAGACATCCCGCTGAACGTCAGCCGCAGCTACCTGCAGAGCGACAGTAACGTGAAGAAGATTTCCTCCCACATCAGCAAGAAGGTGGCCGACAAGCTGGAGGAGATGTTCAAGAACGACCGCAAGGACTTCGAGAACAAGTGGGACGACATCAAGATTTTCGTCGAGTACGGCATGCTCACCGACGAGAAGTTCTGCGACCGCGCCATGAAGTTCGCCCTCTTCAAGAACACTGAGGGACAGTACTTCAGCCTCGACGACTACCGCGAGAAGATTGCCCCGCTACAGACCGACAAGGACAAGAACGTCTGTTATCTCTACGCCAACGACGCCGAGGAGCAGCACGCCTATATCGCCAAGGCCAAAGCCAAGGGCTACGATGTCCTGCTGATGGACAGCGTGCTGACGCCCCACTGGGTCAACCTGCTGGAGCAGAAGAAAGACAAGAGCCACTTCGTGCGCGTCGATGCCGACACCATCGAGAAGCTCATCGCCCACGAGGACAGCATCCCCGAGAAGATGAGCAAGGAGGACCAGGAGAAGCTGAAGCCCATCATTGAGGGCGAGGTGGACAAGCAGAAGTTCACCGTCCAGATGGAGAGTCTGGAGAGCGACGACGCTCCCATGCAGGTGACACAAAGCGAGTTCATGCGTCGTTATAAGGAGATGTCGATGACCTCCGGCGGCGGCATGGGTTTCTACGGCGAACTGCCCGAGAGCTACAACCTCGTGGTCAACGTCAACCACCCGTTGGTGGAGCAAGTGCTTCAGGAGGCCGACGCCGACAAGCAGAAGCAGCTCATCCACCAGCTCACCGACCTGGCCCTGCTGGCCAACGGCCTGCTGAAAGGCGAAGCCCTCACAGAGTTCGTGAAACGAAGTACAGAATACCTCAACAAGTAAAACAAAAGAGGGGGCCCCGAAACGGCGCCCCCTCTTTTGTTGTATTGACCGTTTCTCAGATACGTGTGAGGAGGAACTGGTCACCTTCGGGACCAGTGACAGTCATCTGGTCTCCGTTGACAACAAAGGTGCAGGATTCTGAACCACCTTCGCTGTTGTAGGTGAATGAACCCTGCCTGTTGGAATAGGTGTAGGTGAAAGCGGATTCAACCATGAAGTCCTCGTCTGGTTTCTGGGGCACTTGGTAGTTGACGGTATATTCGCCATTGCTTCCGGAGGTGAAAGAGAGGTGTACCAATGTCACTGCATCGTAGAGATCTTCGTCGATTTCCGTCTCATGGATTTCCGTAAGGCGCCAAGTGGAGCCCTCGAGGACATCTCCTGTAGTCTTGCGGTAGAGGACAATCTCATCACCTTCCAAAGGCTCTACGACTAACTTATTGTCCGAAAAAGTGTAAGAGAGAGTCGCTGTCTCCCCATAGGCAGTAAGTGTGAGGGTACCCTCATACTCATCGTAGGTGTAGGTGAAAGTAAAAACATCCTCGAGATGACCGGAGGGGTCTTGCGGAATGTCACGAGACCATTCAATCCTACCGTTGCTTTCATCGAGGAATTTAAGTACGGAAGTCTCCGAGCCAATGGTATATCCTACATTGTCAACGAAGTAGGCATCATAACTGACACCCTCCCATTCAGTACCCACCAAGGGATTCTCCGTACCCGGATCAGTGCCCTCGACACGGGTGTAGACAATGGTTTGCGAATGTCCTTCACCGTCAGATGCCGTATAGGTCAACTTGTTTCCTTTCACGGTGAAAGTGACGGTGCCTGTAGGATTGTCGTTCCCATCAAGCGTCATTGTGCCGTTGGGCTTGATATAGGTGTAGGAGTAGCCCGTGGTGTAATCGGCAACAGGATCATCGTTCTCATAGTACATAAAACGGACTTCGCCGCGCGTCTCGGTGGTATAGTTGAGGGTAGAGACAATACGAATCTCATTCTCTTCAGCATCAGTGGTTGTGACCTCGCCCTTCCATTGGGTGCCCACAAGGCTGGCAGGAGTGTTGTCGGTGTCATTGCCACCGCCGCTGGGATTGTCTTCTGGGTCGCAGCCGACCAACAGGATTGATGTGGCAACAAAGGCCAGCATCAGGAGTGATTTGAATTTTACCATTGCTTTAAATTGTTTTGGAATACTATTGTGTTGATTGAAGTTTTTTTTGTAGGCATGAGCTAATCGCGGGCAAAGATGTCGCGAGTGTACACCTTCTCTTTCACATCGTCGAGGGATGAGTCGTAGCGGTTGGCAATGATAGCCTGGCTGCGACGTTTGAAGTCATCGAGGTCGTTGACCACAAGAGAGCCAAAGAAAGTGGTGCCGTCGGGAAGCGTGGGTTCATAGATGATGACCGTCGCGCCTTTGGCCTTGATGCGCTTCATGACGCCCTGGATGCTGGACTGGCGGAAGTTGTCGGAGCCGCTTTTCATGGTAAGACGGTATACACCAATGGTGGGCGGAGTCTTGGGGGTTGCGCTATATTGGTTGTTGGAATAGTAGTCGTAGTAGCCAGCCATTTTGAGGACTTGGTCAGCGATGAAATCCTTACGGGTGCGGTTGCTCTCGACGATGGCTGACATCATGTTCTGTGGCACGTCGGCATAGTTGGCAAGGAGTTGTTTGGTGTCCTTTGGGAGACAGTATCCACCATAACCGAATGAGGGGTTGTTGTAGTGCGTACCTATACGGGGGTCGAGGCAGACACCGTCGATGATCTGCCTGGTGTCGAGACCCTTGAGTTCGGCGTAGGTGTCGAGCTCGTTGAAATAACTGACACGCAGGGCGAGGTAGGTGTTGGCAAAGAGTTTGACGGCCTCGGCCTCGGTGCTGCCCATGAAAAGAACCGGGACATCCTGCCTGATAGCCCCTTGAGCGATTAACTCGGCAAAAAGGCGGGCACGCTCGGCGAGTTGCCCGTTTGCCTGGTCGTAGCCGACGATGATGCGCGAGGGGTAGAGATTGTCGTAGAGGGCCTTGCTCTCACGAAGGAACTCGGGGGCAAAGATGATGTTCTTGGCGTTGAACCTCCGGCTGACACCTTCGGTGTAGCCCACTGGGACGGTGCTTTTGATTACGAGGGTGGCCTGCGGATTGACACGGAGCACCTTCTCTATCACATCCTCCACGGCAGAGGTGTCGAAGAAGTTCTTGACGCTGTCGTAGTTGGTAGGGGCGGCGATGACAACGAACTCGGCATCCCGGTAGCCCTCGTCGGTGTCAAGAGTGGCACGGAGGTCGAGGGGTCGATTGGCGAGGTAATCCTCGATATAGTCGTCTTGGATGGGCGACTTTCGATTATTGACCATATCGACCCTCTCGGGGACGATGTCGACAGCCGTCACATGGTTATGCTGAGCCAGAAGGGTGGCGATGGAAAGGCCCACGTAACCCGTTCCTGCCACAGCGATTCTATGGGGAGTGTTGCTTGTGTTCATGATGCAAAAATACGAAGAAAAAACAATATATCGGGAAAAAATCTTATCTTTGCATTTGGTGTGCGGTGTACGCGCGTGTAACATCTAATTAGAAAACAGCCCATTACCATGAAAAGGAACATCATCATTACAGGCGGAGCAGGCTTTATCGGAAGCCATGTGGTGCGCCTTTTTGTGAACAAATATCCCGAGTATCACATCTTCAATGTCGACAAATTGACCTATGCGGGCAACCTCGCCAACCTGAAAGATATCGAGGACAAGCCCAACTACACTTTCGTGAAAGCCGACATCTGCGACTTCGAGACCATCTACGCCCTGATGCAGCGCGAGCATATTGACGGCATCATCCATCTGGCCGCCGAGAGCCATGTGGACCGCAGCATCAAAGACCCCTTCACTTTTGCACAGACCAACGTCATGGGCACCCTGAGCATGCTCCAGGCCGCCAAGCTCTACTGGGAGAGCCTGCCGGAGAAATACGAAGGCAAGCGGTTCTACCATATCTCCACCGACGAGGTGTACGGCTCGCTGGAGCTGACCGATCCCGACGGCGTGGAGCCTCCCTTCACCACCATGGCCTCCAGCGGCAAGCACCACCTGGCCTACGGCACCAAGTTCTTCACCGAGGACCTCAAGTACCAGCCCCACAGCCCCTATAGTGCCGCCAAGGCCTCCAGCGACCACTTCGTGCGCGCCTTCCACGACACCTACGGCCTGCCCTCTGTGGTCACCAACTGCTCGAACAACTACGGCCCCTACCAGTTCCCCGAGAAGCTCATTCCCCTCTTCATCAACAATATCCGTCACCGCAAGCCTCTGCCCGTCTATGGCCAGGGACTCAATGTGCGCGACTGGCTGTATGTCGAGGACCATGCCCGCGCCATCGACCTCATCTTCCACCAGGGCACCATCGCCGAGACCTACAACATCGGCGGCTTCAACGAGTGGAAGAACATCGACATCATCAAGGTGCTCATTGCCACCGTCGACCGCCTGCTGGGCCGCGCCGAGGGCGAAGACCTGAACCTCATCACGTACGTCACCGACCGTGCCGGCCACGACATGCGCTATGCCATCGACAGCCGCAAACTGCAGCGCGAACTGGGCTGGGAGCCTAGTCTACAGTTCGAAGAGGGCATCGAGAAGACCGTCCGCTGGTACCTCGACAATGAAGCCTGGGTAGACAACGTCACCTCGGGCGACTACAGGAAGTATTACGAAGAGATGTACGCCAACAGATAAACCCATGAATATAGTCTTCGACTTCGGCAATGTACTGGTGCGCTGGGAGCCTGAGCGCATGTTCGCCGGCCTCTTTGAGGGCGACGAAGCGCGCTATTGGTACTTCTGGCGGCATGTCTGCAGCCCGGAGTGGCGCAACCGCATCGATGCCGGAGAAGAGATATCCTCCTGTATAGCCTTACAGCAGCGGCAATTCCCGGAATATGCCGAGGCCCTCGCCCGGTACGACACACGATGGAGAGACTCGCTGACGGGCGAGATGCCGGGGATGCGGGACATTGTGCAGACCCTCATCGACCTCAACGTGCACCCCGTCTACGGCCTCACCAACTGGAGCATGGAGACCTTCCCTCAAGCCCGCAAGATGTTCCCCATCCTGCAACTCATCGACAATTATGTTGTCTCGGGAGCCGTCCATCTGGTCAAGCCCGACCCGCGCATCTTCCAGCTCCTCCTCAATCGCTTTGACCTCCGTCCCGACGAGACCATCTTCATCGACGACAATCCCGACAACGTCGCCGCCGCATGCCAGCTCGGCATGCACGGCATCCACTTCACCACTGCCGACAACCTGAAACAAGTATTACAGACGAAATACTCCATCTTATGAAAAGAACCTTATCCACCTTTGCCAAGAACACCCTCCGAAGCCTTCTCTACCGCTACCGCCATACCACGGCGTCGCGGTGGGCTGTGTTCTTCATCGACATCTTCACCCTACTCGTCGCTTTTGTGGTCGCCAACGTCATCCGTCTGCGCACTGCGGCTTTTCTTGACTGGCCCGCCCTTACCATCGAGTTCTTGTGTTTTGTCGTCATCGCCGGCATCTGTTACACAAACATCGGCACCCACCGCAGCATCATCCGTCATGCGGGAATGTTCGACATCTACAAGGTTCTCATCTCCAACGTCCTCGCTGGTTTGTTCTTTGTGGTGCTCAACCTTGTCAACAACAACCACCCCATCATCTCCGACCGCTATACTGCATCCTATAGTGTCATCCTGATGACCTTCGCCCTGCAGATAACCTTCATGCTGGCCATGCGCCTCATCCTGCAGCGTCTCTACAACGACTATGTGCGTCGCCAGCGTCCCGTGCGCAACGTGCTCATCTATGGTGCCGGATCGGCAGGAAACATCGCCTACAACGCCCTCTCGCAGGACCAGTCGTACAACTACAAGGTCGTGGGCTACATCGACGACGACAAGAGCAAGATCGACACCGCCCTCAACGGCATCCGCGTGTGGAAAGCCAACGATGTCCTCAACGAGACATTCATCCGTCAGAAGAAGGTCTCCATCCTCCTCATCGCCATGCCCACCATCCGGCAAATACACAAGCAGGCCATCATCAACCGCGGTCTCGACCTGCACCTGACCATCAAGGCCGTCCCCCACATCGACCAGTGGATCAACGACTCCTTCTCCGCCGGCCAGATCCGCGACATCCAGATTGAGGATCTCCTCGGACGCGAGAGCATCAAGCTCGACAACGTCAACATCGTGCGCGAGGTGGTGGACAAGACCGTCCTCGTCACCGGTGCAGCAGGCTCCATCGGCAGCGAGATATGCCGCCAGCTGATACAATACAAGCCCGCCCGCATTGTCATGCTCGACCAGGCCGAATCGCCCATGTACGACCTCCAGTTCGAGTTCCGCAACGACGAGAAGTTCAAAGACATGGTCGACCGCATGGTGTTTGTCATCTCCAATGTCAAGGACCGTCTCCGCATGGAGGAGGTGTTCCGCACATACAAGCCGCAGATTGTCTACCACGCCGCAGCCTACAAGCACGTGCCCTTCATGGAGGAGAACCCCTACGAGGCCATCCTCGTCAACGTCTTCGGCACCAAGAACCTTGCCGACCTTGCCATCGAGTACGGGGCCGACAAGTTCGTCATGATTTCCACCGACAAGGCCGTGAACCCCACCAACGTCATGGGAGCCACCAAGCGCATGGCAGAGATCTACATCCAGAGCCGTTCGACCGAACGCACCCACTTCGTCACCACCCGTTTCGGCAACGTCCTCGGCTCCAACGGCTCGGTCATCCCGCTCTTCAAGAAGCAGCTGGCAGCCGGCGGCCCCCTGACGGTGACGCACAAGGACATCATCCGCTACTTCATGACCATTCCCGAGGCCTGCAACCTTGTCCTTGAAGCCGGCGCCATGGGTGTCGGGGGCGACATCTTCGTCTTCGACATGGGCAAGCCCGTCAAGATCTACGACCTCGCCCAGAAGATGATACAGCTCTCGGGCCTCCAGAACATCGAAATCAAGGAAATCGGCCTCCGCCCGGGCGAGAAACTCTACGAGGAGCTTCTGGCCAACAAGGAGAACAACATCCCCACGCACCATCCCAAAATCATGCGTGCCGAGGTGCGCCGCTACCCCGTCGAGGACATCGACCGCGCCTACGCCGAGCTTTGGGACCTCATGCCCACCCTCGACAGCATCCGCCTTGTGGGCAAGATGAAATCCATCGTCCCCGAGTTCATCAGCAACAACAGCGTCTTCTGCACCCTTGACAAAAAGAATCCCGACGAGCAGAAGGCATAGCGTTCCACCATAAAAACAACCCTTACCGTATGCAATTCCGCGACCTCCAACAACAGTACCGGCATCTCAAAGCCGACATCGACCGCGCCGTCTCCGAGGTTATGGCCTCGGGAGCCTTCATCATGGGCGAGCCCGTCACGACCCTCGAAGAGGAGTTGGCCCGCTACGTGGGTGTCAAGCACTGCGTCACCTGCGCCAACGGCACCGACGCCCTCACCCTCGCCCTCAAAGTCCTCGGTATCGGCAAGGGTGACGTGGTCTTCGTGCCCGACTTCACCTTCTTCGCCTCTGCCGAAGTGGTGGCCGAAGAGGGCGCCACGCCCATCTTCGTCGACGTTGACCCCAAGACATTCAACATCTCGCCCTGCAGCCTGGAGGCCGCTATCGAACGTGTGCGTGAAGACCTCGCCCTGCGTCCCCGTGCCATCATCGCCGTCGACCTCTTCGGGCTTCCCGCCGACTTCAAGGCCCTGCGGACCATTGCCAAGACATACAACCTTACCATCATCGAGGACGGCGCCCAAGGCTTCGGCGGGTTGATTCCTGGCGAGAAAAGGCGCGCCTGTGGCTACGGCGACATCGGCACCACCTCATTCTTCCCCGCCAAACCCCTCGGGTGCTATGGCGACGGCGGGGCACTCTTCACCGACAACGACGAGTGGGCCGCGACGCTCCGCTCGCTGCGACTCCACGGCAAGGGCAGCAACAAGTACGACAATGTCCGCATCGGCATGAACTCGCGCCTCGACACGCTCCAAGCCGCCATCCTGCGTGTCAAACTCAAGGCCTTCGCCGACCACGAGCTGGCCGACGTGAACCGCATAGCGGAATACTACACCCAACTCATCGAGGGCACCACCCGCTTCAGCAGGAAGGAGGTGCAGGTCATTCCTCCCTTTATCCCCAAAGGGTACACCAGCAGCTGGGCGCAATACACCGTGCGGCTGACCGTCCCCTCCGGCAACGGCACCATCAACCGCGACGCCCTCCAGGCCAAACTCAAGGCCAAAGGCATCCCCACCATGGTCTACTACCCCATCCCCATGAGCCACCAGACGGCGTTCCGCAACATCCACAAATACCTCCACACCCCCAACGCCGAAATGCTCGCAGGCAGCGTCCTCTCCCTCCCCATGCATCCCTACCTCACCCGCGAGGAGGCCCGCACCATCGTCGAGGCCCTCGTCTCCAGCCTATGATGCATCTCCTCACCGTCATCGGCGCTCGTCCCCAGATTATCAAAGCCGCGGCTCTCAGCCGTGCCGTCGCGGCGCATTATGCCGACCGCATCACCGAGCATATCCTCCACACCGGCCAGCACTATGACGCCAACATGTCGCAGGTGTTCTTCGACGAACTCGACATCCCGCGGCCCGAATACAACCTCGGCGTGGGTTCCGGCAACCACGGGGCGCAGACCGCCAGGATGATAGCGGGCATCGAGGAGGTACTCCTCTCCCGTCCTTTCGACGGCCTCGTCCTCTATGGCGACACCAACAGCACCCTCGCCGGCGCCATCGCCGCCTCCAAGCTGCACATCCCCATTTTCCATATCGAGGCTGGACTCCGGTCGTTCAACATGACGATGCCCGAGGAGGTCAACCGCATTGTCTGCGACCGTCTCTCCTCCATCCTTTTCGCCCCCACACAGACCGCCGTCGACAACCTCCGCGCCGAGGGTTTCGGCACCTCCCATTGTCCCGGGCGCGTCATCCTCAGCGGCGACATCATGTACGACAACAGCCTCCATTTCGCCGCCGTGGCGGCCGGGCGCTGCGACATCATGCAGCGACTGGAGCTGACCCGCGAGGGATACATTCTTGCCACCGTCCACCGCGACAATAACACCGACAGGCCCGAGAGGCTTGCAGGCATTCTCGACGGACTTGTGCAGTCCATCCGCGCCACGGGCCTGCCCGTGGTCCTGCCCCTGCATCCCCGCACCCGGGCCCGTATTGCCGCCACTCCGGCCCTGTCCACCCTGCTGGAGGAGTCCCGCATGCTCGTCACCGAGCCTCTCTCATTTCTTGAGATGACCCTATTGGAACAGAACGCCCGCCTTGTCATGACCGACAGCGGCGGGGTACAGAAAGAGGCCTACTTCTTCCAGCGGCCTTGTGTCATCTTGCGGCCCGAAACGGAATGGGTGGAACTGACTGAGCATCACACCGGCATCATCTCCGATGCCGACACAGGCCGCATTGTCGAGGCCTGTCAGGCGTTGATTGCCAATCCTCCCGACAACTATCCCCCACTCTTCGGCGACGGCCGTGCCGCCGAACGCATCCTCGAAGCCCTGCTCTAATCCTTAGTTCTCAGGCTCGGGGACACACGTCTTGGTGATAATCTGGGCCGTGGAGTCGTGGGCGTCCCATTCTGCGTCGAGCTCGCTGCAGTTCTTGTGACTGCCGAGTTCCTCGAGGCCGCGGGCGTTCTGATAGCCGTGACGCTCGGTGATGCAGAGGCAGCGTTTCTTGGTGCAGCCCGTCAGGCAGGCCACGGTCAACAGGCAGCAGAGGGCGGCCAGCGCGAAAAAAGTCCGGTTTCTATTCTTATTCATAATGCTATGTGTTTTTTCATTGTCTCTTCGTGGTGGTGTAGCCGCGCATCAGGCCCGTGTTGGCATTGCCGATGAAACTGAGCACCTGCTTGCCTTCGTCGGTGCTGCCGTAGCGTTCCTTGATTTCCTCGACAGCCTGGCTGACATTGAGGTCTCTCTGGAAGAGGTAGCGGTAGATGTCGGTGATGTTGTTGATGGTCTCGCGCGAGAAACCCCTGCGCTGGAGGCCGAGGGAGTTGACGCCGGCGTACTGGATGGGGTAGCGGGCGGCCTTGACGAACGGCGGGATATCCTTGTCGACGAGCGACCCGCCCTGGGTGATGACATGCGACCCGATATGGATGAACTGGATGCAGGCCGTCTTGCCGCCGAGGATGACGTAGTCGCCCACGATGATATGGCCGGCGAGGGTGGCGTTATTGGCGAAGACGCAGTTGTCGCCCACCACGCAGTCGTGCGCCACATGGACGTAGGCCATGATGAGGTTGTTGCTGCCCACCACGGTGCGGCCCGAGGCCGAAGTGCCGCGGTTGATGGTGCAGCACTCGCGGATGACATTGTTGTCGCCAATCTCGCAAGTGGTGTACTCGCCTGCGAATTTCAGGTCCTGCGGCACTGCCGCGATGACCGAGCCTGGGAAAATATGGCAGCCTTTGCCTATGCGCGCACCGGGATAGATGGTGACGTTGGGTTCGATAACCGTGCCGTCGCCGATGACAACATCGTCGCAGATGGTGGTGAAATTGCCCACCTGCACATTCTCGCCTATCTTGGCATTGGGATGGATGTCGTAGAGTTTCATTATCTGTGGGGAGTTATTGTTTTAGAGTTATACGGACTTGTTGGGGAATGCAGCACCGGCCTGTTCTATGCAGTAGCGTGCGAAGGATGTGTTGGCCTTGTGTCCGGGCTTGTAGATGGTGAAGCGGCCCTTGAGGGGCATACCCACAAGGCGCACATCGCCCACGAAATCCAGCAGCTTGTGGCGTGCCGGCTCGTTCGAGTAGTAGGGGTCGGTGGTGTTGAGGACGCCGTCGTGCACGCGGAACTGCGAGACATCCTTGTGGAAGGTGCGCTCCAGGCGGTGCAGCTGGCGTTTGCCCAGTTCCTTGTTGACAAAGACGAGGGCGTTGTCGAGACTCCCGCCCTTGATGAGATTGAGGTGGAGAAGGGGGAGAATCTCGTGGAGGAAGACAAAGGTGCGGCAGGGCGCAATCTCGGTGGGATAGTCGGCGAGGTTGGCAAGATGTGCCGTCTGGCGGCCGATGACGCTGTCGGCGAAGTCTATGGTGCATACCACAGAGAAGTCGTCGGCGGGTTCGACATCGAACACAGACCCCGTGGGCTTGTATTCATAGTGCAACGGTTTTTCGACCGAGAAGTAACGCCGTTCCATCTCCTGCTCGCGGATGCCCACACGGTTTATCTGCATCACCCAGGGGCGTGCCGACCCGTCGAGGATGGGCACCTCGCCGCCGTCGAGCTCGATGAGCACATTGTCTATCTGGCAGCCGTGGAGGGCCGACATGAGGTGCTCGATGGTGGCTATGGACTGCCGCCCGGTGCCTATGGTGGTGCCGCGGGCCGTCTCGGTGACGTTGGTGGCGATGGCTTGTTGCGTGAGGATATTGAACTTATCGGTCCGGCGGAAGGCAATGCCGAAATCCGGTGGCGCGGGGCGCACGGTGACAGTCACTGTGCGGCCCGTGTGGAGGCCCATGCCGGTCATGCGGAATTCCTTCTTTATGGTTGTCTGTTTCATGGAATGGGGTTGAAGCGGTAGTCGGTCATGCGGTAGAGGGTGGCAGCCTGGTTCTCGAAGCCGCTGCCTTCAGCCGCAGGAGCGAAATGGAAGGTGCCCAGCATGCCCTGCGGTTTGGGCAGGACGGGCTGGCGGAAGAAGTCGGTGCCCTTCTGCTGCAGGCCGGTGACGAAAAAGAGTATGATATCGTTGGCCATGCAGGCGTAGGTGTTCACAGGCTCTGTCTTGTAGCGTTCCTGGAAACGTTTGATAAAATCCTTCTGGGCGGCGTCGGCACGGTCCCAGTCGCTGTAAAAGGTGTGGTAGCTGAGGTTCTGCAGCTGGGAGAAGTCGACATCCGGCTGCTCCACCGACCAGTCGGCCACCGAGAAGAGCGTGGGGGTCTTGCTCTTGAACGAGGCGAGCTTGTTGAGGAGCTGCGAGACATAGATGCGGTTCTTCGAGCGGTCCTGCTGGTAGATGCTCACCACGGCGGCATGGGGACTGCCCTTGAGGGCGGTGGTGAGCTTGGCGGCCGACGACCAGTTGAAGAGGGTGTACGGCACTGCCGGCTGCTTCTCCAGCTCGGCCACAAGGGCCTGCTGCATGGCACTCTCGCTCTTGGCGCCGGAATGGATGATATAGACCGGCGAATTGGTCATGGAGTTGCGTATGGTGCGCACGATGGCGTGGGCATAGGCCTGCGCCGACGGCATGCACTTGAAGACGTAGGGGTTGCCCTGCACAATCTCGGAGCGGTCGCTCACGGGGTTGACGATAAACAGCTGTGCGTCGCGCGCCAGCTGGGCAGCCTTCTCAAACGGCTGACGGGTGAGGAGGGCTATCAGCAAGTCGCTCTGCGCCACATTGTGGCTGCGGAAGGCGGCCTCGACAGCCTCGGGGGTGCTTTCCTCCACGTCGACGACGTTGAGGGTCACGTTGTATCCTTTCTTCTCCAGCTGCTCGAGGCCCAGTTGGAGGCCTTCGTAGAACTGGATGAACTCGAAACTCTTGTAGGTAATCTTGCCCCGCTGCTCGACATCGAACTTGGAGGTCGATATCTTGTCCATCTGGCTGAGGTATAGCGGAATCATCAGCGACACCACCACGCTCTGGCTGTTGACACGGGGCCGGATGGATGCCGTTGCGACGCTTTGTGCGGCAGGCTGGGCAGGGGTGGTGGCCGTTTCGGCGGGAGTGCTCGGGGCAGGGGTGGCCGGGGTGGCCGCACGCGTCGATGCCGCCGGGGCCAGGGTGCCGTCCGAGAGGCGCTGACCCTTGCAGGGCAGCCACACCGTGTCGCCCACATGGAGGAAATGGATGTCCTTCTTGGTGACCGCCTCGACCTCCTTCAGGCCGTAGGCGCGGGCGATGGCATAGACCGTCTGCCCTTGGTCGACGATATGGACAAAGTAGCGCTTCCCGTTGAGCATCTGTGTCTTGTGCGACACCTGCACCGTCTTGCCGCCGGGCATCTGTGCCCAGGCCTGGACAGAAGGCGCAAGGAGAAGAGCGAGGAATACCCCCGCGATGGCCATTGCCCGTGTAAATCCCTTATGTTTCATACTTCTGACTTCTTGGTTCTTGATTTTTGACTCTCCCTACTCCCATTCGATGGTTGCTGGCGGTTTCGAGCTGATGTCGTACACCACGCGGTTCACGCCCTTCACCTGGTTGATGATGTCGTTGCTCACCTTGGCCAGGAAGTCGTAGGGCAGGTGGCTCCAGTCGGCCGTCATGCCGTCGACACTCTCGACGGCGCGCAGGGCCACGACACTCTCGTAGGTCCTCTCGTCGCCCATCACGCCCACGCTTTGCACCGGCAGGAGCATGCAGCCCGCCTGCCACACCTTGTCGTACAGGCCGTTCTGACGCAAGCCCTGGATGAAGATGTGGTCCACTTCCTGCAGGATGCGCACCTTCTCGGGGGTCACGTCGCTGAGGATGCGGATGGCCAGGCCGGGACCCGGGAAGGGGTGACGGCCGATGAGTTCCGGCTTGATGCCCAGCTGGCGGCCCACGCGGCGCACCTCGTCCTTGAAGAGGCTGCGCAGCGGCTCCACGAGCTGCAGCTTCATGTAGTCGGGCAGTCCGCCCACATTGTGGTGGCTCTTGATGGTCTGCGAGGGTCCCTTGACCGAGCTCGACTCGATGACGTCGGGGTAGATGGTGCCTTGGCCCAGCCACTTGGCGTCGGTTATCTGTTTGGCCTCGGCGTCGAACACATCGATGAACGTCTTGCCGATGCCCTTGCGTTTCTTCTCGGGGTCGGTGACACCCGCCAGCACGCTATAGAACTTTGCGCTGGCGTCCACGCCCTTCACGTTGAGGCCCATGTCGCGGTACGACTCCAGCACGTCGCGGAACTCGTTCTTGCGCAGAAGGCCGTTGTCGACAAAGATGCAGTGCAGCTGGTTGCCTATGGCGCGGTGCAGCAGCACGGCCGCCACGGTCGAGTCGACGCCGCCGCTCAGGCCCAGCACCACCTTGTCGCTGCCCACCTTCTGCCGTATCTCGGCCACGGTGGTCTCGATGAACGACTCGGGAGTCCACGACTGGTCGCAGCCGCAGATGTCCACCACGAAGTTCTTCAGTATCGTCAAGCCGTCGACGGAATGGTGCACCTCGGGATGGAACTGGATGGCGTAGGTCTGTTCACCCTCAATCTGATAACCCGCATAGCGGACGCTGTCGGTCGAGCAGATGCAGCGGTAGCCTTCGGGCAGGCGCTCGATGGTGTCGCCGTGGCTCATCCACACCTGGCTGCCCACGGGGATGCCCTTCATCAGGGGGTTGCTGTTGTCCACCATCTGGAGGTTGGCGCGGCCATACTCGCGGGTGTTCGACTGCTGCACGCTGCCGCCGCCCCACTTGGCCAGGTACTGCGCCCCGTAGCACACCGCCAGCAGCGGCAGCTTGCCCTTGATGTCCTTCATGTCGGGCTGCGGCGCGTCGGGGGCGTTGCAGCTGTAGGGGCTGCCCGAGAAAACCACGCCCTTCACGTCGGGCGTAAGGGCCGGAATCTTGTTGAACGGGTGTATTTCACAGTAAATATTCAGTTCGCGGATTTTCCGCGCAATCAACTGAGTGTACTGAGAGCCAAAGTCTAAGATGATGATTGTGTCCATAGTGCGGGTACGTTATTAAAAAGCAAAGATACAAAAAATATTTGTATCCACGAATTTTCTTCCCCCAAAAAGGCTTTTTTTTATTTTCTCCCTTCCCTCTCCCCTGTCCCACAGCTCTTTTGCCACTCCTTGTGTGCGGGCTGTTTTGTTCGCCGTTTGTTCTTCGATTGTTCTTCGATTGTATTCCGTTTTGAAAACGAAGAACAATCGAAGAACAAACGAAGATAAATCGAAGAAGAACCGAGCCCGCTCCGAGCCCGGGGCGAAGCCGTGGCGAGAGTGCAGGGAAACCGGGGTGCGGTACATAATAAAAGAAGGATGTCGGGAAGAAAAATGTTGGAGAATGAAAAAAAAAGTGTATCTTTGCACGCTATGAAACTGAACAAAAGTATCGGGCTTTTGGCCCTAACAATCCTATTGCTAACAGGTTGCGACAATGTCAACAAATTGATAAAGAGCAACGATTCGGAGGCAAAATACCAGGCCGCAGTGAAATACTACGACAACGGGCAGTATTCGCAGGCCATCCAACTGTTCGAAAACCTCTTTGTGCAGTACCACGGCAAAGAGCACGCCGAGGACATCGCATGGCGCTATGCGACGGCCCTGATGAACACCAAGGACTACTACACCGCCGGCTACCAGTTCAGCAACTTCGCCAAACGCTACGCCTACAGCGACAAGGCCGAAGAGGCGCTGTTCCTCTCGGCCATGTGCAAGTACTACGAATCGCCTGAGTACAATCTGGACCAGCAGCAGACAAAAGAGGCCATCGCGGCCTTTGAGTCCTACGTGGACCGCTACCCCCAGAGCACCCACGTGCCCGAAATCAACCAGTACCTCGACGAGCTCCGCAGCAAGCTGATGCGCAAGGACTACGAGATAGCCTACAACTACTACGAGACCGAGCAGTACAACGCCGCCTACGTCTCGCTGGGCCGTTTCCTGAACGAGTATCCCGACTCGCCCTACAAGGAGAAGGCCATGTTCTACATGCTGTCCAGCAGCTACGAATACGGCATCAACAGCACCGAGGAGAAACAGCGCGAGCGCCTGCAGCAGGTAATCAACGACTTCGAACGCTTCGCCACCTCCTTCCAGGATTCGAAGTTCCTCGGCGAGGCGCAGAAGATATACACCAAGACACGCGCCGCCCTGGCGAAATATGAACAACAGAGCAATCAAACAATCAAACAATAATCCATGGACGAAACCAAGAAAAAAATCTCCAACACCACGGTGACCCGCAACACGGCCCTCTTCAGCGACATGACCGACAACATCTACGAGACCGTCGCCGTGCTGACCAAACGCGCCAACCAAATCGCCGTCGACGAGAAGAAAGAACTCCACAAGAAAATCGAGGAGTTCAACACCAGCGACTCGATGGACGAATACTACGAGAACCGCGAGCAAATCGACATTGTGCGCCAGTTCGAGCAGCGCCCCAAGCCCGTGCTCGAGGCCACCGAGGAATACCTCGACCACAAGCTCTACTACCGCAACCCCGCCAAGGAGGACCAGCAACAGCGCAAGATCGAGGAGCTCGAGAACCAGATTATCGCCGAGAAGAAATAAATGCGCGTCATTGTCGGCATCACCGGAGGCATCGCGGCCTATAAGGCGCCGCAGCTGGTGCGTCTGCTGAAAAAGCAGGGGCACGAGGTGCAGTGTGTCGCCACCCGGCACGCCCTGGAGTTCGTCACGCCCCTGACGCTGGAGACGGTGTCGGGCAACCGCCTGTATTCCGAACTCTTCGCCCCCGTCAACGACCACAGCACCGAGCACATCGCCCTGAAAGACTGGGGCGACATAATGGTGGTGGCCCCCGCCACGGCCAACTGCATCGGCAAGCTGGCCTCGGGCATCGCCGACGACGCCCTCAGCACCCTCCTGCTGGCTTTCAGCCACAAACCCCTCTACCTGGCCCCCGCCATGAACACCGACATGTGGGAGCACCCCGCCGTGCAGCAGAACCTCGCCACCCTCAAGGCCCGCGGGGTGAACATCATCGCCCCCGCCGAGGGCGAGCTGGCCTGCGGCGCCACAGGGGCAGGACGCATGGCCGAGCCTGAGGATATAGCCTCGGCAATTAGGAATGAGAAATTAGGAATTAGGAATTTGGCTGACGAGTCAAATAATTCCTCATTCCTCATTCCTAATTCCTCATTATCCAAGGTGCTCGTCACCGCCGGACCCACCTACGAGAAAATCGACTCGGTGCGCTTCATCGGCAACTACTCGTCGGGCAAGATGGGATTTGCGCTGGCCGAGGCGCTGGCCGCCGAAGGCTACGGGGTGGAACTGGTGACGGGTCCCACGGCATGCCGTGCAGAGCATCCCAACATCCACCGCACCGACGTGGAGAGCGCCCGCGAGATGTACGAGGCCGCCACACGCCTCTTCCCCACCTGCTGCGCAGCCATCCTCTCGGCCGCAGTGGCCGACTACCGGCCCGACCACACCGCCGACCATAAATTGAAGAAACAGGGCGACGAGGGCATGACCCTCACCCTCGTGCAGAACCCCGACATCCTGGCCACCCTCGGCACCATGAAGCAGGAGGGCCAGCGCCTCGTGGGCTTTGCCCTCGAGACCGACGACGAGGAGGTAAACGCCCGCCGCAAACTCGAGAAGAAAAACCTGGACTACATAGTCCTCAACTCGCTGCGCGACAAGGGGGCCGGATTCGGCGTCGACACCAACCGCGTGACCATCATCGGGCGCGACGGCAGCCGCACCGAGACTCCCCTGCTGAGCAAGGCCGACGTGGCACGGGAAATAGTGAGGAGGTGCCTGCAATGAAGCGTCTCTCCATCGCCGCCATCATCCTCGCCGTTGTGGCCATCGCCGGCGAGGCCTTTATCTTCGCCACCAAGAAAGAGGACAGCGAGGCCCTGTTGCAGCGGGCCATCATGGCCGACTACCATGTCTATGCCCCCGTGCTGCCCGACACGCTGACCTTCGCGGGCGAGCGGGTGCCGATGGAGACCTACTATGTGCGCGAAGCGCTGGACAACGAACTGGTGGTGAACATGTACCGCCAGTCGGCCACGGTGATGTGCTTCAAACGCGCCGGACGCTATTTCCCCGTCATCGAGCCCATTCTCAAGAAGAACGGCATCCCCGACGACTTCAAATACCTCTGCGTCATCGAGAGCGCGCTGACCAATGCCACGTCGCCCGCCAAGGCACAGGGATTCTGGCAGTTCATCAAGAGCACCGGCACCACCTACGGGCTGGAGGTGAACGACGAGGTGGACATGCGCAACAACCTGGAAGCCTCGACCGAGGCGGCCTGCAAATACATCAAGAGCCTCTACAACCGTTTCGGCAGCTGGACAGCGGCCGCCGCCGCCTACAACTGCGGCGAGAACGGTCTCGCCAAACGCATGGACCTGCAGAGCATCAAGAACTACTACGACCTGCTGCTCAACACCGAGACCTCGCGCTACGTCTACCGCATCCTGGCCATGAAGACCATCATGCAGAACCCCGCACGCTACGGCTACCACCTGCGCCACTGCGACCTCTTCCCCCCCATCCCCACGCGCACCGTCACCATTGAGGGGAAGAACATCGACCTCTACCATGTGGCCAAACAGAACGGCACTACCTACCGCATGGTGCGCACGCTCAACCCCTGGCTGCTGACCGACCACATCACCAACAAGGCCGGCAAGAGCTACAACCTCAAGATGCCCGTGGAGAAAGGAACCCTCTACCGCACCCTCACCCACGGCCACCGCGACACCAGTCCTGTGACATCGTTATGATTGAGATACTCGGAGCCCGCGAACACAACCTGCAGAATGTCGACATCGACATCCCCCGCAACCAGCTGGTGGTTTTCACCGGCCTCAGCGGCAGCGGCAAGAGCAGCCTCGCCTTCGACACCATCCACGCCGAAGGCCAGCGCCGCTACATGGAGACGTTTTCGGCCTACGCACGACACTTCATCGGCAACATCGAACGCCCCGACGTGGACAGCATCAAGGGACTCAGCCCCGTCATCTCTATCGAACAGAAAACCACCAACAAGAACCCCCGCTCGACGGTGGGGACGGTGACCGAGATATACGACTTCGTGCGCCTGCTCTACGCCCGCGTCGGCGTGGCCTACTCGCATGTCAGCGGCGAGCGCATGGTGAAATACACCGAGGAGCAGATTCTCCACCTCATCAACGAGCAGTACGACGGCAAGGACGTCGTCATCCTCGCCCCCCTGGTGAAGAGCCGCAAGGGACACTACCGCGAGCTTTTCGCCCAGGTGGCCAAGAAAGGATATCTGCGCGTGCGCGTGGACGGAGAGATTAAGGAACTGACCTACAACATGCAGGTGGACCGTTACAAGACCCACGACATCGAGCTGGTCATCGACCGCGTGCGCGTGGGGAGGACCAACGACCGCCTCAAGGAGGCTGTGCGCGCCGCCTTCAAACAGGGCAAAGGAGTCCTCATGGTGCTGGAGAACACCCCCTTGGCCAAGCCCGCCTACTACAGCCGCCTGCTCATGGACCCCGCCACGGGACACTCCTACCCAGAGCCGGAGCCCAACACCTTCTCCTTCAACTCGCCCTACGGAGCCTGCCCCAAGTGCAACGGCCTCGGCAAGATAGCCCAGCTGGACTTGGCCAAGCTTATCCCCGACCCCAAGAAGAGCATCCGCGACGGCGCCTTCGAGGTGCTGGGGAAATACAGCCCCACCAACTATCTCTACCGCAAGATGGAGAACCTCGGGCGATACTACCACTTCACCCTCGACGACCCCGTGGAGAAGCTCTCGGAAGACGCGATGAACACCATCCTCTACGGCACCTCGAACTACACAGGCATGGAGGATGCCTACGAGATGAACCACGGCAACAGTTTCCCGGGCATTGTGAACTATATCATGCAGATGGCCTCGGACGAGAGCTCCGCAGCCCTGCAGAAATGGGCGACATCGTTCATGAACACCGTCCCCTGTCCTGAATGCCAGGGCTACCGGCTGAAGCCCGAGAGCCTGGCCTTCAAAATCGACGGCCTGCACATCGGCCAGATGGCCGAGATGGACCTCCTCGAACTCTACGAGCGGCTGGAACACCTCGAGGACCGCCTCGAGCCACAGCAGCGCACCGTGGCGCACGAGATACTGCGCGAGATCCTGAACCGCACCCGCTTCATGATCAACGTGGGGGTGGGATACCTCTCGATGAACCGCAACAGCAGTTCCCTCTCGGGCGGCGAGTCCCAGCGCATCCGCCTGGCCACTCAAATCGGGGCCAAGCTGGTCAACGTGCTCTATATCCTCGACGAGCCCAGCATCGGACTCCACCAGAGGGACAACCACCGCCTCATCGAGGCACTCAAGGAGTTGCGCGACTTGGGCAACAGTGTCATCGTCGTGGAGCATGACCGCGACATGATGCTCAACGCCGACTACCTCGTCGACATCGGCCCTGGCGCGGGTGTCCACGGCGGCAAGATTATCTTCGCAGGCAAGCCCCCAAAGAATGTAGGCCCCGACAGCGGGTCCCTCACCCTCGACTACCTCTACCGCCATAAGGACATCGCCATCCCCGTGCGCCGTCCGATGGAGGGGTGCGACCACCTCGTGGTGGAGGGCGCCACAGGCAACAACCTGAAGGACGTGACGCTGGACGTCCCCCTGCGCCGTTTCGTCTGCGTCACCGGCGTGAGCGGCAGCGGCAAGAGCAGCCTCATCAACGAGACCCTCCACCCCATCCTCAACCAGCATTTCTTCCATGCCCAGAAAGCCCCCCTGCCCTACCGCAGCGTGACAGGCATCGAGCATATCGACAAGGTCATAGAAATCGACCAGTCGCCCATCGGGCGCACCCCCCGCAGCAACCCCGCCACCTATGTGGGCGTCTTCGACGAGATACGCCAACTCTTCACCCAACTCGGCACGCATCCGCGGCTACAAGCCCGGCCGTTTCTCATTCAATGTCAGCGGCGGACGCTGCGAGCACTGCAAGGGCGCGGGTGTGCGCACCATCGAGATGAACTTCCTGCCGGACGTGTACGTCAACTGCGAGATGTGCAACGGCAAACGCTACAACCGCGAGACCCTCGAAATCCGCTACAAGGGCAAGAGCATAGCCGACGTGCTCGACATGACCGTCAACGAGGCCGTGGAGTTCTTCGAGTCGTACCCCCGCATCTACCGGAAGCTGAAGACCGTGCAGGAGGTGGGCCTTGGCTACCTGACCCTCGGGCAGCAGTCCACCACCCTCAGCGGCGGCGAGGCACAACGCATCAAGCTGGCCACCGAACTGGCCCGCCCCGAGACGGGCAACACGCTCTACATCCTCGACGAGCCCACCACCGGCCTCCATTTCGAGGACATCCGCGTGCTGCTGGAGGTGCTGCAACGTCTGGTGGACAAAGGCAATAGCGTCCTCGTCATCGAGCACAACATGGATGTCATCAAGGTGGCCGACTGGATTATCGACATGGGTCCCGACGGTGGTCGCGCAGGCGGACAGGTCATCTTCAACGGCACTCCCGAAGACCTCGCCCAGCAACCCGACAACTACACCGCCCAATTCCTCAAAGAGGAACTGGAAAAAACCAAAAGGTAAAAACCAAAGATCCTCGTCAGCCATGTTTTTCTACCTTCTTTACCTCCTCGGTGTCCCCCTTGCCGTCATGCTCCTCGCCCGAAAATGGACGTGGATTGACAAGGTTAGTCCGATGGCAGTGTTGTATGTCATCGGCCTTCTGGTGGCCAACCTCACCCCATGGCTGCAGGACCAGGCCCTGCTTGAAACCAACACCTTTGTCGGCAACCTCTGCATTCCCCTGGCCATCCCGCTGATGCTCATCTCCTGTAATCTGCGCAACTGGTCGGCAGGCAACACCCTCAAGGCCTTCCTCAGCGGCATCACCGCCATACTCATCGTCACTGTGGCGGGCTACTTCCTCTTCCGCAATGGACAGGACCCGAAGCATTTCGCACAGGTCTGCGCCGTCTCGGTGGGCATCTACACCGGCGGCATCCCCAACATGGGCGCCATCGCCCGCGGTGTCGACATGGACCAGAGCACCTACCTCTTCATCACCTCCTACGACCTCATCGTCACCGGCCTCTACCTTGTCTTTGTCATCCTCTTCGGCCGTCCCCTCTTCCGCAAACTCCTCCCAAAGCCCAAGCAGTTGGAAATTAGGAATGAGAAATTAGGAATTAGTAATTCGGCTGACGCATCAAAGAATTCCTCATTCCTAATTCCTAATTCCTCATTAATCCTCATCCCCCTCGCCGTCACCCTCGTCATCGCCGCAGTGTCCTACCTCGCCTCCACCCTCTTCCCCGACGACTTCTCGACCCCCATGCTCATCCTCATCCTCACCACCCTCTCCATCGGGGCTTCCTTCCTCCCCTTCGTGCGCCTCGCCACACAGAATGACGACCCCGGCCAGCAGTCCAAATCCTTCACCATGGGGCTCTACTTCATCTACATTTTCTGCTTCTCGATAGCCAACGCCTGCGACGTGCGCCAGATGGACCTCGGCGGCAGCCTCAACATCCTTGCCTACATCACCTTCGTCATCTTCGGCTCCCTCATCCTGCAGATACTCTTCGCCCGCCTCGTCAAACTCGACAGCGACCTCACGCTCACCACCTCCGTCACCCTTGTCAACTCGCCCCCCTTCGTCCCCCTGGTCGCCGGCCTCCTCGGCAACAAGGACGTCATCGTCCCCGGCATCACCATCGGCCTCATCGGCTACATGGTAGGCAACTACATCGGCCTCGGCCTCTTCTTCCTCCTCGCCCCATAAAGGCCTATCACCCAAAAAACAGGTTGGGTCGCAGGCAACGGTTTTATGGGTTATTAACGTTGGCGGCCTCGTTTTTTTCCTCGTATGTGAGAAAAAAGTCGTATCTTTGCCGTTTGGAAAGTAAACTCATTTATAATCATACTAACAACAGAAGACAATGAAAAACAAGCTCTTTACCCTTATTCTGACGCTCTTTGTCATGATGATGGGAACGGCAAAAGCCGAGAATGTCGACCTCCAGACCGCCCGTCAGGTGGGTGCCTACTTCTTCGCCCAAATGACTGGTGCCAAGTCCCCCGTGGCTCCCGAGGCTCTGGTGCTGGCCGAACAATTCGACAACCCCACTCTGTGCATCCCCGCAGTCTACGCCTTCAATATCGAGAACGGCGGCTATGTGGTGGTCTCTGCCTGCGACGGTGTCGAGCCCATTCTGGCCTACGCCCCCACCGGCAGCCTGGATTCCGAGACCATGCCCCCCGCCTGCCGTTACATGCTGGAGAGCTACGCCAAACTCGTCGCTGAAAACCAAAACAATAACGCCACAGCCACCAACGAGGCTACCAATGCCTGGAAGGGTCTGGTGGAGCACACGTTCCATCCCGTCTCCAACCTCAGCAAAGCCACCTACCTCGTGAAGGCCCGCTGGGACCAGGAAGACCCCTACAACCGCTTCTGCCCCATGCAGGAAAATCAGCACTGCCTTACCGGATGCGTGGCAACGGCCATGGCCATGATTATCCACTACTGGAAATACCCTGTCGTAGGCGGCCTCTCCGACCACAGCGCCCGCAACTGGCACACTGCCTCGACCAACTGGAACTACCAGTCCATCAAGTACAAATTCACCCTCGACAGCAACAAGTTCGTCTACGACAGCATGCCCAACTCCATCACCCCACGCAGCGACTACAACAAAATCCGCGCCATCGGCAAGCTGAGCTTCGCCTGCGGCGTCACCGTCAAGATGGGTTGGAGTGTCAGCGGCAGTGGAGCCCACAGCCAGGATGTCCCCGAGGCTTTGAAGTACTTCCAGTACGACCATGCCATATACAAGGAACGTCAGAACGCAACGAGCCAAGACGCCAACTGGTTATCACTGCTGCATAGCGAGATTGAGGACAACGCCCGTCCCGTGTATTACAGTGGTTCCGACCGCAACGGCACTGGCCGTGACGCCGCTGGTCACGCCTTCGTGCTTTCCGGCTGCGATCCCGACAACAGCAAGCGCTTCTATATCAACTGGGGCTGGGGCGGCAGCAGCGACGGCTACTACACCATCGCGCCCATCTCCAGCGTTGAGACCGCCGGCGGCTACACCTTCAACTCTGGTCACGCCATAGTCTACAACATCTACCCCAACAGTGTCGGTATTGAAGACAACACCGAGTTCAGCACCGTCCAGGCCTATCCCAACCCCGCCACGGAGTACCTGATGATACCCGCGGGCTACGAGTACAACATGCGCATGGGCGTCTACAGCATCGACGGCAAGATGGTGGACAACATCGTCGTCCCCGCCGGCACGCAGGAGTACCGCCTCGACGTGCGCAACTACCCCACTGGCACCTACTTCTACCGCCTCAACGGCAGTGCATGCAAGTTCGTTGTCGAATGAGCAGGAAAGACATAATGAGGAGGGCGGCCGTTCTGCGAACGGCCGCCCTCTTATGCTTGCTGACGGCAGGCTTCCACGCGTCCGCCCAAAGTGACAGCCCTCTGTATCGCTTTGAGCCCGACATCCTCATCCAGTATTACCCGCAATGGATAATCCACGACAGGATTGCCGACACCTGGAGTACGGGCATAGACCTCACCACCTTCCTGCGCGATGCCGAGTTCTTCATCCCCCAGTCGCCAGGGTACACCGCCATAGGATTCTTTGCCGACCCCTACGTGACACGCCGCATCGGCACCGCGGCACGCGCCACCGTGGGACTTCGGCTGACGGGGGCTGCAGGATTGCTAGGACTCTACGGATGGCAGCCACTGGTCCGTCTGGAATACTCGCCCCTGCCCACAATGCACATTGTCATGGGCACCCTCTACGGCACGCTGACGCATGGCCTCTACGAGCCTATGCTGGGACGCGAACGCCATATCTACGCCCACGACGAACAGGGCGTGCAGCTAATCGCCCACATCCATCCCCTCCGCTGGCGCACAGACACCTGGATACACTGGGAAAACCTCCTTCAGCCGTGGCAGATGGACCAGGAGCGATTCACCCTCGCCTCTTCCAACGAGATAACCCCTGTAGACCTCCAGCATTTCCAACTCTCCATCCCCTTCGCCTTCCTGGGCAGCCATCGCGGCGGACAGTTCTCAGCCCTCGACACCTGCATCGAGTCGCTCTTCACCGAGAGTGCCGGCCTCCGCATGGGTGTTTTCGCCGGAAACTGGAAAGTGCATATCCACGCCCCGTTCTTCTTCTATCAGGACATCTCGCCCACCCCGCTGCAGGCATACAAAGAGGGTTACGGCTTCTGGCCTCAGCTGACGGCCGACTTCCGCAAAGGGCAGTTCCACCTGCTGGGCGGCGCAGGACTCTGGATGGGACACCACTACATCGCCCCGCGTGGGAGCTACATGTTCCAATGCATCAGTTGGAAGGACCCAGATTTCTGCGAACCCGACAGGCGCATGGCCACTGCCCGTCTCGCGCTTGAACACGCCTACACCGATGACTTCAGTATCGGGGCCGACGCCGAGGCCTACTACGACCTGCCGCGACGCCATTTCGACATCGCCTTTGGTCTCTACATGCGTTACACGCCGTCGTGGCCGATAGGCCGGTAGGAGGCCAGCCGCTGCTCGGCCAGCTGCTCGTACTTCGTCCCCGGCATGCCGTAATTGACGTAGGGATAGATGCTGATGCCGCCTCGGGGAGCAAAGATGCCTGTCACCTCGATATAGCGGGGGTGCATCAGGTTGACAAGGTCGTTCAGCATGATATTCACGCAGTCCTCGTGGAAGTCGCCGTGATTGCGGAACGAATTGAGGTAGAGCTTAAGGCTCTTGCTCTCCACCATCTTTTCACCGGGGATATAGAGGATGCGTATCTCGGCAAAGTCGGGCTGGCCCGTGATGGGGCATAGCGAGGTGAACTCCGGACAGTTGAACTGCACCCAATAGTCACGGTCGGGATGCTGGTTGTCGAAAGCCTCCAAGACCTCGGGTGTGTAGTTGAAAGTATACTCCGTCGGGCGACCCAACTGTTGCAATTCTTTTCTTTCTCTACTCATATTGTGAATGTGTGAGTGTTTGAATGTGTGAATGTGTAAGTGTTTGAATGTGTATGTGGGGCGGCAGCCACTCACACATTATCACATTTACACATTTACTTATTTAAATAATCGGTATTTGATATTGACGTCGAACACATCGGTCTTCTCCACACGCTTCACGGCATGGACCACGCGCACCGTGACGGGCAGGATGAGTATCTCATAGAGGGTTTTGAGCGTCACCTGCCAGAGGACGAACAGGGGCATCTGCGCCAGCGGCACAATGCCCAACAGGGCAATGGGAAAGAAGATGATGGAGTCGCATGCCTCGCCCGCCAGGGTGCTGACGATGGCACGCAGGGGGAAGCGGCGGCCACGGTCGCGGACCTTCATCTTCGAGATGACCGCAGCATTGATGAACGAGCCCACCAGAAAGGCCAGGAAAGAGGCCACCACAATACGCGGTGCCAGGCCGAAGATGGCATGGAATCCCTGTCCGGCGGGGGTCTGCTGCCACCAATCCGCCCCGGGGATGATATCCACCAGTGCACCCATCAGCACGAAGAAGAAGTTCATGCCGAAGGCCAGCCAGATGAGCAACCGCGCACGGCGGAAGCCGTAGACCTCGGCCACTACGTCGTTGATGATGTAACTGATGGGGAAGACCAGAAGGGCGCCTGTGAAGTTGGCCGGTCCCACGGTGATTTGCTTTGTTGCAAAGAGGTTTGCTGCCGTCAGGCAGAGGGTGAAAAGTGCCACCAAAAGCATAAAGAGCACACTCACCTGTTTGTTCTTTAGTGTCATATCTTGTTTTGTTAAAGGGGGTTATCAAGCACCCCTAGCATTACTAATCCACTGCAAAGATACAAGTTTTTCCTGATATGCAAAGAAAAAGCCCCGTCATTTCTTCTTGCGGGGCTTGCTGGCTGACGATTTCTCTTTGCGGGACTTGGTCTTCTTGTCTTTGGAGGATTCCTTCTTTGACTTGGAAGACCTCTTCTCTTTCTCCTTGCGGCTCTGCGGACGAGGCTCATGCTGACGACTCTGCCGGAAGCCGGCTTTCGGCTCTTCGACGAGCTCGAAGTCGATGAGTTTCTTGATCATGTCGACACCCTTGACACGGATGGTGACGGGCATGCCCAGCTTGTAGGACTTGCCTGTGCGGCGGCCGATAATCTGGTAGTTGTCCTCGTCGAGCATATAATAGTCGTCCTTGAGGCTGCCGATGGGTATCATGCCCTCACACTTGTTGCCCTCAATCTCGGCATAGAAGCCCCACTTGCTGACACCCGAGATGAGCGCGGGGAAGACCTCGCCGATTTTGTCGCCGAGGAATTCGGCCTGCTTGTACTTCACGCTGGCGCGCTCGGCGTCGGCGGCACGTTTTTCCATGAGGGAGCAGTGCTGGCAGTATTCTTCATACTCGCCGGCACTCACCGAGGCGCCGCCATGCAGGTAACGTTCCAGCAGACGGTGCACCATCAAGTCGGGGTAGCGCCGGATGGGTGAGGTAAAGTGGGTGTAGTATCTGAAACCCAACCCGTAATGTCCTATGTTGTTGGTGCTGTAGACGGCCTTGGCCATGGTGCGGATGGCGATGGTGTCAATCATGTGCTCCTCGCCGCGCCCCGCGATGGTCTCGAAAAGGTTGTTGTATGAGGTGGCCAGGGCCTTGCGCGAGCCGAGACGCATCTTGAATCCCAACTTCTCGACGAACTCGACAAAGGTATTGAGCTTCTCGGGGTTGGGCTCGTCGTGGACCCTATAAACAAAGGTGCGAGGGTTTCTAGTCTTACTAGTAGCACTAGTGCCACTAGTATTTCCGGCTTTTTCAGCCACGAGGCGGTTGGCGAGGAGCATGAACTCTTCAATCAACCAGTTGGCCTCCTTCGACTCCTTGACATACACGCCGATGGGCTTGGCGTTCTCGTCGAGGATGAACTTCACCTCCTGACTCTCGAAGTTGATGGCTCCGTCGGCATAACGCTGCCGCCGGAGTATGGTGGCGAGCTTGTGGAGCTCGAGAATGGCCGCGGCGGTGGGGTCGACAGCAGTACACTGACCCTGTTCAATAATCTCCTGCGCCTCCTCGTATGAGTAGCGGTGGTCGCTGTTGATGACGGTCTTGCCGAACCACTGCTTCACCACCTTGGCCTCGGGGGTTATCTCCATGACCACGCTGAAGCAGAGTTTGTCCTCGTTCGGGCGCAGCGAGCACACCCCATTGCAGAGTTTCTCAGGCAGCATGGGGATGGTGCGGTCGACGAGATAGACACTGGTGCCGCGCTCGTAGGCGGCGCGGTCGAGGGCTGTGCCGGGCTTCACATAGTACGACACGTCGGCGATATGCACGCCCACCTCATAGTTGCCATTTTTCATGGCGCGGAACGAGAGGGCGTCGTCGTAGTCCTTGGCGTCGGCGGGGTCGATGGTAAAGGTCGTCACACGACGGAAATCCTTGCGGCCTTCGTAGTCTTTCTCTGTGGGCTGCTCAATCTTCTCGGCTTCCTTCTCCGCCTCGGCAGGGAAGTCCAGCGGGAAGGTGTACTCGGCCAGGATGGACTGCATCTCGACATTGTTGTCGCCCGGCCGACCGAGGCGTTTGACGACGCGCCCCACGGGGTTGTTCATGCGGTCGGGCCAGTCGGTCATCTCCACCAGCACCTTCTCGCCGTCCTCGGCGCCATTCAGGTCGCTCAACGGGATGAAGATGTCCACCGTCATGGTGCGGTTGTCGCTCACCATGAAGGCGAAACGGTCCTGCCGCTGGATGACTCCCACAAAGCGGGTGCGGGCCCGTTCCAGCACCTCGACCACCTGTCCTTCCGGCTTGTGCATCTTGCGCTGGGGGAACATGCGCACCTTCACAGTGTCGCCATGCAGGGCGTGGTTGGTGTCACTGGGTTTGATGAGGATATCCTCTTCAAATGAGGAATTAGGAATTAGAAATGAGGAATTGGATGTCGCATCATTCCTAATTCCTAATTTCTCATTCCTCATTGGAATAACGTAGGCCTTGCCGCCCTGCTTCATGTCGATGACTCCGACGATGTAGTTCTGCGGCAGCAGGTCGTCGTTGATGTATTTCGGGTTGATTTTGTACTTGCCACGGGCGTTCGAGTCCTCCACAAGGATTTTCTCCTCGGCCATTTCGGCCATCGTGGCCATCACCACCTGCCGGGTGCCCTTGTCGTGGGCACCTACGCGAGAAGCCACCTGTTTGTGGTTGAACGTCTCGAACGGATTGTTGGCAAATATCTTGAGTATCTGTTTTGCGTAGATTTCGTTCATTGTACGTCTTAGTTCTTACATCTTAGTTCTTACTTCACGAATCCGCTGCGTTCCATAAAGGCCTTGATATCGGCATCGCGGCCCATAAAACGGCGGAAGAGGACGGCGGGGTGCTCCGTGCCGCCACGCGAGAGAATCTCGCGACGGAACGCCTCGGCGGTCTTCTTGTCGAAGATGCCGTTCTGCTTGAATTTGGAGAAGGCGTCGGCATCCAGCACCTCGGCCCACTTGTATCCGTAATAGCCCGAGGCATAGCCTCCGGCGAAGATGTGCGTGAAAGCCGTGCTGGTGTTGGCACCCTTCACCTCGGGCAGGAGCTCCAGCATGTAATTGCGCTCAAAGTCCTCCACCTTGCCCTCGAAGGGCTTTTCGAGGCTATGGAAGGCGAAGTCGACCAGGCCCAGACTCAGCTGGCGAACACAGTACCACCCGGCCAGGTACTTCTCGGCGGCCTTGATTTTCTTTATATACTCGCCCGGCACCGTGTCGCCCGTCTGGTAGTGCTTGGCGAAAGTGTTGAGGAACTCCGATTCGTAGCACCAGTTCTCCATCACCTGCGAGGGGAGCTCGACGAAGTCGCGCTTGACGTTGGTGCCCGACACACTGGGATAGGTGCAGTCCGTCAGCATGCCGTGCATGGCGTGACCGAACTCGTGCATGAAGGTCTCCACCTCGTCGAAGGAGAGCAGGGCAGGTTCGTTGCCCACTGGCTTGGAGAAGTTGCACACCACCTGGATGAGCGGTCTCACCTGCCGGCCTCCCAGATTGCTCTGTCCACGGAACTCGGTCATCCACGCGCCGCTGCGCTTGCTGGCACGCGGATGCATGTCGAGGTAGAGCACCCCCATGAAACGGCTGCCGTCGTGCACCTCGTACACCTTCACGTCGGGATGGTACACCTCAATCTTGGGGTTCTCCTTGAACGTGAGGCCATACAGGCGCCCGTAGAGGTCGAAGATGCCCTGGCGCACGCGTTCCAGCTGGAAGTAGGGACGAAGGAGTTCTTCGTCGAATTCGAACATCTCCTTCTTGAGTTTCTCTGCCCAATAGCTGAAATCCCACCGCTGGAGGGGCATCACCGCGCCATGCTCACGGGCATATTCCGAAACCATCTCAAAATCCCTTTGGGCAGCGGGGAGGGCGGCATCCTTCAGCTTGCCGAAGAAATTCTCCAGCTCAGCAGGCGACTCACACATGCGGTTGCTCAGCACATACTCGCTATACGTCTTGTATCCCAACAGATTCGCCATTTCCAGACGCAAGGCCACAATCTCGCGTATCACATCATTGTTATCGTTCTTGTTTCCACGGTTACCGCGACTGTTATAGGCACGCCATATCTGCTCACGCAGGTCGCGGTTGTCGGCATAGGTCAGGAATGGGCCGAAGGAAGGATAGGCCAGCGTAAAGACCCAACCATCGAGACCGCGCTCCTGAGCCTCCTGCCGCGCGGCGGCGACGGCCGTGGCAGGAAGTCCCGAGAGGTCCTTCTCGTTGGTCACATGCAATGTATAGTCGTTGTTGTCGGCAAGGACATTCTGGTTCATCTGCTGCGAAAGGACGCCCAACCGCTCCGAGATTTCGGCAAAACGCTTGCGGGCCTCTCCCTGCAGACCCACACCGTTGCGGATGAATCCTTTATAGGTGTCCTCCAACAGGGTCTGCTGCTCCACAGTCAACGCCAGCGTCTCGCGGCGATCGTATAGTTCCTTCACGCGGGCAAAGAGTTGCTCGTTCATATTCACCCGGTTGCTGAAACGGGTCAGTTCGGGCGACATTTCCATGACAATCCTCTGCATCTCGGGGTCAGTGTTGCACTCGTTGAGGTTGAACAGCACGCCCGAGATACGCTCCACCTCCTCGCCGCTGCGTTCCAGGGCCTCTATGGTGTTGACAAACGTGGGCTTGGACTTCTGCGTGGCAATACGCTGAACCTCGGCCTCGGCATTCTTGATAGCGTCTCGAAGGGCGGGAGCGTAATGCTCATTGCGTATACGGCTGAACGGTGGTGTCTGGTACGGCGTGTTCCATTTCTCCAACAAGGGGTTCTTTTCCTGCCCCTCGGCGGGGGCTGCACTGATGACTGCGGTCATAATCAAGAGGTATTTTACAAAACGGTTCATGATATTTTAAGATTTATTATGAGTTCTTTTTGCAATATTGGACAATAAATATACAACATTGCCGTTACCCATCATAACGCAAATAATAGAATTTATTGTCTGAACACACAAAAAAGTATAACTAATAAACCTTAAAAAACATGAAGAAAACAGTAATGGTTCTCAGTTTGGCAGTGGTGGCCACCGTGTTCACCTCCTGCTACAAAAGCGAGCGCGATGCGCTGCTCAAGGCCAACGATTCCCTCATCTCTGTCATTGACGCCAAAGACACCGAGATGGATTCGCTGTATGCAACCCTCAATCAGATTGAGGAAAACCTGGCTGCCATCAACGCCAGCTACAACAGTGTGCAGCAACTGCGCCAGAACAATCAGGAAGGCCAGGCCAACGTCAAGAGCCAAATCAAGGGTCACCTCACCAGCATTGAGAGCCTAATGGCCGCCAACAAGCAGAAAATCGCCAACCTTCAGGCCCAGCTGGCCAAGAAAGGCAAGGAGAACAGCCAACTGGCTGAGACCGTGAAGCTCTACGAACAGCGTATTGCCGAGCAGGAAACCCGCATCAGCGAGCTCCTCACCGAACTCGAGAACAGCAAAGCCATGATTCAGAAGCTCAACCAGGATGTCAGCGAACTCACCGCCGCCAACCAGGAGAAAGAGCAGTACATCAACCTACAGACCGCCGAGGCCAACCGCGCCTACTATGTCGTCGGCACCTATAAGGACCTCCGCGACGCCGGCATCGTCAACAAGGAAGGTGGCTTCATCGGCATCGGCCGCCGTCAGGGCACCCTCAACGACATGGCCCTCGAGCGCTTCACCGAGATCGACCGCACCAAGGTGACCACCATCACCGTCAACATGCGCAAAGCCAAAGTCGTCTCCAAACACCCCGAGAACAGCTACGAGCTGGTCATGGACGAGAACGACAACCGCACCGTTGCCTACCTGCGCATCCTCAACCCCGCCAAATTCTGGGAGCAGACCCGCTATCTGGTCGTCTCCACCAAATAGTTGCTCCTTCATATATAATAAAAAGGTGGTCCCTGCCGGTCGGCAGGGCCACTTTTTTTTGCCATATCGGAAAAAGTTCGTATATTTGCACCGATAAACGCAGCCTTACTGCACGTATAGAAACAACCAAACACACACAACAAGAAACAGATAGAGAAAAACATTAAGACATAGACGAAAGCGTTTACGCTTACGGATAACCTTGAAAAGTTCCACAATCATCAAGTTGCTCCGATGTAAAGCAGTAAACGCCCATGATTGTATCGTGGGCTTTACTTATGGAGCACAGGTCGTGGAACACCTCAAGGTTAATAAGAAGAGTCCACGATTTTTTTATTGTATAGAATTCAATAAGTATTAATCCACAAAAATTATTAACATTTAAATTTTACAAAAAATGAAAAAAGTAATGTTTATTGGAGCAGCAATGCTCATGGGAATGATGACCATCAACACTGTGTCGGCACAAACACCAGAACAATTGAAAAAACTGCGAGAGCAGAGAGGTGAAGCAATGATTAACAATGTTAGCGAGATGGGTGGATGCGTTGACAATGACGAATGGATGACAGCTGAAGGATATGGTCAGAGTGGGAAAAGCCCACAAATTGCCAGAACCAAAGCTAGAAATGAGGCAAATAAAGAATTAATTGAAAAAATGGAATCCTACGTAGAACGTATTGCAAAAGGACTTTCGTATTCAGAAACCAACGAGGCGACAGATGATGTGTATGCTAGTACCCTCACGGATAAATTTAATCAGGTTACACAAGGCATGCGAGGCAGAATCAGAGAGTGTTTTGTTGTCCCCGAAACAACCGATAGAGGAATGCATACATGTAAATATGTAGCAGTGATCTCACTGAAAGATCTAAACAATGCATTAAAAGATGCTATTGCAAAAGACAAAACACTCAGTGCACAAACCAAGATGGAGGATTTTGACAAACAATCCGATGAGGCATTGGAAGGCCTTTTGAACCGTCGAGACAACTATATTAATAAGGACTGATATAATCTGATTTGGCTAAAGAGGAAGAAATTTCTTCCTCTTTAGCCATAGATATAATGAATATGAAAAATCGTTTATATATCTTTTGTGTAGGTGTATTTCTTCTTCTCACAACAAATACCTATGCACAAGATCCTCTATGGAAAGCTGGTTACTTCCAAGAACTGAGTAATTCTTATTTGGAAACTGCTTCCGGTAGAGCAAAAACCGTTGAAGAAGCACGAAACAAGGCTGCGTCGGAGATTATACGCAAACGGGATTTGGCAACCGGTGCCTCGGCAACGGTTGTCAACGGACAAATAACCACGTCTGGTGAGTTGGTGGTGAAATCTCGGATACTCGATGAATACGTGGAACACCTTTCCAATGGCGATTATGTCGTGTACATACTGACTCAGACGGCCAAGCATCCCGACAACCCGTATGAGCCTGTGTATGTCACTGATGAGTATCCGTTCAGTGCAAGGGCATTTGTGCCTGGCATGGAACAATTACACAAAGGACAGAAGACAAAAGGTGTCCTTTTTATTGCTGGAGAAGTGGCCTGTGTGGGCGGCATCATAGTGGCTGAAAGTATGAGAGCAAGCTATGTAAACCTTCTTGGCAGCACCCACAATGTAAAAATTCTTGCCACATATACGGATAATGCCAACATGTGGCAGAACGTTCGTAATATCTGTATTGGTGCTGCCGCTGCCGTATATATCTGGAATATTATTGATGCATCTGCCACAAAGGGTGCTCGATATGTGAAGGTCGGCAATACGGAAATGGTATTTGCGCCCTATGCCTCACCCAATCAGTTTGGTTTGGCCTTGAATATTAACTTTTAAAACGAACAACAAGATGAAGAAAATAATTACTATACTTTTGCTCTGTGCAGCATTGCCGTTAATGTTCAGTGCATGCACAAAGACTCAGTACAACCTTAACGGAAATATCAGCGGAACAGTGATAGATTATGATACTGGTAGTCCTATTCAGAATGCGCTTGTCACACTCAGTCCGACATCAAAGAATACATACACGGGAATGGATGGTCAATTTGAATATACAGAACTTGAAGCCCAGCAATACACTGTCACAGTCCAACAAACAGGTTACTCCGCTAATCGCAAGATAGTCAACGTCAATGCAGGGGAGACAACTATTGTTAGCCTTGTAATGAAGAGGTCATTATGAAAAAAAATACATTTTTGACAATAATAGTGGCAATTGTGTCTTTATGCACCTTTGTTTTGTATGGCTGTACGCCAGAAAAGACAGCAGATGATGGTATCTCATTTGTGGTTTATGGCACAATAGTGGATCATTATACGGGAGAACCCGTGCGAAGTGCAGAGGTATCGTTACATACATCTACCTACCCATCTTCTGTTGGGTCATCTACACCTAATGGCAGTATTGGTTCTGCTGTCACAGGAATGGATGGTCAATATGAGATGCATTGTGTTATTACAGAGAATCTGATTAATGAAATTCATAACATATACTCTTTGTACATTATTGCCAGTGGTTATAGCCCTTATAGTAAATCAGTGACAATGACAGTAGTCGAAGGTATGAGGGTACAACAAGATGCCGCAATTTAAATTATAAATAATATGAAGAAGAAGTTCGTAGGAATTGCATTTATTATTATAGCAATGATTTTTGTTAGCTTTACTTGGTATGGCTGTACAGAAAAGACGGAAGAACCTATTGTTGAGAAAACTGGTGCCATCTATGGCGTAATAACAGATTATGCGACAGGAGAACCTGTTGGCAACGCAAATGTATCTTTACGACCTGGCGGGGAAACAACGTTGACGGGATTTGATGGTATGTATGAATTCCTTGACTTGGAGGACGGAGATTATTCAATTACCGTCTCCAAGGCGGAATATACGACATTGAAAGACCCCTATGTTATTCATGTGAAGAACGGCAAGAGGATGCGTCGGGATGCGCAGATAGAAAGAATGCCTGCAACCATCCGGATTGTCGATATGAACGGTGCCGTCATGACAACGCTGGACTTTGGGTCGGATGTTTCATTGGTGACAAAGTCGTTCAAAATATTCAATGAAGGTACCGAGTCCGTCCATTGTGATGTGATATATGAATGTAACTGGATTTCTTCTGTTTCTTCGCTTCCTAACGTAATAACACCAGGACAGACGGTGCCTGTCACAGTGAACATCAACCGCACTCTTTTGGCCATAGGGCAGAACTCAACCATTCTGAACATTTCCACTGGACATGGAAGTGCGGAACTTAGAGTTACAGCCACCAGCGCTTCAGGAAATCCCCCGGAGGTTCAACTCTCACAAGTGAATAATGTTACGTCCACGACAGCACACTGCGAAGGTCGCATAGTGAATGCCAATGGTGGAAGTATTACCGACTGCGGATTTTGCTACAGTGCAAACCATACGCCTTCGATAAGCGACGGTGTGGTTCATCTTGGTCCAAGCTCGGGCACATTCAATCATACCATACTGAATCTTGAACACAATACAACATATCGCATAAGAGCATTCGCCATCAGCAATTTGGGAACAGGGTATAGCACGGAGAGGACTTTTTCAACGATGTCATGCTTACCGATATGTGGTGCCACTACCATAGAGAATATGGACCCGACTGCCGTGATGGGATATAGCGAAGTGACGAATGACAATGGGTGCGATATTATTGAAAAGGGACTATGCTGGAGCATCAGCCATACTCCAACCATCAACGATTCTAAAGCCACATCTGGTTTTGGGGAAGGACCGATCTCAGGGATGCTATATCCGTTGCAACCAAATACCACCTATCGGGTGAGGTCGTATGCCACGAATGAGTTTGAAACAACATATGGACAAGAAAGAACATTTACCACCATGTCGGGTATCCCAACAGTAACCACCGCTTCGGCTTCATTTGTCGAGTACTATTACGATGATTATATTATGACCGGTGGCGATGTGACTGATGACCAAGGAACATTCGTTTACAGCAAAGGTGTATGTTATGGATTTAGCCCTAATCCAGATTTGTCTTCGTCATTTCAACATACAGACGATGACTCTGGCAGTGGTCCGTATACTTCATATATACCCATGCCTTCGAATAGTGGAACGCTGTATATTAGAGCCTATGCTACCACACGGTATGGTACAGGATATGGAAATCAAGTCACAATATATATTCCATAAACTAAAATAGTTATTACCATGAAAAAAATGAAATCATTCGCTTTGTCGTTCATATTTCTTATGTCGTTTATTGGGTGTAGTGAAAAGGAGGGAAATAGCACACTCGAGTTAAGAAAAGGATCCATTTACGGCAGAATTACCGACTACATGACAGGCGAACTTATTTCTGATGCGAATGTGTCATTGCTTCCTGGTAGCGAGACTACGCTGACAGGATACGACGGGGAGTATGAGTTTTCCGATATTGAGGATGGGAATTACCATATAACCGTATCCAAGGCAGAGTATGAAGACTTGGTGGATGACTTTATTATTAAAGTAAAAGACGGAGGTCGAATGCGACGCGATGTTCAAATAAAAAAACAGCAAGTCAAACTCGCCATCACTGACATGAATGGTAACGCTATTAGTGATATTGATTTTGGCAGCGATCCTTCTTCTGTTGTTAGGTCATTTAATATCTTTAATAATGGAACAGTGAGTATTCGTTGTAGTATTGACTATTCCTGTGTGTGGATAAAATCAGTATCATCAATACCAAGTACGATATCCCCTGGGCAGACAATTACCGTTACTGTCGAGATTGACCGAACAAAATTGGTGGCAGGAGTAAATACTACCAGTTTGTATATCAAGTCCAACAATGGAAATAATGTGTTGACAATACGGGCTACAGGACAAGAGAACCCTCCCGTGGTTATAACCCTACCTGTCACACAACCCGACGGAACTGATGGACCTTACAGAAATATGTTTCATGGAAATATAACCAATGTGGGTTATCCCCCCTATACGAAACGGGGATTTTGTTGGTCTTCTACCAATACTGTGCCAACAATGAGTGATAGTAATATAGAAATTCCTGGCAGTGGATTAGGAGAGTATACATATACATGGTGGGGTTGTTGGGATGAAAATCCAGGAAGACCTGTTACCTATTATGTAAGGACATGGGTTAAATATGGGACAAATAATACTATCATCTATGGTAATGTTCAACCTTTTATTTTCAACGACTTTTAAATATCATCATTAATATGAGAATCTCAATAAAAAGAACAATAAAATATTCAAGTTTCCTACTTGGGGCGGCGGTAATGTGTATTTTCGTGGCATGCACAGAAAAGGCAGAACAGTCGGATGCTGAATTGCCTGGGGGCATCAATGGATGTGTCCGGAGTAATGCAGGAGGGCAAGGATTTAGGGTCTCAATTGTAGATCCTACAGGTGCCCAATCTCCACAGGTGGCTGTAACAGGATCCGATGGTACGTTCTGTTTCTCAGAAGTTAAAGCAGGGAAGTATACGGTTGATGTACAGAGAGAAGGGTTTGAATGGGGATGGATGTATATAGATGGGTTAAGGGTATCCAATGGTCGCTCTTTTGTTGTCAAGAATAATCAGACAACCGAAATCGATGTTTACATGCAAGTCTCTTCATACATGAATGAAGAATTGACAATTACCGATATTAATGGGAATCCTATCGGGAATCAAATAGTCATACCGAAATATACTTCGACAATTGCCATAAAACTTTATAATGGTACAGCCCAAGATGCGTCTTGGAACTTGCACAAATTATGTTATATTTCAGGAGAAAGAGACACAATAATAGGAACAATTCCTACATACACACGGCATACCTTTGATATCTTCACATCCATTTCACCAACTAGTGGTACACTCTCACCCGGAGACGTTACTATTATTACTGGTATTATTAATCCTGACATTTATACACTTGATAGATACACCCGAAGCCTAAGAGAGTTGGATTTATACTCTACAGTAGGATACCATTCTGCCTGTAAAACCATTGAACTTTATTTCCCCTTCATGTAAATAGACGAAGTGGATGGCTCAATTTCAAAAATAATGAACTGTCAATGACCCCGTCCTCTCATCCAGCAATACTAATCAGCGGCACTCCTAGGGCGGCAGAGATTTTGGCAAGGGTTGCCAAAGTGAAGTTGTGCGTGCCGCCAACCCAACGGCATACTTCAGCTTCAGAGCGGCCTATCTGCTTGGCAAATTCCTTTTGCGACATGCCGCGCGCTTTCAGTATGCCGTCAATCTTGTCGGCAATCTGGAATGACCAGTCGACGCGCTGCTTTATGTCTTGCGGAGTGGATGCCTCACATTCGTTGAAAAGGTCAGAAATCTTGCTCATAAGTCAAAAGTTGTTTGTTTCTCAGATGCAAAGGTACAACTTTTTTTGAAATAATTACCTTTTGAGGTAATTATTTTTGATGATTAACACAAATAATGTCTACAACAAACATGAAACACGCAGCAATAATCATCCTCGCGTTCCTGATGGCCGGCACGGTGTCGGCACAGACTGAGCGGGAGAAGTACGAGGCCGCAAAACGGCAGGCTATGGGGCAGTATGCCTCACAAAAGAAGAAGGCGATGGCAGAGTATGCCGCATTCCGCAAGAAGGCCAACGAGGACTATGCCCGCTATATGCAGGAGGCTTGGGAGGCCATGCGGGTGAGCAAAGGAGAGAAACCGCCCGCACAGCCCAAGCCGAAACGGGCACCTCAGGTAGCACCCGACAAGTTGCCGGAGGCCACACCCCTGCCCACGCCTATTGTGGTTCCCTCACCCCGACAAGTGCCGCCACCTCCCGTACCCGAAGAGAATATTCCCGAGCCCGCGCCCACCACGCCGACGATTCAGTTCGCCCTGTATAACACCCCCTGCATTGTCCACGCCTCAGACAATCTGAGGTTCACCCTTCCGTCCCTGAGTGAGAAGAGCATCGCGGAGGCATGGAAGGCCCTTTCGGCTGAGAAGTACGACGGGCTGCTGCACGACTGCCTGGAGCAGCGCAGCCAACTGCACCTCTCCGACTGGGGCTATATCCGCCTGCTGAAGAACATGAGCGAGCGGCTGCTGCCGGCCCAAAACAGCAACGAGGCCGTGCTGCTGCAGATGTACCTCCTCACCCAGTCGGGCATGAAGGTGCGCATTGCCAAGAGCGACGGACGGCTAGTGCTGCTCGTCCCCTTCGACCACGACATCTACAACTACTCGTACATCACCATCGACGACACCCACTACTACGTCCTCGACAAGCAAGCAACAGGCAGCGTGGAGGTCTGCAAGGTGGCTTTTCCAAAGGAACAGGTGGCCAGCATCGTGATGAATGAGTTGCCCGCACTCACCTCTTCTCCTTCAGCAAAACGCACCTTCGAGGCTAAGCAATTCGGCACCCTCAAGGTTGAAGTCAGGGTGAACAAAAGTCTGATAGACTTCCTGAGCGACTACCCTGTCTCGTCGTCATGGGAGTGCTATGCCAACGCCTCTCTTAGTCCCGAGGTGAAGGATGCCCTCTATCCCGTCCTGCGGTCACAAATCAAGGGCAAGAGTCAGAAGAAGGCCGCCCACATGCTGCTCGACTTCGTGCAGACGGCTTTCGACTATGCAACCGACCAGGACCAGTTCGGCTATGAACGTCCCCTGTTCGGCGACGAGAGCTTCTACTACCCCAAGAACGACTGCGAGGACCGTTCTATCCTCTACAGCATCCTAGTGCGCGACCTGCTGGGGCTGGAGGTGGTGCTGGTGCATTGGACAGGGCACCTCGGCACGGCGGTATGCTTCACCGACGAGGTGGACGGCGATTACTTCACCATCGACGGGAAGAAATATGTCATCTGCGACCCCACTTATATTGGTGCCTCCGTAGGCATGACGATGCCCCAGTTCAAGAACGCCAAGGCCAAGATTGTCCGCCTATGAAGAAGGTTATCGGTTATAGGTTATGGATTATTGTGGCTGCCGTTGGCTGCCTCCTGCCTGTGGGCTGCCATCACAAGCAGAAGTCACCAGAGGAAACAATCCCGGACAATGTGCCCGACACCATCGTCGTGCCGGCAACGGCAAGGCTAAAGCCTGAACAGGCAAGCCGCATCCATCAACTTCACACCGACACTGCCACTCGTGTAGACCTGAAAGCCTTCAGCCGAAGGCAGAAGGTCATATATTCTCCCGCGATGCTTGTCGGCAGATGGCTGCACGGCTCCCTCTATGAAGAATATGATGCCAACGGCTATGGCCGCACGTGGGATACGGCTGACGATGTTACCCGCGCTGAAAGTAAACGGTTCCAATGGTCTATGGACAGCAACCTGCTCCATCTGGAATACCCCATAACAACGGGAGGCATCGTCCCCCGCGAATATGTCGTCACCTATGTCGACGAGGAATCGCTGGTGTACAGAGACGACTTCGGCAATTCGTATATGTGGGACAAAATAACGAGACTGTGAACCGTATCACCGCAGGGAGTCGATGTACTTGCGGACTTTCTGGCGGTCGGTAGAGAAAGTGAGGACGGCTAAGGCATGCTCATAGTTTTCGGGGTCGTAGCAGTGGAGGTAAGCATCCTTGAGGAAGTCGACTTGCGTGGAACTGAAAGTCATGGTGCCGGTGATGCGGGCAATCTGCGCGGCAGTGAAAGGCAGGCCGTTGGAGAGAAGGCCTCTGGCGGTGGTGAGTTTTTCTTTGTCGAAGGACTGCCGGTTGATGAGAACAATCATCTCGTCGACCCAGGCATCCGAGACGGTGGCCGGCGCCGGAGGCTCAATGACGGGCGGCGTAGGCGGTATGGACGGGGTTGGCGGCATGACGGCAGGTTGTCCGTCGTATACATAATCATCCCGATGCGTGGTCTGGAGGTTGAGCTGCTGATTTCGATCATCGTAGTTGACAAACACAGGGGTGCCCTCCAGGGTGGCAAAGACCTGTATGATGGCTGCCTTGCGGGCTGGGTGGGTAAGGACGATGATGACTTCCTGCATATAGCCATCGAGATTGTCGACAACCACCTGGGTTCGGGGAACGGCATTCATCAATTCACCATTGAGATAGACCTGGAACGTCTCGCCGTGATGGGATTCCACCACGATGGACGGGGTTGCGGGAGGAGGTGGCGGGATGCTGCCACGGATGCCTCGGGGCTGAGCCGAGAGGGATGCCAACGAGAGAATGGCGAGAAGGGTGAAAAGAACTTTTTTCATGGGATATAGGGGTTTAGAGTTTGTTATCAACGGGCGGTGTCAAGGGCCTTCTGCATGGCACGTATCTGGTCGCGGTACTTGGCGGCAACGAGGAAGTCCATCTCTTTGGCGGCCTGCTGCATCTTGCGCTGGGCAGCGCGGATTTCCTTACGAAGCTGCGCCTGGGTCATGTTGACATACTGCGGCTCTGGCGACACCTCAGGCGGGACAGGAGTGTCCGCCCCATCTTCGGCAACCATGCCAGGTTCAGCGGCCTGGGAGAGGTCGTAGGAGTATGGCGTATGGCGACCATCGGCATCACCGGAAGTCTTGGGTGCCGGATGGGCGGGGGTGGTCAAGGCGTAGGGCGAGGCGGCCAGCGGCTCCATGGTGGGAATATTGGGGCGGTGCTGGTATATATCGACAGAGCCCGTCTGCTGCTCGGCGGCGCGCTCGATGACACTGGTGGAGCCAAGGATGGCCTCGGTGCTCTTGACAATCTGGCGCGGGACGATTCCATGCTGCAGGTTGTATCGTATCTGTTTCTCGCGGTGACGGTTGGTCTCGTCGATGGCGCGCTGCATGGAGCCCGTGATGGTGTCGCCGTAAAGGATGGCCTTGCTATGGACGTTGCGGGCGGCACGCCCGATGGTCTGGATGAGGGCCCGGTCGGAACGGAGGAACCCCTCCTTGTCAGCATCGAGGATGGCGACCAACGACACCTCGGGAAGGTCGAGGCCTTCGCGCAGGAGGTTGACACCCACAAGGACATCGAAGACCCCCATGCGGAGGTCTCGCATAATCTCGACACGCTCGAGGGTGTCGACATCGGAATGGATGTATTTGCTGCGGATGCCGAGGTTGATGAGATAGGAGGTCATCTCCTCGGCCATGCGCTTGGTGAGGGTGGTGACAAGGACACGCTCCTGCTTGTAAACGGTCTTCTCGATCTCGTCGAGGAGGTCGTCGACCTGGTTGACGGCAGGGCGCACCTCGACAACGGGGTCGAGAAGTCCTGTGGGACGGATGACTTGCTCCACCACCACGCCTTCAGCCTCGCGGAGTTCGTAGGGCGCAGGGGTGGCGCTGATATAGATTGTCTGGCCGGTGAGGGCATAGAACTCGTCGTAGGTAAGCGGGCGGTTGTCGAGAGCCGAAGGGAGACGGAAACCATACTCCACAAGGGCTTTCTTACGGGAACGGTCGCCGCCGTACATGGCACCTATCTGGGGCACGGTAACGTGACTCTCGTCGACCACGAGGAGAAAGTCGTCAGGGAAATAGTCGATGAGACAGAAGGGGCGCGACCCTTCGCTGCGTCCATCGAAATAGCGGGAGTAGTTCTCAATGCCAGAGCAGTAGCCGAGTTCCTGTATCATCTCGAGGTCGTAGTTGACACGCTCTTCGAGACGCTTGGCTTCCAAAGGCTTGTCGATAGAGTAGAACCAGTCGCGCTGGGCGAACATGTCGCGCTGTATCTGCAGGAGGGCATCGGACATGTGCTCCTTGGAAGTGAGGAAGTTGCTTGCCGGATAGATGGTAACATCCTGGTAGGTGTCGAGTTTGTGCCCGCTGACGGGGTCGAAGCTCTCGAGGCTTTCTATCTCGTCGTCCCAGAAGCAGACGCGGAAGCAGAAATCGGCAAAGGAGGGGAAAATGTCGACGGTGTCGCCTTTGACACGGAAACGTCCGTTGATGAACTCTATCTCGTTGCGGATATATTGGCCGTCGAGCAGTTGGAGCAGGAGGGCGTCGCGCGTGATGTGGTCGCCCACATGCAGGTGGATGGTTCCACGCTTGAACTCCTCGGGGTTGCCGATGCCGTAGATGCAGCTGACGGAGCAGACCACGATGACGTCCCTCCGCCCGCTGAGGAGCGCCGAGGCGGCACGCAGACGGAGTTTGTCGAGGTCGTCGTTGATTTGCAGGTCCTTCTCGATGTAGGTGTTGGTGGCGGGGATGTAGGCTTCGGGCTGGTAGTAGTCGTAGTAGCTGACGAAATACTCGACGGCGTTGTTGGGAAAGAACTGCTTGAATTCGCCGTAGAGTTGGGCCGCGAGGGTCTTGTTGTGACTCATGACCAGCGTGGGACGGTTCAACTGGGCGATGACATTGGCCACGGTGAAGGTCTTGCCGCTGCCCGTGACGCCTTGCAGCACCTGTGCGCGCTGCCCACGACGGATGCCTTCCACCAGTTGGCTGATGGCTTCGGGCTGGTCGCCCATGGGGGCAAAGTCGGAGACGAGGTCGAAGGTCATTGTGTGAGTTGGTTTATTGCGTTGATGCCGTCGAGGGCGGAAGAGACGATGCCGCCGGAATAGCCCGCTCCTTCGCCGCAGGGATAGAGTCCCCGCAGCTGGGGGTGCTGGAAGTCGTCGCCACGGGGAATGCGGACAGGCGAGCTGGTGCGGCTCTCGACGGCCAGGACACTTGCCTGGTCGGTGTAGAATCCGTGCATCTTCTGGTCGAACTGACGAAGCCCCTGCTGGAGGCATTTCACCACGAAAGGCGGCAGCAGTTCGTGGACGGGGGCATTGGCGGTCTGGCCCATATAACCCGAGGGGTTGTTGGACTGGCTGGGGCGCCCTTGGCAGAAGTCGGTGAGCCGCTGGATGGGAGCCGTGAGGGTGTCGCCCATGGCATGGAAGAGGTTCTCCTCCACCTCCTGCTGGAAACGCAGCAAAGCCAAGGGACCTTCCGAGGTGTACTGCGGCACATCGGAGGGCGCAACCGTGACTGCAATGCCGCTGTTGGCGTAGGGCGAATTGCGGCGCGAGTTGCTCATGCCGTTGATGACCTGCTGTCCAGGCGGCGGGCACTATAACGCCGCCGGGACACATGCAGAAAGAGAAGACCCCGTGGCCCTCCACCTGCGTGGTGAGGCTGTAGGCCGCCGGAGGCAGGTACCGTCCTTGGGCGCGGGCGGCAGGGGAGGTCAGGTGGTACTGGAGGGTGTCGATAAGTGTCTGAGGATGCTCCACACGGATGCCGAGAGCGAAAGGCTTGGTCTCCAGCAGCCATCCGCGCCGATGGAAGAGGCGGTAGATATCGCGGGCGGAATGCCCCGTAGCCAGCACCACGGCGATGCCCTCATAACGGTTGCCGTCGGCATCCATCACGCCGCTGACGCACTCGTGCGCCCCTTCAGACCGCACGATAAGGTCCACCACACGGGTGGAGAAATGATACTCGCCGCCATATCCCTCGATGGTGGCACGCATCCGGGCGATGATGCCACTGAGACGGTCGGTGCCTATGTGGGCATGGGCGTCGAGGAGGATGTCGGGGTCGGCTCCATGCTCCACAAAACGTTCCAGCACGTCGCGCACATTGCCACGCTTGGTGCTGCGGGTATAGAGTTTGCCGTCGGAATAGGTGCCTGCACCGCCTTCTCCAAAGCACCAGTTGCTGTCAGGGTCGACCCGCTGCTCGCGAGTGATGGCGGCGATGTCGTATTTGCGCTCCGAGACGTTCTTTCCCCTATCAAGGATGATAGGCCGCAGCCCCACCTGCAAAGCCCGCAGGGCTGCAAAGAGACCCGCAGGACCGGCACCCACGATGACGACAGGCGGACAGGCATGGCAGTCGCGATAGTGGCCGTCGAAGTCGGGCGGGACATACTCCTCCCCTGCCCTGTAGACCTCGACAGCCGTGTGATAGACCAGCCGCCCTCTGCGCGAGTCAAGGCTGCGGCGCAGAACAGCCACATGGGCGAGGTCGGACTCATGCAAAGAGAGCCTGTCGGCCACGGCACGCCACATGAAGTCGGGCGTAACGTATTGCTGAGGGGTGAGGTCTATGTCGAGCGTCTGAGGCATGGCTGAGTGTTTAATATCGCTTTGACTTCCGAAAGTACTCGTTGTCTCCTTCGAAAGTGAAAGAAATCATGAACGTGCGCGAGCGGAGGTAAACGACAGACTGAGTGTAAAGGTCGTCATCCACAACGCGGAGGTCAGGGATGCCGAAGGACATCTTCATCTCGATGGCGAACTTGACATAGCGCAGAAAGAAGTCAATGCCGACGCCCATCGTATAGCGCAGATCGACAGGGTTGAGACGGACGATACTCTCGTCGTTGTTGTTCTTATTCTTGCGGAGGGAGGCAAAGTCGAAACCGAAACTGCCGCCAGCCGTCAGATAGGGACGGAAATTGGCATAGCGGACCGAGCGGAACTTGAACTCGGCGGGGATTTCACCATAGACAGACTCGACGGTGCGCTGCTCGTCATATTTCCAATGGGTCTCGCGATAGGCCGACGACCAAGCATAGGCAATGTCCCGACTGATGAGGGTGACGCCCGGAAGGAGGCGGAAGTTGAGATAGTCACCCATACGGGCGTCGCCGATGATGTTGATATGGAAACCGGGGCTGTAATAGGATGTGGTGCCTTGAATGTTCTGCCGCAGGGCCTCATCCTCGGAATACATCAGGTCGAATTTGGAATGGGTGTACCCTACTTGGATGCCGAAATGAAAACGCTGGTTGTCAAACATGCCCAGGTTGGCGGCACGGGTCTGGGCGTGGGCCGTGGAAACTAAAAGGTAAAAACTAAAAACTAAAAGGACGAGAGGTCGTTTCATGGACTCGACTGGTTTTAGCTTTTACTTTTTAGTTTAACAAGACCGTCATTTCTCCCCGCAGCGACTGCTGGAGGTCGCGTTTCACGGCCTCGTTGTCGTCGGGGTACATACCGAGGAGGAACATCAGTTTGGTGACGGCGGCCTCGGGGGTGAGGTCATTGCCGCCGATGACGCCGATACGCTGCAGACCCACGCCAGCCTCGTACTGTCCCATCTTCACGGCTCCCGCCTTGCACTGCGTGACGTTCAGCACCACGATATTGCGACGGATGGCCTCTTCAACGGCATCGATAAACCACGGCTCTGTGGGGGCATTGCCCGAGCCAAAGGTCTCCAGCACCACGCCGCGCAGGTTCTCTGTGTGCAGCACCGCGCCGACCACCTCGGGAGTGATTCCGGGGAACATCTTCAGGACGGCGATATGGCGGTCGAAACACTTGTGCACCTTTAACGGCTGCGAGGTGGGCAGCAGGAAGAGGTGGGGTTTGTAGGTGAAGCTGATGCCCGCCTTCACGAGCGAGGGGTAGTTGTAGCTGCTGAAGGCGTCGAAATTCTCGGCGCTCACCTTCGTGCTGCGGTTGCCGCGGTAGAGGTGGCTCTCGAAATAGAGGCACACCTCGGGGATAATCTGCTCCTTGCCCGCCGCCAGTTCCAGGGCACAGATGAGGTTCTCGCGGCCGTCGCTGCGCAGCATGCCCATCGGCAGCTGGCTGCCCGTAAGGATGATAGGCTTCGAGAGGTTCTCAAACATGAAACTGAGGGCCGAGGCGGTGTAGGCCATCGTGTCGGTGCCGTGAAGCACAACGAAGCCGTCGTAGTTGTCATACTCGCGCTCGATGCTCTCGGCAATATCCACCCACAGCGAGGGCGTCATGTTGGAAGAGTCGATGATGTTGTCCAGCTGGCAGGTGTCTATCTGGTAGGAGCAGTTGCGCAGCTCGGGGACGGTGTCGTAGATATGGTTGAGCGGGAACGGCTTGAGCGAGCCGTTCTCATCCTGCACCATGCCGATGGTGCCTCCCGTGTAAACGATAAGAACCTTATTTTTCATTGTCAATTTTCATTTTCATCTTGATAACGCCGAATCCGTTCTTTTATTGTGTCGGGGATGACGGCGGCACGATGGGTGGCTCGGCTGTAGCCCGACATGACGGTCTTGCAGGTGGCGCATGGCTCGCCGGTGGTGTCATTGACCACCTGCTGCACCACACGCAGACTCTTGGTTCCGAAGCCGTCGACACGCGTGGTGACATGCACCTTGTCGTGGTAGCGTATCTGGCTGTGGAAATCTACCTCCACATGCACCACCATGACGGTGAACTCTCCCTCTTCGGGCGGAAGCCCCACGGCAGTGAAAAACTCCGACTTCCCGAGGTCGAAGAACTCCATGATGACGGCATTGTTGACATGGCCCATCTGGTCGATGTCGTTAAAACGTAGTTGAATCGGTGTGATATGCATGTTGCGATAGTCTTTTAGCTTTTAGTTTTTATCTTTTAGTTTCAGTGAGAACAGCACCTCCAGTCCACCTTCGGGCCGGTTCTTGGCATAGACACTGCCGCCGTGCAGCTGCACGGCGTGCTTCACGATGGAGAGTCCCAGGCCAGTGCCGCCGTTCTTGCGGCTGCGGCCTTCGTCGATGCGCACGAAACGCTCGAAGAGCTTGGGTAGGTACTCGTTGGCCACCCCTTTGCCGTTGTCGTACACCCGCAGGTAGTAGCGCTCGCCGTCGGCGGGCTGGTAGCTGTCCACCGTTACCTCGCACCCGTCGCCGGCATGCGTGACGGCATTCTCTAACAGGTTGCGGAAGACGGTATAGATTAACATCTTGTCCCCTACAATCTCCATGCCGTCTGGCAGACTGTTGTGGATAGCCACTTTGTGCTCCCCGGCCAGGTGCGAGAGCTCCACGATGGCCTCCTCGACACACTCGTTGACATTGACGGGTTTCGTCTCAAAGAGGTCGTTGGCTTCCTCCAGTTTGTTGATAAGGGCCACGTCGGCGATGAGGTTCGACAGTCGAAGGGTCTGGCTGTAGCAGCGTTCCAGGAAATAGCGCCGCTGCCCCTCGTCCATAGGCTTGTCCCCCAGCAGTATCTCCAGATAGCCCCTGATAGAGCTGACGGGCGTCTTCAGTTCGTGGGCGATATTCGAGGTCATCTCCTGCTTCAGCTGCTGGTTGCGCTTCTGTTCGGCAAGGGCCTGTTGCTTCGAGGTCTCGGCCTCTTCGCGCAGCTGCCGCTGCCGCCGCACCTGAATCGTCAACCGAATGGCCATCGTCACCGACGCCACCAGCAAGATGCCTATGATGATAAGAATAATTGTCATTTGAGTTTTAAGTTTTAAGTGGTGCGACAGCCAGCTGCTCCCCTAAGTTAGGGGAGCGGTCACGGAGTGACTGAGGAGTGTGTCTTTCAATTTTCAATTCTCAATTCTCAATTTTCAACGTGTATCCGAATCCCGTCTTGTTCACAATACGCCCGCCTTCGGGCCCCAGTTTCTTACGCAGGCGTGCGATATGGACATCCACGCTGCGGTCGTTCACATACGTGTCGTTGGGCCATACCCGGTTCAATATCTCCTCGCGGCTGAGGTAGTCCCCCGCATGCTGCGCCAGCAGAGAGAGTATCAGATACTCCCTGCGGGTCAACCCGACGGGCTCCCCGTTCAGCAACACCTGACCGCGGTCGGCGTCTATCGCCAGCGCCCCGAAGCTCTGCACCGAGCGGGGCTGCGTGCGTTTCAGCACGGCCCGCACCCTCGCCAGCACGGTGTCGAAGGCAAAAGGCTTGGTGATATAGTCGTCCCCTCCGGCCTCGAACCCCTCTATCTGGTCGTCGTGCGCGTCAAGGGCGGTGAGGAATATGATGGGGGTCTCGTCGCCCTGTGCCCGCAGGAGGCGCGCCATCTCGGTGCCCGACATGCGGTCCATCATCACATCCAGCAGGATAAGGGCGTAAGGTCCTTCCTCGCGCAGTCTCTCCATTGCCTCCTCAGCGCTGTTGGCCGTAGTGACCTCGAACCCCTCGCCCGAGAGGTTGAAACGCAGAATCTCGCACAGGTCCTGCTCGTCGTCGACCACAAGGATTCTTATCATACACACAAAAACGAAAGAAGGGGACTTTTATTGTCTCCTTCTCCTGTTTTTTGTGGCATTGACTGGAATTGAACCAGTGACACAAGGATTTTCAGTCCTCTGCTCTACCAACTGAGCTACAACGCCATCGATTATCGTTCTCGAAATCGGGTGCAAAAATACAAACAATTTTCCATATAGCAAAACTTTTCTGCAAGAAAAAACGTAAACACCTTGTTTCCAGATACTATTTTTCGGTTCAACAGTCAAACATCATTCTGCGAACAGGCCTCTCGTGTCTCCATTTTCTCGTTTTTAGGGATTGTCTTGGGGTCAAAAAAAAGAGGAAATCCTTGCGGGACTCCCTCTAAAGTCTTGTATCGCGGGGGGCTTATTCGGCAACGATTTCGACGTTGACGGTGGCCTTGATGTCGCGGTAGATGTTGATCTGCACAGGGAAGGTGCCGACCTCTTTCAGCTTGGCGCCGTCGACCACGATCTTCTTGCGGTCCACGTCGTAGTTGTGCTGCTCCTTGAGGGCTTCGGCGATCTGGTCGCTGGTGATGGAGCCGAACAGGTGTCCGTTCTCACCGACCTTGGCGATGATGCGCACGGTCTTCTCGTTGACGGCGGCCTGCTGGGTCTCGGCCTGATTGCGGAGATTCTCCTCCTTGCGGGCGCGCTGACGCATGGTCTCCTCGTGCTGTTTGCGGTTCGACGGGGTGGCGATGATGGCCAGGCCCTGGGGCAGGAGGTAGTTGTTGGCGTAGCCGTTCTTGACTTTAACGATATCGTCTTTGTAACCGAGGTTGGTCACATCTTGCAACAGTATGATTTCCATTCTTTCTTCCTCCTATTATTATTTTAAACAATCAGCTACGTAGGGCATGAGGGCCAGGTGGCGGGCACGCTTGATAGCCTTGGACACTTTCTTCTGGTACTTGTTGGAGGTACCGGTGATGCGGCGGGGCAGAATCTTGCCCTGCTCGTTGACGAACTTCAGCAGGAAGTCCGCATCTTTATAGTCGATATACTTGATGCCGAGTTTCTTGAAGCGGCAGTATTTCTTGCGCTGGGTCTCGACGGCAATCGGGGTCAGATATTTGATTTCGGTTTCGTTAGCCATGATTCTAATGTTTAAAGATTTATCAATACTTTATTTCTCCTCTTCTGCTGCTACAGGAGCCTCTTCGGCGGCCTTCTTGGCGGCGCGCTTCTTCTCGTTGTAGGCGATAGCGTACTTGTCGAGCGACACGGTGAGGAAGCGGAGCAGACGCTCGTCGCGCTTGTAGGCGATCTCAAGGTCGGCAATCAGGCTACCCTCGGCGTTGAACTCGATGAGGTAGTAGAATCCAGTGGTCTTTTTGCGGATGGGATAGGCAAGTTTCCGCATACCCCAATTGTTGGTGTAGACGATTTCTGCACCATGGTCTTTTAAGAAGTTGGTGTACTTCTCTACCGTTTCCTTCATCTGTTCTTCAGACAAAACGGGAGTTACAATGAAAACGGTTTCGTAACGGTTTACCATGTTTTGTGTTGTTTGTTGATTGATTTGATAATTAAAAAAGCGTCCCTCTTGGGGAACGTTGAGCCACTTTGCGGACTCGAACCGCAGACCTACGCATTACGAATGCGTTGCTCTACCAACTGAGCTAAAGTGGCCTCAATCGCGGTTTGTAGACGTATGTTTCTTGGAAAGCGCAGACCCGACACTTGGCCGGAAGTCTTTTTCTTTGGTCGGGGTGAGAAGGCTCGAACTTCCGACCTCCACGTCCCGAACGTGGCGCGCTAGCCAACTGCGCTACACCCCGCAGTGTGTCCTGGCAGGGATTCGAACCCTGGACCCATTGATTAAGAGTCAATTGCTCTACCAGCTGAGCTACCAAGACAGCTATTCACACTCTTCTGTTCACTCGCACCTTTCATTATTTCAAATTTCTCTCTTTGTACTCCGGGTGGGACTTGAACCCACACGCCCTTGCGGGCAAGGGATTTTAAGTCCCTCGTGTCTACCATTCCACCACCAGAGCTCACTTCCTGTGCCGGTTACCGGCTGCGGCTTCCGGCCGTTGGTTTGGTGACTTTGAGCGGAAAACGAGACTCGAACTCGCGACCCCGACCTTGGCAAGGTCGTGCTCTACCAACTGAGCTATTTCCGCAGTTAAACCCTTTGGAGCGGAAAACGAGACTCGAACTCGCGACCCCGACCTTGGCAAGGTCGTGCTCTACCAACTGAGCTATTTCCGCATCTGCTTTATTCAAGATTTCAAGTGTCTCTCTGAAGGCTCTTATCCCTCAAAAGCGGCTGCAAAAGTACAAACTTTTTTCCATTCAGCAAAACTTTTCTCGCAAAAAAGTTACAACACTCTCATTTCCAAATAATATTTTTTACTACAGAGCTTCCTATTTCCACACAAATCGTCCACCTACTCACAATATTTCTCCCATTTTCGCATCTTTATTCATCTCCTTCTGTTCATATCCTGCTAACTATCTCATATAAATCTGTTTTGGCAATTTTCATGCGCAAACAGAAGTGACTCACAAAAAAACATCAAGAAATAGGCAGGAGTTCTCCTCCCCTGCCTATTTCTTAACCAACCTACCTTAATTCAAATTCGTCAAGTTGCTTTACCCTGGTTTTTCCTAAATCTTCATTCAGTCTGGATATCGCATGTTTCTTATATGTTATATAATTGGATGATAACCTGCTCGGATCCAGTATCTGGACATTAGAAATAACACACTTCACAGCAGTTTCGCCTAATGTGGCTTCGACAATTGCTGTATATTGCACCGTATATGACACACGATTTGTACCCAATGCGTTACCTATCAGGCCGCCAATCAATCCCTCGTCCCCCTTACTGATATCCAACGTAAATACCTCATTCCAATAGATGGCCTTGCCAACGCAGTTGAGTTTGGCTGCATTGCGTTGGCGCTGTTCTTCCTGTCGACGCGCTTCTTCCTCGGCCTTGAGGCGCTGTTCTTCGGCCTGTTGATGTTGGAAAATTGTGCGGGCACGATTTTTAACATCCTCAATGTAGGGTGAGTTGGGATACCGTTCGACATAGTCCAGATATGGCTGTAGCTCGCTTTTTCGGCAAAGTTCTTCGTACCCGGAACGATAAGCATCACGTTGTTTTTGTCGAGCCTGCTCAATATATGGGCTTTCTGGATAGGTCTTGACATAATTGTCGAAACCATCAACGTCGGAGCCGGAAATCCTTTCCAATGCCCTTTTGTAGATGTTATCCAATTCCGCTCTTGCCTTATCGACATTTGCCTGAGAGGCATACTTGTTGATAAAGTCCATCACATCATTGATATGTTGAGGAGAATAGTCGTTCGGCTGAGAAAGGCTCTTCCACGCATATTCTATGCATTCCCCCCTTTTCTGTCGGGCAGGGTCTACGTAACGAGATTTGGGATTGTGTGCAATAAACTCATCCACAGCGTCTATCGACTTTTCGGAAAGTGCTGTCACAAGCTGCTGTTTCAGCATTTCATTGCCGGTCAATGTGTGGTTGTATATCTGCACTTTACCATCCTTAGTGAAAAGGCACAGCATCTTGTAATCTGCAAGCCACAATTGGAGAGGCCTTGAGTTTGGGAAATAGAGGTAATGTGTCTGATTGTTGATGGTGGTCAGCTCGCAGCGCTTCCTGTCGCGGGAATACTTATATGTATATTTGGTCCTGTCAGAACCCGCCAATTGTTCATCAATACACATTCCTGTCTTACAATCATAATAAGTATCTTTCTGGCCATGACCACCATATTCAAAAGTTGAAATATAATAATAATCATTTACAAATTCACCATAATACATGTTGGTCATAGGATTCCCTAACTTCCCATTATTAAGGGTTTGTGTTATTCTTGTATAATCCGGGCCTGGTACCCTTCCGGATATTTGACCTCTGGTTGTCACACTATATCTTGGAGTCTCATTGTATGGCTTTTTGAACGATAGTTTCTTGCCTTTCCCCTTGGATATATTGAACAAAAGAGCTTTACTCATTCCCGACACAAGCACCTCATTGTCATTCAGGAATGCAAATGGGTGGCCTACAGACTTGCCGTCATGAATATTCATGTATTTTTTCCCCAATTTTGCGGAGGTCATTTCCTTACCCGTAGCGGTATTGACAATATGGAGAGCATCGCCATTATCATCAACGAAGGCAAGGTAATGTCCATTAGGTGATACCTCCATGGTATTTCTCTCAGTTTCTACTTGGAACGGAAGCGAGAAAGAGCGTTTGCCGACCTTTTTCTCCATGGCATTGGTTATGTCGTATTCGACAATGAGACCACGTCCGTCCAAAACATATAGTTTCTGGGTAGCAGTGCAATAGGCGCATCCGTTGCATCTGACACTAAGGCTATCCTCATATAGTTTGTAGTCTGGCTCATCATCGAAAAACTTGTAGTCACGGTATTCCATAACGACAGCATCCCCAGCATTAGCAGATTTTGTCGCATTCTGGTATAGTGCTTCAACTTCTTTGGGATTCAATACACGGTTATAGATGCGGAATTCATCAAGGCAACCGTGAAGAGGATACCACGTTTGAGCCAGACGACCAAGAATCAAGTCTTTCCCGTTTGAATTATTAAAGGTCATCGATTCTTGTTTAGATGCCACATCCTTGCCATTGATGTATATATGCATTGATGTCGTCGTAAGAATCATTACCGCATGGTACCATTTTTTTGTGGCATTGCCATTTATTATGGCTTCACATTGTTTTCCAGCGTTGCATATCTCTATACGAAATTTATTGTTGTCAATACCATTAATCCCTGCACAAATCTGCCCACGGTCGAAGTCTTTGGCAAAAAATTTCATGTGCTGGAAATTTCCTTTCTTTCCCCCTCCGTCCATACCAACGTAATCGTCAAGCCTAAACCAAAAAGAGAAAGATACCGCGTCGGAGAACTTCAAAGAGTTACTGTTGGGTATTCTAATAATCTGAGAATTGTCATAACCTCCGAAATGATAGCATTTCCCGAATTTTCCATCTTGAATTGTAGCACCTTGTATGCTACCGTTGTTCTTGTTGCCACTTTCGTCATTGGCGTTCCCATCGAAAGAATAATAGGCTACCAAGCCTCGTTGCAAGTCCACTTGTGCAGTAGAAATTACTGGCAGCATTGCCATTAGCATTAGCAGAAGTATACGAAATCTCTGTTTCATATTTTATTGAAGTTTAATATTTCCCCTACTCACTTGACGGCATTTCGGGTTCCTCCGTTTGTATTTGCTATATACATAATAAAAACCGCGGGCTTTTTGTTGAAGCTCGAGGTTTCTGGACTTACCTATCTACCGAACAAGAAAGCTCGCGATTGCTCACGAGCGATCTGCTTTCAATCGGTAGAGTGTTACAAATTTGTCCAGAATTTGAGCTTCTCTATTAAAGCACAATCGCTTTTTATGTCTTTATTTTACTTCTATCTGTTTTGTCTTTAGTTGTTTGTGTTAATATCCTATTGTCTGTTGTCTGCTACAAATATACGAAAGTTTTTGGATTAAGCACTACTTTTCCTTCTGAGCTTCGAGCCATTCCCAAACCAGGTTCTTTATTCTTTCCACAAAATTCTTGGCATCAGGAAACAATGCTTCGGCGGATTCCTTGGTGTGATAGAAGAAGTCCTCATAGTCGCCCGAGGAGCGTTTGTCAAACAGATTACGGTATATCTTCCCATATTCATCTGGGAGTATACCTGTTTTGATGAAATGCAGACTCAACATCTGCAATACCCCGTCGTGGGTCTTCGTGACAATGCCATTTGTGATGAGCAATGCACTTGCCGCATAATAACAAGCATAGTACATTCTATTCACTGCCGTATTGTAATACCCGAACCCTATCTGTTCCAAGGATTCGGCTAAGGTTGTGTCGGCATTCTCTATCCTAAACCGGACAATGTTATTCCTATCCTCATTACTAAGCATACTACAGCCTTATTCTGTCGGTTAATACATTATCACGGAAGGGGGTCATGCGGGACTCCCATTGATGCTTTGGAAGAATGAACAGGCTAATGGGGACACCCGAGTCTAACTCAATGGGATATGTCACATCATACAGTCGGGTCTCATCCTGATGCGAGACTTCACTCTGGTTGAACAATATAAGCAAATCTATATCCGAATCGGGACGAGCGTCACCCCGAGCCTCGCTGCCATAAAGCCAAACCTCCATATCATAAGGAAGTCCCGAAAGCTCTTTCTTTAACCTCTGTATGACCTCTGTCCTTCTCATTCCCAATTCATTCCTTTTTTTATGTCTTTATCTTACTGTCCTATTATTGCTCTATCTGTTTTGTCCTTAGCCGTTTGTGTTAATATCCTATTGTCTTTTGTCCGCTACAAATATACACATTCTTTTTGAATGAGCAAGAGACTATTGCTTTTTTTCTTCAAACACCATGCCGCCTTGCCTGCAATCCCATATAGCTGCAATATAGACCGCACCATCTTCAACAAAGTAATAGATTCTATAGTCTAAGACTGTCAGATACCTATATGTCGGGGTATGGTGGTAATCTTCATCAAGCGGGCCAATATACGGCATCGTTCTCAGATGGGAAATATCCTGTTTTATGCGTTGCAATCTCCGTAGAGCAACGTTCTTATTTGCCTTTTCCCGATAGAAAAGGTAGATGTTCTCAATATCCGACGATGCACGACGCATCCATTGGATGTCATAAACCATAACGTGCAAAGAGTTGGTCGTGGCTTACAAACCTCCCTGCCTTATAGTCTTCGTCAGCCTCTCGCAGTACATTGGCGAATTCTTCTTCCGTATAGGTACACGGGCGTTTCTCGCCACTGAGCATGGCCACGACATCTGCCAACAAAGCCTCATCTTCCGACTGCAATGCCAGTGATGTCACCCTGTTGCGAAGTGCCACAAGGCTATCATATACATTCCGTTTCGTCCTTACTGCTGTTTCCATATCATTACTTGCTTTTTTACGTCTTTTTTCGAGCATTCTATTTTACTCTATCCTTCTTGTCCTTAAATGTTTGCACCAATATCCTATTGCCCGTTGTTTACTACAAATATACACATTCTTTTTGATTGCGTCACTTTTTGCCGACGAGTTTCTTGATCTCGTTGAGTTTCAAGAGGGCTTCGAGGGGGGTGAGGGAGTCGATGTCTATGTCGAGGAGTTTGTCGCGGATTTCCAGGAGGGTGGGGTCGTCTAACTGAATGAAGCTGAGTTGGTAGCCATCGGCGGGGACTTCTTTGGGTTGTTTCTTGCCGGTGGCGGCGGACTTCTTGCCTTTCTCACTGATGGCTTCATTCTTCGACTCCAAGAGTTCCAGCATGGTGTTGGCACGTTTCAGCACCTGCTGGGGCATGCCGGCCATGCGGGCCACATGGATGCCGAAGCTGTGTTCGCTGCCACCCTCTTCCAACTTGCGGAGGAAGATAACCTTATTGTCCACCTCGCGCACCGAGATATGGTAGTTGCGGATGCGCTCATACTGGTCGGCCATCTCGATAAGTTCGTGATAATGCGTGGCGAACATCACCTTGGGCCGTGCCTTCTTCTGGTTGTGGAGATACTCGGTGATGGCCCAGGCGATGGAGATGCCGTCGTAGGTCGAGGTGCCGCGGCCTATCTCGTCGAGCAGCACCAGGCTACGGTCGGAGATGTTGTTCAGGATACTCGCCGTCTCGTTCATCTCCACCATGAAGGTCGACTCGCCCGACGAGATGTTGTCCGACGCACCCACACGGGTGAATATCTTGTCGACCATACCGATATGTGCCTTGCGGGCAGGACAATAGCAGCCCATCTGCGCCATCAGCACGATGAGGGCCGTCTGTCTGAGCAGGGCCGACTTACCCGACATGTTGGGACCGGTGATGATGATAATCTGCTGACTATCGGGATCCAGCAGCACATCGTTGCTGATATACTGCTCGCCCAGCGGCAGCTGCGTCTCGATGACGGGGTGACGGCCTTCCCTGATATCGATAATGCGGTCGTCGCCCAATTCGGGACGGCAGTAGTTGTTGGCCAACGAGACCTCGGCGAAACTCTGGAGGCAGTCCGTCTGTGCCACAATCTGGGCATCGTACTGGATGGGCTCCACATAGTTCATCAATGCCGAGAGCAGCTGCTCGTACAGTTGGGCCTCAAGGGCCAGGATGCGTTCCTCGGCACCGAGGATTTTAGCCTCGTACTCTTTCAATTCGGGGGTGATATAACGCTCGGCGTTGGTCAGGGTCTGCTTGCGTATCCAGGTCTCCGGCACCTTGTCCTTGTGGGTGTTGGTGACCTCCAGATAGTAGCCGAAGATATTGTTGTAGCCCACCTTCAGCGAGCTGATGCCTGTCAGTTCCACCTCGCGCTGTTGGAGACGCATGAGGTATTCCTTTCCCGACCCCGCCATGCCGCGCAGCTCGTCCAGCTCGGCATTCACGCCGGGGGCTATCACACTGCCCTTCTCCACCTTGACGGGCGGGTCTTCCTGTATCTCGCGCCCGATGCGGTCGCTGATTTCCTTACAGGCGTTCAGCCGCCCCATGATGCGCGTCCAGGTCTCTTCACCCGTGGACTGGCATAGCGCCTGTATCTTCCCCACAGCCTCCAGCGCACGGCGCAGCTGAAGCAGTTCACGGGGGTTGATGCGTCCGACGGCCACCTTCGAGATGAGGCGCTCCAGGTCGCCGATGGCCCGTATCTGCTGGAGCAGCTGGATGGCGAAATCGCGGTTGCGCACCAGGTAATCCACCACCTTCAGCCTCTCCTCGATGGCCTGGGGGTCCTTCAGCGGCATCACTATCCAGCGGCGCAGGAGGCGCGACCCCATGGGGGTGGAGGTCTGGTCCAGGACATCGAGCAAGGTGCGGGCACGCTCGTTGGGCGAGTGTACTAGCTCCAGGTTGCGGGCGGTGAACTTGTCGAGCCACACATAGCGCGACTCGTCGATGCGGTTGATTTTGCAGATATGCTGGGTACGGTCGTGCTGGGTGTCCTGCAGATATTGCAGCACCGCGCCGGCGGCCACGATGCCCATCGTCAGGTCCTCTACGCCGAAGCCCTTCAACGAGGCCGTGCCGAACTGTTTCAGCAGCAGCTCGTGGGCATAGTCCGAGGTGAACACCCAGTCGTCGAAGGTGTTGGTATAGTACTTCTCGGGGAAATGATCCTGGAACCAGTGCAGCTTGCCTCGCTGCAGCACCACCTCGGCGGGGTGGAAGTTCTGCATCAGTTTGTCGATATAGGCAGAACTCGCCCGTGGAGATGTCGAGGAACGAGATGCCGTGCACCTTGTCCGTCAGGTGGAGGCCGCAGAGGAAGTTGTTCTCCTTCACCTCCAGCGTCGTGTCGGTGTAGGAGACGCCCGGCGTCACCAGCTCGGTGATGCCGCGTTTCACGAGGCCCTTCACGGTCTTGGGGTCTTCCAGTTGCTCGCAGATGGCCACGCGCAGCCCTGCCCGCACAAGCCGCGGGAGATACTGGTCGATGGCATGGTGGGGAATGCCTGCCAGGTCGGTGTATCCGCCACCCCCGCTGGCCTTGCGCGTCAGCGTCAGGCCGAGGATGGCCGAGGCGCGACGGGCATCTTCGCCGAAGGTCTCGTAGAAGTCGCCCACGCGGAACAGCAGCACCGCGTCGGGGTACCTCCTCTTCAGTTCGGCATGCTGCCGCATCAACGGCGAGTCGTTCTCAGCAGTCTTTCCCATGGTTTATTTTTTTTGTCCTAACGGCTGTGATGTCTTTTTATTGCACGGGGCAGGAAATTTCAGTCCTGCGGGGCCTCCTCCTGTTGTTTGGCGAGTTTCTTCTTGCAGTCCTGCACAATGACGTCGATGATGAACCAGAAGGCTCCTATGGTGATGGAGGCGTCGGCGACATTGAATATGGCGTCGAAGAAGAGGAAATGCTTCCCGCCGATGAAAGGCACCCATGCAGGCCAGTCGAACTCGAAGAGAGGGAAGTAGAACATATCCACCACCCTGCCCCTCAGCAGCGGGGCGTAGCCTCCTTCGGGCGGGAAGAGGGTGGCGACATGGATGTTGCTCTCGTTGAACAGCAGCCCGTAGAAGCAGCTGTCCACCAGGTTCCCCACGGCGCCCACCAGCACCAGCGTCACACACACGGCAAACGAGGTGCGCATCCCCTTCTTCAGGGAACGGAGCAGATACCACAGGATGGCGCCCGAGGCCACAAGACGGAACAGCGTCAGCACAATCTTCCCGCCTGCGCCTCCGAACGTAGTGCCGAAGGCGAACCCTTCGTTCTCAACGAAATGCAGCAGACACCAGTCACCTATCAGGGGTGTCTCCTGGCCCAGATACATGTGGGTCTTGACCCATATCTTCACAATCTGGTCGACCACCAGTATGGCCGCCATCAGTCCGAAGACCAGTCTGTATTGATGTTTTTTCTCCATGGTCATATTTCTTGCTTCTTATTTCTTGGCTCTTGAATCTTTCTTCATTCTATCCACTTCGGCCACCAGTTCGTCGTACCACTCCTGTCCGAAGCGGCGGACGAGAGGCTCTCTCAGATACTCGTAGAGGGGCTTGCGGTTGGGGTTGTCCTTGGCCACGGCGCAGCGGCACACATCCCACTCGTGGTAGTTGACGGCCGTGAACTCGCCGTATTCCTCCACCCGCACCGGATACAGGTGGCAGGAGACGGGCTTGATGAATGAGGAATTAGGAATTAGGGATGAGGAATTGGCTCCCGCGGTCATTCCTAATTTCTCATTTCTCATTCCTAATTCTATAGCACAGAGGGCCGTGCCGTCGTCTGCCCAGACGGTGAAGGCGCACTCCTTGCCGTCGACCAGCGGGGTGCCGAGGTCGCCGTCCTTGTCACGCACGGCGACACCCTGCAGCCTCACGGCCTCGCGGCCTTTCTCAGTCATGTAGGGCAGCACCGAGGGCAATGCCTTCTCCATCTCCGCCACCTCGCTCTCCAGCAGCGGCGCGCCGCTGTCGCCCTCCACACAGCAACGCCCCTTGCACTTCGCTAGGTCGCAGGCAAAGCAGAGGTCGGCCAGATGGTCGGAGACGATACAATCTTTGACTATTAACATATTGACACACTCCTCCGCCCTTTGGGCACCTCCCCTAACTTAGGGGAGGAGTTAGTTACACTTATTATTTTCTCCGCCAGTACGCGGGCCAGTTTCTCTTTCGACTCCACCGTCCAGCCCGCCACATGGGGCGTCAGCACCACGCGCTGCGACAGCAGCGACGTCAGCCGCTCGGCCAGGGATTCCTGCAGGCCGTCCTTGCTCATATCCTCGTACTCCAGCACGTCGAGGGCCGCGCCCTGCACTTTGCCCTCCTCCAATGCTGCCACCAGGTCGCCGGTCTTCACCACGGGGCCCCGGGCGGTGTTGATGAGGAAGATGTCTTTTGCGAAGGCGTGCAGGAAGGCGGCGTCCACCATGTAGTGCGTCTCGTCGGTGAGAGGCACATGCAGGCTCACCACGTCGGCGCGACGCTGCAGCTCGTCCAGCGTGACCTCCTCGACCCATTCCGGGGCGTAGCCTGCGGGCTTGTACTTGTCGTAGGCCACCACCGTGCACTCGAACCCCCGCAGTCGTTGGGCGAATGCGCGTCCCATGTTGCCGAAGCCTATGACGCCCACGGTCTTGCCCTTCACCTCCAGCCCGCGGTTCGCCTCGCGCTGCCAGAGGCCCTGCCGCACCTCGGCGTCGGCACGGGCGATATGGTCGAACAATGCCAGCAGGAGTCCCACGGCATGCTCTCCCACGGCGTCGCGGTTGCCTTCGGGCGAGTTGAGACAGCGGATGCCGAGGCTTTCGGCATAGTCCACGTCGATGGTCTCCATGCCGGCACCCACGCGGCCAATGCACTTCAAATGACGGGCTTGGTCGAGGAAGTTGCGGTCGATAATTATCTTGCTGCGCACCACCAGGGCGTCATAGTCGCCCACGCGGGCCAGCAGGCTGTCGTAGTCCAGAGAGGTATCCACGGTCACCTCGTGTCCGGCCGCCCGCAGCATGTCGGGCAGCACGGGGTGCGTCTTGTCGGTTACCAGTATTCTCATTTCTCGTCGTAATCAAAGGGTTGGACGGAGATAGTGACGAGTTCTTCGTGCTTGGAACTGACGGCGCCGAGGATGCCGATACCGCCCTCGACGTTGGTGTGTATCTGCACCGGCTCCTCGATGAAGGTGATGCCGTCGCCAGAATTCTGCTGGGCCCTGAGGGTGGCCATATAAAGGTAGGTATCGCGACTCACGCCGCAAACCTGCAGCTCGATGGTGGCTGTCGACCCAAGTGAGACAGACTGGATAGAGCCCTTTATGGTATGACGCTGGCCGCCAATGCGTTCATCGGTAAAGAGCACCTGCCAACCGTAGGAGTAATCCGTCCCCGACTCCAAGTCAATCACCTCGCCCGAAACATCGACATCGTAGATGACGTCGTCGTCAATCTGCAGCACCAGCGGTTCTCTCTGCCCTGTCGCGCTGTCGACAACAAACGCCTTCAGCATGTAATAGTTGCCCCGCGTAGCGGGCTCGTGCAGCACAAAGCTGAAGTCCACATCGAAGTACATATAGGAAGGATAGCGGTAGTATGGGTCGTCCCAGTATTCGGAATCGATGGAGTATTTCGGCGTGGCCTTCACGTCCGTCACCACGGGCACTTCGGGCAGCCGGCAGCCGGCGGTGACATCGCCATGCCCCGGCACCGACACATGCAGCGTCATCGTGTCGCCGGCACGCAGCGACATGTCGGAGAGATAGTAGCCCTCCCCTACCCGTTGGAACGTCATGCCGGAGGCGATGCCGTTGACTTCGGCGCGGAAGGAGGCATCGTTGACATACTTGAAGTTGCCCCCGCTGAGGAAGAAACGGCTGAGGGACATCTTGACATGGAAGGCGCTGTCGGCCTCCACATACGACACCATGACGGGAATCGGGTCAGTCTCGTCGCCGTCAAACTCAATCTGCTTCGTGCAGGCGGAGAAGTGAAGTAAGAGGTAAGAGGTAAGAACCAAGAAGGGAAAGGGGTGTTTCATAATTCTCAATTTTCAATTCTCAATTGTCAATTATCAGAACGTCCAGATGTAACTCACCGAGGGCAGGAAGGGGAAGAGCGACAGCTGGTTGAGGCTTCGGTTGCCGGAGTAGGTGGTCTCGGTGTAGAGCATGTAGGGGTTCTGGCGGTTATAGAGGTTGTAGACACTCACGTTGATGGTTCCCTTGCCGAAGCGCAAGTCCTTGTGCCAGTTGAGGCTGATGTCCATGCGGTGGTAGGCGGGCATGCGGTAGTTGTTGCGCGACGACACATAGTCGGCGCTGGACTGGTAATAATAGTAGTATTCCGACCCCTCTGCGGGTTCGACCTCGGGGTCGAACTGCTGCAGCGCCAGGGTGGCGGCGTTGCCGGTGGCATACACCCACGTCAGGCTGGCGTCGAAGCGCTCGTTGAACTTGTAGGTCAGCACGATGCTGATGTCGTGTCGGCGGTCGTATTTGGCGGGGAAGGGTTTGCCGTCGTTCAGCGTCATCCCCGGGCGGTCGAAGACGCGGTCGGTGTGGCTCCAGGTGTATCCCACCCAGCCGGTCCACCTGCCGACGGTCTTCTGCGCCAGGAACTCGATGCCGTAGGCCCAGCCTCGGCCCATGCAGACCTTCTGCTCCCAGCCCGCCGAGCTGCCCCAGAAGGAGGCGCCGTCCTTGTATTCCAACAGGTTGTCCATATTCTTGTAGTATCCTTCCACCGACAGGTTGAGGGAGTCCATCAGGTTGTAGAACACGCCCAGGGCCACCTGGTTGGAGGTCATGGGGGTGATGTGTGCCGTGACGGGCACCCACAGGTCGGTGGGCAGCGAGATGGTGCTGGTGCTCAGCAGATGAAGGTATTGCGTCATGCGGGCGTATCCCGCCTTCACCGACAGGCGGTCGTTCACCAACCAGCGGCCACTGACGCGCGGCTGCAGGCTGGGGTAGAATTTCCCCTGCACGGAGAAGCCCGTCACGTTGAGGCCCAGGTTCACCTTGAAGATGTCATTGATCCGCCAGTCGTCCTCGGCATAGAGCATTATCTCGTGGGCGCCCACGGTGTTCTGCCCGATGACGGTGTCGAAGGTCTCCTCGTTTTCTTTCATGTGGACGCTCTGGGTCTCAGGGGTGAAGTAGTGAAAAGTGTAGTGGGTGCCGAATTTGGCGGAATGGTCGGGCGCGGGCGCCCAGTCAAAGTCGGCACAGGCCAGATAGTCGCGGATGCCCGAGCGGAATCCCGCCTCCAGGCTCTCTGTCAGCTGATCCTGCTTGTCCTCGTAATCCATGCCGATGGACAGCTTGCTGCGGTAGCGGGTGTAGGCGCCGCTGAGGTTGAGGAACAGCTTGGGAGTCAGCTCGTAGTTCCAGCGCACGCTGCCCACGATGTTGCCCCAGCGGTAGCTGAGTTTCATGTACTCCTGGAAGTCGTAGCCGTCCATGACCTTGATGCGGGCATAGAGGGCGTCGTCGCCCATGTAGTAGCTGGCGTAGAGGCGGCTGCGGTCGCTGAAGCGGTGCGTCACCTTGGCGTTGAGGTCGTAGAAATAGTAGCCCGCGTTGATTTTGGAGTTCGACCCCTCGGCGGCGGCGATATTGGCGAGGAGGGGCTGCAGCAGGATGTCGCCGTAGGTGCGGCGACCCGAGAAGCTGAAGGTGGTCTTCTCTTTGATGATGGGCCCCTCCACGTTCACCTTGGCCGAGATGAGGCCTATGCCCACACCGCCGTGGTATTCCTTGTCGTTGCCGTTGTTGGTGGTGATGTCGAGCACGCTCGACAGGCGGCTGCCGAAGCGCGCGGGGAAGGAACCTTTGTAGAGGTTGATGTTCTTGACGGCGTCCGAATTGAAGGCCGAGAAGAAGCCGCCCAGATGGTTCACGTTGTACATCGGCACGCCGTCCAGCAGGAAGAGGTTCTCGTCGGGACCGCCGCCGCGCACATACATGCCCGCCGTGCCTTCCGAGCCGTTCTGCACGCCCGGCAGCAGCTGCACGGCCTTCACCACGTCGGTCTCGCCAAAGAGCATCGGGATGGCCTTCACCTGCTCCACGGGCACCTCCACGACACTGGGCTGCGAACTCTCCAGATGCTGGATGCGCTCGCCTTTGATGACCACCTCGCGGAGGGTGTAGGAGCTCTTCAGCTGCACGTCCATGCGGTGGTCGGCCTTGAGGGTGAGGGCAAAGAACTGGGTCTCGTACCCCACGAAGGAGACTCGCACCACGGCATTCTCGTTTTTCAGCGTCAGGCTGTAGCGGCCGTGCTGGTTGGTGGTGGTGCCTTTGCGGCTGACGGTGTCGTAGACCGTCGCCCCGATGAGTGTCTCGCCGGTCTGGGCGTCCGTCACCGTGCCGCTGATGGTGTGCTGCGCCATCGCCCCCGCCCCGAAAGCGGCAAGCAACAGCAGCAGTATTGTCCTTTTTATCATAGTGTTGTCAATTTCCGGTTTTCTGTCCCCGATTCACATCAAGTCCTCCTCGTCGGCGCGTGCCCCTGGGTCGTCCTCGCCCATATCGGGCTCCTCGCCAATCAGTTCCGTCATCCGGCGACGGCGGTGCCGCTTGTTCCGCTGGCGCTTGTGCTCGTTGATGGTCTCTCCCGCCACGATGCCCGTGGGCACGGCGATGATGGAGTAGCCCAGCAGCATGACAAGCATCGAGACCCACTGTCCCAGCGGCGTCACCGGCGCGATGTCGCCATAGCCCACCGTCGTGATGGTCACCACAGCCCAGTAGATTCCCTTGGGGATGGAGTTCATCGCGGGGTTCTTGTCGCCCTCGATGCCATACATCACAGCCCCCAGCACCACGGCCGCCAGGAAAACGAACATCATGAAGATGGCTATCTTCACCAGGCTCCGCCGCAGGGACTCCAACAGGAAGTGGCCCTCGTCGAGGAAACGCTGCATCTTGAAGATGCGGAAGATGCGCAGCATCCTCATCAACCGCAGCACCGACAGCGACGACAGCGCAGGGAAGAAGAGGCTCAGGTAGGCCGGTGCTATCGAGAGGAAGTCGATGATGCCGTAGAACGAGAAGAGATAGCGCGCGGGCTTCTTCAGGCAGTAGATGCGCAGGTAGTATTCGAAGGTGAACATCAGGGTGAACACCCATCCAAGGCCACGCATGGTCAGCGAGAACCACCGCGCGGGGCCGTCGAGGCTCTCCAGGATGATGACCAGGATGTTGGCGGCAATCATTATCAGCAGCCAGATGTCGAACTTCTTGCCCGCGGGGGTGTCCGACTTGAAGATGATGGAGAAAATCTCCTGCTTGGTCAGCTTGCGGTAACGCTTGGGCAGCAGCACGGTGAAGAGGGCGCGGTGCAGCACGTCGCCGATGAATTTCGCTATCCCGAGGAAGAGCTGGCGGTAGGGGATTCTCGCCAACCCCCGCCCGAAGGCTTGCAGGCATGCTCTTATTTGTCGTAACAGTTTCTTTATCATATATCAGTTTCCATTTTCGGTTCTTGTGCCACCCCTGCGTCAGGGCTGTCGCCCGCAGGAGCGACGGGTGTGCCGTCCGAGGGGGTCACCCTCAGCGTGTTGCACCGCTGCGGGGTCAATGCCGCCGCCACCCGTTGCAGGTCCGCCGCCCGCAGGGCACGGTAGCGTTCCGGCTCGCGGTTGGCGAGCTCCACGTCGCCCGCCATCTCATAGTAGCAGAGGCTGTAGGCCCTGTCCGAGGCCTTGTATTGCGAATAGACGAAGGTGTTCTCGAACCTGTTGGCCACCTTCTCCAGCTCCCGATCGGGCAGCGGCTCGGCCGCCAGGCGGTCCAGCTCGTCACGCACCGCCGCCGAGGCGGCGGCATAGTCCACCCCGGGCCGCAGCTTGCCGTTGACAACGAACAGTCCCGGACCCAGGTCGCCGGTGATGAAGGCGTTGACCTCCGTCAGGAGCCCTTCGTCCTGCACCATGCGGCGGTACAGCCGGCTCGAATGACCCGATGCCAGCACGTCGCTCAGCGTGTCGTAGGCATAAAAGTCAGGGGTGTAGCGGTCGCACATCACCCATGCCATGTAGAACGCCGCGTTGGGCACATCGCGCCGCACCTCCAGCAGCCTCGCCTCCTTTTGCTCCGGCTCGGCGGGATAGCGCCGCGCCCCATTCCTGATTCCTAATTCCTCATTCCTAATTACTGCACCAAACTCCCTCTCCACCATGCGTAGCGTCTCCTCCTCGTCGAGGTTCCCCGCCACGCAGAGGATGGCGTTGTCCGGCCGGTAGTAGCGGGCAAAGAAATCCCTCACGTCGGCCAGCGTCGACTCCTGCACATGGCGTATGTCGGCCCCGATGGTGCACCATCGGTAGGGGTGCACTTTGTAGCACAGGGGGCGCAGCAGCAGCCAGTCGTCGCCATAGGGCTGGTTCATATAGCGCTGGTGATACTCCTCCGTCACCACCTTCTTCTGCACATCCAGCACCCGCCAGTGCTCGCCCTCGATGGCCCAGTCGCCCGTCATGCGGTCGGCCTCCAGCGCCAGCGCCTGCTCCAGCCCGTCGGCGGGAAGGGTCATGTAGTAGTTGGTGTAGTCGGCCGTGGTGAAGGCGTTGCTCTCGCCCGCCAAGGCGTCCAGCTCGGCGTCGAAGTCGGGGTGACGGCGTGTGCCGCCTAACATCAGATGCTCGAAGAGGTGGGCAAAGCCCGTGCGGTCGGGACGCTCGTCGCGCGACCCCGCCTGGTACAGCATATTGACCGTCACCAGCGGAGTCGTCGCATCCCTGTGCAGCAGGACCCGCAGCCCGTTGGGCAGTGTATGTCGCGAATATTCCACCATAACTAAACAAAAACGCATATATACACCTTTTATTGTATTGCCCCGCATTTTTTCCTCGCCCTCGTCCCGCCCTCCCCACGCCCTGCTTACTTATATTATAGTTATACCATAGTTATATTGTAGTTATACTATAGTTATACCATGAGTCTACGTATAACTATAATATAACTACAATATAACTGTAATATAAGTGTACAGACAGCTCAGGGGGTGGTGGGATTTTTTTCTTTCCATGTCGGGAAAAAGTTGTACTTTTGCAGCCGGTTTGGTCACACGGCGAGTGTGCCAAGAGGGAACCGGGTGCGAGTCCCGGACAGTCCCGCTGCTGTGAGTTCCCGCGGGTTCTCTTCCATCAGGATGCCACTGTGCGACAACATCGTATGGGAAGGCCGGAAGAGGACGGGGAGCAAGTCAGAAGACCTGCCAAACCGGGTTTAACACCCCCTCGAGGAAAGGGAAGAAAACGACAATGGAAAGAACAAAAAGGCTCATAACGCTCACGCTTCTGCTCTTGTTGCCCGTGGTTCACGGCGCGGCACAGGACACCTCGCGCGTCCGTGTGACACTCCCCGAGGTGGTCATCACCGAGAAGAACCCGCGCCCCAACAGCACCCTCACACAGACCCCCACCCAGGTGGCCGACGTGGAACGGCTGGAGCGCCTCGGGAGCACACAGGTGGCCGACGCGCTGCGCCAGATGGCCGGCGCCACAATCAAGGACTACGGCGGCGTGGGCGGCATCAAGACCGTCTCCGTCCGCGGCATGGGGAGCCAGTTCAGCACCCTCACCATCGACGGCGTGGCCGTCAACGACTGCCAGAACGGGCAGGTGGACCTGAGCCGCTACTCGCTGGCTGGTGCCAGCTTCTTCAGCCTCAGCAACGGCCAGAGCACCACCCCCCTGCAGGCCGCGCGGGCCTACGCCTCGGGCAGCGTGATGACAATGGAGACACGCGAGCCGGAGTTCGACTCGCTGCCCTGGCACCTGCGGGCAGGCGCCGAGGGAGGCTCCTTCGGCTACTTCTCCCCCACCCTCGGCGTCGAGCGCCAGATCGGCACCCGCGGCGCCCTCTCGCTCTCGGGCAACTATATGCGCACCGACGGCAACTACCCCTTCACGCTCTACTACACGGGCAGCAAGGAGGACAGCAGCTCGCGCGAGCGACGCGAGAACTCGGCGGTGAAGACCGCCACCCTGGACGCCAACTTCTTCTACAGCTTCGCGCCCCGCAAACGGCTGCAGGTCAAGGCCCACTACATGCAGGGCTACCACCAGCTGCCGGGCCCCGTCATCTTCTACCGCGTGGTCCCCAGCGGGGAACACACGGAGGAGCGGCTCTTCTTCACGCAGACCCGCTACCGCCAGACGGGCACCCACTGGGACTGGCAGCTGCTGGGCAAATACCAGTACGCCCACGACCTCTACGAGGACACCGCCAACAACGCCGGCCTCATCCTCAACCTCTACACCCAGCAGGAGGCCTACCTCTCGCAGGGCGCGCGCTTCCACACGGGCAACGACTACGGCGACTGGCTCAGCATCACCGCCTCGGCCGACGAGTCGGTGAGCCGCCTCCTCAGCAACCTCTCCACCCACAACGACGTCACCCGCGAGAGCCTCCAGGGAGTGCTGACGGCACAATACGAGGTGCACCTCTGGGAATGGCTCAGAGGGCTCCAGCTGAACGCCCATGTGCTAGGCACCTTTGTCCAAGACCACGAGCGGGCGTACACGGGAGTACGCCCCTACGTCCATGCATCGCCTTACCTCGGCGCGACGCTGACACGCGGCATGTTCACCTTCCGCGCCTTCTACAAGGACACCTACCGAGTGCCCAACTTCAACGAGCTCTACTACTTCACCGTGGGCCGTGCCCTGCGCCCCGAGAAGGGCCGCCAGTACAATGCCGGAGTCTCGTTCCACACCGGTACGCAGAAGCTCTCGACACACCTGCGCCACCGCATCGAGGCCACCGCCGACTTCTACCGCAACCGCGTGAGCGACAAGATTATCGCCGTCCCCACACAGAATATGTTCATCTGGTCGATGCGCAACCTCGGCGAGGTCTCCATCATCGGCCTCGACCTCACCGCCAGTTACACCCTCTACCATGCACGCCGCCAGGACTTCCGCCTCGACGCCTCGGCAAGCTACACCTGGCAGAAGGCCGTCGACATCACCGACCCGCAGAGCAAGACCTACGGCCACCAGATACCCTACACCCCCCGCCACAGCGGCGGCGCCTCACTGCTGGCCACAACCCCCTGGGTGACGGTCGGATACACCCTCACCCTCGTGGGCGTCCGCTACAGCCGCGAACAGAACACCTACAGCACCTGGATGGAGCCCTACGCCGACCACGGCATCACCCTCAGCCACGACTTCGACCTCGGGAAAGCCACCCTGCGCCTCAAAGCCCAGGTGCTCAACCTCCTCGACACCCAATACGAGGTGGTCCAGAGCTACCCCATGATGGGCCGCAACTACAGAATAGGAATAACAATAGAAACCTAGTACCCATAGTGCCACTAGTACTACCAGAGCTACTAGTGCCACTAGAAACCTATAAACCCATTAAACCCACAAACCCCATGAAAAAGACCTTTCCCATTTGGACTCTTGCCCTCTTACTTCTCTTCGCCGCCTGCGAACCCGAAAGACCAGCCCCCACAGACACCACCGACACCACCCCGCCGGCCGTCACCGACCGCATCGCCTACCTCCTGAACGAAGGCTCGTGGAGCGGCAACAACGCCGAAATCAGCCGCATCAACATCACCCAGGGCACCATCGACCCTGAATGGTTCTCGCGCGTCAACGGCCGCGGCCTCGGCGACGTGGCACAGGATCTCGTCCTCTACGGCTCGCGCCTCTACTGCACCGTCTGGAATTCGGGCATCGTCGAAGTCATCGACCCCACCACCGGACGCAGCATCAAGCAGATAGGCTTCGCCGGACGCGGACCGCGCTACATCGTCTGCCACGAGGGCAAGGTGTACGTCAGCTGCTACGACCGCAGCGTGGTGCGCATCGACACCGTCAGCCTCGAAATCGAGGCCACCTGCCCCCTCAGTGGCATGCAGCCCGAACAGATGTGCCTCTGCGGGGAGAACCTCGTCGTATGCAACTCGTGGGAGTATGCCTCCGACGGCACGACCACCCTCTACGACAACTCCGTCTCCGTGGTCGACCTCGCCACCTTCACCGAGACAGACAAGATTGTCGTGGGCATCAACCCCACCCGTATCCAGGCCCTCGACGAGAACCGCTGTGTCGTGGCCTGCGCCGGCAACTACGGCGTGGAGGAGGCCAGTGCCAAAGTCCTCGACCTCACCACCCAAGAGCTCACGTCCCTCGCCCAGGCAGCCACAGCCATGGACCTCCACGACGGCACCCTCTACCACTACATCACCACCTACGACGCCCAGTGGAACCCCGCCGCCCTCTTCTTCCGCACCGACATGACGACGCTCGAGACCACACCCATCTTCACCTCCGTCAGCATGCCCTACGCCTACGGCATCAGCATAGACCGCACCACTGGCGACATCTACCTCTGCAACAGCCCCTACACCTCGACCGGCGACGTCTACTGCTACTCGCCCGACGGCACCCTCCGCTGGCAGGTCGAGGCAGGTTTCTTCTGCAAGAAAGTGGTCTTCTGAGCATCTTTTTCTTTCCATATCAAAAAAAAGTTGTATCTTTGCAGATTGAAATCTCATAAGAAGTACAACAGAAATGAAAAGATTATTCCTCTCTATCGTTCTGGTCCTGTGCGCCTTCATGGCCCAGTCCCAGATATTTGTGAGCCTCAACGCGGGCGGTTACATTTCTTCGGGCAACACCACCACGCTCACCCAAATCACCGTAACCGACGACACCACCTACTCCGCCGACGTCCCCAACGTAGGGGCCACTTCGTTCGAGGGTGGCTTCCGCTTTGGATACAAGACCGGAAAGCTCATGTTCGGCATCGGGGCCAACTATACCATGACCACCGTCAAGAACCAGCCGCTGGACCCCAGCCTCATCCCCATCTGTCCCGAGACGATGTGGATTACAAAAGGCACCATGGACACCAAGAGCACCACCATCACTGTGGTACCCTTCTTCCGCTATGATATCGTCAAGGCGGGCGACATCTCCCTCTTCGCCGAGCTCAACGCCTTCTACGCCATGGAGCAGAACCCCACGGTCACCGCCCACCAGACTTACATCAAGGACGGCGTCCCCACCCCCCTGCGCGACTTCGACACCACCTTCACCCAGACCAGAAACGCCACGGGGTTCGGCGCCCGCATCACCCCCGGCCTCAACTGGATGCTGACGCCCAACGTCTCAATCGACCTTTACCTCGACTTCCTCTCCATCGCCTACGCCTCTTACACCCGCACCTCCGAATACTACAACTTCACCATCCGGCCCACCAGCATCGGCACCTACTTCGTCGTCAACCAGGAGGAAACGCTGACCACCACCGTCACCGAGAAGAGCTCCGACATAGACCTCGGCATCTTCGGCACTCCCAACTGGGGCTCCTCCAACCCCGGCAATTTCGTCCGTGTAGGTCTTAACATCTGCTTCTAACCATGAAAAAGACTCTCCTCACCATCGCATTGCTGGCATGTGCTGTTACGGGGCAGGCGCAATTCGTGGTCAGCATGTACCTGAACGGGTCGAAGCCCACCGCCTCCTCGACAACGGACTACAGCACCCTCTACCGCCAGTACAATTATGAGATTGAGAACACCCCCGCGGGTGTCACCTACCGCTTTATCGGCTACACCGACTCCACCGCCACCGACCAGGAGCAGTTCGAGAGCGACAAATACCTCGCCCTCGGCGGAGGCGCGAAGATAGGCTACCAGATACAACGCCTGCAGTTCGGCATCTCCGGCTCCTTCAACTGGCACCACACCTCGGCCGACCAGGACGCGGCACGCTACATGTCGAACAACCCCTACTGCGACGTCCGCGTACTGAAGACGCAGGCCGCCTTCCCCGACTCGTCCATCCTCGAGGACTATGTAGGCTGGTTCAAGGAATACTGCACCTCCTGGAGCATCGCCCCCTACGTGCGCTACGAGTTGGTCCAGGCCGGCGACCTGGCCCTCTTCGTCGAGGCCAACGGCTTCTTCTCGAAAGTCAACAAGCCCCACCACCACGACTACCTCGACTGGACCTACCGCGAGATGCACGGCACCATCGACACCGCCTTCGACATCGACCACTCCACCACCTCCTTTGGCGCCCTCGTCACCCCCGGCCTCAGCTGGCAGGTGAGTCCCAATTGCCTGGTCGACCTCTATTTTGACTGCCTGGCCCTGGGATACCGCAAGATTAAGGATGTCGCCGTCACCGTGGTGGACGAGTACGACGAGACAGCCTCGCCGCGCGTCCTCTCACGCCGCACAACCACCACCGTCACCTCCGAAAGCACCAACATCGGGTTCGACCTGAACGCCGCCCCCATGGCCAACAGAAACTACGCCACGTGGGTGCGCGTCGGTTTCAGCTACACTTTCTAACACCCCTCGGGCTACATACCCTTCGGGGCAAAGTCGATCATAGCGGAACGCTCGTCGAAGTGGATGTCCTGCAGGTCGACACGCTCGAAGATTTGCGCCATTTGAGGACTCTTGCCCAGCAACAGGACAAGACGGTTGTCGTCGAGCAATTGCAGCATCTCGGCCTCGGGACGCCCCTCCAACTGCTTGAAGGCGGTGCGCACCATGAACTCGATGGCCTTGCCGCCACCATAGGAGAGATAGATATCGCCCCCGTCGATGCGGTCGACATTGATATCGAGGCCCACGGGACCCATGAGGGGCACCTTGTAGGAGACGCGCACGGTGTGCGGCCCGCCATACATGAGGGGGAGTTCTTTGCCGGTCTTCTCATAGATGAGTTTACCTATCTCGTCGAAAGTCAGTTTCAGTTGCATAGGAGTGAGATTTGTTTGTATTTGGAGTTGCAAAGATAGGGAAAAAAGTTCATAGTTGAGAAAAAAGTTGTATCTTTGCAAACAAAAACACCGATACCATGAAAGTCAAAGAACTTGTTGAAGCACTCAATCTGAAAGTCTTATCCGGCGAAAGCGGTCTGGACCGCGACATCGACGGATGCTATGTCTCCGACCTCCTCAGCGACGTGATGGGCAACGCCGAGATGGGCAATATCTGGGTCACCCTGCAGGTGCATAAGAACGTGATGGCCATCGCCTCGCTCAAGGAGCTGGCATGCGTCATCCTGGTGAAAGGCCAGACGGCTGCCGACGAGACCCTCGAGCAGAGCAACGAGGAGGGCATCCCCTTCCTCAGCACCCCCATGGAGACCTTCGAGACTGCAGGCAAGATATACGACCTGCTGAAAGCATGACACCCTTCAAGGCCGACCTACACATCCACACGGTACTCTCACCGTGCGGCGATCTGGAGATGAGCCCCACGGCCATCGTGGAACGCGCTTTGGCACGCGGGCTGGATATGATTGCCATCTCCGACCACAATACCACCCGACAGGTCAAAGTGACCCAGAAGGTGGGACGCGAGCGCGGCCTATTTGTGCTCGGCGGTGTGGAGGTCACCTCGCAGGAAGAGGCCCACTGCCTCTGCTATTTCGAGACCGACGAGCAACTGGACGCCTTCCAGGTCTTCCTTGACGAGCACCTCCCCCCCATCCCCAATGACGAGGAACGTTTCGGCTACCAGCTGGTGGTGGACGAAAACGACGAGATTGTGGACGAGGCTCCCTACCACCTGCTCAACGCCATCGACGTGGACATCGACGGCATATATGAAGAGGCTCACCGCCTCGGCGGACTCTTCGTGCCTGCCCACGTGAACAAGGGCACCACGTCGCTCACCAGCCAGCTGGGATTCATCCCGCCCGACCTGAAGGCCGACGGGCTGGAGATAAACCGATTCACCACCCGCGAGGAGATGCTCAAGAAATTCGCCTACCTCAAGCGGTTCAACTTCATCACCGACAGCGACGCCCACTTCATCGACAACGTGGGCGACGTGTACAACGTCATCCACATGGAGCACCGCACCTTCGGCGAGTTCGCCCTGGCACTGGCTGGCAAAGAGGGCCGATATATCGACACCATGGCCTTCCGCGACGCCCCGCTGCCGAGGTGATTGAGAACACACTCCTCAGTCAGCAAAGCTGACAGCTCCCCTAACTTAGGGGAGCAGCCAAGAATGCAACTTGCTTCTGACACTGCTAATGACTGCGGCAACCGTAGTTCGGCGACCGATAGTGGAGCCAGCCACTCCTCCCCTAAGTTAGGGGAGGTGCCCCAAAGGGGCGGAGGAGTGTGTCCATTTAAGCATTATGGTACGGTTCGTGCCGCAGGATGGTGAAGGCACGGTAGAGCTGTTCGGCAAAGAAGAGCCTCACCATCTGGTGATTGAAGGTCATCTGTGAGAGGGAAAGCCTGTCGGCGGCTGCGGCATAGACTTCAGGGGCAAAGCCAAAGGCCCCGCCGACGACGAAGGCCAGCGTGCGGACACCCGCGTTCATCTGCTTCTGCAGGTATTCTGAGAAGCCCATGGAGGTCTGTTCTTTGCCATGCTCGTCGAGCAGGACGACTCGGTCGGCCCCTTCGATTCTCTTCAGTATCAATGCTGCCTCGCGCTCCTTTATCGTCGCTGGCGAAGCTCCTTTCTGGTCTTTGAGGGCGGGGATTTCCTCGTAGGAGAACGGCACATAATGCTTCAGGCGACCCAGGTACTCCTCCAGTCCCTCGCGCACAAAGGCGACATCGGTCTTCCCGACAACGATGAGCTTGATATTCATAGAATCTTGGAGACACGGAAATAAGGCACCTGACGGGCGCCATAGAGACGGTAGGACTGCTCGATGCCGGGGTCCATACTGCCTTCGAAGTCGAAGGCCCGGGTGCTGCCCGCAAGGCGTTTGATTATCTCGAAGAAAAGCCGGGCCGAGGTGCCATTGGGATGATTCTCGCCCAAGGCGGAGAGCAGAGAGTAGGCACAACGGTCGTCGTAGACCACAAAACGCGCCCCCTGGAGTGTCCCCTGCGCATCCTTCAGTCCAAGGATCAGCCCTTGACGGCGCTCAAGGGAGGCATTGACCAGCCGGGTCATGAACGGACCCGACAGGATGTCTTTCTGCCCCCGGCGGGCCCAATAGGCGGCGTGGAACTCCACGAAGCGCTCCGGCGTGATCTCCACAGGGTGCAGCACCCCTTCGGTGCGGCGTATCTGCCGCTGGCGGCGTGAGGGGTCGAAGGAGTCGAAAACCCGCTGCGGGTCGGAGATATCGTCGATGCGGTAGGTGTAGCGCGTGGTCTGCCGGAAACCGGCCCAGTAGAAAGGAAGCCAGTTGGTGACCAGAGGCGAGAAGTTCTGCTGGAAGTAGACGAGGCGCAGCCCCCTGACCTGTTCCACCAGCTGCCGTCCGGCCTCCATCTCGGCCTCCAGCGAGTCGACCGCGGTGGAGTACCACGGGCCGTTGAACTGGGTCAACTGGGGCTGGAGGACATAGCGGAGTCCCATCTTGCTGCCGATAAGGTAGGGCATGGCCGCCATGGGATTCCCCTGCCTGTCGTGGACAAGGAGGACATCCCACCGCTTGCCCTCGCAGACGGCCTCCATCCACCAATATTGCAAAAACAGAGGAATCGCCGACCCCTCTGTTTCGCATAGTGCTTTGTATTGCTCCTTGGCAATCATGAATGGCTGCCCGACACCGGGTTATTGGATAACGACATTGACTCGGTTGTTGGCCGTGCGGCCTGCAAGGGTGGTGTTGTCGCCCACGGGCTCGGTGTCCCCCTTGGCAATAATCTCGATGCGGAAATCCTGGATACCACGGCGCATGAGGGCTTTCTTCACCTCGATGGCGCGCTGGCGCGAAAGGCCCATATTGTAGACCTCGGTGCCCACATTGTCGCAATGGCCTGTGAGGAGGACCTCATAGTCGGGGTTGTCCTTCAGATACTGCGCCAGGTCCTCCACCTCGGGAAGGAAGGAGGGCTGGATGGTGGCATCGTTGGGGAAGAACTTGATGTCGGCATAGGTCTTGGCATTGGCGGCGGCGCTGGGGAAGAGGTTGGCCTTCTTGGTGGTGAAGTCGCACACCACGCCCACACGGATGATGTCGCTCGTGGGCTGGGGGTCGATGAAGTAGCTCTCGCCCTTCCAGTAACGGTAGTCAACCTCGACAACCTTATAGCTGATCTTGTTCTTCATCTCCTCCTCCATGAGGATGTCGCGGAAGTAGTCGAGCGAGATGAGGGCTTCCATCTCGGCACGCTCCTTCAGCTCCGCACGCTGGTCGGCGTCGGTGACATTGGGGTTGATGGCATAGACGGCACAAATGTGCATGGCGATACGGCCTGCAGAGCAGAGATAGTCCCACACAGGGTCGAAGTTCTCGAAGTCGCGGTCGTCGCCGGACTGCCAGCGCACTTGACGGAACTTGTTGTAGTCGTAGTTGATGTAGTAGGTCTTCTTGCCGTCGAATTCGGTGAACTTAAAGACCGTGTCGTATGCCGTCTCGCGCACTTTGTGTTTGCCGGAGGGATCGATGACAGGCTCGGTCTTCTTACCCTTCTTGACATTGGCCTCGGGATTGGTCAACTGGTCATAGAGGCCGCCTGGGGTGGGATGCCATGAGGTGTCGGCCTTGCTGCGCAGCCATTGGCGCTTGTTCTGGCCTTCCTTTATAATTTGGGTGGCGGGCACTTTCTTGCGGTACTGGGCCTGCAGATGGGTGTCGGGAAGTGCGATGAGAGCCGCCAGCAGGAGTATGGGGATGTATCTTTTCATCGGGGTGTGTTTTTGGGTATAACGAGGATGGATGTCTATTATTGTATGGAGGGACAATTATTTTCCATCATCCGCCGAGGGGTCGACGACGGTGCCGTTCTCGCATACGAGCATGCGCGACTGGAACTTGTCGATCATCATGAAGTCGTGACTGGAGATGAGCATGGTGGTGCCGGTGCTGTGGTTGATGTCGACCAGAAGCTGCATAATCTCGGACGAGGTGGCAGGGTCGAGGTTGCCCGTGGGCTCGTCGGCCAGAATCAGGTCGGGATTGTTGATGAGGGCACGGGCAATGCCAACACGCTGCTGCTCACCTTCGGAGAGGTGATAGATGGAGGCATCGGCCTTGTCGGCAATGCCCACAGCACGCAGGGTGTCGACAATCCGCTTGTCCATGTCGGCGCGCTTCCATCCCGTGGCCTGGAGCACGAAGGCAAGGTTGTCGTAGACATTGCGGTCCTTCAAAAGACGGAAATTCTGGAATACGATGCCCACCTTGCGGCGCAGCATGGGCACCTGACGGCGGCGCAGTCTGGTGAGTTCGAAACCACAGACGCAGGCCTCGCCCGCGTCGATGTCGTGGTCGCCATAGAGGGTGCGCAGCAGAGTTGTCTTGCCCGCGCCGCTCTTACCTATGAGATAGACGAACTCGCCGGGCATCACACGGACATTCACGTCCGACAGCAGGGAGCCCTGTTCGTGACTGATGGTCACGCCTTTGAGTTCAATAATGGGAGTATTCTCCATGTATATGATTGCTTCAGATTGAGGATGCAAAAATACTACTTTTTTCCGTTATAGAGACATACACGGAGATATTTTTTTTCACGCCCACTTGTTAGCGCGGGCCAGCAGCGTCAGGCGCGGCGCCAGAATGAGGGCAAAAGCAACACGAGAACCGTCATGCACTCCAGACGGCCCATGAGCATGAGAAACGAGCATATCCACTTGGCCGCGGGCGTGAAGGCGGCATAGCATCCAAAGCCGCCACTGGTGCCGAGGCCAGGGCCATAGCCCGTGATACAGGCAATCGTGGCGCCGATGGACTCGGTGGCGTTGATGCCGCTAAGCATCAACAAGAGAATGCCCACCATGACCACGGCCACATAAACCAGGAAAATGACCATGACGTTGTTGACGATATGCACAGCCACCGGCTGCCCATTGAGGCGCACGGGGTTGACGGCATGGGGATGGAGCCGGTCGCGGAGAATCTTGCGCACATTGCGCACCAGGATAATGACACGCATGGCCTTCAGACCACCTGTAGTGGACCCCGCCATGCCGCCACAAAGTGACAGCAGGACACCAAGGAAGGTGATGGGCACCCACCAGCCCGAAGTGTCGGTGGCCAAAGAACCCGTGGTGGTGATGAGACTGATGGTCTGCACCACACCGCAGCGGATGGATTCGCCCCACGTATAGTCCATCTGCCACCTCAGGGAGAAAACCACAAAGAGAATGGACAAACCTGTGACGATGAGATAGAAAAGGAGCTGCTCGACCTTGTGGCGCAGCCGCTCCCACTGGAAGGTGAGGAAATTGTACAGCAAGGCGAAATTGACACCACTCAGCAGCATGGCCAGAGCAATGACATATTGCTGGACAGATGTGAGACTCTCGAGGCTGTCGTTGTAAATGGAGAAACCGCCCGAGGAGATGTTGGTGAAAGTCAGGTTGACAGCGTCCCAGATATGCATGCCCGTCTTCCACAGGACGAAGATAAACACGCCCGTGAGGAGGATGTAGACGCCCAGGGTCTGCCGCAACGTCGAGGCCATCGACGTGGCCTGCTTGCCCGTATTGTCGGCCCCCGAGGCCTCGGCGGTATAAAGGCTGTATTTATTGATGCCCAAAGTGGGAACAATGGCCAGAACCAACAGCACGATACCAAAGCCACCGAACCACTGCGTCATGCTGCGCCACAGAAGCACCGACGAAGGGAGATGCTCGACGGCGGGAAGAATGGTGGCACCCGTGGAGGCGACACCCGACATGGACTCAAAAAAGGCGTCGGTGAAGGTGCGCACAGTGCCCGTGGCAAGGAACGGGAGCGTGCCGAAAAGGGCCAAAACGACCCACAGAAGCACCACCAGAAGGAATGCCATACGGCGGTCGGACAGGGTGCGGGCTTTGCGGAACGACACCAGCAACAGCAACCCCACATTGAAGGTGAAGAGGCCCGAGGCAGTGACGGCAGGCCAGGTGCCATCGCCAAAATGCAATGCCGGAATAAGGCAGGAGAGCATCAGCACGCCCTCGACCATCAGCAGGATTCCTATGACACGCAGGATATACTTCATTCAACTCCTCCTCCAATATGATGGTGAAAAGACGGCCACAAGGGCGAAAATCTCCAGTCGGCCGGCCAGCATGAGGACGACAAGGGTGAGTTTCCCCACAACGGGCAGAAGAGAGTAGTCGAGACTGCCTCCCAGATTGTTGATAAGCGGTGACGGGCCCAGATTGCTGACATTGGCGGCGGCCATGCAGACGGCCTCGGGAATGCTGGTGCCACAGAGGGTCAGCACGAAAGCCCCCGCCACGATGAAGGCCATATAAAGGAACACAAAAGCAAAAACCTTGTGGATGTAGCTGTCCTCGACCACTTCGCCATTCACCTTGACACGGAAGACGGCTCCCGGATGCATCATGCGGGTGAAGTAGTTGCCGATATACTTGGCCAGGATGATGATGCGACGCAGCTTGATACCTCCGCCTGTGGAACCTGCCGAGGCACCCACGACGATGAGGGCGAAGGTCAGCACACTGACCAACAGCGACCAACGAGGCAGCGAGGGAAGGTAGTAGCCACATGTCGACATGGTCGAGGCGATATGGAAGACGCTATAGGAGACCGAGTGGCGGAGGTCGTTGCCCTCGGAGAGGAACGACACAGAACATGCCGCCACAGAGACAATGAAAATCAGCAGGTAGATGCGCAACTCCTCGTCGCGCCACAACGGCACCGGCCGACGCCATCGGAAGGTGAAGAGGCGGTAAAGCAAGGCCACATTGACACCGCTGAGGACCATAAAGACCACCAGCACCGTCATCACCCCCGACCCGAGAGTCGCCACGCCGGCACTATGGGTGACAAATCCACCGGTGGAGACAGTACTGAAGGCCAGGGCGATGGAATCAACCACAGAGGCACCCTGCACCATCAGGAGGACAATCATGGCAAGGGTGACTAGGATGTATATGCGCCACATCCGGGAGACGCTGCGGGCCAGCCGGGGATGGAGCTTGCGCTGCTGGGTGCCGGAGAACTCGGCGCTATACAATCCCCCAGCCGCGACGCCCAACTTGCGGAGTGTAGCCACGACGAAAAGCAGCAGCCCTAACCCTCCAATCCACTGGGTCATGGAACGATAGACAAGCAGACTTGCGGGCAGTCCTTCGGGATGGACAATGACCGACGAGCCCGTGGTGGTGAATCCACTGAACGACTCGAAAAGGGCATCCACAAACATGTGGGCGCCCGTCCCTCCGACAAAAAGGTATGGCAGCGTGCCGCACAACGGCACCATCAGCCAGATGATGACGGTCATCCAGATACTCTCACGCTCACGGATATCGTACTCGGCATGACGCCCGAAAATATTGCGTAGCAGGAGTCCGACCATCAGGACAATCAGCGCAGAGACCGTCAGGGAGAACTGAGCACCATCGGCGGCATAGAGCGACACCCCGATGGGGACCACCATCCCTACCGCCAGATAGATGAGCAGCATGCCCGTAAGCCGTGCAACCAAACGATAGTTGAATTTTCTCATCCCCGCGCCAGCCAATTTTCAATTCTCAATTTTCAATTCTCAACTAAACAAACGCGCCACCTGCTCCATCACTTTGGGCAGGGCGAAGACGACAACCCTGTCCTTGGCCTTGATTTCGGTGTCGCGTGTCGGGAAGAGGGTCTGCTGGCCTCGGATAATGCCACCAATGGTCGAACCCTGCGGCAGATCAAGATCTCGGATAGGCTTACGCGTGGCAGGAGCCCACTTGCCGACACTGAATTCCATGAGCTCGGCATTGGTGCCGCTGAGCCATTTGCTGCGCACGGCATCGCCTTTGACGATGAAGCGCGAGATGTAACTGGCGGTGATGAGTTTCTTGTTGATGATGGTATCGATGCCGATATCCTGAGAGATGCTGATGAAGCCCGTGTTCTCCACCAGGGCGATGGTGCGCCGAACTCCCAGCCGCTTGGCATGGAGACAGGAGAGCACGTTGGTCTCCGACGAGTTGGTGACGGCGATAAAAGCGTCCATATTCTGGAGCCCTTCGTCTTTGAGGAGCTCTATGTCGGTGGCATCGCCATTGATGATGAGGGTGTTCTTGAGCAGGGACGCCACCTCCTCACAACGGGTACGGGACTCCTCGAAAAGGGTGATGCGCATGCGGTCCTCAAGGGTCATGGCGGCATAACGGCCCACACGGCCTGCACCGACAATCATCACCTTCTTTACCTCGGCTTGCTGGCTGTTGCCCGTGGCCTGTTTGATGCTCTCCACCTGGTTGGGCCGACTGATGATATAGACCAGGTCGCCCTGCTGGAGGATTGTGTCGGCATGGGGAATGACCGTCATGCCGTTGCGCAGGATAGCCACGATGCGCGCCTCAAGCTTGGTATAGAGCTGGGTAAGCTCCTGGACGCTGTGCTGCACGACAGGCGAGTCGGGCTCCAGACGGATAAGATACATGGTCAGAAGCCCTCCCGAAAAGTCGAAAAACTCGGTAGCCACGGAATTATTGAGGAGATTGGTGATCTCCTTGGCAGCGATGCGCTCGGGACAGACCATCTCATCGACACCGAGGTCGCGGAACATATCTCGGTGCTTGGGGGTGAGAAGCTCGGCATTCGTGATACGCGCCACGGTCTTCTTCGCCTTCAACTTCTTGGCCAGCACACAAGACATCAAATTGACGCTCTCGTCATGCAAGACCGCCAGAAAAAGGTCGCAGTCACTCACATTGGCATCCGCCAGCACCTGTGGCGACATAGAGGAGCCAACGATAGTGAGCAAGTCGTTCTCCGACTCCAGCCGCTTCAGCAACTCGGAGTTGGGGTCCACCACCGTGATATTATGGTTCAAATCTGTCAGAGACTTAGCCAGATAGAAGCCCACCTCGCCGTCGCCTGCAATGATGATATTCATAGTCTACTATTCAAATTTGCGGCTGCAAAAATACAAAAAAATAACCATATACAATAAAAAAAGCGATGGGCGGTCTTGGGACCGCCCATCGCACATCTCTTCATCTCTTTCTTTCATTCCATCGCCTCGCGGACACTCTCGACAATGTACCGCACATCGTCATCTGTCACACACGGTCCGCTCGGCAGACACATGCCGCACTTGAAGACGGCCTCGCTCACACCGTTCACATAGGCAGGAGCACCTTGGTAGACAGGCTGTCTGTGCATGGGCTTCCACAACGGGCGCGCCTCAACACCTTTCTTATCCAGCCAGACCCGCATAGCTTCCACATTGGCGTTGGGCTCGCAGTCAGTGTGCAGGCTGTCCGAGAGATGCACCACACCGCCAGCGCCACCCACAGCGCCTTGCACCTGCGTGCCGTAAGCCGCCTCTTGTCCTTTCACACGCAGGCTTTCGTCCAAAAGGACGGTGCACAACCAGTAGTTGCTGTCGAACCTCTCGTCAGGTGCTCTGTGCATCTCTATTCCATTCACATTGGCGAAAGCCTCTTCATAAAGCCTCTGTATATGCTTGTGATGGGCGATATGCTCATCCACAATGGTCATCTGCCCGCGGCCGATACCTGCGCAGATATTGCTCATGCGGTAATTATATCCGATTGCCTCGTGCTGGTAGTAAGGGTACGCCTCACGTGCCTGTGTCGCCAGCCACATGATGCGCTGCCAGGCCTCGTCGTCGGGACACACCAAGGCACCGCCTCCCGAGGTCGTGATCATCTTGTTGCCGTTGAACGACAGCACACCATATTCCCCGAACGTCCCCAGCACCTGTCCGTTCCAGCGGCTGCCGAAGCCCTCCGCCGCATCCTCGATGACGGGGATGTCATAGCGGTTGGCAATCTCCATGATACGGTCAATCTGATACGGCATACCATACAGAGCCACAGGCACGATAGCCTTCGGCTTCCTGCCCGTCTTGGCGATACGGTCCTTGATTGCCTCCTCCAGCAGGTCGGAATCCATATTCCACGAATCCTTCTCCGAGTCCACAAACACCGGCGTGGCTCCCAGGTATGTGATAGGATGCGACGACGCGCAGAAAGTGAAACTCTGCACCAGCACCTCGTCCCCGGCTTTCACCCCGGCAGCGATTAAGGCCAGATGCACCGCAGCCGTCCCGGCCGACAGCGCCACCACGCGCTTGCCTTCCCCGACAAACTCCTCCAGATCCTTCTCGAACCCGTTCACATTCGGTCCCAGAGGCACCACCCAGTTGGTGTCGAAAGCCTCTTTGATGTATTTCTGCTCCATGCCGTCCTCCGACATGTGCGCAAGACAAAGATAAATCCTTTTATTGTTCATATTAATTCTCCTTTCAGTATTCTCTCAAAGCGTTATTTCTTTTTTTTATTCCAAACTCCTACATAGCCCCTACCCAACTCCTGCCTAACTCCTATCTAACTCCTACTTTTTAACACATCCTCCTCGTTTCCCCCTCGCATCCCATTCTATTCCCCTCCGTCTCTCGTATTCATGCGAGACGAGGCTCCAAACCTGTTTCACAAACCCTTGAACCCTGAGCCCATCAAGCATACTCAACACTGAGATGAGTTATCCTCAGTCATCTTGCATAGGTCGTATGATTTTTCAAAAAAAATCGTTCCATCAAATTCCCGCAGGCTTCAGAAGATGGCTCCAGGCTCCTCTCACGAACATTTGTAAACGTGATTCAGGGTAACAGAGTCTCTGCTTCCAAGCATTTCCTTGCCATCGTTGATATTTGTAAACGAGACGAGGTAATAATCTCTTGGGGGCCGCCGCTCTGTATGACGGAGTAATGATGTCGGCCAGCACCCTCGCCTTTAAATCTGCAAAGTCATTGTCATTTATGTGCACAGAAATAATATCATTGAAACCCGTGTGACTGAACCCCAGGTCGGAAACGCAAATCGCATTCACGCAGTCAAAAAACTCCTTCATATGATACTTATCTATCAGCCCAACCAACCACTTCCAGTCAACTTCCCTACCATGCTTCTCCACAAAGAAACCCCAGTCAAGCACCTGCCTAAGCGTAATCTCCGCAGCAGCAAAATGGCTCACCATGTGCCGAATCAAGAACAATCCATGCAAATTTGCCGACGGAAAATACACACGGGAACTTAAAACCTTCAACTTCTCACTGTCAATCGACTCTAAACAATCAAATCCAGATGCTAACCTCTTAAAAATCCCTTCCAGTTCCTTGCTTGTTTTATGCACATACGTATTCACAAAGTCGTAGTGATTCTCCACCGTAAAGCCCATCCAGTTGAAGACTGTATGGTGATGGTGACTGTTATCAACCTGAAACTTGGATCCTGAATTCTGAAACCACTGCACCATCGCTGCATCCGCCTCCTTCTGTTTCCCAAACAGCCAGATGTCTATATCGCCATACGGGCGGTGAGCTGGATTAGGCCAATCCATGCCACAGGCGATACCTTTCAGTACCATCATACGGTATCCGTGGTCGTTGTACACCCTTGCCAACTCCGAAACCGCCTTGCAGTACGCCTCATAACGTTCTTCATACCCCTGCATCACCTGACCAATCCACCGCAGCCACATTACCTGCGACGGTCCTTTAACCTCTTGAACGACTTGTCCTCTTAACCCTTTTAACCTTTCCACTCCGTCGAGGACCACCGCCAGCAGTCCATGCCTCACAGCCAACTCTTCAACAGCATCCCAGTCCACTACCTCTTGTGAGTCGAATTCCGAACCCTGAACCCCATTATTCCCCATCCCAAGTCTTACCAACTGCAGAAAAGAATCAAATGCCATATATTAGGGATTTTGCATAAAATGCCAGTTTGTCGGAATCATCATTGGGACCTCTATTGAGATTGCGAGAGGATGTCTCTTACTTATTATTTCCATTAGCTCGTTCACTTTAACTGTCTCATGACTGCTCATATATCCCACTATAAATGGTTGATTTCTGGATTTCCAGAGTTGCGAACATATACCTACGGTTCTATAAAAATAATTACAGATAATAATTGCTACCTGAACTTTATAACCTTAGCTGGGACTCCAACCGCTGTGCAATGAGCAGGTAGTGTTTTCGAAACAACAGCGCCAGCACCCACTATAGTATATTCTCCTATTTCCAATTGGTTAATTATCTTAGCGCCCGTCCCCACATAAACCCCTTCGCCGATGGTGACCTCTCCTGAGATATTGACCGATGGCATAAAGGCAGCATAGTCTTTAATGATCGTGTCATGCCCAACCGTACATTCCAGATTCAAAATCACAAAATCACCCATTTTAATATTAGTGGTTATCATATTCCCTGCACAAATGATACAGCCCTTACCAATCTCAACAAACTCTTCATCTCCAATCCATGCAGTTGGATGTATCAACGTTGGATAGTCCACCAGCGGATTAGTTATCTTGTCCAGAATCTTCTTCTTGATGACAGGACTCCCTATTGATATCGCCAAACTAATGGATGTTTCCCATTTGTTCAAATCTTCCGTCTTCCCCAAATTTGGATACCCGTTGACCATTATCCCCTTTTCATATCCATCATCAAAAAAGCCCACAATATTATATGTTGGTGAAACCTTATTTATATCTTTAATCAAGGCTAACACTTCACGCCCGAAACCACCAACTCCGAATATCGCAATGTCCTTAAGCCGCATGGCCACTCCTTTCCGCCATGGGCACTTGTAACAAACTAATTACTAAGCAATTGCCCCCCCCGCCTCACTCATCGGGCTGGACAAATCTTTCTTGCCCAGAGATTTAGCAGGAACGCCAACAACAGTTTTACCATCAGGGATATTATTAACCACCGTGGAGCCTGCACCAACAATACACCACTTGCCGATTTCAACACAAGGAATCACAGATGCACCAACTCCAATCAACGTTCCTTCTCCGACACGAACCTGCCCGCAAAGCGAAGCATGAGGTGCAATGTGGCAATAGTCGCCCACAACACACTCATGGTCAACAGATGCGCCAGTATTAATGATACAATGTTTACCAATCACTGCATCTGCATTGATGATTGCACCTGGCATCACCACTGATCCTTCTCCTATTTTAGCCGAAGGGGAAACGATCGCTGTTGGATGAATGGCAGTGGCATACTGGCATTTCATTCTCTCAACAATAGCCTTTCTGGTCTTATTGACACCAATACTTACAATTATTGGTGATAAATTGTCAGATTGATGATAAACCTTCTTATCGCAATATAGTGATAGATTGGGGTTGTCATCCACAAACCCATCTACAGAACTACCCTGAGCTTCTGCTATATCTTTGATCACTTTCCCGTGACCACTTGCTCCATATAGATACATAGTTAATTGTTTCCGTTAAAATACTCCATGGTGGCTGCCGTTGCAGAGTTAATGTCTTTCCGCATCAGCACATTCTTGATAGTGATAAATATAACTTGTATGTCAGTCCATAGTGTGCAATGGTCTACATACCATACATCTAATTTAAGCTTTTCTGTCCAACTGATAGCGTTGCGCCCGTGGCACTGCGCCCAACCACTGATTCCAGGCCTGACCTCATGTCGTCGAGCCTGCTCTGGACTATATAGAGAAAGATACTGGGGCAAGAGGGGTCGAGGACCAATCAAGGCCATATCACCCTTGAGAACATTAATCAGTTGTGGCAACTCGTCAATACTGGTACTACGCACAAATCTGCCGACCTTTGTCAACCGCTGCTCATCGGGAAGAAGATTCCCATCTGAATCCCGTTCATCTGTCATCGTCTTGAACTTTATAACCTTGAATATCTTCGCATCTTTACCAGGGCGTTCTTGAAAGAAAAACGCACCAGCTCCTTTATTGGCGAAGTGCAACCATAAAGTCACAACCAGCAGTATTGGGCTTATACATATGAGTGCGAGAAGGGAAATAATAAAATCAAACAATCTTTTTATGAAGTGTTTATACATACAAAGTACTACTTAGTTTGATATGTTTGTTCAAGGAAACCGACAAATTGTGTTCCTAACAAGTCTCGTGCGAACTCTCGCTCCGCAAGTGAACGCCCGTTCTTACCATACTCGGCCCTTAGTTCTGGATTGTCGGCCAACTTCATCACTGCGTCAGCAAATACTTTCGCATTTTCTGGTTCTACAGCAATACCGCAATGGCTCTCATTAATCATATCGGCCAACCATCCCGGATAGTTATTCACCACGGGCAACCCCGAGGCAATATAATCAAAAAACTTATTCGGCGATGTACCATAATAGAATGCTGGCACATTTGCCAATATCATCAAACCTATATCGGCTCGTTTCATCACTTCGTTCAATTCTTTCTTCGGCATGTGGCCTAAGAATATACAATTGTCGAGTTGCTTATTTTGAGCCCGTTCCACCAAATGCCGCTTCATCTTACCCTCTCCCACAAATACAAGTTTCACATCATCTCGGCCCCGCTCTTTCAAAACAGCAGCCATATCCAACACTGCATCCAGACCATTGGCAATACCATGAGCTCCCGTAAACACAGCTACGGTATCTGTTGATTTCACTCCAGGTATAACATCCGGTTTTTCATTTGAAGGCGAGAACAAATCCAAATCACAACCATTGGGAATCATCGCGATGGTCTTTCCTTTTTGACTGCGACGGCGTATGCCCTCACAGATTCCGGGAGAGAGACCTATGCAAGTGTCTGCAGCATGGTAGCTGCACTTTTCCAACACACTCATTCCCCATAAGAATAATGGATTCTTCATTCCCAATGCTTTGGGAAGTTCAGGCCATAAGTCTCTGACTTCAAACACAAATTTCTTTCCTCGAAACCACTTGGCTACAATCCCCGGCAGACCATCCGTGAGAGGAGTGCTGGTGGCGAATAGCAAATCATAATCCTCTTTCAGTGCCAGACCCATCGCCTTTTGAGCAAACTTCAAAAAAATAATAGCCCGCTTGCCCACACTATCGTTATTGGAATATGGTAACGATATTTGTATGACATCTATTCCATCAATGTCACCACGGTAAACGTTCTTCTTGCTTGTTTCAAGCAAGCCCAGCCTTTTGTGATCACCTCCACACACCATCGTCACTCGATGACCTTTTTGAAGCAGACGTTTTGCCATTTGATACGGGCGGAGTGCACCTCCTGTAATCGGAGTATCAAAATGCTCAGCAAAATAAATGACTTTCATTATTGACTGTTATTTTCGTTTCGATTCTGTTTTCTTTTGTGCTAAACTCTATTTCCTTAATAATTCGTTTTTCCCCATAATAATCAGACACCCATCCTTCAGATTCATGCCTTTCACAACTGGATGATACCATTATTTCTCCGCCCGTATGCCATAATTGACGAAATATCAATCCGTAAGGTTTCTGTTTTATTTCATCAGAAATCGTCCATGTCGGCATTTCCTTGGCCTTCACCACTTTTCGGCAATGCACGATGTCTTTCCCCAACTGCCTGAACACGTTCACATGTCCATCGAACACAAAAGTATCATTTGTTTCGCTCAATCCACCCTTAGCCTTTTGGGACCAATAATACCATATAAACCTTCCACCTTTCAGCATCTGGTCATATTCATTCAACATGACAGTATTATGCGATTCCGTTCCTGTGAAATACTTTGACAATTCCAGCGTTGTGTTATACTTATATGATCCTCCATCAAGCAATACATTCTCACCTTTATACCACACATCCACATGCATATTGTCAGCTTGCGCTGGACGATCTCTATAATTACCGCAATGAATAAAGGTAAGAGTATCCTTCTCCCTTATTAGATAATAGCCACTAACTGGATATGAAACACAACCATATTTCTTTTTTATGGCAGGGTACCTCGGTAAAGCCACGCCATACCAATTCTTATCCTCATAGTCTTTATCGTATAGACATTTGCCTGTTAGCATTTGGTGCAATGCATCCAATTGCGGTCTATAGTCTCGATAGTCATTTTGAGACAACTTAAAGAATAATGCCCCATCGTTGGAGCCATAATTCGGTAACCATCCATTACTATCTTCTTGGCACTGATATAGGAAATCGACAGACTTATTTGCTCTCTCATACACCAAATCAGAATACTTCTCTTTGTTCAATTCAGCCAGTCCAATAGCCCATGTCAGAAGTTGTATCACCACCCTATGATAGTTCATACTAAACTGCAAGAAGGTTCCATCTTCGTACACCTGATAAGCTATTTCCTCTTCAAACCAAGCTTTACCTTCTTCCTTACGATTCTGAGCCCCGGGGAAAAACGGGTAGAGGAGTGATGTTAAGAAAAGTGTCAGCGTTTCCGTAATAGCATGGTTGTTCCGGACGGATATGCGTGAGAAATGGATATTACTCTGAACGTGGCATATCTGCCAATAAATGCTATGCATCATCCGTTCAAACACTTCTTCTGTAAGGAATTGTGAATTCCGGTAAAAATACAAAGCAAAAGTCCAGTTCAACACTCTAAGTGATATCTCTTGACTACATTTGTAGTTGGGTCCTTGATTGATTGGATTTTTTTCTATCCAGTCTGCAATCTCTCCAAAAACAAAATCTGAATGATCCTCATCAAAGTGATAATCATAACGGATAATTGTATAGAGATATGAAAAACGTGATTTTTCCCAAGTGAACTTTATATCGCCTGCCTCCTTGCTTAAATCGGCAACCTCCGTCCAGTGTTTTCGTACATCATAATTGTAACCTGTATCTGGATTGGTCAACCAGTCATAGTTCTTACCCAACCGTTTCCATTCGTGGCTGAAGAACTGAATCTCACCATCCAATACTCTATGGGCATCTTCTCTCAGATGCTCGTCTTTTGCTTTGACTATTCTCAAAGTCTCTCGCGATTCAAAGAAAAAAGGAGCCGCCTCCTTGCGCCATTGGGATAAGGATATATAACTTTTGAACTCAGGATTCACTGGATACTGCTTTTTCAAAAGTCCAATCATTCTCCTGAATTCATACCACGCACGGAAGGCGAAATACTTGCCTCCCATATTCTGGTACAATTGTGATATCTGCTGTAGCTTATTCATCAAGGTTTACCCAGCGTTTTTCTTTCAAACTGGTAATACATGCGAAAGAAGCTTTGGTAGCATTCACCAACTCCTCAAACGGAATCAATGGTTCGCCACCTGTTTTAGTACGCTCATTAAGCATAGCAAACTCCGCAGCATGACCCTTGTCCATATTGCCTTTCATCTTGTTGAAACCCTTAAAGCCGTAACCTTCTAATTTACGCCAATTATCAAGAACCAACACCTTCTCTTGATAGAACACCTCCACTCGCTCTTTCGGATAAGCTTTTGAACCATTGCCGAAGTAATTGACTACAGCATTTGAACCATTATCATAGCGCAGCAGAATACTCATGTTATCACTATTCTCTTCGGGGGCCTTGCCCAAAGCATTCACACAGACAGAAGTCACTTTACCACCGGCAAGGAATGAACACAAATCTATAAAATGGCAACCTTCTCCAATGATGCGACCGCCACCAATCAACATATCGTGAACCCAAACCTCTTTGGGAATAAATCCCGCATTCATGGTAGCAACAATATTCTTCGGTCCATCACCGAGCAATTGTTTCATTTTTACCGCAAAGGGAGAAAAACGGCGATTGAAACCAGCATTGATAGTAATACCCTCTGGAGCCTTTTTATATGTTTCAATGATGGTATCCAGCTCTTCTTGATTCAAACACAATGGCTTCTCAACAAAGATACTTTTTCCCGCGTTCAAAGAATCAAGAATCATCTTGCAATGACTATCATGACGGGTTGTGCAGATAACCATATCAACCTCCTGGTCATTCAATATATCCATATAGTTTGTGGTGGCAAACTCTGCGCCAATCTTTTTTGCCATTGTTTTGGCTTCCAGACCATTTGTGCGTGCTGCCACATATTTCACATGTGCACCGCATTTCTTCAAGTTGGGTATAACCGTAGCACCTGTATAGTTACCAGCACCAATAATACCAAATATACCTTCCCCTCCCTCCATCTTCTTGTCCACAACAAGCACGGTAGAACACTGCGTGGAAGCTTCATCATATTTTATAATTGATGCTATAGAACCTCCCTTTCGCATATCACCATAAATCTCATTGTAGTTTTCCAAATCGACTTCTTCCGTGATAAGCGACTTCACATCAAGACCTCCAGTACTGATAGCCATCAAGATGGTCTCAAAATTGCGTTTCTCTGTCCAGCGGACATACGGCAGCGGATAATCAATGCCCTTGTTTTCATAATCGTCATCGTAGCGGCCAGCACCGTACGAGCAAGACACCTGGAACGAAAGTTCTTTTTTGTACATGTCATCACGGCGAATATTCAACCCGATAACACCTACCAACACAATCCGGCCACGCTTGCGACTCATTTCGCAAGCCTCATGGATAATATCATCGCTCTTGGAAGCGGCAGTAATCAACACACCATCCGCGCCGACATTCCCTGTCGCATCCATAACATACTTCACCGCATCGGTACCTTGCCCTGGATTTATGGCATCCACACCAAAAGTTTTTGCAAGATTTACCTTCTGCTGATCAAAATCTGTACCAATCACCCGACAGCCGTTGGATTCCAGCAATTGAGCCGTAATCAATCCTATCAGACCTAAACCTACAACTACAATCGTCTCGCCTAATTGTGGATTCAAATTGCGGATACCTTGTAAGCCGATAGACCCAATAACCGTAAAAGCCGCTTCTTCATCTGATATATTCTCTGGTACTTTAGCACAAAGGTTCTGCGGGACACAGACAAATTCAGCATGATTGCCATTTGAAGCCACCCGGTCACCTACCGAAAACTCAGTTACTCCACGTCCGACAGCGATTACCTTTCCCACGTTACAATATCCGAGAGGTAACGGCTGACCAAGCTTATTGAAGACTGCTTCCAATGTAGGCTGCAAACCATCAGTCTTGATTTTGTCAAGCACCTGTTTTACCTTATCCGGTTGCTGGCGCGCCTTGTCGACAAGATTTGCTTTACCGAACTCTACGAGCATACGCTCTGTTCCCAAAGATACCAGTGTGCGGGTTGTCTTAATTAGGACATAGCCTGCTTTGGTCTGAGGCATTGGTACTTCTTCCAATACAGTTTCCCCCGATTTCAAATCTTGAATAATCTGTTTCATCATCAAATAATATTTGTGCTTTCTAAATTTCTTGATTCTCCTGCTGTCAGTTCAATTAATTTCCTTGCCCGCTCGTTATAGTTGTCAAAACTCTCCAGTTGTATCTTCCCCTGAACTTTTAACCTTTCTCTCAGAGAGCCATCCGTAGCCACCTTATAAATGGCTTCCGCACATGCATCAGCATCTACTGCCGAATAATACTCTGCAGCCTCTCCACACAATTTATGCGCAAACTCTAAATCAGTCGTAACTATCGGCCGTTCCATACGCATAGCCTCAGGATATGAGGCCGTAAAACACTCCATCAAAGTTGGTTGAAAGACGATGTCGCACTGTTGATACAGGGACGGACACTCTGCAATATTAACCTTTCCGACAAACTCAAAACAATCTTCTACATGATGTATGTTAGCCGGATATTCATCCTTGTCAATGGTAATAACAAACCTGAACCGAAATTCTGGATATTTACTTCTCAGCACTTTGGCCACTTCAACAGCAATTCCTAAGTTCTTATGCGGATAGGAGGCCGTCACCGTAAGCAATGTTATTCCCTCAAAATCAACCAATTTCTTCTCTCTCCATTTCTCTGGCTGGTCAAACACTTGATTATAGTAGTTCGTAACTGTAAACACCTTTTTATTGGACCATTTTTTCGCAAGTCTTTCTGTCGTATAAGGATTTTCTGTATAAAAGCTATTTGAACACCGTTTAAATGCCCGCTCTCTAATACCATACTTCAACCTATTAATTATTAACTTATACCCATTCATTTGGGTATAATATGGCGATTCCGGCATTATCAATTGAGCTCGCGCAAATCCACATAGATGTGGACACTTTGGTATCCATACCGAAGGGCCAAAAATTGTCAATACCGCTTCTATTTTCTTTTCTTTTACTACCCCATCAAGAAATTCGTCATAGCCAAACAATACGGTCCTCCAATCATTTTTCAAGTCATACAAACAGACTGCTATATTTGGCATTTTCTTAATCTCATTATATGTGTCCTGCATCGAAGATGATAATACCACGGTAAACTCATGCTGTTGAAAACGATTAAGTTCCCTGCAAATTGAATCTCCCACTTGTACCCCCCCTCCTTTTTTTAGGTTCGAGGCATTAATCAGTATTCTCATTATTAATGTAGATATTTATCCCAGTCTATTAATATGGCAAACCACTTAGCCCCACCCATACTGAAATGACGGCAATCCTGACTAACGAATTTATGGTCTGGGGTAAACACTGGCATCGTATGATTCTCATCGATTACCAGACCTATCAAATCCAAATAGCGGTCTCCATATATTGATTTCATCCTATCATTACGTTCTTCGTAGCCTTCCTCCATGTCTGTACGTTGCTTGAAATAATCAGGTGCATTGCGTTTCCTATAGAACCGTCCATTGGATGTACCAAAATTCTTTGTTCCGACAATTACCAAATTACCGGTATTAAATCCATTAGTTTTACAGACCAGCTCCAATTCATTCACAGACTCTTCACTTGTACCAAGCGAAGAAAGAAAAATCCTGTCGGCAGATGCAAACCGTTCAGCGTAGTTTGATTTCTTATAATTGTCAATGAATATATAACTCACCTCTACACTATCTGCCACGGGGGATTCCAATATCACATTGGCAAAATCCCTCCCAAAACTATTACCTATTACCAGCCAATGACGTTTGTTGGATTCAAATGGCTTGTCCAATTTATAAATCTTATCATTATACGCTTTGTGCATTCCTCTTTGTACATTATTCTTGCTGATATACAATTCTGGCACATCTCTTACCACACCAGCATTTATGTAAACATAGCCAGCAAACGAGGTCAATGCAATGAAAATAGTTATTATCAATGTGTATAGCCACACTTTTCCTTTGTTTGAATTCAGTGCTAATGTTATTCCCCGTTCAACAAATCGATAAGAAACCCATGATAACAAAACTGTCGAGACCACTAAGACCAAATAGACCACGGGGGTAAATTCATCGGTCCACAGATAACGACAAAATGCCAACACTATCTGATGCCAAATAAAAATACTATAACTCGCAGCTCCAATTCTTGCCAATACAGAATTACCTGTCACTCTATTTTCTAATAAATCTTGAGAACAAATTAACACTACAGATAGAGCAACTACAGCAACAAGCCGAATCATTGCCGGCATTATCTCCATATTAACTGTTATCAATAAAGCGAGCAATGCATAGCATATATACAAAAAAACTCTTCCAAATGGGCTATTCTTCTCTGGATTGTAAAGCAGCGCAACTATACCACCTACAGCAAATTCAAAAAAACGTGCCGGTAAATAATAGAAACGCTCCGCCGTATTTGTTGTTCCAAAATACACAAAGATAGACACGACTGCCAATGTGGCAATCATTGTCATTAATGTATTCTTGGGATTTCTTTTGTCGAGCCTTGCGAGGTAAAACAAAATCGGATAAACGAGATAGAATTGCATCACTACTCCTACATACCAAGTATGCATCAGTGGCTTGTATTCATTCACCACATCCCAGTAGTTCTTCGTTGTGATTGCAGCAAGGATATTATTTCCAAAGACATTTGTAGCGACTATACTCTGACTCAGATTTTCATAATCATCTGGCAACATGGCGAAGAATCCCACCAGCATACACACAATCCCAGCAATCAACAATGGAGGCAATAGGCGTACTACTCTACTCACCTCAAACCTGAAGTATCCCGATAAAAATGTGACATTAGTGGACAATATTTTCTTTTTAAGTCCAATTGTGGTTAAGTATCCTGCTATCACCAAAAACAAATCCACGCCAAGATAACCATAGGGCAGTAATCCGGCATGATAAAGTACCACCGATATGATAGCGAAAGCCTTTAGTACGTCAAGATAATTTAAGCGCATAAACTATTTCTTTGACACAATCTCCTTCAATTGATCCAATAAGATTCCTATATTACAATCCCAATTGTTGTATTTTTCTATTGTTTCGGATGCATTAGATACCAACTGCTGCTTTAACGTTGTATCATTTTTCAATTTCTCAATTGCCGCAACAAATTGTTCATATCCTTCAAAGGGAATATACGAATCCTTCATATATCCAAACCCTGAGAATGCATTTTTATGGCCAACAACTGGCACTTTATAGGCAAAGGCATCAAGACATCTATTCAATATCCCGCACCCTTTTGGATTAGGGGCAATAAACAAATCTATATTACAGAAAAAATCCGCCAAATCCACAACCTCACCTAACACTTTTACATTAGGAAGTCCTCGCAACTTCTCTATAAAAACTCCTCGACCTGCAACAACAAGTTCAATATTGGGATTTTTCTTTGCATATCTTAAAAAATATTTTCTTATAAACCAATTATTTTCCTCATATGCTCCAACAGACGACCAACTTGACAAAATGCCCATTCGCACTTTATCTGATGGTACATGGGGCTTTACCGATGGTTTCAGAGCGCCATTTCGACAAACAAAAATATTCACATTACGATTGAACTGTTTCAAATAATCGCCATCATAGTCAGACACCAATACAATATTCGCAACTTCCTTGGACACAATCTTATCCAACCGTTGCCATTTTAAAAAATGTAGAAATGTATAAATATAATCGCGATGAAAAATGTGCCCTACGCGTGTATACCAACATAATTTGTTCCATGCACCGATAGAAATCACATCAATTAATAGTGATATTGGATGATTATACTTCATGTTAATCATCTCAATCGTCTCAAGAAGTCCGTATGGTATTACTATTTCCTCTTTCAACGCATCTCCCAATGACGTAATATGTCTACATTCGATATCACGCAGTCTCCCCATCTCTATAATATGATTTACAATCACAAGTATTCCATAAGAACTGGTCGGGTGAGAATAGATTGCAATTTTCATCAGTCTTTATATTTATTATTGCACATTAATTCTTCTTCTAAAATTCAGTTGATAGGCCAACCATATAGCAAAGATCCTCATAAATAAATACATTCTACCAGTATGGCTAACCAAAGATGATATGTTTTGTGAATTACAAAATCCCCATAAAATGATAATCCATGTGAAGTAGATAGAATACATCCTTTTGTCAACTGTTTTATCAATGAATTGCGCCATTAATACCAACAATATTACGACTATATAACATAGGCCATATCCTCCGAATAGTAAGGGATCCTGTAAAGCTGTTGTTCCTGATGAATGCACAATGTCGGATGAATATCCATCTATAATTAAGGTTTGATAACGCGGGGTGCCTTCTAACGACATAATCAATGGTGCTTTAGAGAAATCAAACAAACTTTCATGATTTACCCAGTCGTAATCTTTCACATAACGCTCAGGTATCATAAACGTTCTATTCATAGGCTTCAAAATCGAATTATCTTTTGTCTCGTTACTTTGCACAGCTTTATTCGCCATGATGAAATCATTGACAATATCCGAACCTTCCATGCCCCTCATCGTCTCCACGATAGGATATAGAAACAAAGACAATAATATTATTGGAGTAACATATTGTAATACGGTTCTAACATTCGGACGATAATATACAAACAATATAATTCCCGGCATTAGTAACGAATTTATTAATGCTCCTTTACTAGACCGAATAAAAACCTCAGATAATGACCAAATCAGAAACAATGCGAAAAAAAACTTAGGTATTTGTTTATTCCTCAGTATAAAATTTTCAATAATGATAGCAAAAACCGTCGGGAATAAGACGATTCTAATCAAGATAATAATACCAGCTATCTGGGTTGGTATAAAAGACACACTGCCACTTCCCATTCTCCCAATAGCCCCCCGAAAACTAAATAGCCCTAACGCGAACATAACTAAGAATAATACTAAAATTACGTTTTTTGACAATGACACTGGCTTATATTTAAATTGTGGTTTAACAATTAGTTTCTTATTATCCTGAGAACAGAATACAAACCAAGTAATACACGTTATCAATAAGACGATTGACCCAAATGAAAGAATACGGTTATAATCAATATGTGACATAACATATTCTACCCCTATCCTTACCAAATGGAACGAGGGCATAAATATAAGCGAGAACCAAAATGTCAAAAGCACTACATACTTTCCTATATGTTCCAATATGCTATAACGTTTTGTTATTACCCACATTAATATCAATGAGAGTGCTTGCAATACAATGTCTACAACGGATATTTTATTGAGGAGAATGGATCCGAGAAATGTCAAAATTAATAGTACCCTGAAATATCCCATTGCTTTGCTTTTTTGTTAAAAAATACGATGGAAATATCTGGAAACCTTTCCACGAATTCCGTGTATGAAATTAATAAACAGTTGCCCGTCAGAACAAATCCCATGCCATTTGATAAGGCCCGCTATTGGATGGAAACTCATATCAAAGGCAATACAGCTATTCTTTGTTTGATTAATACGGACCTCCATCATTGATCTAAGACTTCTACGCTGTGTATCACTGAAACTTTCATTATTATTAATAAAACTCAAGTACCATTCTCGAGCCTTGTCGGAAGCATCCAATTTATATTTTGTCAAATTAGTATTATTTGTGATGTTCTTATTACTAATTCTATATTGAAATGCAATCCCTTCTGTTGACGCAATTCCTTTTTCTCCTGCCATCATGGCAACACTAACCTCGTCAGAGAACCATGCACATGGAAATTTTACAAATCCATGCCGAGCCCGCAGAGAAGATGTGCGAAATAGATGATCACCAATATATTGCAAACGATTCTCATATCTCTTCATTAGTAGTGTGAATGTGGATTCATATTCCTCTCTTTGATCAATGTAATTAATACGATGGACATTTGATGTCTCATCTATCAACTCAAACCGTGCATGATAAACATCTAATGTTGGATATTTCTTTATTATCTTTATATATTGTTCAAGGCAAGTCGGCGTTAATTTATCATCATCACCCATACAAATTACAAAATCGCCATTAGCGTATGCTAAACATTGATTCCAATTATCAACAACATTTATTGCACCATAACCCTTCTCATTCTTATAATATAATAATCTCGGGTCATTGTATTTTCCCACAATTGAATCAAGGTCTTCTGGAGAATTATCATTAACTATAACAAGCTGAAATTCTTTATAAGTCTGTCCTAGAATGCTTTCAATACATTCTGACAAAAAACATGCTTTGTATGCAGGAACTAGTATACTAAATATCGGACTATAAATCATTCGTTAATCGAGTTGAGGTTCTGACTCAATTTTCACTTTAGCGCCTATCAATCATCCCATTGAAAAGGCATCCCAAGAAGTCATTTATAAATATCAATTCTTACCATGTCAGTATATTAAGACTTTATGACCTTCTCCATCGCTTGAAAGCTTCTTAAAGCTATAGATTTTGCGGTATTTTGTTCACTCTTACACGGATGAGCATTCTTAATTTTGTGTTCAAAATCAGAAATAATCATATTTCTTCCTTCAATAGTATCTAATCCTTTTGATATATCCACCATACAATTTTGCATACCTAAATTTTCTAAAAGGCCTGAGATCTTATGTTCATAACTCATCGCAATAATCGGAACGCCATTGTTAATTGCAAAAACCACAGAATGATATCTAGCACCAACAACACACTTTGCTCCTCCAATAATTGTTTGCTGGACATCAGAACTATATTTATCTGGAATAACGACTAATTTTTCATCGTTAAGGCGTTTCTTTATATCATAAAAAAAGTGTATATCATCTCCACAATATGTACCATAGTTAAAAGTCTGAGGAAGCATAACCACCTTATGATTCCTATATGTAGTTGTTATAATCTGGAATACCTGTTCATAAAATTGTAAAACAGATTCTTTCGTCAATCTCTTCTCAAATTCATAATGCCAAATTAGTAGATTGGGCACAAATACGACATAGTCATCTTCGCCTATTTGCGATAAAACCTCTACAGGAATTTCTACTTTTGGAGAATCAAGAAATGCAGTGTCCACTGTAGAAACATACGGGATACCTAATTCTCGTACCATCTGTTCGCTTTTAGAATCACGTATTGATAAAAAAGAAAAATACTTAAGCATCTGTATGCTTAATCTCTTAAAACATCTGTTATCTGGAGTTATGGTTGGGAATGGTCCCAAAGACCTGCCATAATATGCTATCTTTTTATGTACGACTCTTGCCAACTGCAAAAATAGCATATGATTCCAATCCTGAAACCCGCCCATACAGATTCCTCCAGGAGCACAAACTATCCAATCAGAATCTTTGTATATCTTAAGCATTCTATTAATCGTTGGATGCATCCAAAACAGATAATCTAATCCTTTTTGCATAGCAATCTTAGAAATACGAGAGACTCCTCTTCTGCCTTGCATGTTGATATAAATCACATTTGAATTTCCTATTGAAAACTGCCTAATACTATCCGGATTAGCATTCAACCATAAAATTTTTATAATAGAATCAGGAAACGCTCTCACAAGAGAACGAACTAAAGCTTTGTGGGCAGACTCATCACCTCTATTATTGAGAGGTTGATTTATTATTAATATTTTCATGTGTCTTTTTATAGATGTATGTATTATACAAAATTAAATAAAAATCAGATTTAAAGAAATTTATGGAGTTAACATTATCCCTCCTCTCTTAAATCTCTACTGGTTTTGAAAAATATTTAAAGAAAAGTATTCGACGGATACTTAAGATTTCTAAGATTCTATATCTTACCTCTCAATAATAAATTGATTATTGATTTTTCTTTATTGACAATACAATAATATTTTAAACGATTCCTAACACTCTCTTTAGTACCAATTTCTCCAAATGGGGAATACTTAAGTGCTAATTTCTCCTTGCCCATAAAACTCAAATATTTATTTATTATTCTGTCCGTTTCTGCATCAAAAGAACAAGAATACCCTTTAAAAAAACCATTCTCTTTATAATAATTTAAAGTTAATCTTATACCACTCTCTAAATCATATTGAGTGTGGAACTCAGGGTATGCCTTTTTCAACTTTTCATTAGAACAGACCAGATTATTTGCCCTACCACCTCGGAGTGCCTCATTGTCATACTTTAGTTCATTCGCATAGAAGTCTACAGGAATATCTATAAATTCAACTTTGTGATTTAAATATTGACCAACTACTTCTAAAACTTCACGCCATGAATACACATAATCCCCCACAACATTAAAAGTTTCATTATATGCCATTTCATTATCTAAAAGGCCCACCACGCCACATGCGAAATCTTCAGCTCTGGTAAGATTTAACTTATTCATTCCATTATTCCAAGTAATAATGGGTTTATCTTTTAATATTCGATTACATAGTGTCCAATGTTGCCCCATCGGAGGATAAATTCCATACGGGATTCTTGTGTTATCATAATTGACACCCGGTCGGATTATTGTATATATTATTCCATTAGACGTACACAACTCTTTCACCAACTTTTCTGCTGCATATTTATTTACACTATATGACCACAAGGGTTGTGGCTTTTCGTCATCTTCTTTAAATATCTTATTTAGCGAGGTATTATAAACTTGTGCACTTGAAATAAAGATATATTGCTTCACTCTATGGCCATATATAGAAATTGAATCTGCGATTTGCTCTTCATTAAAACATAAAAAATCTATCACGGCATCAAAATGTCTATCATTCAATAAAAAATCCAGTTGATTTTTCATTCGGATATCGCACTTTATTAATTCTACGCTGGGATTAATAAAAGCACCCCTTCTCCCTCTGTTAATCATGGTAACTTTGTATTTTCGATTTACGCATGCATTAACAACGGAAGTGCTCAGAATTCCCGTTCCTCCAATTATAAGAATATTCATTTCGTTTTGATTTTATGTAATATGATATAAACAATTTTATCTCTAAGATTCTTCTCGAGCCCCCACAAATACACACAAAGAACTATAGTCAATGTAGATGCAAAAAATGACAAGAATAAATAACCTAAAGGATGTAGCACCGGCTTGACATAGTTATCAAATGCATAAAATAGAGCAATAACAGGAAGAAATACAAATAAACATTGCTGCATGGTATATGCCATTTTTTTATATGAATAATTAGCATATCTTTTTAGCAATATCGGTTTAACAAAAAAGCCTATAATAGCGTATACCCCAATATAGCACCAAGACATTGCTATTGGAGAATATCCCAATTTAAACAATAAATAGCATAGCGGAAATCCCATTAATGCAATGATCGGACTGACAATGGCATTTTGCTTTATTTTTCCACAAGCATATAAGCCATAGTACAGAGAATTATCTATGGTCTGTATAAACGATTGAATTATTATCAATTGCAGGAACACGGTGCAATAATCAGGAACATCAACCAACCATACCCTTAGAAGATACTCTGCATTCATTATGATTGGTATACCTATAATAAGGACCAGATAGAAAGATATTTTAGTTGATATTAACACCAAAAACGACGACTGTGTAAAGTCATTCTGAGCATAGCTTTTTACTATTTGAGGATTAACAGCTGTCCTAAAATTTTGAACGAAATGAGTAACAACATTGTTAACTTGATTCGATATAGCCCTTGCAGACACAATTACTGGTGAAAAAAACATATTTAACAATACTATTACACCTTGATTGGCAAGCATTGATGATGAGACAGACAATAAACTCCATCCTGAAAATTCGCCAATATCTTTAATAAACATTTTATCCCGTTTCAAGTTTATCGACAGCACCCTTGTTTCATCAAACTTCTTCTTACAATATAGTATATAGACAAGGGAAATAAGGATTTGAACTATCAATAACAAACAAGAATATAATAATACTTTGTCAATATTACCAATTGCCAACAAAAAAACTATCGCTAACTTTAAAAGTACTTCAAGTATACTTAAATAAGCATAGAATCCCATATGCTCATGTGAAATGATATCGGCTGTATATGGAACTTGAACAATTGAAACCACACTAGCCAAAATGGTAAACTGGTACACCCAAAAAAGAATATCAATTCTATCATTTGGAAGTACCAATTTATTATACAGGAAATACAAGCCTATGGTCTCCGCAAGTACTACAAATAAAATAGCAATACATACATGAAGCAAAACAGAAACGCTAAATGTTCGTTTCAAGTTGTCTTGTTTTTTTTCACCTAATGCAAAGGTAATAAACCTAGATGTTCCTGTTGCTAACGCCCCATTAAGGAATGAAAACATACCAACAACCCCCGACACTGATTGATATATACCAAAATCCTCTATTCCAATAACATTCAAAATAATACGAGAAGTATACAATGATACCCCCATTGTTATCAGCATCCTCATGTACAGAAGAATAGTATTTTTCGCTATACGCCTATTTGTACCTTGTTCCATAAAGCATCTTGTTACACCAATCAACCTTTCTCAGAACATCTACTCATTCACTTTACCTAAATGTCCTTCTGTTGCATTGTCGCGAGGATGTATTATTCCAGGATTACCAACTACTACCGAATGTGATGGAACATCAAAATTCACAAATGTATTTGGAGCGATTAGCACATCATCTCCTATTGTTACTCTTCCAACCACTGTGGAATTACATCTTATACATACATTTTTTCCAAATGATGGAGCACCTTTTCTTTTACCTCTAACATCACGACCTATAGTAACATTGTGAGTCAACATGAGATTCCCCCCAAACACAGCATTAGAATTTATTACAATTGTACCAGAATGTCCTATAATTAGTCCCTGGGGAATATTTAAATTCTCATATAATCCGATCCCCGTTCTTATACTAAATCTAACTAATCTCGGATAAAACCACAATCTAAACCATAATGAACCTTTTGTCGCTTGTGCGATACGATAGCAACGCAAATATTTGAATTCGTTTGTTTTCAAAATTCGCCGAGGAAGAACATTAACGCCACGAAAGCTCGCATTAAATGCCAAATCATAGTTATACCTCTTTCGGAATTCCTTCAAATTCAACGACCAGAAACTTAAGGAAAATACGGTTTTAAAGTTCATACAAACAACCTTTTAATTTTTTTTATGATACTTTGGATATTATTTTCTTGAGGGATACAAAGTTTTTGAAACGCTTTATATGGGTGTTCATTTAATATCTTATAAAATAATTCCCGATTTCCTATGGGTTGTTTATTTAAGACTAAATAAGGATTACCCGCTCTTATCTCATCCATATCAACCTCAACAAAGTCTATTTTATTTGCAAGTTCTTGCCAAAGATTATATCCTTTCTTGCTATGGACTATTACGGATGACAACCCTTTGTTATCATTTATCTCTGGAATCTTCTTATATACGCCCCAACAATCTGCTAATGTAAAGTCTGAGAAACGTTGTCTTTTCTTAAAAGGACACCGAAAACACGATGGACGCATATTCCAAGACTTAAACATGCTTTGAAGATATAAATTCTTCATACCACGTTCCTTATATTCTCTTTTATCTGTCCGTATATAAAAACAGAAAGAATCCCAGCCAATACTCTTTTCTTTGAAATTAACATGCAGAATATGTTCGTTACCAAAAAATGTTCTCAAATATTTTTGCCAAACCATAGGAGACGGAATCCCCATGCAAACCAAGTCTATCGTATATAGATTATCATAATCTGTTCTTAAAAAAGATTTTAACCCCTCTACCTGGCAGGCCATTCCTGAGTACAAAACATATTTACCCGTTCTCAGTTCATCCCTAATAAATTTAAAAGTTGTATTATCAGCTTTACATTGAAGATATTTTGAGCCTTGGAGGCTTACTATATCATCCTTTGTTCTAGCCACTTGATGTTTAGCATTGAAAGAATCATCAAACGCCGTTCCTATTACGACTCCACCTTTATCAATAATCCACTCTGCTATTGGAGGAAAGATACTCCCCGAAGAACTTATCTCACGTTGTTGAATATTTACATTACGAGCTGCATACCCTCTTTGAATATCACAAAAATCATTTCTTAACTCATTCTTATTGCTATATTGAATTACAGGGCACACAATTTGACATAATCCACAATCAACACATCGAGATGTGTCAATATAGGGATATTCAAAACCCTCATTATCATACTTCATTGAAATAGCACGATGAGCACATGCTGAAAAACATGCTGCGCACCCCGTACACCTATCATGAGCCAAAACTTCAACCATTATTTCAAATTCATTATGCAATAGCGTAAACTACACTCCCAATAGGGTATCCGTATCCCAAAAGTTTCTTTTATTTTGGTTTTATCTAATACAGAATAGAACGGACGCTTTACAAGACTGGGAAACTCATCGCTATGACATGGCTGAATATCACAATTGTTGCATCCCGCATATTCCGCAATTCTCTTGGTGAAGTCAAACCAACTGCAAACACCCTCATTGCTGAAATGATAGATACCTGTATTATCAATGTACTTTCCATCATCAATGATATCGAAAATTGCTACTGCTAAATCATAAGCATATGTTGGAGTTCCGACCTGATCAAAGACTACCTTCAACTGCGATTTGATTGTTGTGAGATTGAGCATAGTCTTCACAAAGTTCTTACAGAACTCACTATAAAGCCATGCAGTGCGAATAATAACATGTTTACATCCAACTTTATGGATAGCCTGTTCGCCATGAAGTTTGGTCAGTCCATATACACCAGTTGGTGTTCCTATTTGATCTTCTTTGCAGGGCGTATTATATAACTCCTTACCAAAGACATAATCGGTAGAAATATGGACCAGCAATCCATTCACTTCCTTCATCACTATAGCCAAATTCTCTGGTGCTTTTGTATTCAGTGACTCCGCTAAATCGTAATTATCCTCAGCGGCATCCACATTTGTATAAGCAGCACAATTAATGATGGCATCAATTTTTTCCCGTTTAACAATTTCTCGAATAGCTTCGATATTTGTGATATCAAGATACACCGTGCCTGTATTCACATCTTTCCCCGCCAACTTTTGGAGCATGGCAATGGAATCTTCGTTCTCGTCCAGAACATCAGTAAAGACATATTTGTCCGTACTTTTTTTTGAAACTATCCGAATTTCATTCCCCAATTGTCCGTTAGCACCAGTAACAAGAATATTCATACTCAATACAAGTTTACATTTATGTCAAACGGGCTATCAAAATCATTCAAACAGACTTGCCGAGTGTCTTTCTCTGAGAGAATTACCTTATCTGCAGGAATACGCCAATCAATACCCAAGAAATTATCAAGGATATTGATTCCCCCGTCAGCCTGTGGTGCATAGAAGTTGTCACACTTGTACTGAAATACTGCCGTTTCACTTAGTACAGAAAAACCATGAGCGAAGCCTCGAGGAACAAAAAGCTGTCTGTGATTGCTCTCTGTCAATTCCACTGCCACATGTTGACCGTATGTAGGACTCCCTTTGCGAATATCGACAGCCACATCAAGAACGGCCCCTTTTACACAACGAACCAGCTTACTTTGGGTAAATGGTGGCCGTTGGAAATGAAGTCCCCGCATCACACCATAGGTGCTCATGCTCTCATTGTCCTGCACAAATCTGATTGGTCTGACAAATTCATCAAAGTTTTTCTGAGACCAAGACTCAAAAAAATATCCCCGCTCGTCGCCAAATACGCGAGGTTCAATTATCAAAATACCCTCTATATCTGTTTTTAATACTTCCATCTTCTATCTGTTGCTATACATTTCCTCGTAATACTTCATATAGTCGCCGGAGGTTACGTTGTCCACCCACTCCTGGTTGTCGAGATACCAGCGGACGGTCTTCTCGATGCCCTCCTCAAACTGCAGGCTCGGTTCCCATCCCAACTCACGCTGCAGCTTGCGACTGTCGATGGCGTAGCGCATGTCGTGCCCCGCACGGTCGGTGACATAGGTGATGAGGTCCATGTCCTCGCCCTCTTCGCGTCCCAAGAGACGGTCGACGGTGGTGATGAGCACCTTGACGATGTCGATGTTCTTCCACTCGTTGAAGCCTCCGATGTTGTATGTCTCCGCGACCTTCCCGCTGTGGAAGATGATGTCGATAGCCCTCGCGTGGTCCTCGACATACAGCCAGTCGCGCACGTTGAGCCCCTTGCCGTAGACAGGCAGCGGCTTGCGGTGACGGATGTTGTTGATGAATAGGGGAATGAGCTTCTCGGGAAACTGGTAGGGACCGTAGTTGTTCGAGCAGTTGGTCACCACCGAGGGGAGGCCGTAGGTGTCGTGGAAGGCGCGCACGAAATGGTCGCTGGAGGCCTTGGCGGCACTGTAGGGGCTGTGGGGCTGGTATTTCAGGTCTTCGGTGAAGAACTTGGTGCCGTAGGCCAGATGGTGCTTGCCGCTGGAGGCCACGGTGGTGAAGGGAGGCTCCACGCCGTCGGGATCGGTCAGCTCCAGCGAGCCGTATACCTCGTCGGTGGAGATATGGTAGAACCGCTTGCCTTCGTATTTCTCTGGCAGGCTTTCCCAGTAGAGCTTGGCGGCCTGGAGCATGCTCAGGGTGCCCATGACATTGGTCTGTGCAAAGGTGAAGGGGTCTTTGATGCTGCGGTCCACGTGGCTCTCGGCGGCCAGATGGATGATGCCGTCGATGTGTTCGCGCTGCATCAGGGCGTAGATGGTTTCGAAGTCGCAGATGTCGGCTTTCACGAAAGTGTAGTTGGGCCTGTCCTCGATATCCTTCAGGTTGGCGAGATTGCCGGCGTAGGTCAATTTGTCGACGTTGAAGATGTGATAGTCGGGATATTTGTTCACAAAAAGGCGCACCACATGGCTTCCGATGAAGCCCGCTCCGCCTGTGATTATGATGTTTCTCTTCATGGTATGTTATTTCTCTTTCAGTTCATCGATGACTTTCAGCAGGTACTGGCCGTACTGGTTCTTTATCATGGGCTGTGCAAGCGCGCGCATCCTTTCCTCGTTTATCCATCCGTGACGGTAGGCGATGCCCTCGAGGCAGGCGATCTTCAGTCCCTGGCGTTTCTCGATGACCTCGACGAAAGTGGAGGCCTCGGCCAGGGAGTCGTGCGTGCCCGTGTCCAGCCATGCGAAACCGCGTCCGAGACGCTGGAGTTTCAGCTCGCCGTCCTCGAGGAAACGCTGGTTGACGGTGGTGATCTCCAGTTCCCCGCGGGCGGAAGGCTTGATGGTCTTCGCCACGCCGACCACCTTGTTGGGATAGAAGTACAGGCCGGTGACGGCGTAGTTGCTCTTAGGCTGCTTCGGTTTCTCCTCAATGCTGAGGACGTTTCCGACCTTGTCTATCTCCGCCACGCCGTAGCGCTCGGGGTCGTCGACCCAATAGCCGAAAACGGTAGCTCTCCCATCCTGCTCGGCCGCGCGTACCGCCTCTTTCAGCATGGGAGTAAAATAACTACCATAGAAGATGTTGTCGCCGAGGACAAGGCATGCAGAATCGTCGCCGATGAACTTCTCGCCAATGATGAAAGCCTGTGCGAGCCCGTCGGGGGAGGGTTGTTCGGCATACTCGAAACGGACGCCGTAGTCGCTCCCGTCGCCCAACAGGCGCTTGAAGCCCGGGAGGTCGTAGGGCGTGGAAATGATGAGGATGTCGCGGATGCCTGCCAGCATCAGCACGCTGATGGGATAATAAACCATCGGCTTATCGTAGATGGGGAGCAGTTGCTTGCTCACACCCTTGGTGATGGGATAGAGACGCGTGCCGGAGCCTCCGGCGAGAACGATGCCTTTCATGAGATAATATTATGATTTATCGGTTATATAATATTTATTACGTCATTGACGTGTCGCAGAGACGTCGCATTGACAAATCTCGTTTTCTACCCCTTCACTACACTTTATTTATCTACCCCTGGGGTGCGTAAATGGTACATAAAGGGTGCGTAAAGGATGCGTAGCGACCGTCGTCGCCCCTTCGGCTCTAGGGAGTCTTGGGAATGGTAGTGGTTCGTTGTAGTATTTCCGCAATGGTCGGAATAAATATTCCGCTAAATATGGTATACGCCTTCGAGGGGACAGATATTGTGGCAGTCGAGAATGACCTTGCCTTTGAGCTTGTCCCAGTTCTGCTTGATATGGTCATGCTTAACCATAACAACCACCATGTCCACTTCATTCAAGAACTGGTCAAAGTCGAGAATCTGGTTGGGGACAATCTCCTTGTCGGTGAAGAAGGGGTCGAAACTCTTGAGGGGACGTGCTAGATGGCGCTCCTGGATGTCGAGCATCTGGAGGGTCGGGCTCTCGCGGACATCATCGACATTTTCCTTGTAGGTGATGCCATACAGGCCTACACGGCGGTTGTCGATGATGTTGTGCTCCTTCATAATCTCGTAGATGCGCTCCAGCACAAAGACAGGTTGCGTATCGTTGGTTTTCATACTCTCGTCAATCACCTTGGCCAGTTGGGGATAGTCACCCACGAGGAACCAAGGGTCGACCGAAATGCAGTGTCCGCCGACACCGGGGCCGGGCTGCAGGATGTTGACTCTTGGATGCATATTGCAGATTCGGATGATTTCGTACACATCCATGTTATCGTGACGGCAGATGCGAGAGAGTTCGTTGGCAAAAGCGATGTTGACAGCACGGTAGGTGTTTTCCACTACCTTGGTCATCTCAGCGGTACGGATGTCGGTAACCACGATTTCACCCTGACAGAAGGAAGCGTAGTACTTCTTTACCTTCTCGCCGATTTCTTTGTTGTCGGCACCGATAGTGCGGTTATTGTGCAGCAACTCATAGACCATGTTGCCTGGGATGATACGTTCGGGGGCATGGACAAGATGGATATCCTCTCCAATTGTGAAGCCGTTGGCCTCGATAACGGGGCGGACAAACTTGTCGATAGTTCCGGGACTGACGGTGCTCTCTACCACTACTGTGGCACCTTTTGGACACACTTTCATCACGTCTTTCACGGCAGCCACCACATAGCATGCATCCACCTTCTTGCTGAACTTATCGTAAGGCGTGGGGACGCTGACGATATACATGTCTGTCTTCTGATAATCGGTGGTGAACTTGATGCCCTTGGCGAGTGCGGCATGGAACAACTCATCAAGGCCGTCCTCCTTGAAGGTGGTCTTGCCCGCGTTGAGGGTTGCCACTAGTTCTTTGTTGTAGTCAGTTCCGATGACCTCCACACCATGAGAAGCCATCATGAGGGCTGTGGGAAGCCCGATGTAGCCTAAGCCAATTACGTTAATCATTGTTTTTATTATATTTGATTGTTTATTATATCTCGTATCTTTCTACTTGTTCATCTTTCAAAGCACGTACTATACGATTACACGCCTTGCCATCACCATAAGGATTTACTGCTTTGCTCATTCGTTCATAGGCATTCGCATCATCTAACAATGTGCTTACCTCATTAACGATGAGGTCATGGTTGGTACCCACCAAATGCACGGTTCCACTCTTGAGGGCTTCAGGACGTTCGGTGGTGTCGCGCATCACAAGGACGGGCTTACCGAGTCCGGGAGCCTCTTCCTGGATGCCGCCACTGTCGGTGAGGACGAGGGTGGACTTCTCCATCAGGTAGACGAACTCCAGATACTGCAAAGGCTCGATAAAGAAGAAGTTATTATAAGATGTCAAATCCTCGCCAAACACCTCATGTATAGGCTTGCGTACATTGGGGTTGAGGTGCATAGGATAAACAAAGTCTACGTTAGGATACTTTTCGCTGAGGTCTTTCATGGCGGTGACCATGCTGATAAAGCCATCACCGAAATTCTCGCGACGATGTCCGGTAATAAGAACGAGACGCTTGCCACCATTCAAACGATTCACATCATATCCAGCATCTCTCAACACTCCGATTTGTTCATCTGCCAATGCCTTATTGGTTTTCAACTTATCTACCACCATGTGCAAAGCATCAATAACGGTATTTCCTGTGACAAAGATTTGTCCTTGGGCATTCTCCTCTTTCAGGTTGCTTTCAGAGAGTGGGGTCGGTGAGAAGTTATAGGTAGCGATGCGGCCTGTTATCTGGCGGTTCATTTCTTCCGGCCAAGGACTATAGATGTTGTGGGTCCGGAGACCAGCCTCCACATGGCCCACAGGTATCTGCTGATAGAAAGAGGCAAGGGCGGCGGCAGTACTCGTGGTGGTGTCTCCGTGGACCAAAACGACATCAGGATGCACTTCCTTCAGTACATCCCTCATGCCAGTTAATACGCGAGCGGTAACATCGTAAAGATCTTGACCTTTCTGCATGATGTTGAGGTCGTAGTCCGGCTGCACATCAAAGATGTGTAGCACTTGGTCGAGCATCTCGCGGTGCTGACCAGTAACGCAGACAACGGTATTGAAATCTGAAGGGTATTTTTGGAATTCTTTCACCAAAGGGCACATCTTGATGGCCTCAGGGCGTGTCCCAAAAACAAGCATTACTGTTTTCATGGAATGGATTTCTTAATATATTGTATTCTCGTATGCTAAAATTTTAAAATAATGTTTACAACGGACCCCATCCTATTTACTCCCAAGAAGGGACAAGGACAAGTCTGTAATGTCAATAGCTATATCTTCTTGGGCTCCTAATGGGGTCGAAAATGAAGAGTCTATAGAGGGTGGTAAGGAATCGAGCCGTGGAAACAGAAATGGAAACGTATGATGGGATATTAGGATCGCGGGAGGCGAGGCGCTTTTGAGCCACATCGGGCTCGATGTAGACAATGTCACCTTGGCAAAGGTAGTAGTATGGGGAGCTGAAAAGATCCCTGCTTGTGAGGTCTATCCGACCGACCTCTACGGCGGCGGAGTCATCGGGCGTAGCGGACTGGCGGATGACGGCGACATTGCTTCGGAGGCCATGGATGGTCACGTCGCCACACATGGCCAAGGCCTCAAAGATGGTGAGGCGCTCGCCGGTGACATGCAGTTCCTGCGGATACTTCACCTCACCGACGACGGCCACACGGAAGTTCATCAAACTGATTGTGACTATGGGGTCATTGACATAGCCGCCGTCGCGAAGACGCTCCTTAATCTCGCGTGCCAGGCTGTCGCGTGTCATGCCTGCCGCAGGTATGGTGCCAAGGACCGGGAAGGATATCGAGCCGGTCTGCGAGACACGGTAGCCGTCGACGAGATTTTCGCCACTGGGGTTCGTGGCATGGGAGACACCTGCCAGGCTTGCTGCGGCTTTGTTGGTCTCTTCGTTGAAGGGGATGACACTCTCGGGGGTCTGGGAGGCAACGTAGATGTAAAGCTGGTCGCCAGGATGAATAGTGGAGGAGAAAGTGATGATGATTGCCTGGGCTGAGTCGCGCTCGGCATCGCTGATGTAGGCATACTCGCGGCTCGTCCCGCAGGCGGCGAGAAGGAGAATCAGCGGAAGGGATGTGATGATAATATGGCGCATGGGGTAAAAGCTACGCTTTCGTCAGTCACAGGAAACCTTACTATGATTTGAAAAGGAACCCTCTGAGACGAATCTTTAATTTAGGGCCTTTATGGCAATATTTTTGTTATGCAAAAGTACAAATATTTTCTCACTTCACAAATATTTTAACAACATTTTTCTTCAACAAATATTTATTCATTCTTTAATAGCAATAATTCACAAGTATTTACATAATATTATACGAGTGTTAAATTGCAAATTTCTAAGAGATAAAACCATAACAAAAGAGGGACACAGAAAACATATTGGACTTTTTATTTTCACAAAAAGGCACCAAAAACAGAGGTCTGCGACTTCGACAATGGCGGGTTTTCTTATGGGGGAGATGGATTATTTTCGAGGATTGAGAAAAAATGTGTATATTTGCAAATGACTATGAAGAAGTGTTTCTTAGCCATATTATTGTCGTTCATGTTCTTGAGCACGGCCGTGGCTCAGGAATTCCGTTGTGCGGTGTCTGTCAATTACCAGAAACTGATGACAACCACTCAGTCATATGAATCATCGGACAAGAAGGTTTTCGACAATATGAAGCAGGCGTTGGAAGACTTCATCAACTCGCGCAAATGGACAGCCCTTGACATCGCACAGCAGGAACGGCTTGATTGCAGCATGAGTATCATCCTCAACGAGCGCACCTCAGCGACAGACTTCAAAGGCCAGATTTCCATTCAACTGCGCCGCCCTGTATTCAACTCGAACTACACCTCCGGCTTGTTCAATTACATCGAGTCGAACGATTTCGCCTTCTCTTACAATGATAGCCAACCCCTCGACTTTGACCCCAACACGTTTTATGGCAACCTCTCGTCGACTGTGGCATATTACCTGCACGTCATGCTGGGCCTCTATTTCGACAGCTTTGCCCCCAACGGCGGAGAACCCTTCTTCGATATGGCGCGCACCATCTGCCAGACGGCAGAAAACTCGGGATTCAAAGGGTGGCGTTCGACAGAGAGCCAGAAGGCACGTTACTGGTTCATGGAGAATCATACCAACTCGGCTTACGTCGGCCTGCATCAAGCCTACTACCTATACCACCGCATGGGTCTTGACATGATGACCAAAGACCAGCCCCAGGCACGTCAGAATATCATCGCCGCCCTGCAGGCCATCGAACAGGTGCACAAGGCCCGCGCCAACCTCCTCTCTGTGCAGCAGTTCATGGATGTGAAGATTGCCGAAATCAACAGCATCTTCACCCCTGCCCCAGCCGAGGAGCAACAGCAGGTATACCAACTCGTCAAAGAAATCAGTCCCGTCAACGCACCCAAACTCAAGAATTTCGCACAAAAGTGAACCCATACAATATATTATAATAGTAGACAACGTATACCAATCAAACACATACTATCATGACACAAATCCCCATACAGAAAGAGGTAATCGACAGGATTGCCAGCGAAAACAAGATAGCCAATCCCGGCAAGGCCAGCATCCGCGAGATGCGCAAGATGGTCCAGGATGTGGAGAAAGAGACGGGAGTCCGTTTCGTGAAGATGGAGATGGGCATCCCTGGCCTCCCCGCCCCGCAAGTGGGTGTCAACGCCCAGATTGAAGCCCTCAAAAGCGGCGTCGCCTCCATCTACCCCGAAATCTATGGTACCGCCGACTTCAAAAACGAAGCCGCCCGCTTTGTCAAGAACTTCCTCGACATCGATGTCACCCCCGAATGCTGCGTTCCCACTGTGGGATCCATGCAGGCTGGATTTGCCTCGTTCCTGACCCTCACTCGCTACGATGCCAAGAAGACCAAGGTGCTCTTCATCGACCCCGGATTCCCCGTACAGAAACAGCAGTGCCGCGTCCTCGGCATCCCCATGAAGGCTTTCGATGTCTATGAATACCGTGGCGACAAGCTGCGCGACAAACTGGAGGAGGAACTCCGCGACGGCGACGTGGCCTGCATGATTTTCAGCAGCCCCAACAATCCCGCATGGTTCTGCTTCACCGACCACGAATTACAAATCATCGGCGAGATGGCCAACAAGTACGGTGTGGTGGTGATGGAAGACTCGGCCTACTTCCTCATGGATTTCCGCAAGGACTACAGCGTCCCTGGCAAGGCTCCGTTCCAGCCCACCGTGGCCAAGTACACCGACCTTTATGTCATCATGATTTCCGGCTCCAAGAGCTTCAGCTATGCCGGTGAACGTATCGCCATGATGGTATGCTCGCCCAAACTGTTCAACATGGAGTGCCCCGACCTGGCCCGTTACTACAGCCAGACACAGCTCGGCCGCGCCCTCATCTTCGGCACCCTCTATTGCCTCAGCAGCGGCACCGCCCACAGTGTCCAGTACGCCATGGCCGCCATGCTCAAAGGCGCCAACGACGGCACCTTCAATTTCGTGAAGGACATCAAGGAATACGGCGAGAAAGCCAACATCATGAAGAAACTCTTCACCGACAACGGCTTCTATATCGTCTATGATAAGGATATGGGCGAGGATATTGGCGACGGATTCTATTTCACCTTCTGCTATCCTGGATATCAGGGTGTCGACCTCCTCAACGAGCTTCTGCGCTATGGCATCAGCGCCATCGTCCTCGACATCACCGGCAGCCTCAAACAAGGTATCCGCGCCTGCGTGGCCCTCGTCAAACGCGACCAGTTCCCCGACCTCAAAGAGCGTCTCGAGAAATTCCACGCCGACCATCCCATCAAGTAAGTCGGTCAATCCACAAAGAGAAACGCCATGCAGACGACGTCTGCATGGCGTTTCTCTTTTCTATCATTCTTTACCGCTTCACAACCTTGAGAACGGTGCCCTGGGCCTGCAGGAAATAGACACCTGCAGGGATGCCTTCAAGGCTGAGCGTGGCTTCGGAGCCCCGGAGGGTGTAGGTCCGGACGGAACGACCTGTGGCATCAAACAGCGTGACCGACCCCGTCTGGCATCCTGTAAGGTGCAGACTCGTGGTGGCAGGATTCGGATAGGCACTAAGCCTTTCGACATCCACAGGATCAATGCCTACGGGATAATTCGACTCGTAGCAGCCGAGGTCGATGACCCCTTGACGGCAACGGAGGGTGGCATCGAAATCACCATCCTGCATGCTCTCGCGAAGACGTTCTCCCACATTGATGCAGACCGATCCGCGCGCAAGATGCCAGTCCGCCCCACAAACGATACTCTCGCGTCCACGGCCTGACGGGGCCGAAACAAAACGAGGTCCCTGCGGGTCGTTGTTTGCGGGCGAAAGGAGGAAGCATAACGAGTCGCCGATAAGGGTGTCCGAGACGTATGCACAGCTGCGCAGTGAGGTGTCGGAGAGAACGGCATCCACAACGATATCTGTGTCGTTATTCCATACAATATTATTGATAGCAGTGCTACGTTTGTGTGCAAGGACAATACCGCGACCGGCGTTGCTGACAATGGTGCTGTTGACCACACGACCCCCATCTTCGAGGCGGAGAGCGTCGCCATCGTTCTGCGCCACAATCGCCTGACGCAGTATGCCCCCGTCGAGCCGACAGACTACGGGTGCGCTGTTGTCCTCAAATCGGGCATAGCGTACCAGACTGTTGGAAAAGACAGCCACGCAACCACTGTCACTCAGACACTGGCGCACGGTGATATGGTCAGCACGGACGCTGGATCCGAGGAGAGAGATGCAGTCGCCGCTGGAGCTATAGCCGTCCTGCAAAACAATATCGCTGATGGTCAACTTCGAGCGCGACGGTCCGATAGCCTTGAGTATACCCTTACTGCCACTGCCGGAGAGAATGGTGGGGTGCTGCGAGACATTGCGCTGATTGAGGGCGGTCTCTGTGCCTGCAAAACCACCATAGATGGTCCCCTCACCCGTGAGGGTGTAGGCATAATCGGCTGTGGTGTCACCCGTATAGAGACCTTCAAGCATCCAGATTTCACGGTCGACAAGAGATGCGAGCTTCTGAGCCGCACTAAGATTGCTGTTGGTGCTGGACCAGGAGGTGCCGTCGCCTCTGCCATCGGGCGAGACATGGAAACGCTCCAGCGTCCCTTCCCAGCCGGAGGGTTGGATGCCTATAACCATATCGTTGGCTTCCGTGAATCCCTGCATGGTATTGAGTGTATAGAAGCCGTCGGATTGTCCACCCCAACCCCAATTGAAGTGGAATTTATTCTGGCTGTTATACCCATCGAGGACAAATGCGTGTCCGTATGCAGTGCTGGATCCGGAGTAGTAAATGGGTCGCTGGGCGTCGATTTCCTGACGGATAAGCGCCATCCAACGGGTATCGTTGTTGACGGACGAACGCAAGTAGTATTCCACATCTGTGTAGCCGAAATGACGCAAAGCGTCAGGCACCTTGGACGAGTGGGCGCCACTGCCGCTGGTATGGTCCGGATTCTGGTAGTTCATCTGGACGGTGACACCGCAATGGTAGCAGAGTCGTGACACCATGTCGCGCTGGGCAGCGGTGGAGCGGCGCGAGAGATGGTCGGGCATAAGACTGTAGTCATAATCCACCGTATCAAAGTTAACAGCTTGAATACCATAAGTGGAATGACGATAACTATAGCTGCCGAAGCCTCGGTGTGGGTATTCCCAATAATGGATAATCTGTGCCATGGCGGTAGCCACACAGCCTACGACAACATGATTGCCGTCCATGACGGGGCAGTAGTTGTTGTAGCCCGACCCCTGTTCCCAGGTGGAGGTCAAGAGGTAGGTGTCCGCTTTGGCGGCAGGCGCAGGTTTGACGGTGCCGTCGAGAAGGGTCTTCCACACATGGGTCAACGAATCGTTGACGGGTGCTTGGGAACGGATCCCGCGTTCTATTTCAGCACGATAATCCTCGAACCATGCGGCTACATTTTCGGGCAGCTCCTGCTTTCTGAAGTTCCCGTTGAACGAATATCCCAGAATGGGGACGCTGCGGGTGTCGGCAGACACGAGGACGAATCCTTCACCGACATTGAAGACATAGAAACAGTCGAACCGCCCATCGGACGAACTGTAGGTCATGACCAAGTCGAGGGTGTCGGCCGGTTTTATCAACCCTTTGGAGAGAAGGAATGATGTTCCTGCTTTCTGCGCGGTGGCGACATCGACGGTTTGTGCCGAGAGAGCTGTCCCGAGCAGCAGAGCAATCAGGAAAAGGGTAAGGCGTCGCATATATATTATATATATTAATGTATAAAGGTTATTACTATTTGATGGATGCAAGGTAGGCGCGCACATGGTCGAAGACTATACCTGCGCGGATATCAAATGCCTCGCGGGTGGCAAAGCCCACATGAGGCAGGCAGATACAGTTGGGTGCTGCCAGCAGCGGATGACCGGACGGAAGGGGTGGCTCCTGCTCGTAGACATCGACGGCGGCTCCCGCAAGGCGACCCTCTGCAAGGGCCTCGGCGAGGGCGGGGATATCAACCACTGGACCGCGGGCGGTGTTGACCAGCAAGGCTGTAGGCTTCATGAGGGCCAGCCGCTCACGACTGATAAGATGCCTCGTCTCGGCAGTGAGCGGCAGATGGAGGGTGACAAGGTCGCTCTCGCGCATGAGGGTATCAAGGTCCGTATAGATGGCCCCAAGGCCCTCCACTTCATGATGTCGGGTACGGTTGTAGGCCAGCACCTTGCAGCCGAAAGCCTTTAACAGGCGGATGGTGGCGGTGCCGATGGCTCCGGTACCCACCACACCGACAGTCTTGCCATGCAACTCACGACCCAGGAAGGCTCCACGGCCCTGGCCGGCACGGGTGACGGCATCGAGGGCGGTGATGAGGCGAAGCAGGTCGAGCATCAAGCCCACAGCCAGCTCGCTGACCGCCACGGTGGAATAGCCTGCGGCATTCTGCACTTGAACGCCGTGCTCATGGCAATAAGCCTGGTCGATATGGTCGAGTCCCGTGAAGGCTACCGAGAGGTATTTCAGGTCGGGACACTGGCCGAGGACAGTGGCCGGCAGCGGAATATTGGAAATCACGGCAATGTGGGCGTCGTGCATACGGTCGACAAGGGTGCCGGCATCTTCACGGCGGTCCATATAATAGGTGAAAGCGTGCCCTTGCGAGGCAAACTCGGCCTTCAATTCTTCAAATTTGGCCTCGGAGATGCCCAGAGGCTCGACACAGACGATGTTCATTGGTATTAATGTTTGAGTGTGTGAATGTGTAAATGTGTGAGTGGGTGAAGCAGTGGAGTTTTTTTATTGTGTTTTAGTATCCGTCGGGGCGGAAAACTTTTACTTCCCCTTCTTTTTAACACTGAATCCGAAGGAACCCAGACGGTCGCCAAGACCATAGTAGCGGCCGTGCGAATAGGCCAGAGGGCGGGCATGGTTCAACTGGAAAGCGCCGGTGGAACGGTCTATGAGGCTCTCGTCGGCATCGATGGCCACCACCTCGGAGAGGAACATATCGTGCGAGCCGAGGGGACGGATGTCAACCACACGGCACTCGATGTTCAACGGGCTTTCGGCGATGAGGGGCGCCTTGACCACCTGTCCCGCTTCGGGAGTGAGATGCATCTGGCGGAACTTGTTGTAGTCACGCCCGCTGCGCACACCGCACCAGTCGGTGGCTTCGGCCAGGTCCTGGGTGGTGAGGTTGATGACATACTCGCCGGTGCGCTGGATGATGGGGTAGGAATGCCTCTCGGGACGCAGGGATATATAGCACATGGGCGGGTCACTGCATACAGTGCCCGTCCATGCAACGGTGATGATATTGTAGTTCTCGGGACTGTCCCCGCAACTCACCATGACAGCGGGCAGGGGGTAGATGAGTGTGCCGGGCTTGAACGGTACCTTCATGGTTGGCTACTCCTTGAACTTTTTCTCGAGATCCTCTATCCAGAACCGGAACTGCTTGTCGGTCTCGGCCAGGTTGGCCACGGTCTTGCAGGCATGCAGCACGGTGGCGTGGTCTTTGTTGCCACACTGCAGGCCGATGATGGCGAGCGACGACTTGGTCATCTTCTTGGCAAAGTACATCGTGAGCTGGCGGGCCTGGACAATCTCGCGCTTGCGGGTACGCGACTGGATGCTGTCGATGGGGATATTGAAGTAGTCGCAGACAACCTTCTGGATGTAGTCGATGGTGACTTCGCGGTTGGTGCTTTTGACAAACTTGTCCACCATCTGGCGGGCCAGGTCGAGGGTGATGTCGCGGTGGTTAAGCGACGACTGGGCAATGAGGGAGATGAGGGCTCCCTCAAGCTCGCGGACATTAGTGTTGATGTTATAGGCAATGTACTCTATCACGTCGTCGGGCATTTCCACACCGTCGTTGGCCAGTTTCTGGTGCAGAATGCGCATGCGCGTCTCTACATCGGGCGCCTGCAGTTCGGCGGCCAGACCCCACTTGAGGCGCGACACAAGGCGGCTCTCCAGCCCCTGCAGCTCGGAAGGTGCCTTGTCGCTGGTGATGATTATCTGCTTGTTGGCCTGATGGAGGGTGTTGAAGATATGGAAGAAGGCTTCCTGCGTCCTGGTGGCCTTGTTGGCCCAGAACTGGATGTCGTCGATGATGAGTACGTCCACCATCTCATAGAAATGAATGAAGTCGGACGTGGTACCATTGCGGCCGGCGTCGGCAAACTGCTGGAGGAACTGCTCGGAGGTGACGTAGAGGACCGTTATCTCGGGATGCAGTTCTTTCGTCTTCAATCCGATGGCATTGGCCAGATGGGTCTTTCCGAGTCCCACGCCGCCATAAAGCATCAAGGGGTTGAAGGCGGTCCTGCCGGGGTTCTCGGCCAGGGCATAGCCCGCGGCACGCGCCAGACGGTTGCACTCGCCCTCGATGAAGTTGTGAAGCGTGTAGGAATCGCTCAACTGCGAGTTGATGCGCATCTTCTGGATACCAGGCAGCACAAAGGGGTTGGGCAGTTCGCGCCAGCCGTCACGGTTCAGGTTGACAGGCACGTCCTTCGCACGGTTCACCGTCGACGGATGCCCCACCGACGGGATGCTGGTGGTCAACGGCGACTCCGAGATGCTCGTGTCCATAATAATACTATATTGTAAACGGGCTTGGTTTCCCAAGGCGAGACGGATGGCATCTTTCAACAGACCGACGTAGTTCAACTCCAACCACTCATAAAAGAACTGGCTGGGCACCTGAATGGTCAGCGTGCTGCCCTCCAGTTTCACCGGCACAATAGGCTCGAACCAGGTGCTGAAAGCCTTCTCATTCTCCTTACCTGTCATGTTGTCCTTGATGAACGCCAGACACTCGTCCCATACTGTCTTGTAGGTTTTCTCCATTATGATTTTTCCTCTCTTATTGTTGTCGTTTAACTGGTTATATACTTTTCACTATTGCTTGTCTACAATGCAAAAGTGCAACAAAAATATCACCCATGCGATGAAAAAAAATATTTGCATATATCTATTTTTTTTTGTAAAGCGGGCTGCAGCGATGACACCTTCCCCATACCCCCTTTTTCGTCAAAGGGCTGAGAAATAACCCATTTTTATTCTAAGCCATTTTTCCGGCCCTTCAAATATACGAAAAATTCTCCAATGTCCGAAAAAAATCTTCTATTCTTCATGGGGTGGAGCGGCACTTTGTTGATAACCCTCACAAGCCTCTGAAAAAGTGCTTTATACCCAATCATAACCCACATAAACACCTACACAACAGTAGATTGTGCATAATCCACTGATTATCACACGGGGCTCGGGAGGGGGTGTTTCGCTAAGTGGTTAATACTCAAAAACCACTACTTTTATCCACAGAAAACGGTGCAAAATTTTATTTCCGGAAGAGCCTTTTCCGGGTTAGAAAAATCCCCCATCAGGGGCTCGGGGGAGATGCCGGGTGCCGTTCTGGAACTATTTTCTTTGAATCGCGGGCGCGCGGAAAAAATATTTTTAATAGAAATGTTCAATATATCAAATAAAAAGCCTATCTTTGTAGTCGCATTTCCCCCTTGACTGGAGGAGAAAATTCATTGTAAAACTCTTAATATCAAACAAGATGAAAACAGCTTATAACTTCAATGCAGGCCCTTGCGTCCTGCCCAAAGAGGCCATTGAGTCCACCATCAATGCCATCCGCGACTTCGACAACACCGGTATCGGTCTGCTCGAAATCTCTCACCGCACCCCCGGTTGGGAGCGCACCATGGAAGAAACCCGCCAGCTCTGGCGCGACCTGCTGAACATCCCCGCCGAATACGAAATCCTCTTCCTCGGTGGCGGTGCCAGCACCGGCTTCATGGATGTCCCCGCCAACCTGCTCAACAAGAAGGCTGCCTACCTGCAGACCGGCGTGTGGGCCAAGAAGGCCGCCAAAGAGGCCAAGAACTTCGGTGAGACCGTGATCGTCGCCTCCTCTGAGGACAAGACCTACAGCTACATCCCCAAGGGCTGGACCGTCCCCGCCGACGCCGACTATTTCCACATCACCACCAACAACACCATCTACGGCACCGAGATCCGCAAGGACTTCGCCGCCAACGAGATCAACAACGTGATGCTCGTCGCCGACATGAGCTCCGACATCATGAGCCGTCCCGTCGACGTGAAGAAGTACGG
>CAJOIV010000005.1 GCA_905234665.1 uncultured Bacteroidales bacterium | reverse complement strand
GTCGTCAACGGCACCCTCACCGACCACTACAACCCCACCAACCGCACCCTCAACCTCAGCCCCGATGTCTACAACGGCACCTCCGTCGCCGCCGCAGCCGTCGCCGCCCACGAGTGCGGACACGCCATACAGCATGCCGACCGCTATGCATGGCTCGGCCTGCGCTCGGCCCTGGTACCCATCGTCAGCTTCGCAAACCAATGGGTCTCGCTGGTGCTCCTCGCCGGCCTCATCCTCATCAAGACCTTCCCCAATCTGATGCTCATCGCCATCATCCTCTTTGCCATCACCACCCTCTTCTCCTTCGTCACCCTCCCTGTCGAAATCAACGCCTCGCGCCGCGCCCTGCAGTGGATAGAGCACCGCCGCATCGCCACCCCCGACACACAGCAGTACGCCGTCAGCGCACTCCGCTCGGCGGCCTATACCTACATCGTCGCGGCCCTCACCTCGCTCGCATCACTCCTCTACTACGTGACGATATACATGAACCGCAGATAAAAAAGTGCCTCCCCCGGTCTGGAGGAGGCACTATAGCAATCCGGGGGAACGGCCCGCCCGTTACATGATGGAAATAAAGTTGGGCGACTTGATGGTCTGGTTCGCCACCGTCAGCGAAGGCCGTATCTTCAGCCCCACCTCCGACGACTTACCTTCACTATTGAACGACCCGGCAAAGGTCTTCAGCGAATTAATGCCGTCCTTCGAGAAGATGCGGTAGAGGTCGGTGTTAACCCCCAGGGGCACCGTCGAGGTGGTATTCGGACGGATATTGTAGCTCTTTGTCGTGGCACCCGTGGCAAACTGCGTCTTGGCTATATCCAGCGCCCAGTCCATGGTGCTCAGCATCGCCGCGTTCTGCGTGGGGTTCTTCACGTCGATATTCACATCCAACGACAACGGCACCTGCTTGTTCGTGATTGCCGCCGCCAGCAGCACCACGTCCGTCGCCGTGATATTCCCGTTCACCACATTCTTCACATTCACCCCTGCGACGCTCACATTCGACACATTCTTCAGCGAATACTCGCAGTTCACCAAATTGGCCATGCTCGACAGCCCGTTGACCAAGTTGTCAAGCATCGTGCAGGAGGAAAAGAGCATGCAGCACAATGCCGCACAAACGATTACAATCTTTTTCATGATTCTGTGTGTTATATTTTCCATCTGCAAAGATACAACTTTTTTCCTCCATGTCGGAAAAAGTTTGTACTTTTGCATCAAATTTCAATCACGCATGGAACCCTACCGACACGAAATCAAGTACTACGAGTGCGACCGCATGGGCATCACGCACCACTCCAACTATATCCGCATCATGGAAGAGGCCCGCGTGTGGTGGATGGACCAAGCGGGCTTCGGCTTCGAGCGGCTGGAGGCCGAGGGGGTCGTCTCGCCCGTCGTCTCCGTCGAGTGCGTCTACAAGAAGCCCACCACCTTCAAGGACCTCGTCGAGGTAGAGCTGTCCGTCGCGGAGGTGAGTCCGCTGAAAATCACCTTCGCCTACACGATGCGCTGCCGAGGCACGTTGGTCTGCACGGCAAAGAGCACCCACTGCTTCTTCGAGAACGGGCGCCCCATCAACGTCGCCCAGAGGTTTCCTCAGTTGGCGGAAGCGATAGGCTAATACAAGAGAGGGCGCCTTTGCAGGCGCCCTCTCTTGTATTTATCTACACAATCAGAATCCAGTGCCGAAGAGGGCCCAGTATTTGGCCTCGAGCTGCGACCAGGTAAAAGAGGTATTCTCGTACTGCTCGCGGGTGTAGTTATTGAGGGAAGCCTCGATATCCGTCTTGCGGCCGAGACGGTCGTAGCGGGCAACTTCGCGCTCAAGGGCGTCCATTCCGGCAAAGGCTTTCTCCTCAAGGTTCTTCAGCTCGTTGCACATGGAGGCCTTGGTGCGCTGCCAGGCGACGGTGGCCAGTTTGTTGGCCTTGCGGTACTTCCAGAGGACAGCGTCGGGGTTGTACTCCTTGTGCCCGCAGATGCTGTAGGGCTGCGGGAGCTGGGTGGTGCCACAGAAGATGGGGACACGGGGGGACTGGCCAGGGTTGTCGACAGACATCCAAGCCACGCCGCCCACAGCATCGGGCAGCCAGTCGCGGAGCTGGGCGACAAAGCTATAGGAACACCAGGCGACGCTGACAGTGCGGCGGAACTCGATGGTGCCCGGGGCGATGGTGTTGAGGGTGCGCTGCATGGCGGAGCCGAGCCAGGGGTTGGCGACAGGGCTCACGATGGTGTCGTCGTAGGCGTTGCCGTTCTTGTCCTTGCGGCGGACTGGCATACGGACGTTCTTGCACATGTCGAGGTCGGTGCCCTCGTATGTGGAACGGAAGAGTTCGATGACGGCACGGACATCGACATTCTTGTCGGGATGGATGGAGAAGGGCAGCTCGTCCATGTCCATCGAGAAGTTCTGCGAGGGCGCGAGGGTGTTGAAGATGAAGTATTCGCGTTCGCGGAAGTTCTTGCCGTTGGCATACGAGGCATTGAAGGCGCGCCAGAAGACAAAGTCACCTTTGCCGTCCCAGAGGCCATAGCGGCGGGCGACATCCTCGATGTTATCGGAGCACATGAAGTACTCGGTGTTGCCGCGCTGGAGTCGGCCAATGCGGGGGATGTTGCAGGAGACACCGACATGGTCGTCGGGGATACGCTGGGCTGCCCAGACGCCACCGATGCGGTCCTTGCCCTCGCCGAGGATCTCCATCTGCCAGACCTCCTGGGGGTCGGCGATGGTGATGCACTCGCCGCCGTCGCCATAGCCGTAGACCTTAATGAGGTCGCCGATGAGGCGGATGGCGTCACGCGCGGTGGTGCAGCGCTGGAGGGCCACACGTTCCAGCTCCTCAATCATGAACATTCCCGCGGGGTTGCGGAGCGTGTCGGGGCCTCCGAAGGTGCTCTCGCCGATGGCCATCTGGTGCTCGTTGAGGCAGGGGTAGGCGGTGTTGAGGTAGGCATAGGTGTGGGCCGCCTCGGGGATGGCACCAGCAAAGCGGACACCTGTGGTGTCGCCACGGAAGGTGGTGTGCATCGTGCCTTTGTAGACGGCGTGGGTGGCGCCGTCGGGATAATCGGCGGCGGGCTCGACATACATCCAGGTGCGGTAGCGGCCGTCGCAGGTGTGGGAGGTGATGACGCTGCCGTCGCGGGAGGCCTTCTTGCCCACCATGATGCTGGTGCAGCTCTGGCCGTCAAACTCGGGTTGGCTCAACTCCTGCGCCCTCACGGGCAGGAGGAATGCCAACAAGGCGAAAGATAGGAGTATTCTTTTCATGGGATTGGATATTATTGATTGCTTAATGGGTTGATTTATTCTGGAATGGTATTAAGGAGAAAAAGACTCTTGCAGCGGGCTCGATGAGCTCGTCGGGGAAGTCGTAGTCGGGATGGTGCAACTCGGCATGATTCTCGCCACTGCCGATGCCGAACATGGCTCCCTTGAAGTGGACAAGGTATTCGGCGAAGTCCTCACTCCAGCGGTTGGGCTCCATCTGGTAACAGACGCGCAGCGGGACCGCCTCTGCCGCCTTTTCTATGGTCTCGACACAGTCACCATTATTTTCTGTGGCGCGGAAAGGCTCGCGGAGAATCCTGTCGACCTTGAGTTTATGACGGGCGGCGATTTCGTCGACGGCGGCGTTGGCTTCGGCAAGCAGCCGTTCCATCTCGCTGTTGGTGAAGGCGCGGAGGGTGAACATCACTTCCGCCTCTCCCGCCGAAGTGCCGAAGGCGGGCTCCCCTACCCTGACGCAGATGAGGGTGCTCTGACGGAATTCCCCATTCACCCCGTTGAACCCATTAATTCTATTAATAATCTCTGCCACGGCGAGGCCGGGGTTGATGCCCATCTCGGGGGTGGAGGCGTGGGTCTCGCGTCCTTGGAGGTGGTAAATGATGCCTGTGGAGGCGGCGGCGAAGGTACGCGGGCAGAGGATGACGGTGCCGAGGGGGTAGCCCGGGAGGTTGTGGAGGGCGTAGATGGCCTTGATGTTGTATTGCTGCAGGATGCCGCTTTCGAGGATGGCACGGGCACCCTCGCCAGTCTCTTCGGCGGGCTGCCAGATGAGCAGTAGGGGCGTACTCCCGTGTACGTCCTTATCAATCAATTCTGCCAAGCGGAGGAGGATGGTGGTGTGGCCGTCGTGGCCGCAATGGTGGCCCGTGGGGAGGGCGTCGATGTCGGCGCGAAAGGCGATGGTGGGGGCAGAAGGTTCTTCGCCCCAAAAGGCGATGACGCCGTAGCCGCCCACATGGGTATAGACCTTGTCGGGGTGTAATTCCTGAAGGTGGCTGACGATGAGGTCGTGGGCGTACTGTTCGTTGCCGGCGGTCTGGGGATGGTCGTGGAGGTCGTGCCTTATATCAGCCCATGGTGAGAGGCCGTCGTTTCCCTCGGGGATTGATTCCACTAACTTTTTGAAGGTGTCCCCGCGCTCTTCGAAGTTCTTAAAGGCGTCGTAGCTGGCGGCGGCGGGGGAAAGGAGGCAGATCCTGTCGCTCTCGGTGAAGGTGTAGCACCATGGGACGATGAGGGTGTAGTCGTCTTCGACGAGGGTGTTGCGGTCGGGGAGGTCCCATTCCTGCATCATGCGACGGCCCGCCTGTCCGACAAAGACGATGTTCTGCACCTGCTGTCCGAGAGGGTTCTGACGCAGGAAGTCGCCAAGGATATGGTAGTCTATTCCACGGTCGAATCCTCCAAGGATGAGGGTGTTGACTTTTTGAAGGGCTTCGATGGCGGCGATAGTGGCTTCGGGGATGGTGGAGATGGAGTCATTGTAGAAGGTGACCCGATGTCCGGGCTGACCCGGTGTCCGGGCTGACAAACCATTGTTGTATGTGCCCACCAGTTCCAGTCGGTGCGGGAGACCTTTGAAAGTTGTCAGTGCGTTTTGCAAAGACTTTTCGGGTGCACCCGCCAGTCGGGCGGCGGAGACGGCGGCATAGATATTGCAGAGGTTATGGTCACCGCACAGTGAGGTTTTCCATTGCGCTATGGGTGAGTGTTGCGCGGTGGAGAGGCTGTAGGGGTGGAGCGTGGCGGAGATGTTAGATTCTTGCTGTTGCACGATTGCCTGCAGGTCGTGACTGTCGGTGCAATAGAAGCAGTGGTCGTGCTCGTCCATCCGCAGCACCATCTGCATCTTGGCCATCTGGTAGCCACGGTAGTCATGGTAATGGTCGAGGTGTTCCTGGTAGAGGTTGAGGAGAATGCCGATATGGGGGCCGCGGTGGATGTTCTCGAGCTGGTGGCAGGAGAACTCGGCAACGACCAGACTTCGTTCGTCGAGCCGGTCGAGGATATCGAAGAGCGGGATGCCCATGTTGCCCGCCAAAACCACATTGCGCTCGGGGAATGAATTCCTGAGCAGGTGGTGCAGAAGTGTCGTCGTCGTGCTCTTGCCCTTGGTCCCGGTGACGGCCAGGGTCTGAGAACCATAGACCTGCAGGAAAAGGTCGGTCTGCGAGGTGATGGTATCCAGGTCGCAACGCCCCTCGAACTTCATGGTGGGGATGCCGGGCGACTTGATGATTGAACCGTAAGAGGTCTTTGCGAGGCAGGCGAATATCTCTTCGTCGTTGCGGGCGATGTCGACAGGAGCCTCTGGCAGGAGCCGGCGCAGGAGAGCGTGAGTGCTCTGACCCTCACGTCCGTATCCTGCGATGAGGATGCGGCGGTCGGCAAGTAGGGCTGTCAGTTGTTCCTGTTTGTACATATTATTGGATGGCGTTCAGTAGCAGTGAGAGTTCGGATTCGTTGAGGTTGTGCTCCGTGGCGATGGGGGGCATTGAGGCGAGGGACGGATTGGGCTGATAGTCGGTTAGCAGGGCAGGCAGAGGCTTGCCAGCATACCAACGGGCGAGGGTCATGGAGAGGGCTCTGTTGACTTCGCTGACGGTGCCGACACACTCGAAGGGCTTGGTCTCGGCCCGGCCTATGAGTTGGTCGAACTCGTGGCGGAGCGTGATGTCGTCCAGCATATCCTTCCCGAAAATGGCGTTGAGGCGGTCGGGCCCGATGAAGGGACTGAGGATGATATAGGCAAAAAGGCATTTGGCACAGTGTCCGCACCAGATGTCCTGCTTGCTGCCGACGTTGCAGCTGCGAAAGACGGTATGGTATTTCCCGTAGCGGCTGAAAAGCATGGCGATATGGAGCTCGGTGAGGGGGCGGAGGAAACTGAAGTAGTTGTAGTCGGGCGAGAGGTTGCGGGCGACGTATGCCCGGAAGTCGTTCTCGAACTCGAGGCTCTTGGAGTACTGGTGGTTGACCTCAGTGCCCACGACCGTCGACTCGTTTGCGCTGTTCTCGTTGGAGAGGGCGATGTTGGGGATGCCGCTGAGCTGGGCAGCCAGGAGGGTGTAGAAGGCCAGCATGGCGCTGAAGGGGGTGTGCCCGTTCAGGAACCCTTGTGCGTTGAGTTCAAGCAGATGGGGGTCGATGGTGCGGCGGATTTCCAGCACGTCGTCCATGGTATAGCCTGCGGCCTGGATGCATCCGACGGTGGCGCCGCGTGGGTTCATGATGAGGGGGACAACCTTTCCCAGTCGTGCCGACCTCAGCAACTCGAGGGTGACCACAGAGTCTTTGCCGCCTCCGATGGGGACCAAGTAGAATTGAGAATTGGCTCCTTCCAACTCCTCCCCTAAGTTAGGGGAGGTGCCCCGCAGGGGCGGAGGAGTGTGTCCAACACCATTCCTAATTCCTAATTCCTCATTCCTAATTTCCAAGAACGTTTCCTGTGTGGCGGTGATGCCGTTGATGTAGAGGAACTCGCCGAGTCCGTGCCAGTAGAGTTTCCGCCAGAAGGCTTTCTGCGTGTCGTCGAGGGCGCCGCAGCGGACCTTGACAACGGGGGGACAGGCACACTTCCAGTAGCTGATGAGTTCAATCATCCCGATGCTGAAGACGAGGGCGTCCATCGTCTCGCGGGGCTGGTCGAACCGGAGGAAGGAACGTGCGGGGATGAACGAGCAGGGCTGGAACCGATGCTCGCCGATGCTGAATGAAAAGACAATGTGCAGCCCGTCGGGCTGCACATTATAGTGGTATGTTTCGTAGACAAACTCGGGGTATGCCTTGCGCAGGGTGTTGTATTTTTCCTGGTTGGACATGTGTTGTCTGTGGGCCCGGGTGTACGGGTTTTATTTGAGGCGGAAGGTGGTGGTGCCGATGATGTTGCCGTTGGCGAAGAGGGCCACTTTGTAGATGCCGGCGGTCAGTTCGACATCTTCGCCTTTGTTCCAGACAATGGTGAAGGGACGGCTTTCGCCCGTGAATTCGACGGTCTGGGCCACGGTGTAGATGACCTTCTCGCCGTTGACATCGAACTCCTGGGGGACCAGCTCGCCACGTCCGTCATACCTGGGTGTGTAGACAGGCTGGCCGGCGCCGTTGGTGATGCGGACATAGAGTACGACGGAACCGGGGTCGACGACATTGTTGTCGAGGATGACACCGTCAATCTTGAGGGTGGTGACTGCCGAGGCACGGTTGGTCTCCTTGCCGCTGTTGCTGGCCACGCGCTTGAGAGGAGTGACGGAGAGGTCTTTGGTGACGAGGATGGCGGCCTGGCTCACCTTCTGGGCCAGCTTGGCGTTGGCCATGGCGGTCTGCTCGGCTTCCTGACGCATGGAGGAGACTTCGGTGCGGAGGCTGTCGTTCTCGTTCTTGAGTTGCTCGTTCTCGGCCTTGAGGCGGGCGATCTCTTCAGCATACTTGTTGCACATCTCTTCCAGTTCGGCGAGTTTCTTGTTGACGGCGCCCTTGGTGGAGGCAGCGGCCTTCTTGCTGGCGGCGGCATCGCTCTTGGCGCTCTCGGCCATGCCCTGGGCCTCGGCGACGAGGGCAATCTGCTCCTTCAACTCGGCCTGGAGGCGTTCGATTTCTTCCTGCTGCTGGTTGACCTGGCCTTCGAGCTGGGCCACGCGGACGGCATACTGGGCGTTGGCATCAGCACTGGCAGGCTGCTGACGGGAAGTGAGGAAAGCCACGAGGGCGACGAGGGAGTCGTTGCGGTTGGTGAGGATGACCTTCTCGTTGGAGAGGTCGGCGATGAGAAGGTCCTGATCGTCGATCTCACGCTGGAGTCGGGTGATGGTGGTGAGGTCCTGCTCACTGACATTATTACCATTGCGGCTGGCGATTTCGCGGAGGGCGGCCAGCTCGCGGGTCTGCTGCTCGAGGCGGTTCTCGAGTTCGACAATCTGTCCCTGTTTGGCCTTGAGTTCGGCAGCTTGCTTGTTGAGACGGGCGGAATTGTCGCCAGCGACTCTGGGCTTGGCGTTCTGTGCGGTCTTCAACTCGGCCAAGAGGCGCTCGATTTCCTGAGCCTGGGCCTGGATGGCGCTGTCCTTGGCGGCAAGATTGGAGGTGTAGTTCTCGTAGTCGAGTTGCATCTGCTGGTGTTCAAGCATGATGGCATTGAGTCTGGCGCGCATTGCGTCGATTTCGGAGTCGCTATTCTGCTTTTGATTGCAGGAAACGAGGCATCCAACAGACAAAATCGCAGCCGTGAAAAGGCCGAAAAGTGTACTCTTTCTTACTGTCTTCATTGTATTTACGTTTTTATTATTCTCTATGTCGGAAATTGTTCGTACTTTTGTATTCAAATTGCAAAGGTAGGCATTTTTTTTTGAATAGCGAACATTTAGAGAAAAAAAGTTATGAAAAGGCTGTTGATAATCCTTGTTGTGGCGGGTGTGATGTCCGTGGGGACAATCGCGGCGCAGGAGCAGGCCTGTGGCTGCTGGCTCGGTGTCGGGGGTGGCGCAGGCTATGGCGTGTACTGTGACCAGGGGACGAGTCCGCTGATTTACGAGGGACTGGAGGCGCGCCCCACGCTGTCGTTTCTCTTGGAGCGGGAGCGGTGGCGGCTGGCGGCGTCAATTCCCTTTGGCGCAGGGATTTACATGGACAAACTAAAAATCGGCGAGCCCTCGGGCTATGCCCTCTCTCCCGAGGCACGCGTCGGGGCGATGTGGCAGGTCTGGTCGAAGAGCCGTTGGCGGGTGCTGGCGGCTGTGGAGGGCGCCGAGATGTTCGATTTCCGATACACACCCGCACTGGGGAACAACGGCACGGGGACGTCGAATTTCATGATGCTGTACGCCGGTGGTCGCGGCGAGCTGGACGCAGGGCCGTGGCGGTTCCACACGCAGCTGATGGTGTCGCCCGTTGGGCATGTGTACCGTCCTGGTTACGCGTACATTGCCAACTATGACCAGACCATGGACAATCCCGTGACCGACCATTTTAGCGGGCATGAAGGATACCTCGTGGCAGGTGCTTCCGTATGGTGGCATACGGGGGCGACACTGATGCTGGGCAACGGCAACCGGCTGGAGCTGGCCTACCAATGGCATCACCTGACATCGAGGACTTCGGAGCATTGCCCACACCGATTCGACAGGGCCTCGCACACATTGCAGGCGACGCTGCTGTTCAGGTTGTAACCTAAAATAGAAGACTATGAAGACAAAAAAAATATTATTGGCACTTGGAATTATGGCCTGTTTTGCCTCCTGCGAGCGCGTGCTGATGCCCAGTGAGGGGGACGCTTCGCCAACGGCTGTTTTCGACTATCTGTGGCAGCAGACAGACAGGCAGTATTCGATGTTCGACGTGAAGGGGGTGGACTGGCAGGCGGTGTACGACACATTGCGGCCGAAGGTCTCGGACACGATGAACGACGACAGCCTCTTCGCGGTGTGCGCAGCGATGCTCTCGACGCTGCACGACGGCCACGTGAATCTGTACAGCAATTACGACCTCTCGCATTCCGACTCTATCTATCGGCGCTTCTATGCCGAGAGCCAGATAGACATCAACGCGGTGGTCCTCAACTATCTCGGTGCCGGATACCACACGACTGGAGGTGTCGCCCACCAAGGGCTGGACGGGGGGAAGGTGGCATACCTGCGCTATTCCTCCTTTTCCAACAGCATCACTGCCGACCAGCTGAAGCACATTATCGCATCCTATCCCGACGCAAAGGGGATGATTGTGGACATACGCGGCAACGGAGGAGGCGCCATCTCGAACATCCACAATTTCCTGAGTGTATTCCCCTCGAAGGGACAACTGCTCTATCGGAGCCAGATCAAGTCGGGCCCGGGTCACGACGATTTCTCCTCCCTCGCCGAGAGCTATGCGCCCGTGGTGGAGGATGGCTATTTCGACGGACCCGTGGTGGTGCTTGTCGACCGCGGATGCTTCAGCGCGGCGAGCATGTTCGCCGTCTGCTGCCAGACCTATCAAGAGGTGGTGCTGATGGGCGACACGACGGGCGGCGGACTGGGACTGCCGACGATGGGGGTGCTGCCCAACGGGTGGAGGTACAGGCTGTCCATCACGCGGCTGCTGACGCCCGAGGGGAAGAACTACGAGAATGGCGTGCCGCCGGATATCCGTCTGACACTGGACCGCGAGGCAGCCCTCAGTCAGGGCCGCGACAATATCATCGACTCGGCGTGTGCATGGATTGCCGGGAGATGACTATTTGCCTGTGAAACGGGCGGGTTTCACAAATAGTCTTCACGTCATTTATAGTGATTGCCGCGACTATCGCTCCCTGATATCCTGGAAAGTGCTCCAGTCGGGATCTTCGCGGTAGGCATTGGCGCATCCTTGTGGGACGTAGACAACCGTCTCCGCACTGACGCCGACGAAAGCGTCCTCGCCAAGGGCTGGCGGACGGACAGCCTTCACCTCGATGCTCCGCAGGTTCTTACATCCCCTGAAGGCATTCTCGCCGATAAAGGTCACGCCTGCGGGAATCGTGATGGACTCGATACCACTACGGTCGAAGGCGCTACGGTCTATCAACTGGAGCTTTTCGGGCAGAACCACCTTACGCAACGAGTAGCAGTCGGCGAAGGTGTGTTCCATGAGTTCTTTTACATCGGGCGGGAGCGTTGCCTCTTGCAGGTTGCGGCATCCGAAGAACATGCAGCCACCCAAGAACTTCACCGACTGGGGCACAGTAACCGATGTCAGCCCCTCGCAGAGAGCGAAAGCGGAGAAGCCGATGCTGTTCAGCCCTTCCGAGAGCTCCACGCCTGTTATCCCTTTGCAGCCCATGAAGGTCCAGGCAGCAATCTCGTGCAGGGAGAACCGTTTCCCCTCATAGGTGATGGCGGCGGGGAAGTAGATATGGCCCGCCGGCTTCTCGTAGCCATCCCACATGCCGCGGGGAAGGTCGCCCGGATAGGTCACCTCCACCCACTGTGCACTCCCGTTCACAATGCTGTAGTAGAGGTCGTTGCTGTCGGTCACTTTGCCTATGGCAGGCTGCGCGCACACCGAAACGCCGCACACAACCGTCAATACGGCCGTCAAAAAGAGTCTCGTCAGAAGATTCGTCATATCGTATATATTTATTCCTTTTGTATAAACACCTATCCAATAAACCCTTGCGCACCGCCGTGGATATCCTCGAACACATGCAAGCGGCTGCAAAGATACAACTTTTTTCCAGACTTTCAAGCCTTGTGCCCCAACTTTCGACTTTTTTTCCTATCTTTGCATCGGAAAACGCACCTGTAGAAATTCATCCAACACCATGAAACACAAATCACTGACCTCCTGGTTCACTTATGCCGCACTCTTCGCGGCAACGTTTTTGGCCTCCGCATGCAGCCCGCGATGCGCCACCCCGGAGACGAATCCGGGCCCCGCCTCGCTTGAAGACCTCGAGGGCAAGAAGGTCGCCGTCATGGCGGAGAGCACCAGCGACGTGCTCCTCTCCGACACCAACAACTTCACCGGCATCACCATCGTCCGCTGCTCCTCGCCCTCCGAGCTTCTCACTGTCATGGAAGAGGGGGGCGCGGATTATGGCATCACCGACACCGTCGCACTGATGGCCCGCCGCCATAACCACAAGAGCCTGCAGGTCTGCTTCAACCTCCCGGGAGGCTTCGACGTGGCCGTGGCGTTCAACCATAAGAACATCGAACTATGTCAGGAATTCAACGACTTCCTTGTCCAGATCAAATCCGACGGCACACTCGACGAGATGTTCGCCCGCTGGTGCTCCGAGTCGCTCGACACCGTCCACATACCCCAGCTCCCCGAACTGGAAAGCCTCCAGGGGCACCCCATCGAGGTGGCCACCCTCGCCGACAACGAGCCCTTCAGCTTCTACCGCAACAACCGCTGGACAGGCTTCGAGGTGGAACTCATCATGCGCTTCAGCATCTTCGCCGGACGCCCGGTGCACTTCTCGGGCTACTCCTTCAGCGAGATTATCCCGCTGCTGCGCCAAGGACAAGCCGACATGGCCGCGGCCAACATGTTCATCACCCCCGACCGCGCCGACCAAGTGCTTTTCTCACACCCCTACTACCTCTGCAAAACCTGCTGTTTCACTTCAATGAGGAATTAGACACACTCCTCAGTCACTTCGTGACAGCTCCCCTAACTTAGGGGAGCAGCTGCTGCCGCGGTTTTCAATTCTCAATTTTCAATTCTCAACTCTCAACTTTCAACTTCTATGGCCGATAACTACCTGGAGAAACGATACGAGGCGACCCTCGGCGCCGGGCGCACCAAGGTGAAACGCGTGGGTCACACCCTCGACGAGCTGCTGCTGAAAAACCGCAGCCATCGCGCCTTCCTGAAGGACTACGTCGTCAGCCGCGCCGAGCTGGAGCGCATCGTCGCCGTCGGCAGCCGCATCCCCTCGGCCTGCAACCAGCAGGTGCTGCGCTACCGCCTCGTCACGCGGGGGCCGGAGTCCGACATCATCCTCCGCAACATCCGCCTCGGGGCGGCATTGCCCGAGCTGCACCTCCCCTGCCCCGGCACCGAACCCGAAGCCTTCATCGTCGTCTGCAGCACCGCGCCGGAGACCAAGCTGGTCAACATCGACCTCGGCATCGCCATCCAGAGCATGCTCCTCAAAGCCGTCGAGATGGGCCTCAACGGCATCGCCATCGGTGCCTTCAACCGCGAGAACATCCGACGCGACCTCGACCTCCCGCTCGACCCGCTCATGATCCTCGCCATCGGCAAAGGCACCGACCGCATCCAGCTCGTCCCCATCCACGAGTCCGACCCCCACGCCTATTACCGCGACGGCGGCACCCACTACGTCCCCAAAATCCCCGCCTCGGAGCTGATTGTCTGACGCTCCGCGCCGGTCCCCTACCCTTTCTTCATTCCCCCATGCCTTGCTGCCGCGCCGCAGCAGGGTCGTAGTGCCTTCGCCGCGCCTTGTGTTGTTCGCCGTTTTATCGCCGTTTGTTCTTCGATTGTTCTTCGTTTTGAAAACGGAATACAATCGAAGAACAAACGAAGAACAATCGAAGAACAACACAGGGCGCGGAAAGGGGGCGGCGAAATCGGGGAGGAAGAACGCCGGCGGAGGCGGGGAAACGCTGATTACCAACAAATAAACAATGGTGTTGATAAAAAGGGAAAAAAATTGCCGACAAGGGGGCCGTATGTCGGGGAAAAATCGTATCTTTGCAAATTATTTGTGACATTATTGCTAATCTAACACCATGAGCGAAACAAATTTAACGTCTGCCAACGCAGCAAATCAGAACGACTATAGTGCGAATAATATCACCGTGCTCGAGGGTCTCGAAGCCGTGCGCGTGCGTCCCGCCATGTACATCGGCGACGTCAACTTCCGCGGCCTGCACCATCTGGTCTACGAGGTGGTCGACAACTCCATCGACGAAGCCCTGGCAGGCTACTGCAACAAGATATACGTCAGCATCAACCCCGACAACAGCATCACCGTCGAGGACAACGGCCGCGGCATCCCCGTGGACATGCACGAGAAGGAGCACCGCTCCGCCCTCGAGGTGGTCATGACCGTCCTCCACGCCGGCGGCAAGTTCGACAAGGGCTCCTACAAGGTCTCCGGCGGATTGCACGGCGTCGGCGTCAGCTGTGTCAACGCACTCAGCGAGAAGATGATTGTCAACGTCTTCCGCGACGGCAAGATATACCAGCAGGAGTATTCCAAGGGCAAGCCCCTCTACGCCGTCAAGGTGGTGGGCGAGACCGACAAGCGCGGCACGAAGATTACCTTCCACCCCGACGCAAGCATCTTCACCGTCACCGAGTACGACTACAACACCCTCCTCGACCGCATGCGCGAGTTAGCCTACCTCAACAAGGGCATCGACATCACCATTGAGGATTGGCGTAATCCGGAAAATCCGGATATCCCGGAAAATCCGGAAAAACCAGTCCGCAGCGACCACTTCTTCAGCGAGAACGGCCTGCGCGACTTCATCGCCTACCTCGACGAGAACCGCGAGCAGCTCATGCCCGAAGCCATCTACATCGAGGGCGAGCGCAACGGCATCCCTATCGAGATTGCCATGCAATACAACAGCACCTACACCGAGAACGTCCACAGCTACGTCAATAACATCAACACCCACGAGGGTGGCACCCACCTCGCCGGTTTCCGCAGCGGCCTCACCCGCACGCTGAAGAACTACGCCGACAAGAGCGGACTGCTGGCCAAGGCCAAAGTGGACATTGCCGGTGACGACTTCCGCGAGGGTCTCACAGCCATCATCAGCGTGAAGGTCGCCGAGCCACAGTTCGAGGGACAGACCAAGACCAAGCTGGGCAACACCGAGGTGCGCGGCGCCGTCGACGCCGCCGTCAGCGAGATGCTCGAGAACTACCTCGAGGAGCATCCCAACGAGGCACGAACCATCGTCGACAAGGTCATCCTCGCCGCCCGCGCCCGTCAGGCTGCCCGCAAGGCCCGCGAGATGGTACAGCGCAGCAACGTCTTCTCCTCGGCCGGCATGCCCGGAAAACTGGCCGACTGCCAGAGCAACGACCCCGCCGAATGCGAGATTTTCTTCGTCGGGGGTGACTCGGCAGGCGGCAGCGCCAAGCAGGGCCGCGACCGCAAGTTCCAGGCCATCCTGCCCCTCAAGGGCAAGATTCTCAACGTAGAGAAGGTGATGCGCCACCGCGTCTTCGAGAGCGACTCCATCAAGGACATCTACACCGCCCTGGGCGTCACCATCGGCACCCCCGAGGACAGCCAAGCCCTCAACCTCAGCAAGCTGCGCTACCACAAGGTCATCATCATGACCGATGCCGATGTCGACGGCGCACATATCGACACCCTCATGCTCACCTTCTTCTTCCGCTACATGCCCGAACTCATCGAGAACGGCTACGTCTACCTCGCCACGCCGCCCCTCTACGCCGTCAAGAAAGGCAACAAACAGGTCTACTGCTGGACCGACGAGGACCGCGACCGCGCCCTTGCCGAATTCGGCGACAAAGGCATCCACGTGCAGCGCTACAAAGGTCTCGGTGAGATGAATCCCGACCAGCTGCGCGACACCACCATGGACCCCGAGAACCGCCAGCTCCGCCAGGTGACCATCGAGAACGCCGCCTCGGCCGACCGCATCTTCTCCATGCTCATGGGCGACGATGTCCCCCCCCGCCGCGAGTTCATCGAACGCAATGCAACATACGCCAATATCGACCTGTGATTTTGTTGTATAGATTTTGGGGTTAATGACTTTTGCCGGAGTCTATCTCTTAAAAGACAACATCAAGTATCTCTTACCAGATAAAAATAAAAAATGAATTCGCATGACAACAACTCACAACTGACCTCTTTCCTAGATGGAGCCAAATCCATTGTGGAACAGGGTCAGAATGTTGCCATGTCGTCTGTCAATCAGGCCATACTCCTAACCTATTGGCATTTAGGGAAGCACATTGTCGAAGAGGAACAGAATGGGAAACACCGTGCGGCATACGGTAGCGAACTTATCAAGATACTGGCTTCATCTTTGACCGCTGAATACGGTAGCAGCTACAACGAAAAGAACCTGCGCCATTTCCGACAGTTCTACCTCTCATTCAAAGACTTGGAGATTTGGAACGCGCGCGTTCCAAATCTAGGCTGGACACATATCCGTCTTATCTTAAAAGTCGACAGCGAAAAGGCCCGGCACTGGTATCTCAAGGAAGCCGCCAGTCAAATGTGGAGCACTCGCACTTTGGAACGTAACATTAACAGCCAGTATTACGAGCGACTATTGTCGACACAATCTACTGAATTGGCAGACTCGACCGATGTGACTATACCCCAAAAGGTTGACCACCGAGAATTTGTCAAGAATCCTGTCGTTGCAGAGTTCCTCGGACTGAGGCCCTCGCCAGATATCTATGAGAGTGAACTGGAGAATGCCATCATCGATAATTTGCAGAAGTTCCTGATGGAGTTGGGCAAAGGTTATGCATTTGTTGACAGACAACAACGCATACACACCGACGAGAACGACTACTACATAGACCTAGTATTTTACAACTACATCCTTAAATGCTTTGTTCTGATTGACCTCAAGACCGACAAGATATCATTCCAAGATGTGGGGCAGATGGAGATGTACCTCCGGCTGTATGACCAGTTGAAACGTCAGCCTGACGACAACCCCTCCATCGGGATTGTCCTATGCGCTGAAACAGACAGCGATGTGGCACGGTTCTCCACCCTTGCAGAGAACCCGCAGTTGTACGCCGCCAAATATAAACTCTATATGCCCACCACCGAAGAACTGACACGTGAAATTGAACGGCAGAAGGAGTTGTTCCGCCTTGAACATGATAACACAAAACGACAATTAAAAAGAAACAACAATGGATAAAAGAAACCTATTACTTATCAGCAACAGCACCATGCGCGGCGAGGCCTACCTCGGCTGGTGCAAGGATATGATTGCCGACTTCTGCAAGCGGCACAATGTGAAACACGTGCTTTTCGTACCCTACGCCGGCGTTTCTCTGGCCGAGGGAGGTCTCACCAAGAGCTACGACGCCTACGAAGCCAAGGTGGCTGCCGTGTACAAGGAATTTGGTGTGAAACTGACAAGTGTGCACCACAAGGCGCTGCCCGTCAATGCAGTGTACGACACCGACTGCGTGGCCGTAGGCGGCGGCAACACCTTCCACCTCGTCCGCGAGCTGCAGCGCACGGGCCTCATGCAGGCCATCCGCCAGCGCGCTTTCGACGGTATGCCTTACATGGGCTGGAGTGCCGGCAGCAACGTGGCAGGTCCCACGCTCTGCACCACCAACGACATGCCCATCGTGATGCCCGCCTCGTTTGACTGCATGGGACTGGTTCCTTTCCAGATCAACCCGCACTACACCGACTTCTTCGATCCGAAGCACGGCGGCGAGACGCGCGACGACCGCCTCAAGGAGTACATCATGGTCAACCCCAAAGCCACCGTCGCCGCCATCCGCGAAGCCACGGCCCTCGTCCTCGAGAACGGGAACCTCACCCTCCAGGGCAAACCCAACAAGATGAAAGTATTCAAGACCAAGATGGAGAACACCAAGGAGTACGCCCTTAACGACAACATCAACTTCCTGCTGAAAGCATAAGGAACACTCACACGAAGAACAGGCAGACGCCTGCGACACTGATGACGGCCCCGAGGACTTCGCGGGCCGTCACTTTTTGGTGGAAGAGCCAGGCGGCGGGGGCAATGATGAGGACGGGGGTGAGGGCGAAGAGGGTCTGGGCAATGCCCGCCGAGGTGTACTGCGTGGCCAGCAGCGAGGCGCTGACCCCCACGAAGGGGCCGAAGACGGTGGAGGCCACAGCACACCACATCGCCTTGCGGTCGCGGACGGCACGGCGCAGCCGGGCGATGCCCTCCCTCTTTTCGAGGAGCATCAGCATGGCGAAGAAGCCCACGAGGCCGATGGTGGCACGTATCATGGTAGAAGCGAAGGGGACACTCAGATAGAGAGGGACAGGCAACAAGGCGCCTTCGGGGATGGCTTGGCCGTCGAGTCCGGCGGCAAGGAGGGCGGCATCGTAGTGTTCCAAACCCATCTTACTCAACACCAGGCCGAATCCCTGTCCTATGCCCGCCAGCGAGGCATAGACGATGCCCTTGAGGGGGAGCTTCAGCCCTACCTTGGCATCCTGCTGCGGCTTAGCCAGGATGGAGAGGGCGATGCCGGTGAGGGTGACCACCATGCCGAGGATAGCCAACGGGCGCATGCGTTCGCCCAGGAAAAGGAGTCCGGTGAGGGCCGCCGTGGGGGCCGAGAGGGTCATAAAGAGCTGCCCGAAGCGGGAACCGATGATGATATACCCCTGCATCAGGCAGTAGTCGCCCAACACATATCCCACCACGCCGGAAAGCAACAGCCAGAGCCAGGTCTGCCCATCGGCATAACGGGGATAAGGGACACCCATCACCAGCCACAGCGTGACCGAGAGGAAGATTAGCGAGAGGGTCATACGCGCCATATTGAAAGGCAACGACCCCATGTGCTTGGAACCCACCTCGGCAAAGAGTGCCGTGGCCGTCCATGCAAGTGCCACCCCGAGGGCTATGAATTCTCCGATGAACATTTAGAAAGGTTATTGGTTATAGAAGTGTGAAGTTGTTAGAGGGTGCAAAAGTACGAAGAAAAGTTGATAGTTGAGAAAAAAAGTGTATCTTTGCATCGTCAAACAAGAGTATCAACAACAAAAACACACTATCATGAAAAGAATCTTTGTATTGGCTATCACGGCCTTAATGGCCCTCAGCCTGAATGCCCAAGAGGTGAAGGAGACCACCGTCACCATCGACAACCTCAACATCCCCGCCTACACACTCACCCTCCAAAAGGACAAAAAGATGGTGCAGAAAGCCCTCGAACAGCGCCTCAAGGAGTCTAAAGTGAAGACAAAAAAATCCGACGGATACGAAGCAAGCCTCGGCGTCGTCTTTGCCGACATTGCCTCGACACCCATCAACTTCTACACCAAAGTCGACGGCAACAGCAAGTCGGCCACCGTCACCGTCTGCGCCATCTCGAAGGACCTCTCTGTCAACCAGCAGAACATCAACCAAGGCGTGATGAACTTCCTCAACAACTTCACAAAGTATGTCGACAAGATGGAAGCCACCGAGCAGCTTGAGGCCGCCCAGGAGGCCCTGAAGAAGGCCGAAAAGGAAAAGAAGAATGCCGACTCGGACCTCGCCAAGTTGCAAAAGGCCACAGAAAAGGACCGTGCCAAAGTCGCCGACCTCCAGAAGGACATTGAAAAGTGGCAGAAGAACATTTCCGACGCCGAGAAGGACATCAAGGACCTGAACAGCAAGATCGACAAGGCCACCGACGGCAAACTGCCTGACGCCGAGAAACGCGTACAGGAGGCAGAGAAGGCCGTCAGCGAGGCCCAAGCCATCGTCGAGAAATACCGTCAGCTGGCAGAATAGCAGGACACAATGACGAAATTCATCGGAGCACATGTGAGTGCGTCAGGGGGCGTGGGGAACGCCATACTCAACGCCGAGGCCATCGGGGCCAATGCCTTCGCCCTCTTCACCCGAAACCAACGCTCGTGGGTCAGCAAGCCGCTGGCACAGTTGGAGATTGATGGCTTCAAGGCTTTGCTCGCCGACCGCGGATTCCTGCCCGAGATGGTGCTGCCGCACGACAGCTACCTCATCAATTTGGGCTCGCCCGACGAGGAGACCCTCGCCAAGAGCCGCGCCGCCTTCCTCGACGAGATGCAGCGCGCCCAGCAGCTGGGACTCACCATGCTCAACTTCCACCCGGGGAGCCACCTCAACCGCATCAGCGAGGAGGAATGCCTCGACCAGATAGCCCTCGAGGTGAACGCCGCGCTGGCACAGACCGAAGGGGTGACAGCCGTCATCGAGAACACCGCCGGACAGGGCACCAACCTGGGGTGGCGTTTCGAGCATATCGCCCGCATCATTGAGGACATCGACGACAAAAGCCGCGTGGGGGTCTGCATCGACACCTGCCACACCCTCGCCGCCGGTTACGACCTCAGCACCGAGATGGGCTACCAATTCGCCATGGAGGAGTTCGAGCGCGTCATCGGATTCAAATACCTCCGTGCCGTCCACCTCAACGACAGCAAGAAGGGTGCCGGCTCGCATGTCGACCGCCACGAGACTCTCGGCAACGGTGCCATGGGGCGCGACTTCTTCACCCGATTCATGCACGACGGGCGTTTCGACGACATGCCCATCATCCTGGAGACCCCCGACCCATCCCTATGGGCGCAAGAAATCAAATGGCTGAGAAGCCTGTAAAAGAAAGCCGGAGGCCCACAAGAACCTCCGGCTTTCTTTTATTGCGTGTACTTTCTATCGAACCAATGTCACCGTTCCTTTGCAATGGTGCTGCTGCCCCTCGCTGTCGGTATAGAAAACCACATAGACGTAGGCCGACTGCGGAAGAGGTTGGCCGTCGCGCGTACCGTCCCACGCCTCGTTGATGTCGTTGCTGAAGAAGACCCTGGCACCAGCACGGTTGTAGATGGCCATGCGGAAATCCTTGACGACGGCACCCTCTTGGTTCAGCTGGGCACGGAAGCGGTTGATGGCTTCATTGTCCGACGAAGGGGCGAAGACATTGGGGAACCACAAGAGCATATCGGGGATATTGCTCACACCTGCGTTTGCATGAGACTTGTCGGGCGGGTTGACCTCCGCGGGTTGGTCATTGACGGCAAGAGTCTCCTCCGCCTTGGGCTCCACAGGCTGTTTGATATCGGTCACCGGAACAGTATTCTGCACATTGGCGGCAGGGCGTGACACCACTGTAGCGGCCACAGTCTCCTCTGCTCTGACGGGAGCCTCTTTTGCCGTAGCAGCGACGTTGGCCGAGGATTCCAGTTTCTTGGGTTCGTCAACCTTGGCGGCTTTCACCTCTATCGTCCGGCAGGATTCTGCAACTTTCGGTTCCTCCTGAACAGGGGCTTGTGCCACAGGCTGTGGTACAAACTCCACTACGGATGGAGCCGACAATTCGGCCATCATCGGGGGTTCCTCATTGCGGGGGACAGCGAGGAGGACGACGGCGCCCGCTGCCACAAGACCTGCAGCAGCCCACGAGGCGCGGCGCACTGCCTTGCGGCGGGCCAGAGTCCCTTTAATGCCCTCCCATACGGCAGGGTCGGGCTCCATGGTGTAGTTCTTCAGTTTCTCGTTCATAATATATCTTATTTATTCGTTTTCCCTTCAAAGTATTGGCGCAGACGTCGGCGGGCATAAGAGAGATGCGAGCGGGCTGTCTGCTCCGTGATGTTCAGTTCCTTGGCTATATCTTCATACTCCATATCCTCTACCTCCCGCATGTTGAACACCGTCCTGTACGACACCGGCAGGGTACTGAGGGCTTCCATAATGTCCTCCTCCTTGTAGCGGTCCATGTCCAGCGCCGCCTCCATGGCGGTGTTCCAGTCCGAGTGCCTCTCCAGTTTTTCTTCGTCGAGGTAGACCAGCATCCTTTCCTCGCGGAAATAGTCCATTATCCGGTTGTACATGATACGGTATATCCATGCTCTCAATACCGTGGGGTCTTTCACATTCTTTATGTTCGTCAGAATCTTGATAAATGCATCGTGCAGGAGGTCCTCGGCATCTTCGCGCGAGTGCAGGTATCGCATCCCCATACCGAGCAGACATGGCGCAAACTCCTTGTAGAGAGCCTCCTGCGCCTTGGCGTCGCCGTGTCTGCATGCTTCCAGCACTTGTGCATAATCAAGGTTCATGACTATAAGACGTGAAAAGGGGCGAAATGTTGTGTCGGCATGAAAAAAAATAATTTGTTGCTATGTCCGTTTTTTTTTGTACTTTTGCACCCGCAAAGAACATTGAAATATAGGAAACGGCAACCGACTCTATCGCCGGCCGCCGTCTTCACGGACGGTGGCGGGAGGAAAGTCCGGGCAACACGGGCCGCCATACTTCCTAACAGGAAGGCTGCAGGGAGGCAAGGGCCCTGCAGACAGCGAGTGCCACAGAAAGACAGACCGCCGGGGGCGTGCCTCCGGTAAGGGTGCAAGCGCGAGGTAAGAGCTCACGACGGCGGGCAGCGATGCCCGCTGGTGGTAAACCTTATGGGTTGAAAGACCAAATATACCGACAGTTAAGGGCGGGCCCGCCCGTTGTCGGGGGGTAGGTCGATAGAGGCCGCCGGCGACGGCGGCAGTAGATTGATGATAGAGACTGCCTGCAAAGGCAGGACAGAACCCGGCTTATGACGTTGCCGTTCCCTTTTGTTTCAATAGATAGGATAGACATGATAGATGCGATAGATACAATAGATTATGAGACGCGCTGGCCTTTTAGTTTTTAGCTTTTACCTTTTAGCTACCTTTGCGTCCTGCGTCAGCGAGGGCACCCTCACCGAGGCCCCCGCCGCGCTGGTGATGTACCAGACCAAGCCCTCCGACTCACGGCTCGTAGAGGTGGCCAAATCCTATGCCGAGGCCATCAACGCCAACCTCGGCGAGGGTCTCATCCACCCGGGGCTCTATGCCGAATACGGTGTTACCCTGGCGCGTCTGGGATGCCTGCAGCAGGCCAACACCATGTTCAACAACGAACTGCGATTCTTCCCCGGCAGCCAGTGGTATATCGAGGTGCTGAAAGCCACTCTCACCCCCGCCTTTGCCGCCGACACCCTCTGGGACACCACACGCATAAACATCAAGAGCCTCGACACCATCCCTGTGACACTCACCGACGAGGAGGAGGCCCTGCAGCGCCAACAGGCCTCCGACCCCGAATACCAGCGTTTTATAAAAGCCCAGCAGCGGGAGGAACGCGAACAGCAGGCCATAGAGAAAGAAAAGGCCAAGAAAGAGCAGAAGCGCGCCCGACAGGAAGAGCAGAAGGCCAAGAAGAAAGCCCGCGAGCAGGCCAAACGCGAGAAAGAGGCCGCCAAGCGTGCCGAAAAGCAGGCCAAAGAGGATGCCATCCGCGCCGAGCAGCAACGGCAGGACAGCATCGCCCGTGCCGAGCAGAAGGCTCAGAAGGCTCTCGAAAAGCAGGAACGCCAACGCCAGGCCGAGCTCGACGCCCAGCGGCGCGAGCAGGAACGGCAAGCTCGCCGCGAGGCACGCAAGAAACGCCGCGAGGAATTCGCCCGCAAATACGAAGCCTGGCTCATCAAAAACGGCTACCGCGAAGCCCCCGACTCCACCGATGTCCAACAACCCGAACCCTGACCCATGAAACGCGCCATCCTCATAGCCTTTAGTGTTCTCTTTCTGTTCTCCCTCTCAGCATGCAAGACAGAGCAGAAGGTCACCTCCTACACCGACCTCTACAATGAGCGGCCCGTCACGGTGCTCGTCGGGCCCGTGCAGGACAATGCCAAACGGCCCGTGGTCAAAACCACCCAGGACAAGGTTCTGGCCCAGGAACTCTCCACTGCGGCGCTTTTCATGCGGCAGACCCTCTCCGAGCCACTCGTCAACATGGGATATTACACTCTCCCGGTCCTCTCCTCCGATGTCATCCTCGACCACCTCGGCCTCACCTATAAAGACTATATGAACGGCGACCTCCGCCTTCTCGACAGCCTCTACGGCATCGATGCCGTCCTCCTGGTGGCCATACACAAGTGGCAGACTCCCGAAATCAACGAGATGGTGGTCTATGCCGAATACACCCTGCGTTCCACCAAGACAGGACAAGACCTGATGCACACCTGGGTGCGGGGCGACAAGATTCAGCCCGTCGACACCCACGGCGAACCCATAGAGCTGCCTTCCGACCTCGAGTTCATCGACCGTAGCGGACTCAGCAGCAGTCTCGCACACCGATGCATCCTCATGCAGCAGATGAGCGATTTCGTGCTGCGCAACCTGCCCTTCAGCTCCCGCCTCTGGTACCACAAGCGCGACCAATACGTCTCCGCCAACCCCTCCTACTATGGTTTCAACATCAACCCCGACGGCAGCATCGAACGCCGCGAATACACCGAAGACGCCTTTGGCAATGAATGCTTCACCGATTAGCCTTGCCCTGACTCCGGCCCTCACGCCCCGACTCGAAGGCTCCACCGTGGTGTCCGTCGACATCCTGCGTGCCACCACGGCCATCTGCGCCGCCTTCCAGGCCGGGGCGGAAGAGATTGTGCCCCTCGACACGCTGGAGGCCCTCGAGGGCTACCGCGGCAAAGGCTACCTCCTCGCAGCCGAGCGCGGCGGCAAGAAGATAGGCGACGCCCACTATGGCAACTCGCCCACGGAATACCTCCGCCACGACCTCCACGGCCAGCTCCTCGCCTACAGCACCACCAACGGTACCCGCTGCATCCTGCGCGGCGGCGCCGCCGACACCACTCTCGTGGGGGCTTTCGCCAACATCTCCGTCTTGACCGAAAGGCTCCTCTCCCACCCTACCCCATTGGTCATCATCTGCAGTGGCTGGGAAGGCGACTTCTGCATCGAGGACACCCTCTTCGCCGGCGCCCTCATCGACAGGCTCGCCGCCTCCAGTCTCTATGCCGTCTCGCAGGACGCCGCCCGCATGGCCCTCGACCTCTGGCATCTCGGCAAGTCCGACCCCTACGCCTTCTGCCTGCCGCGAGCCACCCACATCCAGCGTCTCGAAGGCTTCGGAGCCCACGACGACGTCCTCTTCGCCTTCCGCCAGGACACCTGCCCCGTATTGCCCCGACTCACCCAAGGCATCCTGAAAAATCTCCATTAATCTCCATTCCCTCCATTAATCCCCCCAAAAAATCTTATTCTATGGACACTCCCAACATCCTAACTCCGCCAGAAGTCAATCCCAACGGCAACCGTGGGGGATTCTGGAAACAATTGGGCATGCTCGTGCTTGGCACCACAGTGTCGCTGGTGCTCACCTTCGGCTCGGCGCAAATCATCGAAAAGAGCCAGCGAGCCAAGGACCGCCGCTTGACGGCCATGATGGTGATGAGCAACATCGAGAGTTTTGCCCAACAACTCGACACCGCATGGGTTCAGGCGGCAAATGCCGACACCGCTGTCGCTTGGCTGCTGAATATCCCCAAGGACTCATTGGACGCGATGGAACATGAAGATCTGTTGCCCATCATTACAAAAGCCAAAAGCTTAGGGACTCTCACCTATGACAAAACCGCCGAAAACATCTTCTCCAACAATATCGAGACCTGGAAGAACATGGGCAACTTTCAGTTTATCGACATGGTCGGCACGTGCTTCTCGTTGATGCACCTCTGCGAGGAGAGGTGGAATGGGTTCCAGCGTGAGTTGGACGATATCTTCTCCCGGATAGCGGCACACCCCGACCAATACCCGGGCAAAACAAATCCGTCCAAGATAGCCCGCGACCCGGGCATGCGGCAGAAGCTGCTGATGATTCGGAACCTACGTAAATGGATCCGTTACGAGGCCGAGTATCTGCGCTACTGCAATCTAAAAAACATGGCTGCCATCAACATAACCGAGCAGGAACTGAGGGAATTCATGGGGAAACGGCAACAGGAAATCGTCATCGACCAGCCGGAGCCTCTCTACAACGAAATCACCATCCCCAGAATCAACCCCGACAGCCTGTCGCACTATTGATGCGGCACACCTCCACCACCTCGACGCGGTGGTCCCGTACCCGGAAACGCACATCATACCGGCCGAACTTCATCCCGTAGACCCTCTCGGGGTCATCGTGGTACTGCGGGCGGGGGTCATGGGCGAGAATGTCGACGAGGGGCTGCCTCTCTCCAAGAGGAATCCTGACGATTATCGATTGGGGAATATCAACATCCAAAAGCCGTTCCGCCGCCTGCGGAGCGAAGCCGCTGCGGGCGTCAGGGTGGCTGTCGGTATAGGGCAGGTAGGGCTTGATGTCGAGAATCGGCGTCCCGTCCATCAAATCGGCACCGGCGACGTGCAGCACAGGGCCTGAATCCGTCGTCATCTCCACCCCCGTCAGCCGCACCGACGAGAGCCCTACAGGGTTGGGGCGGAAAGGACTGCGCGAGGCGAAGACCCCTACCCTTTCGTTCCCTCCCAACCGGGGAGGCCTTACCGTGGGCGACCAGTCCTCCCTCTGCGCCTCGCTGAACAGCCACACCAGCCAGAGATAGTCGAACCCCTCAATTCCCCGCACCGCCTCGGCAACACGGTATTGCGGTTCGAAAACGATGCGTGCCGGTGTGTCGACAATACCCGCCTGCCGGGGAATGCCGAATTTCTCGGGGAAGAGGCTCTCGATATGGGCAATGATTTTCATCGGCACTGTCTGTCCCGAAGAATCTCTCATCAAAAAATCCCCTCTGTTAACCAATTAAGTAACCTACTAACCTATTAACCTACTAACCCAATCACTACTGGCCATAGCTCTCGCGTCTTGCCCAATGTTCCATGAAGTCGTCGTAGTTGCGCTTCAGGAGGTTTGGGGTGTCGAGGTGGTAGGGGCACTTCTCACGGCAACGGCCGCACTGGAGGCAGTCTTTCACCTTCTGCATTTTCTCGTAGAACTCGTCGTTGAGGTAGACGCTGTAGGGTGCGCGGCGGAGGAAGAGGTACATGCGGTTGCAGCTCTCAATCTCGATGCCTGCGGGACAGGGCTGGCAGTAGGCACAGCCGCGGCAGAAATCGCCGCAGAGTTCTTGACGGTCTTTCTCAATGCGGGCACGCATCTCGTCGTCGAGGACGGGCGGGTTGTCCTGGAAAGAGATAAACTCGTCGAGCTCGCTCTCGCGCTGGATGCCCCAGATGGGTTCGACGCCCGGGAACTGGGCCATATAGGCGTAGGCCGTGGCGGCGTGGTTGATGAGTCCGCCGGCAAGGCCCTTCATGGCGATGAATCCCATGCCGTAGTCGACGGTGGACTGCATGAGGGCCATCTCCTCGTCGGAGGCGAGGTAGGAGAAGGGGAACTGGAGGGTCTCGTAGAGGCCGCTCTCGACGGCCTCGCGGGCCACCGCGAGGCGGTGGTTGGTGATGCCTATATGGAGTACCTTGCCTTGGCGCACAGCCTCCTGCATGGCCTCGTAGATGCCCGTGCCGTCGCCCGGCTTGGGGCAGAACGACGGATTATGGAACTGGTAGAGGTCGACATAGTCGGTGCGCAGCAGACGCAACGAGGTGTGTAGCTGATTCCAGAAGTCCTCGGGCTTCACGGCGCCGGTCTTGGTGCTGATGATGACCTTGTCGCGGCGGTCGTGGAACGCCTCGCCGAGTTTCTCCTCGCTGTCGGTATAGAAGCGGGCGGTGTCGAAATAGTACATGCCGTGGTCCAGAGCCTTGTGGAGGAGGTGGACGGTGTCGGCCTTGGAGATGCGCTGGATGGGAAGCGCCCCGAACCCGTTTTTGGGAACAACGAGTCCGGAGCGTCCAAGGGTCACCAGGTGTCCGGGTTGACGGTTTGTTGTCATTTCTTGATATTGGGAAGTTCGAGTCCGAAGCCTTTCTTATGGTCTTCCGCTTTCAGCAACAGGCTGAAGATGAATGCCAGCACGCCGAAAGAGGAGAAGATAATCATCGGCACGACATAACCGCCTGTGGAGGCAAGCACCTTGCCGATAAGCAGCGGGACAAAGCAGAGGCCGAGGTTCTGAACCCAGAAGATGAGGCAGTAGGCGCTACCCAGCACCTTCTCGTCAATAATCTTGGGGACGGAGGGCCACAAAGCGGCAGGAACCAGCGAGAAACTGACGCCGAGAGTGACAATCAGCAAGACTGCCAACCACTTGTAGGGGAACAAGGGGAGCAAGAAAGCGAAGCTGAGATGGCATACAATCATGATGACTGCACCCACCATCAACATCGAAGCACCCTTGCCAACACGGTCCAGGAAAATGCCGAGTACCGGAGTCAGACACATGGCCAGGATGGGGAAGACGCTGAAGAGTTTCGCACCCGTGGCGGCATCAACGCCGAGGGTCACCTCAAGGAAGTTGGGAGCGTAACGCTGGAAGGGGAAAATGGCACTGTAGTAAAGGACACAGAGCATGGCGACAATCCAGAACATCTTGCTGGAGAAGATCTTGCCAAGGTCGCGCAGATGGAACTCGTCTTCGGGCGACTTCTCCTCGGTGGCCATACCGGCTGCAACGAGTTGCTTGTCAAACTTCTTGTCCATTCCGCAGAAAACGAGGAAGAAGATAAGACCGATGCAAAGCAGGCCTCCGCAGAAAGCCACGGGAGCCACTATCGACTGCATACCGTTGGCAGCGAACTTGGCGGCAATGATGGGAGCAATCCACATCACGGCGAAAACGCCCAAACGGGCGATGGCCATCTCAAGACCCATAGCGAGAGCCATTTCCTTACCCTTGAACCATTTGGCTATAGATTTGGACACCGTTGTACCTGCCATCTCGCAGCCACAGCCAAAAATCATGAAGCCCAGCGAAGCCATCTTGGCACTGGCGGGCATCGCCACCCACCATGAATTGAGCCACTCGGCAAAACTAGTTCCCTGGAACCAGTCGCTGATACCGATATACTTCAGCGCAGCGCCAATCACCATCAGGGAAGCTGAGAGAGTGCCGGTAAAACGGATTCCCATCTTGTCGAGGATAATGCCGGCGATAATCAAAAAGCCGCATACATTCAGTATGTATTCGGAAGCGGCATAAGTGCCAAAAACACCGCTATCCCAACCCCTGGCACCCTCAACAAGGGTTTTCAGAGGCGACATGACATCAACGAACATGTACGCGAAGAACATCATTAGCGCTATCAGAATAAGCGCGGACCAACGTGCAACAGCACTGTCATTCATTAATTTGTAAACTTTTTCTGCCATAATTATAAAGTATTAGATTTTTTTCTCCTTTTGGAAGTGCAAAAGTACGAATTTTTTTCGTATTTTTGCATTTTCTTAGAGAAATATTTTCGAAGGCGATGAAACACATAACATTCTACACCCTCTTTTTGTTGCTCGCGGTGAGTGCGGGTGGACAAAACAACCTGCTGCCCTCTGAGATGGAGGGGGAGCAGCGTATAAGCCACACCGCCTACACCCTTTCGTACAATCCGCAGCACAACCAGCCCTCGTGGGTGGCCTATCTGCTGACGGGCAAGCATGCCCAGGGGGACCTCAAGAGGAAAGACAGTTTCAAGGCCGACCCACTCGTGACGAACGGCAGCGCGACACCCGACGACTATCGCAGCAGCGGCTACGACAAGGGGCACCTGGCCCCCAATGCCGACATGAACTGGGACCTGACCGTGCAGCAGGAATGCTTCTACATGAGCAACATGTCGCCGCAGACACATGCCTTCAACGCCGGACTGTGGAGCAGACTTGAATCTCTGGTGCGCGACTGGGCGATAGCCTACGACAGCATCTATGTGGTGACAGGGCCTGTGCTGACAGAAGCGACTGTGAAACAGTGCTACGCGGTGATTCGCAACAGGGTGAACGGCTTGTGCGACACCACATGGGACTGTGTGACACTGATCCAGACGACCGCGCCCTTCGAATATATCGGCAAGAAGCACCTCGTCAGCGTGCCCGAATACTTCTACAAAGTGGTCTATTGCCCCTCCCGCGGCGAAGCCATAGGCTTCCTCGTGCCTCACGAGAACAAGAAAGGCCTCCTGCAAAGCTGGGTGGTGACGGTCGACGACATCGAACAGGTGACGGGCATCGACTTTTTCCCCGAGTTGGACGACGAGTTAGAGGACCGGATAGAGTCGACGGCGTGTGTGGAGTGCTGGGATTGGGATAGATAGGTTAGATACGATAGACAGGATAGATTATGAAGAGATTTATAGCTTTTGGTTTTTACCTTTTAGTTCTGGGGGCCTGCGCAGTCGCGCAGGAAGAGGAATATGACCCCTATGCCTCTATTGACGGAATCACCATGCAGGAGACCTCACGAGCCATCCAGAAGAGGGGTACGCACTGGTGCGCAATGCCTTTCCTGTCGTACAACGACCAGTTGGGATTCAGCGGTCGCGTGGCAGGGTCGTGGTTCGATTTCGACACCGACGGCGGGATAAACCAGATGCTTTATGCCGAGGGGGGATACTCGAGCCGCCGCGCCGGGCTTTTCCGCGCCTACTACGACACCCGCAAACTCATCGACGACTATAAGCTGGACTTCGACCTCACCTACCAGCCCGATGCCCTCTACGATTTCTACGGCTTCAACGGCTACCAGGCATATTACGACTACCTCCTCGCGACTCCCTTCTACCCCGAGTCGTACTACATCCACGAGAACCCATCCTACATATCCTCCACATTCTACCGAATCAAACGCAACTACCTGCGCGGCGCGGCCGACATCCGGGGCAGGATTGCCCATATCGACAGTCTCGGGCCTCACGGAGCCGACATCTACTGGCATGCGGGCCTCGGCCTACAGCATTTCTCCACAGGTCGTGTCGACGTAGAAAGTTACAACAAGGGGCTGGCCCCCATCAACCAGCTGAAAGACACCATCAGCCTCTTCGACCTGTACCGCCTCTGGGGACTCGTGACTCCCGAAGAGACCTCCGGCGGCTTCCACCCCTACCTCCATGCCGGTGCCAGCATAGCCGACGGGCGGTGCTATTACGGCGACCTCTTCCTGACCGGAACCTTTGGCTTCGGCAACCTGGCTGACTACAACAACCTGCGCCTCAACTTCAACTGGAAGCACCATGTCACCCTCTGGCCCGACGTGGTGACGCTGGCCTACATGGTGGGCGGACAGCTGACACTCGCGGGCAAGACCCCCTTCTACCAGAACGGCGTCATCTATCAGCTCCTGTGCCAACGCGACATGTTCGAGGGCATCGGTGCCGACAACCTGCCGCGCGGCATGCTGCGCAACCGCCTCCTGGGCCGTGGCTACGACTACGCCAGCGTCGAGCTGCGCATCAACGTCTTCCACCTCCGCGTGGGACGCCAGACGGTCATCCTCTCCCTCAACCCCTTCGTCGACCAGATGATGATACTCCAGCCGCAGTCCCTTCCCGAAGAACTGACCACAGGCGTGGCGGCCAAGTATTTCCGCATGGAGGAGAGTGCCTACACACCCCACTTCACCGTGGGCTGCGGCGCCAAGGCCACCGTGGGCGGTGCCTTCGTCGTCAGCTGCGACTACGCCTCGCCCCTCCGCGAGCAGGACAACGAGAACCTCGCCAATCTCTATTTCACCATCGGATACCTGTTTTGAGTTGAAAGTTGAAAGTTGAAATGCGCCGCCTTTTAGTTTTTACTTTTTACCTTTTACTTTCCCTTGCGGCTCGGGCGCAGGACTTCACGACTTGCCCGGCCACAGGCGACCTCAACACTTCGCGCGTCATCTGCACTTCGGGGCCATTCGCCAATCCTTACCTCGACACGGGGATTGTCAGCAACCTCCACGCCATCCAGACGCCTTACGTCCGGCTGGGCCACTCCTCTGTCGACACCATAGGCTTCGGGGCCTCCCTCACCTGGATCTATCAGGTAGACACAACCCTCACCCACATCCTCCTCGTCCGCGACATTGTCAACATCAACAGCGTGGGAGAAAGCCCTGCCGACAGTCTGTCGTATTCCATGATAGAAATTCTCGACTCCACCGGCCAGCAGGTGGGCGACTCGTGCTACCAGATACGCTTCACCTACCACGACCGGTACGGGACCACCACCACGGCGGCCAACGGCAACGTCAGCTACAGCTCACCCAACCGCTACTACGCCTTCGACCTGCGCCCCTTCCACGGGCAGACCCTCTCCATCCGATTCACCGCAGGGAAACCGTCCGGACTCAACACCCGCTGCCTGAACCGGATACAATTCTCCTGCATACGGGTAGACTCCATCACCACACAATACAGCTGTTCCCAAGGACACACCCATACTGCACCCGAGGGATTTATCTACATGTGGGTACACAACAGCCATCCCGACAGCGTACTGAGCAATTCGCGCACCTTTGTGCCGCACGACCGCCGGGAGTACACGTGCCACCTGTTCTCCTACGTGGTGCCCGACACGACATGCTTTGTCGCCACCCTTGCGACCCGTCCCATCACCTTCAGCGAATCGACCGGCAGTCTGGAACTGATACCCGTCGACACCATCGAGGCCGACACCGTCTGCCGTGTCCGATTCCGTATCCAAAAGGATTTCACCAGCACCCTCTACACCCCGGCGGGCGACACCATCGTCACCCCCCACGATCCCAGCGTCCCCCACTACTGCGAATTCAATGGGAACCGACTCAGCGCCAGCGACACCCTTATCACTCTCAACCCCGGAAGCTACACCTTCACGATGTACTACCTTCGGGCCGAAGGGTGTACCAACACCGTCACAAAGACCGTCACGGTCAGCCGCTTGGCCTGCCACTACTACGACTCGCTCTATTCCGCCTGCCCGTCGGTATACGACCTCGGCAACCTCCGCACCCACTGCACCTATGGCACATGGGACGAAAACAACCCGATGACCGAAGCCATCGGCATCATGGTGGACCGCCACACCCTAATCACCACACCGGGAACCGATGCCAACACCGGCGGGCTGCTCTCTGTCATCCCGCCTGGCGAGAGCGCCTCGATAAAGCTTGGTAACGACCAATCAGGCAGAGAGTACGAAAGCATCACCTTCTACTATAAGGTCGACACCACGCACTCCGACCTCCTCATCCTGCGCTATGCCGCCGTGCTGGAAAACCCCAACCACTACGAACAGCAACAGCCCAAATTCACCTTCGAAATCCTCGACTCGGCAGGGACACCCATCAATTCCGACTGCTACTCAGCCACCTACGTCGCTTCCACTTCCCTTGAGTGGAACTCGAGCAGCAGCTCAGGCGGTGTCCTCTGGAAAGACTGGACCACCATCGGAGCCGACCTCTCGGGAGCCCACGGCCAGGTCGTCTCCATCCGCCTGACAACCTACGACTGCTCGCAGGGTGCTCACTTCGGCTATGCCTATTTCACCCTCGGATGCCACCAACGGCAAATCCAGGCCATCCACTGCCTCGACACCAGCTACTATTCCGCCCCCGACGGATTCACCTACCAGTGGTATCCCGACGGGCAGCCGGGCAACATCGTGGCCACCACACGCGACTTCACCACCACCTCGCGCAACCGCTTCCACTGCCGTCTCGGATTCATCGGCGCCCCGGCAGGCACCAACTGCCACACCCTCATCTCCACATCGCCCCCCATACCGCAATACCCCGTATCGGCTTTTACCATCGACACTGTCGACACCGTGGGCTGTCACCTCCGCCTGCGTCTGGTGGCCGACAGCCGCATCGTCACAGAATACTCCACCGACTCGCTCGTCTACGAGCCCGCAAGCCAATGGCAATTCTTTGTCGACAGCCTGCCGCCGGTCGCCGACACCGACACCCTCGTGGTCACCCTCGCCCCAGGCCCCCACACCCTGCGCCTCGTCACCGGCATGGCCGGGCGGCCCTGCACCGACACCCTCACACGCACCATTTTCGTCGACCCCATCTGCCGCCACTACGACACCCTCAACGTCTGTCCCGATTTGTTCCCCATCACCATCGAGGGCGCCACCGTCTATGGCGACACCACCCTCCACCTCGACCACGGCGACACCCTCATCGTCCTCACCGTCATCGTCGGACAGCAGACCAACAGCACAGTCTACGACACCATCGTCGAGAACCAGCTTCCCTGGAACTTCCTCAGCCTCACCATCGCCGACACTGCCGGCATCGACACCATGCTCATCCTCTCCGGCACAGCCCCTGAATGCGACACCCACCTGCACTACATCCTCCACGTCTGGCCCAATGTCTACGACACGGCATACCTCTACCTCTGTCCTGCAATGATACCCTACTCCATCGCCGGACTCGCGCTTTCGGGCGACACGACGGTCGTCTACACCGGGCAGCACGGTGAAGACTCCACCGTCCACTACCACGTCACCCTTCTCGCCGACAGCGACACCACCCTCCACGACACCATCCTTGAGAAGCAGTTGCCGTGGGCGTTCCTCGACTCCCTCTTCAGCGCCGCCAGTTTCGCCGCCGCTGCCGACACCCTGCAAGCCAGCTTCATCCTCGTCAACGAACAGGGCTGCGACAGCCTCATACACTACACCCTTCACATACACTGGGACGGCGACCATTGCGACACCACGCTCACCTTCCCCACCCTCGTGACACCCAACGGCGACGGCATCAACGACCGCTTCGTCATCGGCGGCCTGTTGGACAACAACTGTTTCAAGTTCAACGACCTGCTCATCTACGACCGCACGGGCCAGCTGGTGTTCCACGCCCATAACATCGCCACGGAAGACGACTGGTGGGACCCCGCCGCCCACCGCGCCCCCGATGCCACCTATTTCTACGTCTTCAAGGCCCACGGCGTCACCATCCACACCATGCACCAAGGCATCATCGAAGTGCTGCGGTAGCAAACCGCACACAAGCAGACTCCACCGTTTCCCCTCTCTTTGTACTTATATTATAGTTATATTGTACTTATATTATAGTTATATTATAGTTATACCATGAAGTATAGTATAAATATAATATAACTATAATATAACTGTAATATAACTGACGAGGGAGCCCAGAGGGGGCACGGGAGGGGCAAAAAAGAAACGAGGGCGTCCCGGGTATGGTGGGACGCCCTCGATGAGGGGTTAGGAGGCCCGTTGGAGATACAACGGGCACAGGGTCAGTTGTTGATGAAGGTGCGGTTGCCCCAATTCTCGCCCAATTTGCCGCCAATGACCATCACCGGTTCCTGGAGTTTACCCTGGAGGGAAGACTCGTAGGCCTGGTTCTTCGTCACATTCTCGAAGAGTTCCTGGAAGGTGGCCTCGCCGCGGGTGTACTTCAGTTCCTTGAGGATGTAGTAGGTGAAAAATCCGTGGTGCTGGTCGATGAACGAATAGGCAGTCTTGTCGGGGTTGGCGGCCATGAAGATGACAATGTCGCTCCTCACGCGGGGCAGGCGGGCCTTCTTGGTTTCCTTCTTGATGGTGAAGAAAGGTTTGCCGTTGCGCTGGATACCATCAAAACCGGCGTCGATGATGAAGGTATAGCTGAGAGCCTCGACACGGTTGAACCAACCCGTGAGCGTGTCGAACGAGATGCACTGAGAGAGGATTTTCTCCGCATCCTTCTTCTTCAGGTTGATATTCTCGGGGAGATTGCCGGTCTTGGAGCGGAAGGCACGGATCTTGCTCACATCCACACCTGACGGTACCAAGTAGGGGCCGAACTTTGCGTTGCTCACCCCGTGGCCTGCATAATAGAGAATGATATGCACGTCGCCTTTCTGAGCCGTGATGATATCCTTCAGCCAGCGGATGCCATTGTCCTTGATCTCCTGGCGGCCGGCATTGTGCAGCACTTTCACATGGCGGGCGGGCAGGCCGAGCGTGCGAACGAAATACTCCGACAGGACCTCGCCGTCGTTGGATGCGAAGTCGCAGTTGGGCAGGGGGGCGGTGTATTCCTCGTCGGCGATGATGAGGGCATAAGTCTTCGAGTTGGAGTTCTCTTCGATGGCAGGGATGTTGAAGTCGACATATTCGTCATCCTGGAGACGAGCCTCCATCTGGCGTGCCTGGGCATCGAAGGCTCCATGCACCACAATCCGCAGAGAGCTGCGGCGGTAATGCGGGCCCGTCATATCGAAGCATTTTGTGGTAAAGAAATACTCCGTGTTGCCATTCTTGATTGCGGACACGTTGTTGTCAAGATAATCGCGCACGCTCTGCGCACGGATATACGCGAGTTGGGCGTTGGTAGTGATGCCCTCTTTCTGATTGACGGAGATACGTACATTCTCTTCGTTATAGACGGCAGGCATATAACGGTAGTCGCCATATTCGCCCCGGTAAGGGATATGCGAGATCTCTGCCGCATCGGTCGTCGACGTGATGGTCACTTCGATGCGCGTACCCGCCGCAAAGATGTCGGACAGGTTGTCCTGAATCATATTGCGCGTGATGTTGCAGATGGCACGGCACGAATTGGACGAATTCCAGAGGTAGGCCGCCGAGGGATAGTCGTCTTCCGTGCCCTCGAAGTGGTGGCAGTTGTAGGCGATTTCGTAGACGTAGTTGATTTCCGGCCGACCGTCCTCGGTGGTGTCTTCCTGCACGGAAGAATTGATACGGACGAAAGTCTCGTCGTACAGTTTTTCGGCGTTGGGAAGGTTGATAAGATAATGCTGCACGGTCTTGTTCATCATCTTTTCACGCTGTTTCACCTCCTGTCCGAGCCGGTGAAGGATGAAAGAATGGATGTCGTTGTTGTAACGGCTCTCGCTCTCGGTAGAAAGGGAGTCTGCGACGGGAGCCTGCGCGAAAGAGCTGAACGACAGCATCATTACGAGTGCCATAAGGATGCCACGGCGCGTGATTGCCTGTGTGCTTGCGTACTTCATTGCGGTATCTTTTTCGTTATCGTTTCTGTTAAAGGATGTATAGCATTTCAAAGTGCAAAAGTAGTACTTTTTATTGAGGTGGAGGGGGTTGCAAAAGAAAATTAATCAACAGGGGAATGTTGAGAATCGCAAATCAGTCTTCCAGGTGGAAATCGAAACGGCGGTCGAGATTGCGCCGGCAGAGATAGAGTATTCCGAAATAGAGGGCATCCGCCCCGAGGGCTATGAGAGTGCTCAGGGGCTCGGAGCAGCCTGCAAGCAGGGTGAGGGTGAGGCCAGCCACGAGAATGACAGCGGGAAGTATGTAGGCTATGAATACCGCCTGGAGGCCTTTGCCGGAACCCACGCACACAGTAACTTTGTCGCCCACATGGTATTCCTGCCAGCGGGGAGTACGCACAGGGATGACCATGTCTTTCTGTTCGGTCAGTCCACAATCGGCCCGCGACGCGCACGAGGCACAACCACTGAGGCGTGCTATGCGCACCTGCACTTTGCCAGGAAGGATTCCCACCACCGTGCCGGGGTGTCTTTCACTTTCGCCACCCGGGCTGCATTTTGTTATCTCCATGACTTGGGGGCGTTTTTGCAGTTTTTCACACAGCGGCCTTTGGTATCCATCTTGTGGATCTCGCCGTTATAGATAACCTCGGCACGGCCGTATTCGAAGGGGGACGCATAATCGAAAACCGGAATGATATAAGGCATTCCAGTGGTGTCGACATAGCCCCAGTATCCCGACTTGACGGGGGCCAGTCCGTCGTGGAACTGGTAGGCGTCGAGGTATTGGATGGGAATGACGATATCGCCCGAAAGGTCGCAGAATCCATAGAGCCCGTCCTTTTCCACCAAGGCTCGTCCTTCATGAAAAATATAGAGCTCGGACCGTATACCGCTGTTGTCGTACTCAATGGGGAGAACGGTGCGACCGAGAGTGTCGAGAATACCCCAGCGCTTGTCGATGTTGACAGCCGCACGGCCATCCTGGAAGAGATAAGCATTGTTGTAGATGCAAGGAATAACCTCGCGCCCGCGCAGGTCGAGGTAGCCATACTTTCCTCCACGCTCCACAAGGATGCGATTGTCGGAAATATCGACAATGGACTCGTAGACAAATGGGGTCAAGGGTTTCAGGCGAGTGTCGAAGAGTGCCAGGCCGTCCTGCGAGCCTGCAAAGAAAAGTCCTTGGAAGACTCCCGAGAGAATCTCATATTTGGTAGACACCACCTCACGGCCCTTGAGGTCAATGAGGCCGTAGCGCTCATAATCCTTCACAACGGCGAACCCCTCGGAGAAGGGGTAGGCATACTGGAACTTTGGAGGAATGGCCATGCGTCCCAAGGTGTCGACATAGCCATAGAGGACGGTTTCGGAGTCGAGGTCGACAGCCACCACGGCAAGTCCTTGGCTGAAGGTAGAGGCGGCACGCCAGGTGAAGGGGATGCGTTGCCGGCCAAGGGTGTCGAAGAAACCGTAGAGGCCGCTGTCGTTGACCATGATGAGCCCCTCGGCGGGGTAGCTGACATCCTCATAGACCGGAGGAATTACTTCGCGGCCCTCGCGGTTGATAAGGCCACACCGACCATAGTCGGCGAAGACTTTACAATAATTGCCGTGGAACTTGTCGACGAACTTATAGATATTGTCGACAATCACCGTGCCGTCAGCACGCTTGAAGCCGAAATAGTCGCCGTCCTGCGTGGTTTGGATGCCGTCGATGAAGACCAACTCGCAGCCACATTCCTCGTCGTCGACCACAACGACATCTTCCTCCTGCTGCGCGAAGGCGCAGGGAAAAACTAAAAGGTAAAAACTAAAAACTAAAAACTTCTTCATAATCTATCGTCTCTAGTGCTACTAGTGTCACTAGTCCTACTAGCAATTATATTATGGTTATCTCTGTGTCCGGGAGCCAGCCAGTGTTGCCATCGGCGAGGCGCACTTTGTACCAAGTTCCGAGGGTTTCATCGACCACCAGGGTGGTACCCTCATGGAGGACCAATTTGTCGACTCCTGCATCGTCAGGCGACCCTTTCACCACCACCATCGGCTGGGTGACCACGGCACGGTCGTGGCGGTTGTAGCGATTGATGGAGGAGAATGTGCAGCAGATTGCGACAAGCAGCAGCACTCCTATGATGATGATGGCGACAAAGGCGGTTTTTCTCCATGTGTAGGAGCCGCTGAAGCGTATCAACCCGGCAGCCACGACAGCCAGCACTCCCAGGACCAACAAGGTGATGAGCCAGCCTGTGGGTGGGAGAAGTGTATTCAACGCACGGTACCAGCGAGCGAGGAGAAACTCCGGAATGGGGGTTATCTTATCCTCGGTGCGGGCATTGGCCAAGGCGAGATTCTGCTTGGCTTCAGCAAAACCGGGCTCTATCCGAAGGGCACGCTCGTAACAGAGGACTGCCATGCCCATCTGTTCTGTGCGGTAGTAGGCATTGCCCAAGTTATAGTAGAGGTCGGCGTTCTCATAACCTGCATCAAGGACAGCGGTATAGGCCTCGATGGCTTGCAGGTAGTCCGACTGGCGGTAGGCCTCATTGCCCTGACGGAAAAGGTCGGCGGGCTGCGCATGCATCACCAGAAAGCAGAAAGCGAGAACAGAGAGAGATATAAACCTTTTCATTTCAACTATAATCATTATGGTACATTAACTAAGGTAGGCGATAGTGTCGAGAGCCTGGTTGTAAATGGCCTGCATCTTGTCGGCGGCGTTGCCCGGGGCGAAACGAGCCATGTCGAGGGACTGGAGGGTCTCCATGATGCGGGACGACTGTTCCTCCGGAATCTGCCTGTCGGCAAGAATCTGACGGACAGTGTCGCTGCTGAGGTCGGTCAAGGGAATATTGTATTTGTCGGCAAGACAGCCCCACAGGGCGTGGTACACCTCTTCGTAGAACCGGTTCTCGTCACCTGCGTGCAACAATGCCGCCGCCTTTTTCAGCCGTTTGCGAGCCTGCTTGGTGGCACGGCTTAGGCGCATGCCTGCCACATCCTGCATCCTCGCCTGACGACGTCTCAGAAAGAGGCTGGCTCCGAACGAGACAAGCACAAGCACTATGAAAGAGACGATGAACCAGACCGGGATGGAGTACTTGTCTTTCTTGGGAACAAGAGCCGACGGGCGCGTCTGGATATAGTTGATGTCGGAGTTGAGCAGTCGGACATCGTTCTTGCTGCTGGTGACATGTTTCATGGCGTTGGGGTCGCCACGGTTCACACGGACAGGGATTGCCTCGACATGCTTGGTGATGTAGCGTCCAGAGGCAGGATCGAAATATTGGAAGTCGACGGCGGGAATCTCGTAATTGCCTTGCGCCCGGGGGATGAGCACCCACTCAAAAGTCCGGCTGCCCGAAACACCGTTGGCCGTGCGGCTGAGATTGTCGGAGACCTGGGGGTCGTATACCTCAAAGACCTGCGAGAACTTGATTTGCGGGGCGTTGATGAGCATCAAGTTGCCACTGCCAGAGACGGTGAGACGGTAGGTAATAGCCTCATTGGCGCGCACTTCGCGGGTATCGACTTCACCCTTGACATCGAAGGCGCCTACGGCTCCGGTGAATCCGTCAGGAGTCTGGGGCAGAGGCTTGACATTGATGTTGAGACTATTGGTGCGGAGATGCTTTTCCACGGCCTGTGTGGGGTTGAAGAAGGGGTCGTCGAAGAGGTCCCACAGAGTCCCCGTGCGTTGGCGCTGCCGCTGCACGAGAGCCAGCACGTCGAGGTCAAGGGGCTGGATAGTCAACTTGCCGCTTTCCTGTGCAAAGATGGCTCCGCGGCGGATTTCCGCCACCATGTAGCGGCGGCCGTCGACAGTCTCTTCGTAGGTTTTCACATTGCCGTCGCGCGTCAGGTCCTCGCTCCAAAATCCTTTGTTGCCGGGAAGCTTGTCAATCTGATACTGACTGAGGGACACCTGTGTGTATATCTTATAGGTAAGAATGACCTGCTCGCCCTGGTAGGGGTTGGTTTTGCTGACCGTAGCGCGGGCAAAGAGGCTCTTGCTGTCAATATTGCCCGACTGGGCGGGTTGAGCGGCATTGGGTTGGGAATAGCCGCGCTGCCCTTGCTGGCTGCCACCGGAGGCCTGCTGCCTGCCCTTCTCCACCTTGATGGTGAAGCCCGGACAGGTGATTTTCTTCCCTTCCACAGTGCAACTGGCGGCGCCCACCTCAAAAGAGCCTTCCACGTCGGCCTGAATGATATAGGTAAAGCCCGAGGTGATAGAGTGCGTGACCTGCCCGTTGATGACCGTCATGCCGGTCTGCATGGAAGTGTTGGGTCCCGAAAGAACACTAAACCCCTTGAAGGAGGGACCCCGGAAGTCCTTGCAGCGGTCATTGACTTCATAGCGCACCTCGAAACGCTGCCCGAGGGCTACCGCCTGCGGCGCCCGTACCCGCAACTCCTGCGCGAAGGCACCCACCGAAACTAAAAGGTAAAAACTAAAAACTAAAAAGAACTTCTTCATAATTCCTAATTCCTCATTCCTAATTCCTGATTCTTGATTTCCCACTCTACCAGTCCTTCTCTATTCTACGCGGAGAGCCCGTCTCCACCTTCTTGGCATGCTCTTTCAACGAGTTCTTCTCGTTGTTCTTCACCGCCTCAAGGAGACGTTCGGCATCCTGTTTTTTCTGCTGCTGACGACCCTGTTGCTGCTGACGGCGATCCTGTTGCTGCTGGTCCTTCTGACCTTGCTGACCCTGCTGGTTCTGCTGGTCCTGTTGGTTCTGCTGATCCTGCTGGTTCTGCTGGTCGTTTTTATTCTGCTGGTCCTGCTTGTCTTTCTGATCTTGCTGGTTCTGCTGTCCTCCCCCCTGCTGTTGTTGCTGCTGTTGCTGTTGTTGGGCCTGACGGAGCATCTTCATGGCATAGGAAAGGTTGTAACGCGTGTCATCGTTCTTGGGATCGAGTTTGAGGGCCTCTTGATAGTCGGACACAGCCTGACGGAAATCCTCCAAACCCTGAGCCCTGTCGTCTTTCTGGAGGCCTGCCTGCAGGTGGCAGTTGCCACGGTTGTGGAGCATGCCGCTGCGGGTCTTCGGGTCGAGAGACGGCTCGCGCAGAGCCATATCGTAGTGACGTTGGGCCTCGGCGTACTCCTTCGAACGGTAGAGGGCGTTGCCCAGATTGTGCTGGGCACGGTAGGCGGTACTGTCGACCTGAAGTGCGCGGCGGTAGTCAACTTCGGCGCGGTCGTAGTGCTTCCGGTTGTACTCGCGGTTGCCCTTGCGGGTCTGCTTGCGCACAGATGAGTTCTGCGCCCCCGCCGCCAGTGTCAACAAAATGCAAATACCTATAATGAATAACCTTTTCATTTCCTTATTGTCCTTTCCTTAATATCTTGTCGAAGTCGACCTTCCTGTTGCGACGCTCAAAAATCAGCACCTCGGCCAGCAGGCAGACCAAAGCCGCAGCAGCAGGGTACTGATAGAGGCTCTCATACTCAGAGAAGACGGCCTCTCCATAGTTTTCTTTCTCCAATTTTTCTATCAGATGCACAATCTCCTGCACGCCAGAATTGACATTGGTGGCACGGACATAAACTCCCTTGCCCGCATGGGCGATGGCCGTGAGTGTGGCCTCGTCGAGGCGAGTGGTGACGGTGTTGCCGCGGCGGTCACGCTTATAGCCCATACGCTGACGACCACGGTACTCAGGGATGGGTGTTCCTTCAGGAAGGCCCATGCCGATGGTGCATATACGCACGCCTTCGGCAGCCGCCTCCCGAGCGGCGCTCTCGGCATCGTCCTCAAAATTCTCTCCGTCGGAGATAATGACAATGGCCCGCCCCTGGTTCTTTTTCCATTCCCTGTCGGGATCGCCGTAGCCAAAGGTCTCCATTGCCTTCTCGATAGCCTCGCCGATGGCGGTACCCTGCGCGGAGATAAGGCTGCAGTCGACCTGGTCGAGGAAGAGTTTCACGGCGCTATAGTCACTGGTCAGAGGCATCTGGATATAGCTGCTTCCTGCGAAGACCACGAGCGAGACCCGGTCGCTGCCCAAAGCTCCGAGGAGGTTGCTGACAATGCGCTTGCTACGCTCCAGACGGTTGGGTTGAATATCCTCGGCCATCATACTGTTGGATATGTCGAGGCAGACGGCGATATCACTTCCCAGCCGTTCGCCCTTCACCAACTTGGAGCCCTCCTGAGGGTTGGCAATAGCTATAATCATGAATGTTGCGGCGAGCATCAACAGGCCGAACTTGAAGGCTGGCCGCCAGACCGACGCATCGGGCACCAGCCGCGCATGCATATTACGGTCGGCGAACTTCTCCAGACGGCGGCGCGAGAGCCTGCGCAGCAATATCCACAAAGCTGTACAAGCCGCCACCACAAGGAGGAACCATAAATATCCAGGATGTTCAAAGTGTATCATATCAGTGTCAAGGGGTGGTTCTATAATAAAGTAAAGAAAGCAGGATTTCGGCCAGCAACGCGAATGCCGCCAACAGGAGCCAGACGGCATACTCGTCCTTTGTCTGGGCATACTGCGTCACATCGATTTTGCTCTTCTCCATCTCGTCGATCTGTGAGAAAATCTGCTGCAGCGACTTCTTGTTGGTGGCACGGAAATAGTGGCCGTCATCTGTTGCCTGTGCCATACTGGTAAGCAGGTGTTCATCAAGTTCGACAGGCACATTCTGGTAGTGCACATGGCCAAAGGGATCGCGAAAAGGATAAGGTGCAAGGCCCTGGGTGCCGACACCGATAGTGTAGAGACGGATGTTGTAGAGGGCGGCAATCTCGGCCGCGCTCTGCGGGTCGACGGCTCCTTGGTTGTTGATGCCGTCGGTGAGCAGAATGATAACTTTGCTCTTGGCCTCGCTGTCCTTGATGCGGTTGATGGCCGTTGCAAGACCGTCGCCAAGAGCCGTGCCGTCCTTCAGCACGCCGCTCTTGAGCCCTTTGAGTTGCGTCTGCAGCACATTGTGGTCAATAGTGAGAGGCACCTGGGTGAAGGCCTCGCCAGAGAAGACCACAAGGCCCATACGGTCATGGCGACGCCCGGCGATAAAATCGGATGCCACCTTCTTGGCCGCCTCCAACCGGTTGGGCTTGAAGTCTTCGGCCAGCATACTGCCACTCACATCCATTGCCAGCACGATGTCGATGCCCTCGACTTTCATTTCCTGCCGGCTCATCTTGCTTTGGGGGCGAGCCAACGCCACCACCAAGGCCGCCACCGCGACAATACGCAAGATGTAGAGCACCGGGCGTGTCTGCTGTCGAAAGGTCTTACGCGCGCCACGGAAGAGGCTGATGTTTGAAAACTGAAGAGCCGGGTTCTGCTTGCGGTAACGCCATACGTACCAAGCAATCATCATCGGCACCAAAGCCAGGAAGGCAAGCACCCAAGGGTGGGCAAACGTTATCTGACTCATACCGTAGCCTCCTTCTTGTCTATCGAATCGTCCGTATCCGCCTTCTCTATTTTCACAGCGAGAGCCTTCACAAAGGCCACTGCGGATTCCATCGATCGGTCATGTTCATAGGCGGGAGGATCGGATTTGGCAAACTTGACCATGTCGGCCGTCTCAAGCATCTGGCGCAGCAGTCGGTAAGACTCGTCGGTGCAGACGCGTGACGCACTGAAAAACTCCAACGTTTGCCCTGTGGTCATCTCGGTGGAATTGATGCCGTGGGCATCCATCAGGTACCGGCGCACAATGTCCGTCAGTTCTGTATGATATTCTTTGGAGCGGCCTTGCTGCCACAGTCGTTTTGTGCGCAAATTCTCCAATGCCGACAAGGCGCGCTCATCGGGCGGGACAGTCGCCTCTGGCGTCGTGGTGTCGCCCAACTGCATCATCTTCTTCACAAAATAGGGGTGCCACACATACCGCCACAGAAAGAAAAGTCCCACCAACACCAACGCAAGCAACACCCAACGGAAAATCTCCCAAAAGGTATAGGGTTGCTTCAGTATACCGGTGATGTCCTTGATGTCCGTACTGAGGGTATCGACATTTTCAACATCCTGTACGGTAATGAGGACAGAATCCTCACCCACCCGCAGCCAATGCTCGCCGGGCTCGAAGCTGGTAAGCAACGTGTAAAGTGTATTTGTGGCGGTATCGACCCGCTGCCCGAGGGAGATGAGTCCCTCCCCTGAGATTTGTTCAAGTGTCGGCATCGGCACCGGATTCTCGATGGCCAGTTTTGTCTGGTCGCCCAGCATGATTACTGTCGTGTCCAGATGATAGTCATATCTCTGTCCCATGACGCCGAACGGCAGAAACAGAAGGGCACCGACAATCCACTTTCTTATAGTTATAGTATCTACCATATTTATCCTAATCTATATACAGGCTATCTTCCTCTCCGTTTCTCGAAGAGTCGCTTCAGTTCCTTCACGTAGTCCTGACCCGTGTAGAGTGTAGCGCTGTCGATTCCGTACTTGGTCAGCAAAGCCTCTGTGGCGGTTACATGCCCGGCATAACGCGAGGCGAAATCGCTACGCACGGCGCTGTCGGCGGTGTCGACCCAGCGCGTCTCGCCGGTCTCAGGGTCGTAGAACTTCACAAGACCCAGGTTTGGCAGCGACTCCTCGCTGGCGTCGGCGATACGCACTGCCACCACATCATGCTTGCCAGCGGCTATTTTCAGTGCGTCGGAATATCCTTCGTCATAGAAATCGCTCAATATAAAAGCCGTGCAGCGGCGCTTGATTACGTTGGAAAAAAACTGCAACGCCTCGGAGATGTCGGTCCCGTTGCTCACGGGACGGAACGTAATGAGTTCGCGGATGATGCGGAGGATGTGGCTGCTGCCTTTCTTCGGCGGGATGAACTTTTCGATATGGTCGGAGAACAAGATGACGCCGACCTTGTCATTGTTCTGTATAGCACTGAAGGCCAACGTTGCCGCCACCTCGGCCACCAGTTCCTCCTTGAACTGGCGACGGGTGCCGAAACGGTTCGACCCGCTCACGTCGACCAGCAGCATCACCGTCAGCTCGCGTTCTTCTTCAAAGACTTTCACATACGGGTGGTTGAGTCGTGCCGTGACATTCCAGTCAATACTGCGTACATCGTCGCCATATTGGTACTCCCGCACTTCGCTGAAGGCCATACCACGCCCTTTGAAGGCACTGTGCCACTCTCCGGAAAAGAGCTGCCGGGAGAGCCCCCGTGCCTTAATCTCAATCTTACGTACCCGCTTTATGATCTCGCTGTCCATCAAGGCACCTCCACGCTATTCAAGACCTCGTTTACGACCTCCTCGGCCGTCACGTTCTCCGCCTCAGCCTCGTATGTCAGGCCGACACGATGGCGCAGCACATCCATCGCCACCGCACGGACATCCTCGGGAATGACATAGCCCCTGCGGCGCATAAAGGCGAACGACTTGGCCGCCAACGCGAGGTTGATGGAACCACGGGGCGAAGCGCCATAAGAGATGAGACCTTTGAGCCGGTCAAGACGATACTGCTCGGGGTAACGTGTTGCGAAAACGATGTCGGTGATATACCCTTCAATTTTTTCATCCATATACACCTCACGCACCAGGTCACGGGCCTTCAGGATGTCTTTAGGAGATACCACTGCTCTGGTTGAGCCTTCACCGGCTCCTTCGTTCATGATTCTTCCCACTTGACGGTGAAGAATCTCACGTTCCTCTTCTTTCTTAGGGTATCCAATGACCACCTTCAGCATGAAGCGGTCGACCTGAGCCTCGGGCAACGGGTAAGTACCCTCCTGCTCGATGGGGTTCTGGGTGGCCATCACCAAGAATGGTTCCTCGAGACGGTAGGTCTCCTCTCCTATCGTTACCTGACGTTCCTGCATGGCCTCCAGCAGGGCACTCTGGACCTTGGCAGGGGCACGGTTGATTTCATCCGCAAGAATGAAGTTTGAAAACACTGGGCCTTTCTTCACCACAAACGACTCATTCTTTTGACTGTAAATCATAGTACCCACCAGGTCGGCAGGCAACAGGTCGGGCGTGAACTGGATGCGGCTGAACCTCGCGTCGATTGCACGAGCCAACGCGGTAATCGTTAAAGTTTTTGCCAAGCCAGGGACACCTTCGAGCAGGACGTGTCCATTGCTCAGTAGGCCTATCATCAGACTTTCCACCATGTGCTTCTGGCCGACGATGCTTTTTCTCATCTCCATGGTCAGCGCATCAACAAAAGCACTCTCGCGCGAAATACGCTCGTTCAGCTCTTGGATATTCACATTTTCTTCCATAATGCGTACTTTTATAGTTTATATTTTCTAATGTTCCTAATACATTATTTATACACTCGGCAGCGGCTTTTTTCTGTCGTCATTCCAATTAACGCGAGTGCATGTCCTTTATTGCCCGAAAACTTTTTTTTTTGCTTTTTCGGCAAAAAAGGCTCTATTACAAAAAAAAAGTGTATCTTTGCTAATTAAAACATGAATTGTGAAATTAAACATCTAACTAATCATCAATATCTTATGAAAAGTAGAAACGTACTTCTCGGCCTTTTTGTAGGGATTTGTGTCTGTTTTGCAGGCCCAGTTTTCGCCCAAAAGGCAAATTACCAAAGCGACAAACTTGTCGAAATCGGGCCCGACAACATTGGTGGGCGCACAACCTCATTGGTCCTCGGGGGAAATCCTGTGTTAGCCTATGCCGGTGCGGCTTCCGGTGGTCTCTATGCATTCATTGACAACAAATGGGAATACATGCCTTGCTACCTTGATGGCAAGGAGGTTACACTCCCCATCAGCAGCATGATGACGATTAATGACAGCACCATCCTTATCGGCACAGGTGAAAGTTATTATCCAAAATCAAATCGACTGAACCGCTTTGCAGCCATGGGCCGGGGCATGTTCCTTTTCAACACCAACACGAGGGTGTTCACCTCCCTCACCCAGACTGTACCGCAATCGGCCGACGATGACTTTGCGTGTGTCAACGAAATGGACAAGATGATCTCTGACGCGACGAGATATGTTTTCGTGGCCACCCCGAAGGGCCTTTTCCGTTGGAGCGTGGAAAATCCCAATGGGATGATGTCCGCACCCACGAAGGTTTTTGACGGGAATGTCACTGATGTGAAGATTTCGCAGCAATTCAACCGTGGATTCTTCACTTCGGGTGGACGTCTTTATAAAATCAGCGACATTATTGGTGCTTCTGAGCCCGTGGACATCACCTCCAGCTGCGACGCTTTTGGCCAGAATGCAGGCAAGATCACCCTCGCCATTGCCCCCTCAGACAACTCCTACCTCTATGCAATGGTTACCAACAAGAATGGTTTGCTGACTGGTGTGTACCTGACCCGCAACACCAACTCGTGGCAGCTCATTTCCACCTCGACGGTGATACCTTTCTCGACTGCCGCCAATGCCTCCACATGCGGAACCATGACGGTGAGCAACAACGACCCGTCACTGGTCTACATTGCCGGAAGCGATGTGTGGAAGGGCAAGGGATACGTGGAAAATGCTCCCTACCAGTGGTCAGTAGTTTCCAACAATGAGTCCCAATTGAACTCGGGCGACTATATGGCCTCCGTCTATTCATACTTTGCTTTCGTGCACTCTGGCATCCACAAGATTGTCACCGATATGCGCGCACCCATTGACGGAGAAGAAGGAAATACCGACTACTTCATCGTGACGGATGGAGGTGTGTACCTGGCCAAGAACGGCATGGAGAGTTTCCTCAACATCAATTCCGGCCTGAACAATGTCCAGATTAACAGCCTTGCCGTGCTTCCCGACGGTTCTCTCATCTCGGGTGCCAACAGCAACGGCAGCCCCTTCATCGAGGCTCGCATGGGACACCACGGCGGCGTTTCCGAATCGACTTGGTACGACCCCAATGCCGAAAGAGACTCCACCAATACCAACCACAAGGCCAACATTCTGTGGTACGGCGACGGAGGCATGGTTGCAGCGAGCCGTTTCTCGCAGTACAAGCCCCTCTCGCGCCGCATCCTCTTCGTGTCGGGTTCGAATGGTGCCGTGGGACGCGCATACAATGACTATTCCAACTTCACCAACACCCAGACCTGGACCTATGGCTCTGCCTTCATGTCCGACCTGGTTGAGAATGGTCCCAAGATTGGCCAGATCTCGCTGTGGGAAACCAATGGCGATGTCGCTCATAACGACAGCATCGTTTTCACCATCGACACACTGGCATACGTATACCGTAACGGCGAACAGCACCAGCTGCGCCAGAACTTCCAGGTGAAGGCCGGCGACTCGATTGTCGTCCTGGATGTTGCCCACGCCTCCTACCCCTTCTACCATGTCTTTGATCACAACTTCACCGTCCGTCAGGAACTTCGTCACAAGGTGGCCACACCCTATGCCAGCCGCCTGCTTGCCATCACTACGGAAAGCGGATATCCCAACAACACCAACGTTTCATACTGCTGGAACCCCACGGACTTCCGTCTGGTATTCGACAATAGCAACGAGACCCGTTTCTGGGCACACATCTACTGCGTGAACAGCGCAAACCATCCTCACTACTACGCCCGTCAGACTGTCCTTTCGAAGGACGGCGATGCAGCCATCGTGGTGGTTGAGAACGACAGCCTGAACCAGTCGTTCCTGGTCCGCGTGAAAGGACTCGCTGCCATCGACTATTCCAAGACCGTCCCCGAGGTGCGCGATATCATGAACTATAAGGTGGAGAACCGCGTGACCGTCACCGACACCATCATGACTGGCGACAGCACCTACTTCTTCCCCGGCCGCATCTCCTCCATCGCCATTGATCCCCGCACGGGCAAAGACAACCTGATTGTGACCTTTGACGTGACCGACGGCCCCAATGTGGCTTATATCGAGAACGTCACATCCGCCAACCCGACCATCAACCTCCGCACCGTGGGTGCAGCAGGCACTCCCGCATACAGTGCAATGATTGAGTATACCACCGGTAGCGCATATGTAGGCACGGAGAACGGTGTATTCTACGCCCAGAACCCCAAAGCCACCGTGTGGAACGAGTATGGCGCATTCAACGGTGTACCCGTGACGGCCATCTGCCAGCAGACACAATCCTTCCCTGTGATTCACTACACCGGCCACGACGGTGTGACCGAGGAAGCTTACATCTTCCCGCGCACCAAATGGCCCTATGCCATCTACTTCGGAACCTACGGCCGCGGCATCTTCATGGACAGCACCTATGTTGTTGACCACGAGAACGAGATTATCGATCCTCGTGACATCCTGGACATCCCCACTGTCACCGCCACCGGCAACAATGCTGTTCGTTTCTACCCCAATCCTGCTGAGGGAAGCACCACGATGCAGCTGAGCGTGGCAAACGCTGGCCAGGCGCACATGAATGTCTATGACATCAACGGCCGACTCGTGATGACCAAGGACCTTGGCCGCCTCGGCGAAGGCACCACAGAGCACACTGTGGACTGCTCGGCTCTGGCAAGAGGCATGTACCTTGTGAACGTTCTCGTGGGCGAGAGTACCGCCACCTCGAAGCTGATTGTCCGATAACGGAAGATAAATCCTGCAAGAGGTACTCGCCCACCGGGCAGTACCTCTTTTTTTAGTTTAGTATAGCACAATATCAGTTTATGAAGACAAACCTTGTTGAAGAGCTCCGCTGGCGCGGGATGATACATGACATGATGCCAGGCACTGAGGAGCAACTATCCAAAGAAATGACAACGGCTTATGTGGGTATAGACCCCACGGCCGACTCACTGCACATAGGGCATCTTGTTTCCATCATGCTGCTGAAGCACCTCCAGATGGCGGGGCACAGACCCTTAGCCGTCGTAGGCGGCGCGACAGGAATGATTGGCGACCCGAGTTTCAAGGCACAAGAGCGCAAGCTCCTCACGGTGGAGGAGGTGCAGCACAATGTAGACTGCATCAAACGGCAACTCTCGAAATTCCTCGACTTTGACTGCCCCAAGAATGGCGCACAGGTGCTGAACAACTACGACTGGATGAAAGACTACCTATTCCTCGACTTCATCCGCGATGTCGGCAAGCATATCACCGTAAACTACATGATGACCAAAGACAGTGTCAAGAAACGCATGGAGACCGGCATCTCGTTCACCGAATTCAGCTACCAACTACTGCAGGGTTACGACTTCCTGACATTGTACCGCACCCACGGCTGCAAACTACAGATGGGAGGCAGCGACCAATGGGGCAATATCACCACCGGCACGGAACTCATCCGCCGCATGGAAGGCGGTGAAGCCTTCGCCCTCACCTGCCCTCTCATCACGAAGGCCGACGGCACCAAATTCGGAAAGACAGAAGGTGGAAATGTCTGGCTCGACCCCGAGAAGACTTCTCCTTACAAGTTCTACCAATTCTGGCTCAATTGTTCCGACGTGGACTCTGCCCGTTACATCCGCATCTTCACCCTACTCAACCGCGAGGAAATCGAGGATTTGGAAAAGAGGCACGCCGAAGCCCCTGAGCAACGTCTGCTGCAGAAGGCTCTGGCCAAAGACATCACCTGCCGTGTCCACTCCGAGAAAGACTACCAGACCGCTGTATCCGCATCAGAACTTCTATTTGGCAAGGGCACCACGGAACAACTTAACGCCCTGGATCGCGAAACACTCCTCTCCGTGTTCGAGGGTGTCCCGCAGTATACCATTGCCCGCAGCGTTATCGAGGAAGGCATCTCGCTTGTCGACCTCGCTGCAGTTCAGACACAAATGTTCGAGTCGAAAGGAGCCATCCGGCGCGAACTGAAGCAAAACTCCATCTCCCTCAACAAAGTCAAAGCCGGAGAGGACCGTATAGTCACTGTTGACGATATTCTTGCAAGCGGCTGCATACTTGTACAAAAAGGCAAGAAAAACTACTACCTCGTCAACGTCATATAAACCACCACATCATGGAAGAGAAACAGAACCTTAACTTCTTAGAAGAAATCATTGAACAGGGCCTCAACGAAGGAACCTACAGCAGTATCCTCACCCGCTTCCCGCCGGAGCCCAATGGATACCTTCATATCGGCCACGCCAAATCCATCTGTCTTAACTTCGGCCTCGCCAAGAAATATGGAGGCAAGACCAACCTGCGTTTTGACGACACCAATCCTGTTAAGGAAGACACCGAATATGTGGACTCTATCCAGCAGGACATCCGTTGGCTTGGATTCGAGTGGGCGGGCGTGCACTATGCCAGCGACTACTTCGAGCAACTTTATGAGTGGGCCATGGTACTCATTAAGAAAGGTCTCGCCTACGTTGACGACCAGAGTCTGGAAGAGATCCGCGCCAACCGTGGCACCGTCACCACACCTGGCGTCGACAGCCCGTGGCGCAATCGCAGCGTCGAGGAAAACCTCGACCTCTTCCAAAGGATGCGCAACGGCGAGTTCGCCGATGGCGAGAAGGTGCTCCGTGCCAAGATAGACATGGCCCATCCCAACATGCAGTTCCGCGACCCCATTATGTACCGCATTCTGCATGCCGAACACCATCGCACAGGCAACAAATGGTGTATATACCCCATGTACGACTATGCCCACGGACAAAGCGACTCTATCGAGCATATCACCCATAGCATCTGCACACTGGAGTTCGACATCCACCGTCCGCTATACGACTGGTTCATAGAACAACTGGGAATCTGGCCCAGCCACCAGTACGAGTTCGCCCGTCTGAACATCAACTACACGGTGATGAGCAAGCGGAAACTGCTGCAACTCGTGAAGGAGCATCACGTGAGCGGGTGGGACGACCCCCGCATGCCCACCATCTGCGGTCTGCGTCGCCGCGGCTACACGCCTGAGAGCATCCGCAACTTCTGCGAAGATATTGGTGTGGCCAAACGCGACAACGTCATCGACTATGTGCGTCTGGAGAACAGCCTGCGCGACCATCTGAACAAGATAGCCCCCCGCCGCATGGCCGTCATCGACCCCGTGAAGGTCGTCATCGACAACTACCCCCAAGACCAGGAAGAATGGCTCGACGCCATCAACAACCCCGAGAACCCCGCCGACGGCACCCGCAAGGTCCCCTTCTCGCGCGAACTATATATAGAACGTGACGACTTCATGGAGGTGGCACCCAAAAAGTATTTCCGCATGGCCATCGGCCAGGAGGTGCGCCTCAGGTATGCCTACTTCGTCACCGCACAGAGTGTGGAGAAGGATGCCGACGGCAATATCACCTGCATCCATTGCACCTACGACCCCGCCACCCGCGGCGGCGATGCCCCCGACGGACGCAAGGTCAAGGGAACCCTCCACTGGGTAAGTGCCAAGCATGCTATCGATGCCGAGGTGCGGCTATTCGACCGCCTCTTTGCCTCCGAGACTCCCGACGAGGTGGAAGAAGGAAAGACTTTCCTCGACAACCTCAATCCCGACAGCCTCCGTGTGGTCCAGAATGCCAAACTGGAGCCTTCGCTCGCCGAGGCCCGCATGGGTGTTGACGAGAATGGAATCCCTCAGCCGGCACGTTTCCAGTTTGAACGCATGGGATACTTCGGCACCGACTATGACAGTACACCTGAACACCTTGTCTTCAACCGAATCTGCACCCTCAAAGACAGCTGGAAGAAAGAAAGTAAGAACTAAGAAGTAAGAAATGTGTGAATGAGTAAATGCCTGAATGCCTATATCATCGTCGCGGCGACGTTCCTGCTGCTGGTGGGCGACAGTCTGTTCACCACGGGGATGTTCATAGATGGTCTCACCTATAGCAACATCGCCGCCAACATGGCTGAGGGCATCGGCGATATGTGGCATCCCGTACACTCCGACTCGATATTCCCCCATTTCTACGAACACCCGACGCTGGCCATGTGGATGCTGTCGCTGTTCTACAGAGTGTTCGGAACATCGCTTTGGGTGACAAGGGTATACGCAATGCTCATCGTACTTATCACCGCACTGCTGATTCTCCGGCTGTGGAAACACACCGGACACGGTGCCGACACAGGATGGCTGCCGCTGCTGCTGTGGATTCTTGTACCTGTCGTGACCCTCAGCTCCCACTGCATCCTGCTGGAATGCACGATGGCTGTATTCGTCCTCTCCGCCGTGCTGTGCATGATGCACAACTCCCCCCGACGATGGTCCCGATTCCTGTGGACAGCCCTCGGCGGCCTATTTCTCTTCCTTGCCTTCCTCACCAAAGGTTTCACCGGCCTCTACCCCCTGGCATTCCCTCTCATCCTTTGGCTAACCGACACCCTCTACCCCCCAAGCGGGCGACAGAAGCAGACGTTGGGAAAAGCCGTCTTGCAGACCCTTGTACTGGCGGCTTCCCTGTCGCTCTGCGGCTTCATCCTGGCCATCTGCTGCCCCGAAGCTTGGGATTATCTCGGAAAATATTTCTCCAATCAGGTCGTCGGAGGCATGAAAGCGCCCGTCGTCGACAGCCGCTGGTATATCATCGTAAAGTTCCTGAAACAGACCCTCATCGTCTTCGCAATCACCGCCGTATGCCTCATCGCGGCATGGCTGACGCGGGGCAAAGAAAACCAAACCCTGCCTTCGAAGGAAGACCGGCACACATTCCTGACTTTCCTCCTGCTAACCCTCGCCGGAGTCATACCCATCATGGTTAGCACCAAGCAGCGGGACTTCTACATCCTCACCGTTTTCCCCTTCCTCGCCGTGGCACTGGGTTCACTTGTGCACAACGCCATAGAGAGTTGGTTAAGCCGCGCCGGCCGGACTTTCAATCTAGCCACTACCGCCTTGGCAGTCATTGCCGTGGCCTGTGCCGTGTGGCTCAACGCATCCTATTACGGCAAGCCCGGACGCGACATTGCCCTGCAGAACGACATGCAGCTCATCCTTCCCTGCCTGGAAGAAGGGGAGCATGTGGCCATACCCGACTGCATGAGAGAGGAATACTCGCTCATCTACTATTATTACCGCGAGAAAAAGATTTCACTCATGCCCGTTTCCGACATGGAGGACACGACGCTACCCTACCGCCACCTCCTCACCGACGGAACCCCTACCGGACTTGCGCAAGGCCATTTCCGCAAAGTACCCCTCAAGACAGAAAGATACAACCTTTTCAACCTGCAAAAACATAAAACATCACAAATATGAAGATATCATTCGACTGGCTAAAACAGTATGTAGCCCTGGGCGGAATGACGCCCAACGAATTGGATGACCTGCTAACCTTCAGCGGCCTCGAGGTTGAGGGCATCGAGAAGGTGGAGAGCATCCGCGGCGGCCTCGAGCACGTGGTCATCGCCCAGGTGCTGACTTGCGAACCGCATCCCGACAGCGACCACCTGCACCTGACCACTGTCGACGTGGGAGGCGAAAAGCCGCTGAACATCGTCTGCGGGGCCCCGAACGTCGCCGCCGGACAGAAGGTTGTCTGCGCCCAGATCGGCACAAAAATCTATACCTCCGACACCGAGTTCTACGAGATCAAGAAAGGCAAGCTGCGCGGTGCCGTCAGCGAGGGTATGCTGTGCGCTGCCGACGAGTTGCAACTGGGCTCGGACCATGCCGGCATCATGGTGTTGCCCGACGACGCCCCTGTAGGCATGGCGGCCAAGGAGTATTTCGGGCTGACGGACGACTACGTCCTGGAGGTGGCCATCACCGCCAACCGCAGCGACGCCACCAGCCATATCGGCGTGGCGAGGGATGTCGTCGCCGTGCTCAACACACGGAAGGGCAAGAACCTCAAGATACAATGGCCGGAAACGGCGAAAACGCCGTTGAAATGCACGGGAAGCGGGCATCCCATCCGTGTCACCGTCGAAGAGCCCGAGTTGTGTCCGCGATACACGGGCATCACGCTGGAGAACGTGCATGTGCAGGACTCGCCCGAATGGCTACAGACCCGCCTCCGCACCGTCGGCATACGCCCCATCAACAACATCGTCGACATCACTAACTTTGTTCTCATGGAGGTCGGTCAACCCCTCCACGCCTTCGATGCCGACAAGATTGCGGGCGACCATGTCGTGGTCCGGACACTTCCCCAGGACACACCTTTCGTCACACTCGACGGCATAGAACGCAAACTCGACCGACGCGACCTCATGATATGCAACGCCGGTGGAGGCGACCGCGACGGAGGAGCGAACGAGCCTCAACCGATGTGCATAGCCGGAGTCTTCGGCGGCCAGAAGAGCGGCATCACCGAGGCGACCTCGCGCGTTTTTCTCGAGAGTGCCTATTTCAATTCCACCTCCATCCGCAAGACCTCCAAACGCCACGGTCTCAAGACCGACGCCTCCTTCCGCTACGAGCGTGGCTGCGATCCCAACATCACGCCGTGGGCCCTGCGTCGTGCCGTGGGTCTGATGCAGGAACTGGCAGGTGCCGTTGTCGCCTCCGAGATGGTCGACATCTACCCCGCCCCCATCGAGCGCACCACCGTCAGTCTGAGCTACGCCCGTGTCGACGCCCTTGTGGGACAGGCTCTCCCACGTGAAGCCATGCATACTGCACTCCGTTCCCTCGACATCGAGATTGCCTCGGAGGATGCCGAAGGCATGACCCTCCGCATCCCCACCTGCAAGGTGGATGTATACCGCGAATGCGACGTGGTGGAGGAAATCATGCGCATCTATGGATACAACAACATCCACTTCGAGGAAGAGCTCAACAGTTGCCTCTCCTATAGTCCCAAGCCCAATCCAAGAAAACTGCAGAACATCGTCAGCGACCTTCTGACCGACAACGGATTCAGCGAGATTATGAACAACTCGCTCACCAAGTCGGGGTACTACGAAGGAAACGAAGATTTCCCCGAGGCTGACTGTGTGCGCATTCTCAACCCATTGAGCAAAGAACTCAACGTCATGCGCCAAACACTGCTGTATGGCGGCATGGAGTGCATTGTACGCAACATCAACTACAAGCAGAAAGACCTGAAGCTATACGAGTTCGGCAGGTCCTACAGGAAGACTCCGGAAGGACAGGTAGCGGCAACAGGCAACGATAGCGACATCCCTGTCACCCAGAAGTATAACGAGACCCAACATTTCTCCATCTGGATGACCGGCAACCTGCAGCCCGAGAGTTGGAAGGTGCCCGCCACGCCCATCGACTTCTATCACCTGAAGGGACACGTAATGAACATCCTACGCCGCATGCGGATGAACATGACCCGCCTGCAGTTCCAGCCCGCCGCCGAGAAATACTACGCCGAGGGTATCGATGTGGTGTTCAAAGACAGCAAGAAACAGCTTTGCTCTTTCGGCCGGTTGGGCAAGGACTTTCTGCGCAGCATGGACTGCAAGCAGGAGGTGTACTATGCCGACATCAACTGGAGCCTGCTGCTCAAGAGCTATCCCGACAAGGAGGTGCTCTATGCCGAGGTGCCCAACTTCCCTGAAGTGCGCCGCGACTTGGCCTTGGTGCTCGAGAAGAAGGTGACCTTTGCCGACATCGAGCGGGTAGCCTACAACACCGAGAAGCGACTGCTGAAGAAGGTTGGCCTGTTCGATGTCTACGAGGGCAAGGGCATCACCGAAGGAATGAAGTCCTACGCTGTCAGTTTCATCCTCCAGGACAAGGAAAAAACCCTTACCGACAAGCAGATTGAGACCGTCATGGCCAAACTGCAGAAAAACCTCGAAGAACAGCTGCATGCCACAATCCGCAGTTGATACAGCACCCGTAACAGCAAAAAAGGCTCCAGACGCCGTCCGGCCGGGATTGTTAAGCTACAATGTCAAGGTGTTGCTGGCACTGGAGAAGTCCATCGAAGGAAAGGACACTTTCTTCCAGTGGCTTGTGGAGAATGGATACCCAGAGCTGGGGGCTTTCAGCAATTTCCTACACGACGACCCCAATGCCGAACAGTTTCTCGTGAAGACAGGCAACGGGTGGTTGGGACTGCTGAGCCATGCCATCGATGGCGACAAGCGGGCCCTTGCATGGGTGAAGATGCACCTGCACCAGGCGAACCTGATGTTTGCCTTGGCCTGTCGCGAAGAGGAAAAAGCGCAATCGTGGCTGAGGTTCATGAAACTGGATATCCTGCTGCAGTTGGCTGAAGCCGTGGCCTTTGTCCGCAACCATCAGGAACTGGACAGGGCGTTTCCCTATAAGTACAAATTCTAAAGACTAACGATAATGGAAAGAAAGAATTACCGCCGTGAGGGCGGCGAAGGAAAAGGTCCGAAGGGGCCTGAAACCAAAACCAAGAGAGTGGGAGCTGCATCCGGAGCCAAGAGGTCCGGAGCCACCTATGGAGCCAAGAAACCAGGAGCAGGAGCCAACTCTGGAAGCAAGAGAGACGGAATCTCTCCCAGAAAGGAGAGAACTGCCCCGAAGACCCAGAACGAGAGAGACTTTGCCCCCAAAAAGAGCTCGGCGCCGAGGAGAGAAAAGCCCTCTCCGAATCCTAAAAGCGGGGACGTTGAAAAGAAAGGGGCCATCCGACTGAATAAATATATAGCCCATGCGGGCATTTGCTCGCGACGGGAAGCGGATAAGCTTATCTCGGCAGGAAGCGTGACGGTGAACGGGAAAGTCGTGACCGAGATGGGCTATCAAGTGATGCCTGGCGACGTGGTGAATTACGGTGGAGAGACGTTGCGGTCGGAAAAACTCCGCTACTTCCTGCTGAACAAGCCGAAAGGATTTATCACGACTGTCGACGACCCTCAGGAGCGCCAGACGGTGATGATGCTGATAGACGGAGCATGCCCAGAGCGTATCTATCCTGTTGGACGACTGGACCGTGCGACAACGGGTCTGCTTCTTTTCACGAACGACGGCGACATGGCCAAGAAACTGACTCACCCATCGTCGAACATATACAAGATCTACCATGTGGAGTTGGACAAACCTGTGACAAAGGAGGATATGAGGAAAATGATGGAGGGTATCACCCTCGACGATGGTCCAATTCATGTGGACGATGTGCAGTATGTCGACGGCATGAACGACAAGCGTGTTGTGGGAGTGGAGCTGCATTCCGGGAAAAACCGCATCGTACGCCGCATCTTTGAGAGCCTGGGATACAATGTCCACAAACTGGACAGGGTGGTTTTCGCAGGTTTGACCAAGAAGGACCTTCCCCGCGGCCGCTACCGCGAGCTTACCGAGAAAGAAATCAACTACCTGAAGATGATATAGACGAGTCCAGTACCAGACAAAAAAGCCTGACGCAACGTTGGTCGCGTTAGGCTTTTTTTCATTCCTGCGGGCAAAATAATTTCCTATATAAAAAAATATTCGTATCTTTGCTTTGCCATATCTATGGGGAGATTGTGCCCATAGGACATGTAAAACGTTATACAGAAATAGAATATAAAAAAGTACTCTATCATGAAAGTCATGAAAACATATAGGCAGATAATGCTTTTTGCGGCATTATTCTTTTCGTTTGAGGCTGTCACTGCCCAGTCTGCGCATATTGGCGACGGCAGTCTTGGCACCTCGGTGATAGACTCGATGGTCTATTCGAGGGACTCTGTCATTGCAGGACAGCCGCACAGAGTCTACGACATGTATGTCCGTGCATGCGAGTACTATACTTGGAATGGCCACCGTGAGAGTGCCAGTGTGGTGAAGACTCCCATCCTTTGCTACAACGACAACTTCACCCGCGACAGTCTGGTGTCGTTGCACCTCACGGTGAAGCGCCTTGGCTACGCCACCTATACGCCGCTGCCAGAATGTGACTCTATCGAGTTCCGTGGCCGCTGGTACACACAATCCTATGCGGGCAACTACTCGATGGTCCAGAACGAGAACATCTACAGTGTCGACGGATGCGATTCCGTCTACTTCCTCAGCCTTACCGTCCGTGGCCACAGTACAGAGAAGGTGTACACCCTCGAAAACTGCAACACGTTTTCTTGGCCCATACCTTGGGTACTGAATATCGATCCTGTGCCGCGTGTGTATACATCTTCCACGTCCGACACCGTCCACACGCTCAACGTCGACGGTTGTGATTCCACAATCGTGCTGAACCTCACCGTGTGGTACGGCGATACCTTGACAGACACACAGAACGTTTGCGACCGCTATACATGGGCAGGGCACACCTACACCTCCAGCACAGTGGCCGACCACCATTTCAGGACGGTGCACAACTGCGACTCACTCGTGACCCTCGACCTCACGGTGCGCCACAGCACGAGCGCGCTTTTCAGCGAGAATGTGTGCGACAGCATGCGCTGGATGGGCGGTCTCTATACTTCGACAGGGACGTATCGTGACACCATTCCGAACACGGTGGGGTGCGACTCGTTGATGACCCTGAGCCTGACGGTGCGCAACAGCACACACAATGCCTATAACCAACGGGCATGCGACAGCTACCAATGGAGCAACAACGGATGGAGCCAGACCTACACGGTCTCGGGCTTGTACACCCACCCTTACACGAATGCAGCCGGATGCTCCTCGGAAGACACGCTGCATCTGGACGTGCGTTATTCGAACAGCGGCACCGATGTGCAGACAGCCTGCGACAGCTACACGTGGATTGACGGACACAATTACACAGCCTCGACGACTACGCCGACGGTGGTGTTTACGAACAGCGACCAGTGCGACTCGACGGTAACGCTGAACCTGACCGTGAACTACAGCACAGAGCGGAGAGACACGGTCATTGCATGCTATTCTTACCTGTGGCCCGTGAATGGCGTGACGTACACGAGTCTGGGGACACGCGACCTGGAAGAGCACACGACAAATGCCGTGGGATGCGACAGCACGATGCGGCTGCACCTCTCGATAATCAGCTACAACACCGACACGACGAGGGTGGAGACCTGCAACAGCTACACCTGGCACGGCAAGACCTACACCTCCTCGACCATCGACACCGACACCCTCGTCAACCGTTTCGGGTGCGACTCGCTGGACGTTCTCGTCCTCACCATCCACCACGACCAGACGGCGACAGACCCCCATACTGCCTGTGACAGTTACCGTTGGATTGACGGTGTGACATACACCGCCTCGAACAACAGTGCACAGTATCACCTGAGCACTGTGCACGGATGCGACTCGCTGGTGACCCTGAACCTCATCATCAACCACAGCAACAGCGCTATCGAGAATGTGGATGCCTGCGAGAGCTACACATGGCACGGAGGCACATACAACGCTTCCACGACAACGCCGACCTACCACTGCCTGAATGCCGCGGGATGCGACTCCACGACAACGCTGCACTTGACGATATGGCATGCAGACCACAGCGGTACGGCGACCGCCAACGAATGCGACAGCTTCACCTGGAACGGCACACGCTACACCACCTCGGGCCACTACCCCTACCACACCACCACGGTGCACGGCTGCGACTCGACCTGCACGCTCGACCTCACCATCCGCCGCAGCAACGTGGGCACCGATGTGCAGCGCGTCTGCGACAGCCTCCGCTGGCATGGCACCCTCTACACCGCTTCGACCAACACGCCCACCTTCACGGAGACCAACGCCGCAGGGTGCGACTCGGTGGTCACCCTCCGTCTGACGGTGAACTACAGCACCACTGCGACAGACTCCTACAACGTGTGTGACAGCATGCGCTGGCACGGCACCCTCTATACCGCCACCAACAACACGGCCACCTACCACACCACCAACGCCCGGGGCTGCGACTCGACGACAACGCTCAACCTCGTCGTGCGCCACAGCACAGTGGCTGTCGATGTCCACAGCGTCTGCGACCGATACACCTGGATAAACGGGCAGACATACACTTCGGACAACCACACCGCCCTATACGATGCAGGCAACAATGCAGCAGGGTGCGACTCGACAGTGCGGCTGGATCTGACCGTGCGCAAGAGCAGCCGGACGACACTGCCTGCGGTGACACGGTGCGACAGCTACCTGTGGCCTACAGACGGAATGACATACACGGTGAGCGGAATCTACCGCGACACACTGACCAACGGCTCTGCGTGCGACAGTATTGTGACACTCCCGCTGACGATTCACTACTCGTTCAACACGACAGACGTCCAACAGGCTTGCGATACATACACCTGGACAACAACCGACGCCGACGGTTCAGGGATGCACACATACGGGCCCTTCACGAGCAGCACGACCCAGACAGCTGTACAGCGGACTGTGGAAGGCTGCGACTCGACCATCACGCTACATCTGACGGTGTACCACAGTGACCTGACGGGAAGCGACACTCGCAACGTGTGCGACAGTCTGGTGTGGAATGGCACTCCCTATAACGCCTCTGGCGATTATCCCTACCATACACAAACGACACACGGGTGCGACTCGTCCGTGACGCTGCACCTGACAGTGCGCTACAGCACCACGAACAACCTGACAGAGAATGTGTGCGACAGCTACACCTGGCATGGCACCCCCTACACCGACGGCGGCCGTTTCCACTACACATACCCCATCCCCAACGCCGCAGGATGCGACTCGACAGAGGAACTCAACCTCACCATCCGCCGCAGCACCTCCAGCGTCCGCATCGAGGATGTGTGCGACTCCTTCCGTTGGGATGCCACGGGAGCCCTCTATACCGCCAGTGCCAACCCGACCGCGCTCCTCACCAACGCCGCAGGGTGCGACTCGAACCTGACGCTGCACCTGACGGTGCGCCACAGCAGCGAGAGCACTATGACGGTCCACGGATGCGACCACTATGTCTGGCACGGGGTCTCCTACTCGACCGACACCACCGTCGACTGGCACACGGTGAATGCCATGGGATGCGACAGCGTGGAACACCTGTCGCTGACCATGGACGCCACGATACGGGTGACGGACTACGTGGACAGCTGCCAACGATGCACATGGAACGGGAGAATCTACTACACAAACAACACGACAGACACCTGCATACGGCAAAGTGTGGCAGGGTGCGACTCCATCACGACGCTGCACCTGACCATCCACCAGCCTGGAACCTACTATCCCTCACAGGTGGCATGCGACAGCTTCTACTGGGCCGGAACCATGTATTACCTCAGCGGCACCAAGTTCCACACCTTCACCGACCAATGGGACTGCGACAGCACGGTGGTGCTGAGTCTCACCATCCACCACAGCGACGAGAACACAGTGCTGAACCGCACAGCATGCGACAGCTACACCTGGAACGTCAACGGCCAAACCTACACCAGCACCGCCTTCGGCGTCCGCGACACCTTGCAGACCTCCTATGGCTGCGACTCGGTGGTGACACTGAACCTGACCGTGAACTACAGCACCTCATCGAGCCACACGGCCGATGTCTGCGACAGCTACACTTGGCACGGAAGGACGTACACCGCTACGGGAACTGACAGCTACACCCATAGAGGGGGCAACTCCGTGGGATGCGACTCGACAGAGAACCTGACACTGACGGTGCGCTACAGTACGAGTAGTTCGAGGACTGAGAATGTGTGCGACAGCTTCCTATGGGACGCCACAGGACTGTATTACACGTCGAGCAACAGATACAGCCACACGCTGAATAATGCCAACGCCGTGGGATGCGACTCTAACCTGACGCTGCACCTGACGGTGCGCCGGAGCACAGACAGCACGCTGACTCCCAATGTGTGCGACACCTACACATGGCATGGAACAACCTACACAGCCTCGACCTCGACGCCTCAGTTCGACACCGTGAACGCCGTGGGGTGCGACTCGACAGCTCGGCTGCACCTGACGGTGCGCTACAGCACGACGGCGGTGGATGTTCATAACGAATGCGACAGCTACACGTGGCACGGGACAACCCACACTGCCTCGACCTCGACGCCGACATACCATACCCTGAATGCTGCAGGGTGCGACAGCACGGCAACGCTGAACCTGACCATCCGTTACAGCACGTCGCGGACGGATACCGCCGACTATTGCGACCGTTTCACCTGGACCTTGGGTGACGGCAACACCTACAGCACCAGCACCACGACACCCACCTGGCAGGTGCCGGGCGGCAACACGGTGGGGTGCGACTCGGTAGCACATCTGAATCTGACCATCCGTCGCAGCACCTCGCTCGACACCAACGTCATCGCCTGCGATAGTTACACCTTCCGCGGCAACACATACACCAACTCGACGGTCTACCCCGAGGTCATCACCAACGCCGTGGGATGCGACTCGACCATCACGTTGCACCTGACCATTGACTACACCAGCGTGTACAACGACGTGCACGACACTTGCGACACCTACACCTGGACTGACGGTGTGACCTACACGGCAAGCACCACGACGCCTGTCCAGCACCTCTACACGGTGGTGGGTCACTGCGACAGCACGTCACACCTGCACCTGACGATACGTCACAGCTCGACGGGCATCGACCTGCAGAGCTCGTGCGACAGCTTCTTGTGGGCCAAGAACAGCATGACCTACTACGCATCGAACAACCGCGACACCGTGCACCTGACCAACAGCGAGATGTGCGATTCACTGCTGACACTCAACCTGACGGTGTACCACAGCGACCATATCACAGACACCCAGAACGTGTGCGACAGCCTGCTGTGGCATGGAACCACCTACTACGCCAACACCAACTCGGCACGGTGGGAGGATGTCAACACCGACGGCTGCGACAGCATCGTCACCCTCAACCTCACCGTGCGCTACAGCACCATGGGTGTGGACCAGCAGAATGTGTGCGACAGCCTGCGGTGGCTGGACGGCAACCTCTACACCGCCGACAACCACACAGCCCAGGCCACCATCAACAACATGGCAGGGTGCGACAGCCTCGTGACGCTGAACCTGACGGTGCGCTACAACAGCAACACCCCCTACACGGTGACAGCGTGCGACCAGTACCTGTGGCCGCGCAACAACTACCTCTACAACCGTTCACTGACGGACTATTACTCCTACAGCAATGCCGTGGGCTGCCCCAGCGTGGACACCCTCTACCTGACAGTGAACCCCAGCTCGCACCTCGTGTTCAACGAGACGGTGTGCGACACCTTCACCTGGCGCTGCCACGACATCCAAATGGACCTGGACTCCTCAGGAACCTATTTCCACAACTACACCAACGAGTACAACTGCCCCTCGGCCGACACCCTGCACCTGTCCGTGAACTACAATACGAGCACATCCTTCACCGTGGACTCCTGCGACAGCTACACTTGGCACAACCACGGCTGGGACACCACACTCACAGCCTCCTGCACCGTCCTGCATGAGTACAACACGGCGGCGGGCTGCCCCAGCGTGGACACCCTCTACCTCACCATCCGCTACAGCAGCCATCTGGCCTTCACCGAGACGGCGTGCGACAGCTTCCATTGGGACTGCCACGACCATCACCAGGACTATTTCACCTCCGGCGACTGGTACCACACTTATCTCAACACTGCGGGCTGCCCCTCGGCCGACACGCTGCACCTGACGGTGAACCACAATACCAATACGGCCTACACAATGACGGCCTGCGACAACTACACATGGTACAACCACGGCAACACGATGGGCTTCGACTCGACGGGCACCTACATCAACGGCTACCTGACCGCTGACGGCTGCCCGAGCGCCGACACGCTGTACCTCACCGTCAACCACAACACAAACACCGCCTTCGACGTTGACTCCTGCGACAGCTACACTTGGCACAACCACGGCACGGTGAACAGATACACTCAGGGCGGGGTGTACTACAACGGCTACAACACCGCCGAAGGATGCCCCTCGGTCGACACGCTGCGACTGACCCTGCGGTATAACAGCAACACCGCCTACGTGGAAAGCTCGTGCGACACCTTTGTCTGGAGAAACCACGACAGCGTGCTCGTTTACACCACCCACGGCGACTTTACCAACCCTTATATCAATGCCGTCGGATGCCCCTCTGTCGACACGCTGCACCTCACCATCCGCCACAACAGCGACAGCGTCTATGTGGTGGAGGCCTGCGACCAGTACTACTGGCCTTCGGACAGCATCACCTACACCTTCAGCATCAACACCACCACCGACTACATCAATGCCGCAGGATGCCTCTCGACCGACAGCCTGAGCCTCACCATCCACTACAACACCAACACAGGCTATGCCGATACGGCGTGCGACATGTACGTATGGATGCTGAACCACACCGCCTACAACAGTACGGGCACCTACTACCGCACCTACATGAACGCCGACAGCGTGTGCCAGAATGTCGACACCCTGTACCTGACCATCTACCACAACACCAACACGCTGTACAGTGAGTCTGCGTGCGACACGTTCCATTGGGTGAACCATGGGCTGGACACCGTCTACACGGGTTCGGGCCGCTACCATCACGACTACCTGACAGCCGACGGTTGCCCCTCGACCGACACGCTGCAGCTGACGGTCAACTACAATACCGACTCGGCCTTCACCGCCGATGTCTGCGACAGCTACACCTGGAGCAACCATGGTCACGACACCACCTTCACCCAGTCGGGCATCTACCTGAACGACTACTCCACAGCGGCGGGCTGTCCCTCGACCGACACGCTGTTCCTGACCGTGCGTTACAACAGCAACGTGCGGTTCGACACCACGGTGTGCGACTCGCTGGTGCGACAGTACAACGCCACCACCGCCATTACCTACCGCACTTCGGGAACCTATGTCTACCCCTACATCAACGACGTGGGATGCCCCTCGACCGATAGCCTGATCCTGACGGTGAACCACAACACCAGCAGCCACATCTACCGCCAGTCGTGCAAGACATTCTACTGGCAGCGGGCCGACATCACCTACACCTTCAGCGGGGTGTTCGACACCGCCTACCTCACCGCCGAAGGCTGCCCCAGCCATGACACCCTCTCGCTCACCATCGACCAGCCGGTCGACTCCGTCTGGTACGTCACTGACTGCGACATCTACGTATGGCCGCGCAACCGCACCGCCTACAACACTTCGGGCACCAAGGTCTATGGTCCCTACATGGTTCCCGAGAACGTCTGCCAGAACTACGACACGCTCTTCCTCACCCTCTTCTATGCCAACCACAACGGGCAGGACACCCTCGAGGTCTGCGACTCGGTCCTGTGGCACGACTCGCTCTACACCACTACCGGCACCTACCCCTTCGACACCCTCACCGTCCACGGCTGCGACAGCACCGTGACCCTCGACCTCACCATCCACACCAACAGCGACACCCTGTTTGTCGTCGGACCGGTGTGCGACTACTACATCTGGAACCGCGACAGCATCAACTTCTTCTTCGACACCACTGGCCTCTACCACCACCGCTACACCAACCAATGGGGTTGCCCGAGCCACGACTCCCTCGAGGTCACCATCGTCTATAAGAGCGACACAACCTACGTCGACACCGCCTGCGACCAATACACCTGGCTCTCCCTCTACGACCCCAGCGGGTGGACGCAGGCCTACACCGCCAGTGCCGTCGACACCCACAGCTACATCAACGCCGACGGATGTCCTTCCATCGACACGCTGCTCCTCACTCTCTACATCAGTCCCCGAACCACGGAGGTGTACCGCGCCTGCGACTCGCTCCTGTGGCGCGACGGCAATGTCTACTATGCCACCACCGACCTCCCCAGAGACACGACACCCTCCAACGAATGGTGCGACAGCATCATCTCCCTCGACCTCACGGTCAACTACTCCATCGTGATTGACTCGGTCAACTACTTCTGCGACAGCTCCAGCTTCATCTACCACGACAGCGTCATCTACACCCCCGGCATCTACGACTATCGGGGCCGCACCTCCGAAGGATGCGACAGCACAGTCCATCTCGACCTCATCCAACTGCCCAGACCTGTCCTCAGTCTTGAAGAGAACCACTCGTGCGAGACTTACGAATACACCCTCACCATCCTTGTGGAGGACACTCTCGGCCTGGCACACACCTACTCCTGGTGGGCCGAGCCCGACGACCTCACCCTGCGTGGACAGGAGAACGAGAGCACAGTGGTTGTCCATCCCGTCCGCAACACGGCCTACTCCGTCAGCGTCGACTACGACATCCTGCCCACCTGCAGTTCGGTCTTCACTTCCGACACCCTCGTGCCCATCATGCAGCCGCATGCCGCCATCCAGACCACTCCCCCGTTCGTCCAGGCCAACGACATCTCGTTCCGCGCCGAGGACAAGAGCATCGACTACACCGAGCGTGAATGGTGGGTCAACGGCACCTACTACAGCGACGAGAAGGTCATCCAGTACTCTGCCCCGGCCAGCGAGGCCGACAGCGTGGCCCTGATGCTCGTCTCGAAGAGCCCCACCTGCACCGACACTGCCTACCTCCTCGTGCCCATCCACAACTTCACCATCTACGTGCCCAACGTCTTCACACCCACCGAGCCCTCCAACCAGATCTTCAAGGTGTTCGCCCGGTCGGTGGGAGAATTCGAGATGTGGATATACACCCGCGAAGGTCTCCTGGTCTACCACACCAACGACATCCACGCCGGCTGGGACGGCCGCCACAACGGACAACTCTGTCAGCAAGGCGCCTATGTCTACCACATACGCTACACCTACGTCGTCTCACCCGAGGCCTGGCACACCGCCACCGGCACCGTCACCCTCCTGAGGTAAGGTAAGAAGTAAGAACTAAGAGCTAAGAAGTAAGAAGTGTCCCGACTGTTCCTCATACCGGCTCCCTTAGGCAACATCAACAAAGATGCCGCCCTCAACTGCTCCCCTAAGTTAGGGGAGCTGTCAGCGTTGCTGACTGAGGAGTGTGTCCGCCACTTCATTGTCGAGAACATCCGCACGGCCCGCCGCGTCCTCCGCCTCATGGGCTACACCGCGAGCTTCGACGACACAGTCTTCTACGAACTCAACGAACACACCCCCGACGAAGCCCTGGCCACCTTCCTGGAGCCCCTCGCCGAAGGGAACGACATGGGCCTCATGTCCGAAGCCGGAGTCCCCTGCATTGCCGACCCCGGCGCCCGCATCGTCGCCCTCGCCCAGCAACGAAGCATCGAAGTGGTCCCCCTCGTGGGCCCTAGCTCCATCATCCTCGGCCTCATGGCCTCTGGGTTCAACGGGCAGAACTTCGCCTTCCTCGGCTACCTCCCCTTCGACACCAAGCAGCGGCAGGAAACCCTCAAGCGCATCGAGCAGGGCATCTTCCGCTACGACCAGACGCAGATACTCATCGAGACCCCTTACCGCAACAACAAGCTCCTCGCCGAGCTGGCCACCAAGATGCCGCCGGAGACCCTCATCTGTGTCGCCCGCGACCTCACCCTCCCAACCCA
>CAJOIV010000004.1 GCA_905234665.1 uncultured Bacteroidales bacterium | reverse complement strand
CTCGAAATCTGCCAGAACGCCGAGCACCGCAACTGGACTGCCGAAGAGGTCGACAAGAACCTCCACACCATCATGAACAACATCTATGACATGTGCGTCGAGCACGGCAAGATGGCCGACGGCACCATCAACTATGTGAAGGGTGCCAACATCGCCGGCTTCATGCGCGTCGCCAAGGCCATGGTTGCTCAGGGTATCATCTAATCTTGACCCGTCAATCATTAGATACGAAAGCCGCCCTGCTCGTCAGAGCGGCTTTCACTTTTCCCCTTCCGATGGACACCTCACTGCACTATCTGCTGCACAGCGGCAAGAACTCCAAACTGCTCTACTACCTGCGGGCAGTCCTCTCGGACATCATGCCCGACGGTTGCTTCCGCGCGCGGCTGCAGCATGAACTGGAACACGGCCGCAAGGCCTACGACGAGGCCTACATCGAGGACCGCGTGAACTACTACTGCCGACTCGCCGCGCCCGTCGTCCTCGGCGACGACGCCCCCATGCTGGGCGACCTCGACAAGAAGGGCAACAGCAGCACCTACTACTACGACAGCCGCGAGATTGTCAAGTGGTTCCCGCACGCAATGCGGTGGCGGTACCTCTTTGGCGACGTGCGCGACATTCCGGCAGAGCCCACCATCGTCAAGAGCCGCGACATCTGTCCCGACAACGGCAACGCCGTCCTGCTGAAGCTCGACAAATGCCGTCACTTCGTCTATCTCAAGGACAAGACCGACTTCCGCCAGAAACGCGACATGGCCATCTTCCGCGGACAGGTGGGCACCCGCGAGAACCGCATCCGCTTTGTCGGGCAATGGGCCGGGCACCCGCGCATCGATGCCGCCAACACCCTCGCCAAAGGAGGCCTCTTCGCCACCAACCCCGACGGCAACGCCACCGTGCCGCGTCTTTCGCTCTACGACCATCTGCAATACAAATACATCATGGCCCTCGAAGGCAACGACGTAGCCAGCAACCTGAAGTGGGTCATGTCGTCGCGCTCGCTGGCCGTCATGCCGCGCCCCACCTGCGAGACATGGTTCATGGAAGGGCGCCTCATCCCCAACGTACACTACGTCGAGGTGCGCGACGACTTCGCCGACCTCATCGAACGCATGGACCACTACACCGCCCATCCCGACGAAGCCGACCGCATCGCCGATGCCGCCAACGCCTTCGTCGCCCAGTTCCGCGACGAGCGCCGCGAACGCTACATCGCCCTCCGCGTCATGGAGAAATACCTCTCCCTCTGCAACTCATGACACCACACACACTGGCCCACGGCAACGCTTGGACCAACGCCATGCTGGAGTGCATCCGCCAAGCCACAACGACGCACTAAACGATGAACTGATGCAGAAACTTTATTAGCCAAGAATTAGATAAGTTTTTTTTGTGGATTCAGAAAAAGTGCGTATCTTTGCAAATTGAAAGAAACCAGAAAATAGTTCATGAGCAAGTATGAGATACCTTTCCTGACGGCTGCGGTGCAGGCTTTTGGTCAGCGCTTTGAAATGACGCGACAGGCCGCGTTCAACTATTTGCACAAGCATCATGGGTTGGCATTTCTGATCGAATTCTACGATGTGGAACACTTGCAGTCAATGGACGAAACCATTGATGACCTACTCATCATCTGCCAAAAGAATGGAGGGCTTCTTGCATGATACTGTATCACGGCACAAACGCAGACTTTGATAGCATCAGTCTCACCATAGGTTTGAAATTTAAGGATTTCGGCTGGGGGTTTTATGCAACGCCCGACCACAAGACTGCCGTTCGCATGGCGCATAAGAAGGCAAGGCTCTTTGGCGGTACCCCCACGCTCATCACCTACGAACTTGACGAGGCCGCCCTGCGCTCTGACCTGAAGATAAAACGTTTCCCCGAGATGGCCACCGTGGAATGGTTTCTCTTCGTTGATGCCAACCGCGACCGCAAAAACAGCAAGCTCATCCACGACTACGACATCGTCATCGGGCCGATAGCCAATGACGGCGTGGTGCTGCAGTTGACCAACTATCGCGAGGGCATTTACTCTCCCGAACAAGCCGCCCAACTGTTGCAAGACAAATACCTCGACCAGCAGTACTACTTTGGAACTGAGCGGGCAATCAAATATCTACACAAAACAAACGTTGAAACGGTATGACCCAGCCCACACATCACCAGATTGCCACCTTCCTCACCGACCATGCGTTGAGCGAGTTGGTGCGTTATGTGATAGAGGACACCGGCTGTGGCATCGAGCAAGCGATGGAGAAGGTTTACAACTCCCCCCTGATGGAGCTATTGCAGGACGAAGAGGGTGAATTGTATGTGCAAAGCCCCGCTTATTTATATGAACTGATGAATAAGGATAACGTGCAATAATAACTTAAACCCAAAGCTTATCACTGATGGCAAGGCGGTCACAATTCCCCACGCGCCGCCCTGCGGTCGCCCCTAACAAAATGCGGGTTTATTAGGGTTTTCTTCGACAACTAATTGTTCGATGTTATTTAATCACTATCAATTGGTTTGCCCTCTCTAAAGATTATTTTTCGCCCAATCCAAAAAAACTTCGTACCTTTGCAAAGTCAAACAAGAAGAAACAACACCTCAAACATCAATAGAACAACACATAGAACAAAGTAAGATAAACACAACATCATAGCGTTTGCTGTTTGTTCCGACCAATCTGAAACGTGGAAAATTTCAAAAAGGGGAAGACAAATGCAAATGCTCGCGGACAAGCGAGCATTTTGTCTATCCCCGAAAGGTAATTCCACGACCTCAGATTGGAGACGAAAGTGCTCGCCTCCTTTATGTCTGTGGCCGTCGGAATCATGGGGATAAGTGGCAACGCGCTACAGCAGACGGCATATACTATGGACATCGACATCGGAAGACTCATTCATGAAGAACTCCGCGCCCAAGGCCATTCCACAAAATGGTTGGCAGAACAATGCGACATACACCAGCGCAAGATTCAGCGCATCATGAAACAGGTATCTATTGATACATCAGACTTATACAAGATTTGCACCGCCTTAGGTGTGGACTTCTTCTATCATTTTTCGCACCAACTCCATTTTCCCGTCCCTCCCCGCAAGGAAATAGGCAAAGACTGAATGACATCTTTGTCGTATGATACCATTGATTATGACATTTTGACGACATAGTTGTCGCTACTATTGCATGTGTCATATAGAATACGTATTTTTGTCTCCAAAAACAGGAGTATTCGAAAATCCACAAAAGAGTCGGACAAGCATCAAAAAAAACTACCTGCAGCGATGACTGGATTTACAGGCAGGTATGAGTAGGTTAACTTTACACCAGTTAAGAACTGACGGCAAATAAACGGAATAATAAACTGAATCAATAGAAAGCGAGGTATAACCATGTAAACAAACAGAGAATAGCAACAGTTCAATGGGGATTACTGCACCCTTTTTCTCCCCGAAATCTGGCGAATCGTAAGATGGGCTCCCCTCCACCGCCAGACAAAAACAATTAATTAAAGCCTATCTTTAGTCAATGTAATACAAAACCCGAAGGTGCCGAATGGGTTATAACACGGCATAAATAAACATGGTAAAGAATTTATTGTTTATTGTCATCTTATCCATTGGAATACACCAAGAATATGCTGGTCATGATTTCGTGAATAATAATGACGTGAAAAAGACAGACACGACTTGGAATACACAAAAAAATGAAGAATCCAGTTGCGTGACTTATTCTGTGCACTATAACAAAGATCTTCAAACTTATTTGGTGGACTTTACGAATCAATGCGATAAATCAGTGAGCATATCATATGAGTATATTTCAGATTATTCAGGAAAATGGATAACCGCTTATGCAACTTGTAGAGCAGGTAAGAAGTCCGTAGATAATCCTGCCGGTAAGAGTGGTAAAGTACGAAATGTACAATACTAAATCATCTAGTATTCGATTTGAATCCACCCAACGGTATACACAAAAAACTTCCGATTCCCAATCGGAAGTTTTTTGATATCTTTCGGTTGGGAATCGGAAAAAAGTCGTATCTTTGCAGCCAGACAAGGATTTCTTATGATAACAAAAGATGCTCTTTTACAGGTTCTTTATGAACAAAGAAGGTCTATTTCAGAGGAAATAATTCCGAGAAAGATTGACCAAAGGTTGGTAACAGCACCCGAAATATTAGTCATTACCGGTATCCGACGCTGTGGAAAGTCGACCCTGTTGCGACAAATCCAGCATCAGTTATCCGAAAAGGATTATTACATCAACTTTGACGACGAACGCCTTTTGAACTTCTCTGTGGAAGATTTCCAACAACTGAACGAGTTGTTCCACACCGAATTTGGAGAGCAACACACCTACTATTTTGACGAAATACAAAACGTCAAAGGATGGGAGCGTTTTGTTGACAGACTATACAACTTTGGCAACAAGGTAATTGTGACCGGCAGCAACGCCAATCTGCTAAGCCGGGAACTGGGCACATTGTTGACTGGCCGCCACGTGACAATGGAATTATACCCGTTCTCTTTCGCCGAATTTCTCACCTTCCGTCATTACACTTATCACAGAGAAGACTTCCACACCACAGAGGGGCGCGCCAGATTGGGCAAGTTTTTCATGGAATACCTTGCCAACGGCGGGATGCCCCAATACTTGGCAAACGGTAACACCGAGTTTCTCTATTCGTTATACACCGACATCGTCTTCCGCGACGTTATCGTACGCAATAAGATCTCTGCCGAGGCATCGCTGCGCGAGATGATTTATTATCTAGCCAGCAACATCACCCACCCTTTCACATATAACTCTGTGGCAAAGAATATTGGAATGAAGAGCATGGAAACCATCAACAATTGGATATTCTGCCTTGAACAGACTTATATGGTCCATTGCCTGAACAAGTATGACCCCAAGGCTGGCGTGCAGTTGAGAAGTCCGAAAAAGTTGTACTTCATTGACAATGCCTTGGCCGGACAGGTGGGATTCAACCTCAGCAAAAATCAAGGGCTTTGGTTAGAAAACACTGTGGCCATAGAATTACAACGGCGCAGCACTGACTTTTACTATCACAGCAACGGGCACGAATGCGACTTTATCATACGGCAGGGAAATACCGTAACACAAGCCATACAAGTGAGTGCCACCATCGACCACCCCGAGACACGCAAACGGGAAATGGCAGGCATACGTGCCGCAATGGAGGCCTACAGATTACAACAAGGATTAATACTTACCCTTGACAGGAGAGAGACAGTCAAAGATGCTGACGGCAAACAGATTGAGATGGTTCCCTGCTGGCAATGGATGCTACAAGAAGAATCATGAAACATATCGAGATAATCAACGGGCCGAATCTGAACCTGACGGGCATCAGGGAGCCGGAGGTGTATGGGCATACCACTATGGAGGAGATGGTGACGGGGCTGCGGGAGCGGTTCCCGGAGGTGGAAATCGGCTATTACCAGAGCAATATCGAGGGCGAGATTATCGACCGGCTGCAGGCCGTGGGGTTCAGTGCCGACGGCATCGTCCTCAACGCCGGAGGCTACAGCCACACCAGCGTGGCCATCCACGACGCCATCGCCGCCATCTCCACACCCGTCATCGAGGTGCATATCAGCAATATCTATGCCCGCGAGGAATACCGGCGGCATTCCCTCCTCAGCGACGCCTGCCGCGGCGTCATCTGCGGCCTTGGCCTTGACGGCTACCGCTTCGCCATTGAGGCTCTGATGAGCCTTGGGGAGGAAAAATAACTTTTTTTTCGGGATGCGTGTAAGATTTTGCCACCTTGTCCGACTACTTGGCAAAAGCATTCCCCAATGAACAAAGAAGCAAAACAATTCACTGCAGACTATCTGCCCCTCCAGCCCGCCATGCAGCGCATGGCGGAGAGTCTTCTGGGCGACGAGCAGGAGGCCGCGGATGTGGTGCAGGATTGTTTTGTGACCCTCTGGAACGACCGAGAGAAACTCCGCAAAGTGGTCAACCGCGAGGCGTGGTGCATCACCCTCGTCAAGCGCCGCTGCGTGGACGTACTGCGCCAACGCCGTCCACAGGTGGATGCTGAGGAACTGGCCGACACCGCTGCAGACGACTATTCCGACTACGACGAGCGCCTGCAACTGGCTATGGACCTTATTGACCGTCTGCCCGAGCGTCAGGCCCGCGCCGTGCGCCTCCGCCACTTCGAGGAAGCCGACACCCAGCACATCGCCCTCGCCATGCAGATAAGCGAGGGTAACGTCTACACACTCCTCTCCCGTGCCTATAAGTCCTTGAAAGAAATGATTCTTGAATATGAAAAACACTAAACCCACCCCTACGCTTGAAGAGATGCTCGCTACGGTGGAACATGCCGGACGCGACGCCCGCCGCCAGCAGCAGTTGTCGGAGATGATTGAAGGCCTCGCCGCCAAGGAGACGGACGCCCGTCGTCGTGTGGTGCGTCTCTGGACCGCCCGCATAGCTGCTGCCGCCTGCCTGGCCGGAGTCATCCTTACCTTCGTGCATTACATGAACATGACTGTTGAACCCGACGGCCCGATGGTCGCGGAGGTGCAGCCGACGGGCATAAGCCCGCGACCTGTCATCCATGCGACTGAGACCCTGCAGCCCGCAGACCCTTCCCGTCGGGAAGGCCAGGCCATCCGCCATGTGCGTCCCACGGTGGCAATGCCGGAACGGCTGCCTGATGCCGTCGAGGAGGAAGATTTCACTGTGCTGACAGAGGCGCTGGCATTAGCACCCGTCGACCTCAGCGACCTCTATGCCGAGGCAGAACCCGAATACCTCCCCTCTGAGGCCCTGGCACAGGTGGAGTCCACGCAAGAACCGAAAACAGCAGAGAGGCCCAAACGCCGCAGTATCTTCAGCATAGGCAACGCCGAGCCCGACCTCATGGAGGGCAACACCCTTTCCATCCGCCTCATTTAGTAACCCCATAATATATGAATACCATGAAACGCATTGTCATTCTCCTCTCAGTCCTCTGCCTGACTGTCGGCAGCCACGCCCAAAGCGACGGCACTGCCGTGCGCGACAGCATACTCACTTCCGGCGTTCCTAATTCCTTCTCCATCGACCTCGGCGTCACGGTGGGTGCCACCCTCTACGCCAACGGCAACGACCACTCGCCCTACTATTCCAAACACGGTTTCAGCGTCCAGATTCCCCTCATGGCGCACTGGAACGTCTCGCCCCGTTGGTGCCTCTCCTCGGGCCTGCGCTACGACTTCAACTGGGATCCCCTCTACTATGCCGTCGAGCCTGTTTACAGCTCCGACGACATCGGCCGTGCGGTGGAAGAAGGTCTCCAATTCAACCAAACGCCCACCACGGCTACCCAAAAGAGCTACGCCTTCCACAGCTATATCGGCATCCCCCTGGAGGTGAAATGGCACCCCTTTCCCAAGTACAGGAATTACTTCGGCATCGCCCTCGACTGCTACGCCGCCTTTGCCGTAAAGCAATTCTTCGACATTGACAACATCATTCCCCGAAGCGACGGATTCTCCAGCGATGGCTACCACTCCGACTTCAACGCCATGAACCCTTGGAAGGTGGAGGTCGGACTCTCCCTCACCACCGGCAAACTGGGCCTCGTCCACGGATTACGCCTCTTCACCAACCTCCTTCCCACCTATACCGACCCCACCACAGGCGAGAAGATATATTCCACCGGCATGACCATATTTCTGTAAACAATAATAGTAACAGCTAAACGTAATACCCTATCATGAGAAAGACCATCATCCCCATCAGCAAATCCACCCTTTTGGCCATCGCGTTTTTCGGTCTCATGACCCTCGCCGCCACCGCCACGGCGCAGAACGACACCATCCACCCCCTCGTCGCCACCACTGGCCCCAACGTCCTCGGCGAAGGCCACATCCAATGGAACAACAGCCTGGAATACCACCACTATGGTCACAATTGGGGACCGGCGGATTTCAACAGCCATAGTTTCGGTCTCACCACGGGATTCCGCTTCGGCATAGGCAACCGTGCCGAGCTGACCCTCGACCTTGCTGGAGCCTACAACACCTTCGACACCGTCAATTTCCACAACACCACAGGCTTCACACCTGCCGTGGGCGCCAAACTGCTGCTCTTCGATGGCAAGGCATGGGTGCCGCAAATCGCGTTCTTCACCCATGTGGCAAGCCCCGTGATGCAGAACGCCTACAACGACAGATGGACAGCCTTTGTGCAACCCGAAATAGGCTTTGAGTTCCGCAATCCTCTTGGCAAACAATTCCTGCTCGACTACTCGCTGGGCTACTCGTGGGACCGCAACCCCGTCGCGGATTTCAGCGACTTCGTCAACCACGTGCAATATTCTCTCTACCTCCGCCACATTCACTCAGACGGTCACATGGTCAGCCTCGGCATCAGCAACCGCAACAGCGCCCACACCCCGACCATGGACTTCGACTACCTCTACCAACTCAACAAGAACCTCCAACTCAACATCCGTTGTAGTTTTGCGGGCGGGGTTCACAAAGAGGGCGGTATCATTGACAGGATCCACGGCGTCGTGGGCCTCAACTGGATGCTGAAATAACGGGACTAAAGCCCGCAGGCTTGCTCGAACTCCTTGCGGAGGCCGCGGCCTTGGGTAATCTGCTGGGCGATGAATTCGCCACGGTTGGCTGCGGTGTCAACAACCGCAACGATTACTCTTCCGGACTAATCTTTACTAGCGGTGAGGAGTCTTTACTCCTCACCGCTTTATGGTGAAACGGAATCAATAAAGAAAGAATATGAAGTTAAGAAATCATCTCGAAGAAAAAGCATCGGAGAGGGTCGGGTATCAGCAGCCCGCCGTGGATTGGATGATAACAGAAAAGGGGAAGCCCAATTATGAAATACTATATGTCCCAGTCTTTATGACCATGTTCCTGTAAAAGTTTTCCTCCTTCACGTTGGTTTAATCGCGCATAGACCGCGACATCAAGGCCGCCGTCAACGTCGAAATCGTTGCCGAATAAGCCCGCCGCGACACAAGACTTCAGAGGGAGACCCGCAAGGACTTCCTCTTTTTTTCTTGCCATGTCGGAAAAAAGTTGTAATTTTGCAATCTGAAATGAAACAAGTTCAGATTATACAGCGCATCACTGAACTCGGGAAGAGACTTCTGCCTGAAGGGACCTCGTTATGGCTTTATGGTTCCCGAGCACGTGGAGATGCCCGACCCGATAGTGACTACGACTTGCTGATACTATTGGACAAGGATACAGTAACTCCTGAGTCCGAAAGCGCGGCATACGACATGTGCCTGATGGGGTATGATTATGGGGTGGAAATCAATCCTCACATCTACCCCAGAAGGAAATGGATGTCACAAACGTTCTCTCCTTTTTATAAAAATGTTGAACGAGATAAAATAGTATTGATATGAGTCTGACCGACGAAGAAAGACTGATTATTGTGAACTTAGAGATAGAAAAAGCCTATCGAATCTATAATCAGGCATTGATCATGATGCATGAAAAGCAATGGGATGGCATGTCCAACAGGTTGTATTATGCTGTTTTTCATGCAGTGAGCGCATTGCTTATCAAAGACAATCATGCCGTTAATACCCATAAAGGGTCTCATGCGTTGTTCGCCCAGCATTATGTCAAAACCAATAAATTGCCAAAATCGTATGGTGACCTATATCAAAGGATGGAACGTCTGCGGGAGGAAAGCGACTATAATTGCACATACGATGAGGATCCAGAAGTGCTGCAACGCAACATGACTCCCGCCAAAGAGATGATAGATACCATTGCCAGAATGGTGAAGGAATAAGGAGTTCAATCTTCATCCTCTATAGTCGCCGCCGGTGGAGAATCCTGCCGGGGGCGACTTTTTTTTCTTGCCATGTCGGAAAAAAGTTGTACTTTTTGCATCCGCTTACGAGTGGGTAAGGGCTGACAAATGCATCACAGGCCGCAGGCCTGCTCAAACTCCTTGCGGAGGCCACGTCCTTGGGTAATCTGCTGGGCAATGAATTCGCCGCGGTTGGCCTCGACGGGTTCCCAGCCGTCGGGTGTCAGGGCAAGGTCCCATCCGATATAGGTCATGCCGGGCATGGCGAGGGCCATTGCCTTGGCGAGGGCGACAGCCTCGTCCCAGCGCGGGATGACAGTCCCCTTGTAGGGCACGCCGCTGTCGGGGTGGACGGCATGGGCTATGCACTTCTCGTCGTATCCGTCGGTGAAGATGACACCCGTCGCCGTGTCGATGGAAGCAAAGAGTCCTCCCTGCAGACCGTTGTCGACAAAACTCCCTTTGCGGCCTGTGCGGATGAATGCGGTAAAGACCTCCACGGTGTCATTCCTCCGGAAAGTGTTCATGCGGATGGTGTTGACCGACGAAGGATTCCATCGGGCCAGCTCAGGGACTTGCCGGATGCACTCCTCAATCATCATGCCCTGCTTGTCGGCCAGCAGTCTGCGCCATTCTTCTTCTGAAGAAGCCGCCATCAGCTGCACCCCACGGCCGCCGCAGTTGTCCGCAGGCTTGGCAACCAATCTTCCATCCGTCATGCCGACACGGACAATCTCGTCCAGCACCTCCTCCCCACGAAGAAGCCATACCCTCCGGTGATAGAACTGCAGGAGCGATGTGTAGGTCAAAAACTTATTGGCTACGATGCGGCTACCATTGCGGCTGTTCACCCGACGGCAAATCTTGTCGCGCACGGCATCGGTCAGGTATGTCCGCCTTTCGTCCTCACTCTTCGAGGCAAAGCCGTAAGCCTCGTACTCCTCGTAGAAGGTACCGTACAGCAATGTCTCGTGGCACTTGTCCCTGTCCCCTCCTGCGCGTTGCAGATACTGGCGGTATCGCCGAGAGAGGAGAGTCTTGTAAAGAAGGAGGTATGGGGACAACATTGCCGATTGGAGGGTATGCCAATTAACTGTCAGCCTGGACACCAGGTCGGAAGCGGATGATGTCGATGAGGCGGACGCCGTCGAGCCAGACGGCGATGCAGCCCACGATGCCGGTGGCCGAGGCATCCCAGTCGTCGACGGGCTGGAGGGTGGTGTCGTCGACAATCTCGAAGTATTCAGGCTCGAACTTGAGTCCGTCAGGCAGTTCGTTGACCTCGTGGAAAGAAGCGAGGGTATCGACCACCCAGGTGCAGACGCTGTCGACATCCTCGTACTCGGACATCTCGACGGCCTGGCAAAGGGTGGCATAAATCTCGGGGGCGATGGCGCGGGCCTCCGGGGAGAGGCGCATATTGCGGGAAGAGAGTGCCAGGCCGTCGTCGGCACGAACGATGGGGCAGGGCACCAACTCGATAGGGTACTTGATCTGTTCCAAGAGGTTGCGGATGATGGCAACCTGCTGGAAGTCCTTCTCGCCGAAATAGGCGCGGGTGGGCTGGGCGAGGTCGAAGAGACGGCGCACCACGACGGCCACGCCCGAGAAGTGGCCCGGGCGGCGCGGGCCTTCCATCACCTCCTCGATGGGACCGAAATGATAGACCTCCTTGGGTTCCCCGTCGGGATACATCTCCTCGACCGAGGGGGTGAAGGCGATATCAGCGCCCGCCTCCTCCACCACACGACAGTCGTTCTCGACGGTGCGGGGGTACTTGGCGAGGTCCTCCTTGTTGTTGAACTGGATGGGGTTGACAAAGATGCTCACGACCACAAAGTCGTTCTCCTTGCGGGCGCGGCGGATGAGGGAGAGATGGCCCTCGTGGAGGGCTCCCATGGTGGGGACGAGACCGATGGTCTTGTTCGCCTTCTTGGCTTCGGCTATGGCGGCGGTGAGGGCCGAGACGGTTGAGATTACTTGCATAATTGAGAAGGGGTTAAGGGTTTAGGGTTAAGGGTTATTGGTTATTGGGACACACTCCTCCGGCCCTTTGGGCCACCTCCCCTAACTTAGGGGAGGAGTGGGTGGGAGCCACTCAAGCATTTACACATTTACACATTCATTCTTCGTCGGAGATTTCTTCGTAGGGGGAGAAGCCGTCGGAGTCGGCTCCGGGGCTTTGGGGAGAGTCTTTATATTTCGGTCGGCGGGTGATGCGGTTGGGGATTTCCAGCAGGTAGTTGAATAATGTCAGCAGGAGGCTGAAGAGGAGTGCGCTCCCGAACCCATTGACATGGAACTTGTCGACCAACCCAGCCGCCATCATAATGATGAACGCGTTGATGATGAAGATGAAAAGGCCCATGCTGAAGATGGTGAAGGGAAGTGTCAGCACGATGAGGATGGGGCGGATGAAGCTGTTGAGGAGGGCAATCACGATGGCGGTAATCACGGCTGCGCCGACGCTGTCGATGGTCACGCCGGGCAGTATCCAGGTGGCCAGCAGGGTGGCGAGGGTCATCACCACCACCTGGGCCAGGAAGCCCCACGGGCCGGAATAAAAACTGGGTTTGTTAGTGAATGTGAGTCTCACAGGGGGTGTATGGTTTTAAGGGTTATGTCAAAGAATGGCCGGGCCTTTGCCCTGGCGGATGAGCTTCATCTGTCCGTCGGAGCAGTCGATGACCGTGGAGGGCTCGTCCTCGCCGATGCCGCCGTCGACCACGATGTCCACCTGGTTGCCGAAGGCCTCGTGGATGAGTTCGGGGTCGGTGATGTACTCGACCTCGCGGTCATCGTCGACGGTGCGTACTGAGGTGCCTATCAGCGGACAGCCCACAGCCTCGACGATGGCCTGGAGGATAGTGTTGCCTGGCACGCGCACGCCGATGGTCTTGTTGGGGTTGAGATAGTTGCGCGGCACGTTGTTGTTGGCGTCCATGATGAAGGTGTAGGGGCCTGGCAGACAGTCGCGCAGCAGGGCGTAGGTGTCCTTGTCCATGGGCCGCACGTATTCCGAGGCCATACTCAGCGAGCTGCAGAGCATCGAGTAGCGCGCCTTCTTGAGCGAGAAGCCCTTGAGACGGGCGATGACCTCGACCGACTTCTTGAACTCCATGCTGCAGGCAAAGGCATAGAGGGTATCGGTCGGCACGACGACGATGCCGCCGCCATTCAGCGTGTCGGCCACCCGCCTCACTTCGCGGGCATTGGGGTTGTCGGGGTATATTCTTGTAATCATAAGAGCGTGCAAAAGTACGAACTTTTTTGCACATAGCAGGACTTTTTTTATACTATAACGCGCAAAACGCCGTTTTCCAATATTATGAACAGACACCACATACTCCTTTGGGCGGCGTTGACGCTGCTTTCGTTCAGCCATTTGGAGGCTCAGAACGTCCGTTTCTCCAAATGGTTCACCGATGCCACCCTCCGCCTCAACTATCTCCGCATCGGCACCCGCGCCGCCGACACGATATACGAGCGTGGGTTCGATTTCATCCCCACCTGGTCGGGATCCCTCACCCAGCTGATTGACCCTTTCGACAACGGAGCCTACCGCGTCTCCCTCCGCGACTCCGCCACCGGCACCCTCCTCTACAGCCGTTGCTACAACTCGCTCTTCCATGAGTACCGCGACACGCCGCAGGGCGACAGTGCGAGTGCCTCCTTCGAGGAGGTGGTGCGCCTCCCCTGGCCCCAGAAGACGGCCTACATCCTCTTCGAACGCCGGGGCGACGACAACCGTTTCCACCTGCAGGACAGCAGCCTGTTCAACCCCCGGAAGGCATTGGAAGTCCACCACCTGAGATCCACTCTCCTCTCCGGCCCCAAGCCTCTCAAGTTGCTCTACAATGGAGACGTGCACAAGAAGATAGACGTGATCATCGTCCCCGAGGGCTACGGCCCTGCCGACACCCTCAAGATGCGGCGCGACCTCAACACCTACTGCGACTACCTGCTCTCGCAGGAGCCGTTCCGCTCGCGCCGCAAGGACTTCAACGTCTGGGGCATCCCCCTCACGGGCCAGGAGTCAGGCATCACCGACCCCAACAAGGGGCTCTTTGTCGAGAGCCTCGTGGGTGCCAGTTTCAACACCTTCGGCTCCGACCGCTACCTGATGACCGAGAAACTCTTCCAGCTGCACAACGCCATCGGCTGGATTCCCTGCGACCACATCATCATCATGGCCAATACCGACAAATACGGTGGCGGCGGCATCTACAACTTCTACGCCATGAGCACCCTCAACAAAATGGCGCCCATGGTGCTGCCCCACGAGCTGGGCCACTCCATCGGCGGCCTGGCCGACGAGTATGTCGACGAGAACCTCAGCTACGGCGACTGCCACCCCTTGGAGCACGAGCCGCCCGAACCCAACATCACCTCGCTGGTGGATTTTGAGAGCAAGTGGGCCTCGATGCTCCCCCAAGGAGTCCCGGTCCCCACCCCTGCCGACGCGTCGGTTCCCCGCGGAGAATGCGGACCCTTAGGGGTATACGAAGGGGCAGGCTACCGCCCCAAAGGGCTCTACCGCCCCACCATGCGCTGCATGATGCGCGACTTCGCCCCCTTCTGCCCCGTCTGCCTGAAGCGGATGAACGAAATTTTTGACCTCTACACGAAATAATATAAAGGGAACGGCGTTATTGTAGATTATACGATTGTACAGATGATGACAGAGAGGATAATCCGGACAGGAGGAGCCATGGTCATGACGGCCATGCTTGTGCTCTTTTGCGCTTGCCAAAAGGAGTATGAGTTCATTGCGTCGGACGATGCGCAGCTCACCTTCTCGGCCGACACGCTGGCCTTCGACACGGTCTTCACCCACATGGGCACCACCACGCGACAGGTGAAGGTCTACAACCGTGGTTCCGAGGGGGTGCGCATCGCCGAAGTCACCCTCGCCCAAGACCATGCCTCGCGGTTCCGCCTCAATGTGGACGGCGACACTTCGATGGTGGCACGTCATGTCGAGTTGCCTTCAGGAGCAGATAGCTGTCCCCCACGCTTGCGAACCAGAGCCGTTCCTGATAGAGGACGCAATCCTCTTCCGCCTCACCGCCTCCAACATCCAGCGGCTGCCCCTCACGGCCTATGGCCGCAACGCCGTCTACCACGTGCCCACCGACACCATCCACTATGCCGACGGCACCCCTGTCATCGACATGTACGGCCGCCCCTATGCCTACAGCGTCATCGACTGCGCGGGCTGGCGGCACGACCTGCCGCACGTCATCCTCGGCTACGCGGTGGTCGACTCGCGCAACACCCTCACCCTCACCGAGGGCGACGAACTCTATTTCCATAACGACGCCGTCCTGTGGGTCTACGACAGCGCCACCCTCAAAGTGCAGGGCACTGCCGAACAGCCCGTACTCTTCACCTCGGTGCGCCACGACGGCTGGTACGACTCCCTCCCCGGCCAGTGGGGACATATCTGGATATCCAAAGGGTCGTGGAACAGCGAGATAGAACACGCCGTCATCGAGAACGGATTTGTGGGCATCCTTGTCGACAGCTGTGCCAACGCCAACCCGACCCTCCGCATCAGCAACACGCAGATACGCAACCAGTCGCACGTCGGCCTCATGGGCCAGACGGCCTATATCGTGGGCAACAACCTGCTGGTCACCAACTGCGGGTCGGCCACCACGGTGATGCAGTATGGCGGCCGCTATCACTACAACCGGTGCACCTTTGCCAACTACTGGCGCTATGAGACGCGCAAGATGCCCGCCGTCATCATCACCAACTACCTCAACTACCAGGGGACTCGCTACCTTTATCCCATGCGGGCCACCATTGCTGACTGCATCGTCTATGGCAACCGCGCTGACGGCGAGATGCTCATCGACCTTGACGACCGCGCCGAAGAAGCCACCGCCACCGTGACGCACAGCATCGTGCGTGGAGGCGAGTGGGACGAAGACCCCCGTTTTGTCGCCCCGCTGGCGGGCGATTTCCACCTGCAGGACGACTCTCCCGCCATTGGCATCGGCTACAGTTATCCAAACTGAGAAGTAAGAAGTAAGAACTAAGAGCTAAGAAGTTATGTACGAATATATCTCAGGCCGGCTGGCCACAATCACCCCCACCAACGCCGTCATCGACTGCGGCGGCGTGGGCTACCTGATGGAAATCAGCCTCAACACATACAGTGCCATCGAGCACCTGCAAGAGGTGCGCCTGTGGGTGCATGAGGTCGTCCGCGAGGACGCCCACCTGCTCTATGGTTTCGCCACGCCCGACGAGCGCGAGATGTTCCGTCTCCTCATCGGCGTCAACGGCGTGGGGTCTGCCACGGCGCGCATGATACTCAGCTCCCTCAGTCCCGAAGAGCTGCAGGGAGCCATCGCCTCGCAGGATGCCAAGAAGATGCAGCGGGTGAAAGGCGTCGGGGCCAAGACCGCCCAACGCATCGTGCTGGAACTGCACGACAAAGTATCGGGCACCGGCATGGCCGCCGACGGGATACTCACAACTGTCAGCCAGAGCAAGGAAGAGGCCCTCAGCGCCCTCGTCATGCTGGGCTTCCCCAAGGCGGCGGCCGACAAGGTGCTGCAGCCCATGGACGGCACCCTGCCCGTGGAAACCCTCATCAAGGAGGCGCTGAAGAAACTATGAATGTGTGAATGTGTGATTGCTTGAATGCGTGAATTACTCCATAGACTGGCGCGAACGCTGATGCTACTGTTCCTTGTGGCAGCGGGACAGACGGCCATGGCGCAAAGCGACGTCACCACCACCGTGGAGTACGACCCCCAAAGCAACAGCTACACCAAGGTCACCCGTGTGGGCGACATGGTCATCGAACGGCAGTACATGACCTTCGAGGAGTACCAGAACTGGCAGATGGACCAGCTCATGCAGCAATACTGGAAAGAGAAGACCTCCACGGGCGACACCTCGGCATCCAAAGGCGGACTCCTCGACAAGATTCCCGGATTCAGCGAGATAAGCAAGAAGGTCGACGCCCTGCTGTCTATCCCCGACATCAGCATCAACCCCTCGGGCAGCGCCGACCTCACCTTCCAGATAGTCAACAACTACCGCAACGACCCCTCGCTCGACGCCAACCGGCGCAGCGTCACCACCTTCGACTTCGACGAGAATATCCAGGTGAGCCTCAACGTGAAAATCGGCGACCTCATCAACACCGACATCAACTGGAACACCCAGGCCACCTTCGACTTCGAGAACAAAATCAAGCTCAAGTACGAGGGCAAAGAGGACGACATCCTCCAACTCTTCGAGGCCGCCGACATCTCCTTCCCCCTCAACACCACCCTCATCCAGGGCAGCCAGCAACTCTTCGGCTTCCACAGCAAACTGAAGTTCGGCAAACTGACCGTCGATGCGGTCATCTCGCAGAAGAACACCAGCACCGAGAACATGCAGGTGCAGGGAGGGGCGTCGCAGCGCGAGTTCCAAATCAGGGCCGACGAGTACGAAGAGAACCGCCACTACTTCATCGCGCAGTACTTCTACGACAACTACAACAAGGCCATGGCCACCCTGCCGACGCCCAACACCAACATCAAGATTATCCGTCTGGAGGTCTGGCGCACCAACGTGGGCGCGGCCGTCACGCAGAACCGCAACATCCTTGCCCTCACCGACCTTGGCGAGAACAATCCCTACAGCGAGCAGCTCATAGGCGGCATGTCGGAGAAGCCCACCAACCGCAGCAACAACCTTCTCAACGTAATGAACCCCGCCGCCATACGCAGCGTCAACAATATCACCTCCTACATGCAGAGCCTCGGCTTCACCGCCGGCACCGACTACGAGAAGGTCGAGAGCGCTCGCCTGCTCAACAGCAACGAGTACACCTACAACGCGCAGATGGGATTCATCACCCTCAGCCAGCCGCTGAGTGCCGACCAGGTGCTTGCCGTGGCCTTCCAGTACCAGGTCATCGGCGACACGACAGTCTACCAGGTGGGCGAGTTGACCACCGATGGCGTGAACGACCCCAACACCCTGGTGGTGAAGCTTATCAAGGGCACCGGCGTCGACACCCGCAGTCCGCTCTGGCGCCTCATGATGAAGAACGTCTACTTCCTGAAGAGCACCCAGATCGGGCGTGAGAAATTCCGCCTCAACGTCCTCTACGAGAGTCCCGAGGGCGGCGTGGGCATCGGCTACTTCACCAACGGGCCCCGCGAGGGCATCCCCCTCATCGAACTCTTCGGCCTCGACCGCATGGACGCCTCGCAGAGCTATTTCGCCCCCGACGGAGTCTTCGACTGGTTCGACAGCGCGGCCTACAAAGGCGGCACAATCCAGGCCTCCACGGGACGTATCTTCTTCCCTTATGTCGAGCCTTTCGGCAAAGACCTCCGCACCCTGCTGGGCGACGACGACTTTGCCAAGCAGTACTGCTTCGACTCGCTCTACACCATGACGCGGGCCCTGGCACAGCAGTATGCCGACAAGAACAAGTTCTACCTCGAAGGCTACTACAGCAGCACCGTGAGCGGCGAGATCTCCCTCGGCTACAGCGTCACCCCCGGCTCGGTGACCGTCACCGCCGGCGGCATGCCCTTGATAGAGAATGTCGACTACACCGTTGACTACACCATGGGCACCGTGCGCATCATCAACGAGAGCATCCTCTCCTCCGGCACACCCATCAGCGTCAGCAGCGAGAACAACTCCTTCAGCATGATGACCAAGCGCATGATGGGCGCCCATATCAACTACGAGTTCAACCCCGACTTCAACGTCGGCGCCACCTTCATGAACCTCTACGAGAAGCCCCTCACCCAGAAGAACAACTTCGGCGAGGAGCCCACCAGCAACAGCATCTGGGGAGTCGACCTCACCTACCGCCACGAAGCACCGTGGATTACCAAGTTTGTCGACATGCTCCCGGGCATCAGCACCAAGGCTCCCTCCAACCTGAGCCTCACCGCCGAGTTTGCCCAATTCATCCCGGGACTGGCCTCGCCCAAGAGCGGCGATGAAGGCAGCGTGACCTACATCGACGACTTCGAGGGTGCCGAGAGCGGCATCGACCTCAAGGGCACCACCTACTGGCACCTGGCCTCCACCCCGCAGGACTTCCGTCTGGCCATGCCCATGTTCCCCGAGACGCAGCCCGGCTCGGGCCTGGCCTATGGCTTCAACCGCGCCCGCCTGGCATGGTACCGCATCGACAACCTCTTCTATAGCAGCGACAGCCCCAGAAACATCACCGACGATGACCGTTCCTACCCATACGCCCGCCGCATCGCCGAGCAGGAGGTCTTCCCCAACAAGGAGTTGGCCGCAGGCGACCTGACCACCATCTACGAACTCAACCTGGCCTATTATCCCGAGGAGCGCGGCCCCTACAACTACGACGTGGCCCCCTCGCAGTTCAGCGCGGGTCTCACCGCCGACGGCCTGCTGGCCAATCCCAAGAGCCGCTGGGCGGGCATCATGCGCAAGTTGGACTACACCGACTTTGAGACCCAGAACATCGAGACCCTCGAATTCTGGCTCATGGACCCCTTCATCGACAACCCCGACCACACGGGGGGAAAGCTCTACATCAACCTGGGAGACATCAGCGAGGACATCCTCCGCGACGGCCGCAAGAGTTTTGAGAACGGACTCCCCACCAGCACCGAAATCACCAACGTCGACACCACCATCTGGGGCCGTGTGCCCACTACGCAGCCCATTGTCAACGCCTTCGACAACGACGAAAGCGCCCGCAAGTATCAGGACATCGGCTACGACGGTCTCGGCAGCACTCACGGCCTCGCCGACGAGCAGAGTTTCTTTGCCGACTACATACAGCAGATCGCCCTCCTCCACGGCACAGCCTCGCGCGCCTACCAGAACGCCATGCAGGACCCCTCGGGCGACGACTTCCATTACTACCGGGGCTCGGACTACGACGACGCCGACGTGAAAATCAACGACCGCTACAAATACTTCAACAACGCCGAGGGCAACTCGGGTGTCGACGCCGACAACACCGAAGGCTACTCCACCGCCGCCAGTTCCTATCCCAACGTCGAAGACATCAACAAAGACAACACCCTCAGCGAGTCTGAGAACTACTACCAGTACGTCATCGAGCTCGACCCCGCCAAGATGGTCATCGGCGAGAACCACATCGTCGACATCCAGGAGGCCGACAATGTGCAGCTGGCCAACGGGCAGACCACCTCGTGCAAATGGTACCAGTTCCGCATCCCCATCCGCGAACCCGACCAGACCATCGGCAAGCTCAACGGCTACCAGTCCATACGCTTCATGCGCATGTTCCTCAACGAGTTCGAGGAGCCCATCATCCTCCGTTTCGCCACCCTCGAACTGGTCTACAGCACCTGGCGCAAATATACCGAGGACCTCCTCCAGCCCGGCGACTACTCGACAGGCTCCAGCGCCAACACCTCCTTCAGCATCAGTACCGTCAACATCGAGGAGAACGGCAGCCGCGCCCCTGTGCCCTACGTCCTGCCTCCCGGCATCGAGCGCGAGCAGTGGTACAGCACCTCGTCCTCATACACCCAGCTCAACGAGCAGGCCCTCTCGCTCGACATCACCGACCTCGCCTCGGGCGACGCCCGCGCCGTCTACCGCAGCACCCAGTACGACCTGCGCTACTACGGCAAACTCAAGATGTTCGTCCACGCCGAGAAGAAATTCGACGCCGACCCCATCGACGACGGCGACCTCGTCCTCTTCGTTCGTCTCGGCAGCGACTACACCAACAACTACTATGAGTACGAGGTGCCCCTCAAGTTCACCCCCTGGGGCACCAGCCGCGACAACCCCACGGCCATCTGGCCCGAGGAGAACAACGTCGAGATAGACCTCACCAAACTGGTGGATATCAAGACCAACCGCAACAAGAAGATACGCAGCGGCGACCTCGACTACAGCAGCGCCCTGCTCTATAGCGAGTACGTCGGAAACAACAAATACACCATCCTCGGCACCCCCAACCTCGGCAAGGTGAAGGTCATCATGGTCGGCGTGCGCAACCCCAAGAAGGAACGTCTCGACGACGGCAACGACATGCTGCCCAAGTCGTGCATCGTGTGGCTCAACGAACTGCGCCTGGCCGACTTCAACAACCGCGGCGGCTGGGCGGCCATGGCGCTGGCACGCACCAATCTGGCCGACCTCGGCAACCTCTCCCTCTATGGTTCCTACCGCACCGCGGGATTCGGCAACCTCGAGGAGAAGCTCACCGCCCTCGAACTGGTCAACACCCTCCAGCTGCAGTCGACCCTCGACCTCGAACTGGGCAAATTCCTGCCCGAGGACTGGGGCATGCGCATCCCCTTCTACCTCGACTACAACAAGCAGATAGGCAGTCCCGAATACAACCCCCTCGACCCCGACGTGAAACTCAAGGACGACATCCGCACCTACCAGACCAAAGAGGAGCGCGACAGCATCCGTCTCATGACCCAGGAGCACAAGACCACCACCAACATCACCCTCACCAACATCCGCAAGGAGCGCGTGGGCAAAGCCAGCCTCAAGCCCCATTTCTACGACATCGAGAACTTCACCCTCTCCTACGCCTACAGCCGCGAGCGCTCGTCGGACGACGAGATTGACCACTACAACAAAGACCAGCACCGAGGCAGCATTGCCTATGCCTACACCCCGCGCGACCCAGGCCTCTTCGCCCCCTTCGCCTCCACGCGCTCCAAGCTACTCAACAACAAGAACATGAAGCTCATCAAGGACTTCAACCTCTACTACAAGCCCAAGAACGTCACCTTCAGCACCGAGATTTTCCGCGACTACGAAGAGACCCTCCTCCGCAACAAGGGCGCCGCGCTGGTCATCATCAAGCCCACCTATTTCAAGCAGTTCACCTGGAAGCGCGAATACGGCCTGCAGTACGACCTCTCGCGCAGCATCCACCTGCAGTACAACGCCACGGCCAACGCCCGCATCGACGAACCCGTGGGCCGCATCGACGCCAGCGGCACCTCCGACAGCATCTGGAACTCCTTCTCGCGCGGCGGCACCATGCAGAACTTCCAGCAGACCTTCAATATCCAGTGGGACCTGCCCATCAACAAACTGCCCTACCTCGACTTCCTCCGCATCCCCCTCACCTACCGCACCACCTACAGTTTCATGGGCACCACCCAGGCCCTGATGGCGCAGGGCAGCGTGCTCAACAGCAACACCCAGTTCCAAGCCACCGCCACGGCCACGATGCAGACCCTCTACAACAAGTTCAAGCTCATCAAGAACGCCCAGGCCCGCAAGAACCCGCCGACGCAGAAGAAAGACCCCAAGCGCATGTCCAACCGCGAGCGGCAGCAGTACATGCAGGACTCCATCGCACGGGCCAAGAACCCCGACTCGGTGCGCCGGGCCGAGACGGCGGCCTTCCTCCGCGAGGTGGGTTACTTCGGCATACGGCTCCTCACGGGTCTCAGGACCCTCACAGCCAACTACAACGTCACCACCGGAGCCATCCTGCCCGGCTATATGGGCACTGCCTCCATCCTCGGCATGGACCCCGACCACGGTTGGACGCCCGGCCCGGGATTCATCTTCGGACAGACCGACGGCACCGTGGACCGTCTGCGCGACGACTTTCTCCTCTCCGTCGACTCCCTCATGAACCGCGCCCACGAGAACTCCGTCAACCGAATACTCTCGATTCAGGCCTCCTTCGAGCCCATCCGCGATATGAAGATAGACCTCACCTGCTCGCAGAACTACTCCTCGCGCGAGGAGTACTACTACAAGTACGTCTCGCTCTCCGACATGGTCGAGGGTCCCCTCTCCTACATGATGACAGGCTCGTACACCACCACCACCTGGAGCGCCTCGACGGCCTTCACCAATCCCGACGAGCTCTATGCCCGCTTCCTCGAGAACCGCCACATTGTGGCCGACCGCCTCGCCGCCGCCAACCCCGACCCGCGCTGCGACGAGCAGGTGCGCGACACGATGAGCGGCGAGTACTTCCCCTACGGCTACAGTGCCAACCAGCAGAGCGTGCTCCTCACCAGCTTCCTCGCCACCTATCTCGGCAATGACGCTGCCAGCACGGGATTCACCCCCTTCCTCGGTTTCCCATTGCCCAACTGGTCCGTCAACTACACCGGACTCAACAAGATACAGTTCCTCAAGAAGTGGTTCAACAACATCTCCCTCTCCCACCGCTACACCTCCACCTACACCATTGGCAACTACTACACCGACGCCGCCATCGCGGGCATCAGGAACTATGAGTACGGCGCCGAGACTGTCATCAACAACACCGAGGACTTCATCCCGCCCGTCAGCATGGAGATGCTCCAGATTTCCGAGCAGTTCAACCCCCTCATCCGACTCTCCGTGAGCATGGTCAACAGCTTTCAACTCAACTTCTCCCTCCAGAAAAACCGCACTCTCGCCCTCTCTTTCTCCAACAACCAGCTGACCGAGACCACCCGCGACGGCATCACCTTCGGCGGCGGCTACCGCTTCAAGGACGTGGCCTTCGACATCAAGGTGGCCGACGAAATCAAGCACCTCAAGAGCGACATCGTCCTCCAGCTCAACCTCACCTACAACAGCAACAAGACCAACATCCGCAAAATCAACCAGAACCTCAGCCAGATAACCTCGGGCAGCGAGGTCTGGATGGCCGAAATATCGGGCGAGTACGCCCTCTCGACCACCCTCACCCTGCGCCTCTTCTTCCAGACCAACATCAACACTCCCTATATCTCCAACTCCTATCCCAACTCCACCACCAAAGGCGGCATCACCATCCGCTTCAGCTTCTAACCCCACTCACACATTCACACACTCACACATTCAAGCATTCAACTTACATGAACCTCGACCGATTCAAAGACTTCGAACCCGACGTGCGCAACCTGGTGCTCTCGTTTGAGAACCCCACCGACGGACACCGTTTCTTCGATGTCGACCAATTGGAAATCATCGCCGACTACTACCTCGAAGTGGCCGATATCGAAGGACTTGAAGCCGCCGTCACCTTTGGCGAGCGGCTCTATCCGGCCAACGACGAGATACGGCTGCGCCGCGCGCACCTCTGGAGCGTCACAGGCCAGTACAACCAGGCCCTCAAACTGCTCCAGGAACTAGAGAAGAAATCTCCCCGCAACACAGATATCTGCTACGCCATCGGCGCCATCTACAGCATGACCGAGCAGCCCCGCAAGGCCATCGACTACTACCTGCGCGCCGCGGCCGACGGCTATGAACTGGGCATCATCTACAGCAACGTGGCCGACGAGTACTACAAGCTGCGCCTCCTCGACCTGTCCGTCAACTACTACCGCAAAGCCATCAAGGCCGACCCCAACGACGACCACTCCCTCTACAACCTCGCCTGCACCTGGGACGAGATGGAGCAACTCGACACCGCCGTCGACTACTACAAACAGCATGTCTCCGACCATCCCTTCTCGAAATGGGGGTGGTACTGCCTTGGCTGCGTCTATTCGTGGCACACGCTCTATGAGCAGGCGGCCGACGCCTTCGAGTATGCCATCGCCATCGATAAGTCCTTCTACGACGCCTACCTCGGCAACCTGGGGCGCGCTGTCCAGGCCCTCCACGACGCCCTCCCCTATGCCGACGACCGTTCCTACGTGGTCTACACCATCGGCGCCATCTTCCGCGAGAACGGCAACTACCACACCGCCGTCTCCTACTACCACGAGGTCATCAAGGAGAATCCCTCCTACGGCTTGGCATGGGGCGACATAGGCCTCTGCTGCGAGGCCATGGGCTACAAGGGCGACGCCGAAGACCACTACCGCAAAGCCATAGAGGTGGAGCCCGACGTCGACCTCCACTGGCTGCGGCTGGCCGATTTCTACCTGCGCGACGGCGACTACCGCAAAGCCAGCAACCTGCTCGAGAACGGACGCACCGACGCCGCCGATGTCTACGCCTTCGACTACCGCCTGGTCATCTGCTACCACCACATGGGCCGCCGCAACCGTATGCTCCACATCCTCCGCGCACTCGCGCGCCAGTTCCCCTCGTCCATGGCCGACCTCCTCGACCAGTGTCCCGAACTGGCCGACGACTACGACGCCCTCACCATCATCAATTCCGCCAAACAAGAATAGTCACCCAATAACCACCCCCATGAAAAAGATTCTATTAGCCGCCCTCTTAATTTTCAATTTTCAATTCTCAATTCTCAATTCCCTACAGGCCCAGACCGGTGTGGCCGAGCAGGTGCGCGGCACCGACAGCAGCTCCACGGGCTTCGTCGCCGACCTCCTCGAATGGTACGACGCCAACATGAACTACACCGCCGTCGGCGCCCTCATGACCCTCGAGAGTTCCTTCGTGCCCTTCCCCTCCGAGGTGGTCATCCCGCCGGCCGTCTATGTGGCCTGCAACCCCGACACCAAGGGCGGCATGAAGATATGGCTCATCGTCCTCATCGGCACCCTCGGCGCCATGCTGGGGGCCTACATCAACTACTTCCTCTCGCGCTGGCTCGGAAGACCCATCATCTATGCCTTCGCCCGCAGCCGGGTGGGCCACCTGCTGCAGCTCTCCGAGGAGAAGGTGCAGCGCGCCGAGACCTACTTCAACGACCACGGCAACGTCTCCACCCTCGTGGGACGCTTCATCCCCGTCATCCGGCAGCTCATCTCCATCCCCGCGGGCCTCTCCAAGATGAACCTCCTGCCCTTCTCTTTCTTCACCTTCCTCGGTGCGGGCGCCTGGAACTGCATCCTCGCCCTCCTCGGCTACCTCGCCTATCAGGCAGCCGACCCCACGGTCATTGAGAAGTACAGCAAGGAACTCTCCGTCATCATCGTCATCCTCTTCGCCGCCACCGTGGTCTTCCTCGTCGTCCGCGCCATCATCAAGAAACGCAAGAAATAATGGCCGAGAACAACTTTGACCTCAACCGCCTCTTCCTCCGCAAGGACCGCCCGCTGCCCAAACGCGGCTGCAGCGTGGCCTTCTTCATCTTCTTCGCCCTCCTCGTCATCGTCCTCATCGTCTACTATATTATATACAAGCACCAACCCCTCTCCTAATTTCTCATTCCTAATTCCTCATTCCTAATTCTCCCCATGTTCCCCATCCTCGACACCCAAATCTACGGCCATCGTCTCGTCTACCTCGACAATGCCGCCACCACGCAGAAGCCGCAGCAGGTCATCGACACCTTGACAGACTATTACCGCACCCTCAACAGCAACATCCACCGCGGCGCCCACCGTCTCGCCGCCGAGGCCACCGAGCGCTACGAGGCCGTCCGTCGGCAGGTGCAGTCCTTCATCAACGCCCGCAGCCATCGCGAGATAGTCTTCACCCGCGGCACCACCGAGAGCATCAACCTCGTGGCCTCCTCCTTAGGCAAGTTGTGGAATGACCAACAACTCACACATTCACACATTCACACATTCACACATTCCCCAGAGGTTATCGTCTCTGGCATGGAGCACCATTCCAACATCGTCCCCTGGCAGCTGGCGGGAGCCACCCTCCGCGTCATCCCCTTCAGCGATGAGGGTGTCCTCGACCTCGACGCCTACCGCGCCCTTTTCAACGGGAACACCCGTCTCGTGGCCTGCACCCATGTCTCCAACACCCTCGGCACCGTCAACCCCGTCGAGGAGATTACCCGCATTGCCCACGAGCACGGCGTCCCCGTCCTCATCGACGGCGCGCAGGCCGTGGCCCACATGGCCGTCGACGTGCAGGCCATCGGATGCGACTTCTACTGTTTCTCGGGCCACAAGATGTATGCCCCCATGGGTGTCGGCGTCATGTATGGCCGCGAGGAGATCCTCGACACCCTGCCCCCCTACCAGGGCGGCGGCGAGATGATCAAGGACGTCACCTTCGAGCGCACCACCTACAACGAGTTGCCCTTCCGCTTCGAGGCCGGCACCCCCTCCGTCGGCGACGTCCTCGGCCTCGGCTCCGCCATCGACTTCATGCTGAATTACAGCTGCTCCCCTAAGTTAGGGGAGCTGTCGGCTCAGCCGACTGAGGAGTGTGTCAAAACCGGCCTCCCCGCCATCCAAGCCCATGAGGAGAGTCTCATGCGCTACGCCCTGGAGAAGCTCAGCACCGTCCCCGGCATCCGCTTCATAGGCACCGCCCCCCGCAAGGCCGGCGTCATCTCCTTCCTCCTCGGCGACGCGCACCCCTACGATGTTGGCACCCTCCTCGACAAACTCGGCATCGCCGTCCGCACGGGCCACCACTGCACCCAGCCCATCATGGACCGCTACGGCATCCCCGGCACCGTCCGTGCCTCCTTTGCCTGCTACACCACCCAGGCCGACATCGACGCCCTCCACGACGCCCTCCTCCGCATCGCCCCGATGCTGCAATAAAGCAATCCCCATCTCCCTGAGGGCGAGTCCCCTTGCCCTTTTCCCATCCCTTCGCCGCCCCCTGGCCCTCACCTCGGGGCGGCGTTGTCGCAACCTCGTTTCTTCTCTGTTTGTTCTTCGATTGTTCTTCGATTGTATTCCGTTTTGAAAACGAAGAAGAATCGAAGAACAATCGAAGAACAATCGGCGAACAACACAACCCGCGGCAAAGAAGCAACGAAAGAGGGGCAAACCTGCAGCAAAGGGAAGTAAAAGGGCTGACGTCACCAGCCGCTAGCCCTACTTCTTATTGAATCCATTTGAAAGGTCTTGTCGGAAACCATTAGATAGCAACAACCTGTCTTTCTTTCATTCTGCCGATGGCATTTTTTGAAGAAAAGTGTTCAAAACGACACACTCTCCAGAACAGGAGGGAGACGGCTTTTGGGGGGTTAATGTCGGGAATTGTTAGTCCGAGAAAACCCTTTCATTCTAGTGCCTATTAAGGAGTTTTGAAGGGGAGTTATTCATCAACTCACCCCGCAAGGCATGTTGTATCGAACTCGTTTCCATTATTTTGCAGCGAACAATACAATTGTTTGTTGTAGGTATCGGATATTTTTTGTATTTTTGTAGATTTTTTATACACCTACAAACAGGTGTCTATCACAAAGACAGAATACCCTGAAGATTCTAAGTTGAAGGCTGTTGGCATAACACAAGAACAAAAGGATTATGAAAGAATATATCGACCCGATGTGGGATGACAAGCCCATAGATGTTTCGGCTGAGGTGAACTTTATATGGTCTATCGCCAACAAACTGCGAGGGCCCTATCAGAGTGACAAATACAAGGACGTCATTATCCCGATGACTATCCTGCGCCGTTTCGAGTGTGCCCTTGCGCCCACCAAGAAGGCGGTGGTCGAGCAATACAAAAAGAATCCCAACTTCCCGGCAAAGGCGATGCAGAAAATCTCCGGCTACCAGTTCTATAATACCTCCCGTTTCGACCTGGCCGAACTCTGCAACGACTCCGACCACCTTGCTGCCAACTTTATAGCCTATATCGAAGGTTTCTCAGCAAACGTGCAAGGCATTCTGCGTGACCTTGAATTTGAGAAACAAATCGAGAAGATGGACAAGCACAACCGCCTCTATTCTGTCGTTAAGGCTTTCTCTGAACTCGACCTCGACCCCAAGACCATCGACGGCATGAAGATGGGCTATATCTTTGAGGAACTCATCCGTAAATTCTCTGAAAATGCCGAAGCGGGCGACCACTACACGGGTCGTGACATCATCAAGACGATGGTCAGCGTGCTGCTCTCCGAAGGCAGCGAGGATGTGTTGCAGCCTGGCCGCGAGATCACCATTCTCGACCAGGCTTGCGGCACTGGCGGCATGCTCTCCACCTCCTACAACTTCATCAAGCGCTACAATCCCGACGCCAACATCCGTTTGTTCGGACATGAGAACAACCCCGAATCCTACGCCATGTGTCTTGCCGAGATGCTTATCAAGGGTCAGGACATTTCTAACATCCGTTTTCAGGACACGATGAAGGCCGACGCTTTTCCTGACACCAAGATGCGTTTCGTCATTGAGAATCCTCCCTTTGGAACAGCATGGGGAGGCAAGGATGCCGGTGAGGGTGTTGAAGATGCCGTCCTCAACGAATACAAGAAAGGCAAAGACGGGCGCTGGGGTGCTGGCTTGCCCGGCTCAGGCGATATGCAGATGCTTTTCCTGCAGTCAGCCATTGACAAGCTCAACCCTAAGAATGGTCGTGCCGCCATCATCGAAGACGGCTCGCCACTCTTCGTGGGAGGCACAGCGTCGGGCGAAAGTCAGATACGCCGCTGGATGTTGGAGAAGGACCGTATAGAGGCCATCATCGCCTTGCCCACCGACCTTTTCTACAACACGGGTATCGCCACCTACATCTGGGTGATTTCCATGAACAAGCGTGCTGAGCGCAAAGGCAAGATACAGTTGATTGACGCCACCACAATGTGCCATAAGCTGCGCAAGCCTCTTGGAAACAAGAAGAACGAGATTGGACCTGCGGAGCGCAAGGCCATTACCGATTTGTATCTCCAATTTGAAGAGAACGACCTCTGCAAGATATACCCCAACACAGAGTTTATCTATCGCGAGTACGCTGTGATGCAACCCCTCCAGCGCAGCTATGCCATCAACGAGGAGCGCATCGGGCAGATGCTCCTTTCGGGTACACTCAATGCGTTGTACGATGCCGCCAAGATTGCTGAAATTGACGAGAAAGAAGATCCCACCGACAAGGAGCTGAAGAAGGTGGAGGAATACAAAGCCAACGAACCCCGCTATAACAAAGTGTTGGCAGCCCTGCGCGCTGCTGTCTCAGACAAAGTCTATCTGTCGCTTTCCGAATTTGAGCCTGTTCTGCAAAAGGCATTGGAAGGTGTCGTTATGCCCAAGGACAAGCTCTTTGACTCCATTGTTGAAGGCTTGTCGGTTATGGACAAGAATGCCGAGATTCATCGCGACAAGAAGGGCAACATCATCTACGACAAGGATACGAAGGATATCGAGATTGTGCGATTCGACGAGGACATCGACACCTATATGAAGCGCGAAGTGCTGCCGCATATCCCCGATGCCAAAGCCTTCTTCGAGGAAGACCTCTCCAAGAAGAAGCCCGTCATCAAGACTGGTGCCGAGATACCCTTCACCCGCTATTTCTACAAGTACAAGAAGCCCACCGACAGCCAGGTTCTGAAAACACAGTTCCAGGACCTGGAGAATTCCATCGCTGAACGTATCGCCAAAATCTTCGACTGACCTATGGCACAAGATATCAAAGTATTTATCAGTAGCGTACAAGGCGAGTTCGCCAAGGAGAGGCGACAGCTATGCGACTATATCCGTACCGATGCTCTGCTCGGGCAGTTCTTCGTGCCGTTTATCTTCGAGGATATGCCCGCCTCTGAGGTGTCTGCCCAAAAGGCTTATCTCACCCAGGCGGCAGAATGCCATATCTATCTCGGCATCTTCGGTACGCAATACGGCTACGAAGATGCTGAAGGCGTTTCGCCTACCGAGCGGGAATACGACACCGCCACCGCCCATTTCGCCCATCGGCTGACCTACACTTTGCGTTCCGACGAGCCGCGCCACCCCAAGGAGCAGGCCTTCATCAGCAAGGTGGAACAGGATGTGGTGCGTCGCAGCTTCGCCACCTATGAGGAATTGCGCACGGCTGTGTACAATTCGCTCATCGACTATCTGGTGCAGAAGGAGGTTATCCGCCGTGTACCGTTCGATGCTGCCGCCCATCCTGTGGCCACATACGACGACATTGACCCTGATCGCGTCCGCACTTTCGTCAACAAAGCCAAAGAGAAACGCAATTTCCCGCTGACCTTTGCCGACGGCATGGAGAAAATCTTCTCCAGCATCCATGTGTTGACCGACGATGGCCGTCTGACCAATTCTGCCCTGCTGCTGTTTGCCAAAGACCCGCAGCGGTTCTTCCGCACGTCCGAGGTGCGCTGTGCCCAATTCTATGGCACAGTCGTCGAGAAGCCCATCCGCAACTATCAGGTGTTTACGGGTTCGCCCTTCGAGATGATTGACAAGGCTGTCGGTTTCGTGATGTCCCGCATCGATGCCCGTGTCGGCACCCGCGACCATTCTGCCGATGCTCCTGTCGACTACGAGCTGCCCGAAAGCGCCGTGGCTGAAGCCATTGCCAACGCAGTGGCACATCGCGACTATACCAGCAATGCCAGCGTGCAGGTGATGCTCTTTCGCGATAGGGTGGAGATTTGGAACCCAGGCCGACTGCCCGATGGCTTCACCGTGCAGAAACTGCGCGAGATTCACTCCTCTGAGCCGACGAACCCCGTCATTGCCCATCCGCTGTTCCTTGCCGGATATATTGAGCACCTCGGAACAGGCACAACGGATATGATAACCGCTTGTGAAGGATACGGACTTCGTGCCCCTGAGTTCCGTCAGGCGGAAGACTTCCGCACAATCATCTATCGGAAGCAAAAAGTGTCAGACCTCGACGAAAAAGTAACCGAGCTTGGAGAAAAAGTAACAGAGCTTGGCGAAAAAGTAATAGAGTTAGGCGAAAAAAGTAATAGAGTTCAGCAAAAAAGTAATAGAGTTCGCCTGACTGCCAAGCAGCGAAAAGTATTAGAGTTCTGTGACGTGATGCCTCGCACGGCACAGGAGATATTGGAGATGATTGGAGTAAAATATCAAACAAGAACAGTCCTTCAATACACCACCAAACTGGTGCTGATGGGTGTGCTTCGTCCCACCACCACTACCCCTAACGACCCGAACCGCAAATACATCACGGCGCATGGCGATGATGTCCCCGAAGTGGAAGGTAAAACCAATGATAAAAGCACCAAGGAGGACTGAGTATGGCACGGGGAATGAAAGATAGCGGAATCGATTGGTTAGAGGTCATACCTGCAGACTGGAAAGTTAAGCCCCTTAAAATTCTTTTCTCTTTTGGAAAGGGATTGAGTATTACCAAAGCAGACCTCGTGGATGAAGGCTGTCCTGTTATTAGTTATGGGCAGATACATTCAAAGAAGAATACTGGAACAAAAGTGTCAGGCGATTTAATAAGATTTATTCCTCCTTCAATAGCCTTTGCCCAATCTCTTGTTAAACATGGTAACTTTATATTTGCAGACACATCAGAAGATTTAGATGGATGTGGCAATTGCGTATATATGGATATAAACACTCCTTTATTCGCAGGCTACCATACAATTGTTCTGCGCCAAAGGGGAAATAATGATGATAACAGGTATTTAGCATATCTGTTCAAAACAGCTTGTTGGCGGAAACAAATACGGACAAATGTTAATGGAGTAAAATTGTTTTCGGTATCACAAAACATATTGAAACGAACCAACGTCATTTTCCCTCCTCTCCCCGAACAGCAAGCCATTGCTGATTTCCTTGATGCGAAATGTGCAGAGATTGACGGGCTGTTGGCCGACTTGGAGGCAGAGGTCAAGACCCTCGCAGAGTACAAGAAATCTATCATTGCCGAAACGGTCACATATGGCCTCAATCCCAATGTCACACTTGTTCCAACCAACCTCGGCTGGATTGACAGAATTCCTGAGCATTGGGGATTAGAGAAGTTTAGATACAAATTGAAGGCTCGCAGGATATCGGGTCACGGAGACAAACAAGTGTTGTCGGTGTATCGTGAGTATGGTGTTATCCCAAAAGAGAGCCGAGATGACAACCATAATAGGACATCCGACGACACGTCAAACTATAAGTATGTTCGCCCTAATGATTTTGTCATCAATAAGATGAAAGCCTGGCAAGGCTCAATGGGCGTTTCGGAATATGAAGGAATCGTTAGCCCCGCTTATTTTGTCTATGAGTTTTCGGACGATGATTACAGCCCTCGATATTTCCACTATTTTATGCGCAATGCCAATAACATTCCGGAATACAGACGTCTTTCTGGAGGCATTCGTGAAGGACAATGGGATTTGTCGCCATACGACCTTGGCAATATGCCCATTGTGGTACCACCGAGAGCAGAACAAGATGAGATTGTCAATTACCTCGACAAGAAATGCGCAGCAATAGAGCAATCTATCTCGGACAAACAGACGCAGATAGAGACCCTGAAGGCTTACAAAGCCTCCTTGATTTATGAATATGTAACCGGCAAAAGACAAGTGATATGAATACGATACTGAGCGAGAAAGATTATCAGAAGTTCATCCTGCAACGTCTGGTTGAGAATGGCTATGTGATTCGACAGACCGACAATTACGACCGTCGCTTCGCCATGGATCCCGACATGCTGTTCCAGTTCCTCGAAGCCACACAGCCGCAGAAGATGACCAAGGTGAAGAACGCCCTGAAAGAGAACTATCGTGAGGGCCTGTTGAACTATCTGAACCTCGAAATCTGCAAGTCGTCGCGCTCGCTTATCGACGTCCTCAAACACGGTATCGAGATTGCCAACGTGAAACTCGACCTGCTCTACACCAAGCCCGCCACCTCCATCAATGAGAGGCTCATCGCCAAGGTCAACCAGAATGTCTTCTCAGTGATGGAAGAGATGTGGGCCAGCGACAAGGAACGTATCGACCTCGTCATCTTCCTGAACGGGCTGGCCATTATCTCGTTTGAGCTCAAATGCAATCAGGCAGGACAGAACTACACGCACGCCATCCACCAGTATCGTGTCGACCGCGACCCCAAGGCTCGCCTGTTCCAGAAGAAAGCAGGTTGCTTCGTGAACTTTGCGATGGACTTGGAAGAAGTCTATATGACTACAGAACTTCGTGGATTGGAGACCTATTTCCTGCCGTTCAACATCGGCCGTGGCGAAGGAATCAACACGGGCAAGGGCAACCCGATATACAAGGACAAATACTCCGTCTCGTATATGTGGGAAGACATCCTGACAAAGGATACGCTCTATGACCTCATCGGCAAGTTCGTGTTTGTGGAGAAAACGGAGAAGAAAGACAAAGTGACAGGCAAGAAACATACGGTCGAGCATCCCATCTTCCCCCGCTATCACCAGCTGCGCACCATCCGCAAGGTGGTGGATGACCTGATGGTCAATCACACCTCGCAGAACTATCTCATCCAACACTCGGCAGGTTCAGGCAAGACCAAAACGATTGCCTGGCTGGCTCACCGATTAGCCTCGTTGCACGATTTGGAAGACAAGCAGATATTCGACAACATCGTTATCGTCACCGACCGCGTTGTCGTCGACCGCCAGTTGCAGGATGCCGTCCGACAGATAGACCACAAGTCGGGGCTTATCAAGGTGATGGACGACAACTGCTCTGCCGATGACCTGCGCAAAGCTTTGGAGGGCAACACCAAGATTATTGCCACCACCATACAGAAGTTCCTCTATATTGTTGACACCATCAAGAAAATCAGCGACAAACATTTTGCCGTCATCATCGACGAAGCCCATTCCTCTACTGCCGGTAAAGACATGGGCGCATTGACCCAAGTGCTGGGCAAAGGCAGGGAAGTGGAGGATGACGACGAACTGGAACAGGACGACATCTTCACGGCAGAAATCCGTGCCAACGGCAAGCAGCCGAATGTGTCGATGTTTGCATTTACGGCAACGCCCAAACCCACCACGCTGGCATTGTTTGGCCGTCCAGGAAGAAGTGGCAAGAACGAGGCATTCGACCTCTACTCCATGAAGCAAGCCATCGAGGAGGAGTTCATCCTGGATGTGCTGGTCAACTACATGGAATACAAGACCTACTACGACATCAACAAGGTCATTGAGGAGGATCCGATGTACAAGTCGGGCAAGGCCAAAAGGAAGATTGCCCGTCTGGTGGACCTTACCGACGAAAACATTGAGAAGCGAACTGAGATTATCATTGAGCATTTCCGCTCGGTGGTGATGCAGGAACTCGGAGGAACAGCCAAGGCGATGGTGGTGACGGCCTCCCGCCCTGCAGCCGTGAAATACAAACTGGCTTTCGAGAAGTATATCAAACAACACGGCTATAACGACCTTTCGTGCTTCGTGGCATTCTCGGGAAAGGTGAAACTGGACGAGTACAAAGGTAAAGAGTTTACGGAGGTGGGCATCAATGGATGCTCAGAAAAACAGTTGCCCGAAACTTTCGACAAAGACGAGAGCCGCATCATGCTCGTCGCCAACAAGTATCAGACAGGCTTCGACCAGCCTCGTCTCAGCGCAATGTATGTGCTGAAGAAATTGAAGAAGATAGCCGCCGTACAGACGCTGTCGCGCCTGAACCGTATTTGCCCACCATACAAGAAAAAGACTTTCATCCTCGATTTCTGCAACACCTACGAGGACATCAAGAAATCATTTGCCCCATACTATACGGCCACTATCCTTGACAATAACATCACCCCAAGTGACATCTACAAGATTGAGACCAAACTGGACGGCTTTGGCGTACTTGACGAGTATGACATTGACAATTTCTCGGAACTCATCACGATAGCCAAGCCATCGGATAGGCAGAAGATGCAGATGACGGGCTATCTGCAAAAGGCTGAGCGCAAGGCCAATGCTTTGGCAGAGGAGGACAAGAAAGAGTTTGTCGCCAACCTCAAGCGTTTTGTGCGTTTCTATGAGTTTGTCATTCAGGCAAGCCAGTTCGAGGATGTCCAGTTGCACAAGAAATACAAGTTCTGCTCCAATCTGCAGTCGTGGTTCAAGAAAGATCAGTCGGGAGAAGGGTTTTCCTTGAAAGACCAGATTGTGGCCAACAACTTCCTCAACAAGTTGCAGGGCGAATACAAAAAGCCCGACCTGGTAGCTGACCCGTACGTCAAACTGCCCAATGCCGAGACTCAACTGTCGGAAGACGAAGAGAAGAAACTGTCGGAGATTATTGAAGAGATCAACAACCGCACAGGCAACAACTTTGATAAGGATGTGGCGGCACAGGCCATGCTCCAGATTAAGGAAATCCTCCTTAAGTCGCAGAAGCTCCAGCAGTCGGCACTGGTCAATTCGGAAGACGAATTCAAGTTCTCTTATTTCGACGACATCGACGACGCTTTGGTGCAAGGATTGGAGCAGAACCAGGACTTCTTCTCCATGTTGCTCTCCAATCCGGAAATCAAGAAACAGGTGATGGGCGTTTTTGTGACTGAGGTGTATAAGACATTGAAGAACAAAGATGTTCCTGAACCCGCCAAGGCTATTCCCCTCTATCCCGAATACCGAGAAGGATGCATCCCCCTCTACACCCTGCGGGCGGCATGTGGCTATTTCGAGGACGGGGAGAAGCCCGAGCAGGAAGGCTGGGTGGATGCCACAGGCCACGGGTTCATGCCCGACAGTGACCGCCACTTCGTGGTTCATGCCAAGGGCAACTCCATGCAGCCTAGAATCAAAGACGGCGACCTCTGTGTCTTCGAGTGGTACAAGGCTGGTTCTCGCGAGGGCGAGATAGTCCTTACCCAGAGCAACGAGTTCGACCCCGATTACGATGGCCGCTACACCATCAAAAAATACCACAGTGAGAAGGTGGTAACAGAAGAAGGTTGGCAGCACAGCAAAGTAGAACTAATCCCGCTGAACAAAGACTACGACGTGATTGTGCTGGATGCCGAGTCGGAATACCGCACCGTGGGTGTGCTGAAATGTGTACTATAGAAGAAGAATAGCAACAACAAAGAATACGTTATATGCCAAAGAAAAAGATTGACTTGAGGCCTCACTATGCTTTCGCATACTGTTCCGAAAGTATGGAGTTCGGCTGCAAGGACATGCTATATTACAGCAGAAAAGACAAGACGTTACATATTCTTTACGAGGCTGGCGAAAATGGACACATTGTCAGTGATGCCGAAGATTGGGAACGGACAATCCCTATTGCCGATGAGTTTGCAAGGCTTCTCGAAAAGGTTTTTACCCTTCTTATCGAAGCTTATCATGTATTCCATGAAAATGGTGAAACCCTGTGGTACGTATGCGACGGAAGCTATTCCACCGTGATATCTGGAAGAAGGCGTGTTCATTATGATGGCCCGTGTGGCCAGGAACCATTCGAATCCTTTGATGCGATGGCGTACAAGCTACTTTCCATGAAAGAAAACAGCACAAAAGAGGAAATACAGAGATTCGTCGAGTTGGTAAAAAATGTCGAGAATCAGCTTGACGGTTTTGTCAACGGCAACCTGCGCAGGTGTCAAAAGGACAGATCATTGGCATCCAAAAGTGACGACTTATGAAACAAACCGCGCAAATAATATGACATTCTTTGTTGTTCTGCTTGTTTTTCTGGTAGCGTGGATTGTGTTGGTCACTTATGCCAAGCAAGAAGCGAAATCTCTACTCAGCAAATATGGTACACCCATACCCTGGAGCAGGTCAAACAGTATCATTCAAATGGTACGCAAGTTGCAAGAGCTAAAAGAGAATGGCATTATTGAAGAGAAAGAAGATGTTAGGGAATGCAAGTTCATCGTGCTTGTTCTTAAAGGCACTCTGATTATGTTTCCCGTCGTCATGATACTGGTATTTGTGGCATCAATCATGATAATCAATTGAGCCCGGTTTCGCATTATTCTGTGATAACCGACACACATTCATATACCTCGGGAAAAGTTTCACGACGGCAAAGATATTTTTGCCCGCAGAGCAATAAAAGGGGCATTGTTGCGTTAGGATGATGATATGCTGAAGTCTCTACATATTGAGAATTACGCCCTGATACACGAGACGGACATCGCCTTCGACGGCGGGTTCGTGGGTGTGACGGGCGAGACGGGCGCTGGCAAGTCAATCCTGCTGGGGGCACTGGGACTGCTGCTGGGGCAGCGGGCCGACACGCAAGTGCTCTCCGACAAGGAACGCAAGTGCGTGGTGGAGGCCGTTTTCGACATTACGGGGCTGGGGCTGGAACCCATCTTCGAACGCAACGATGCCGACTACGACGACACCCTCATCCTGCGGCGCGAGATACTGCCCTCGGCCAAGAGCCGCTCCTTCGTGAACGACACCCCCGCGACACTGCAATTCCTCAAGGAGCTGGGGCCGCACCTCGTGGACATCCACTCGCAATACCAGACCCTCACGCTCACCGAAAGCACCTTCCAGACGCGACTCCTGGACACCCTGGCGGACAACAGCCCCATCGATGAATACCAACAGGCCTACCGCCAATACACCCAGCTGAAGCACCAACTCGAACAACTCACCGCCCAGGAGGCCGAGAACAACAAGGTGGCCGACTATAACCGCTTCCTCTTCGACGAACTGAGCAACGCCCGCCTGCAGGAGGGCGAACAGGAGGAACTGGAAGAGGAGCAACGGCTGCTGGAACATACAGGCACCATCAAAGAAGCCCTCGACACCGTGAACGGCCTCTGCGACGGCAACGGCCGCGACGACGACAACGCCGTGGCCCGGCTGGTGGCGGCACGCGCCCAGCTGGCGCATGTGGCCTCCTACCACAACGACATCGGGCAACTGCATGCCCGCCTAGACTCGACAATCATCGAGCTGCAGGACATTCTGGCGGAGTGCGAGTTGCTAAACGACCGTCTGCAGTTCTCGCCCGAGCGGCAGGAGCAGGTAGCCGAGCGTCTCGACCTCATCTACCGCCTGGAGAAGAAGCACGGTGTGAACGACATTGCCGCCCTGCTGGCCATCGCCCAGGAGCTGGACGAACAGCTGCAGGCCGCCGACAGCCTCGACGACCGCATCCGCGAGGTGATGGAGCAGGTGGACAAGGCCTTCTCGCAACTGCATGTCCTCGCCGAAAAGTTGACGGCCTCGCGCCAAAAGGCCGCCAAGACCCTGGAACAACAGATAACGCCCATCCTCGCCCAGTTGGGCATGGGACAAGCGCGCATCGCGGCCGACATCGCCCCTGCCGCCGACTACGGCCCGCTGGGCCACGACAGCGTGCGCCTGCTCTTCAACGCCAACAAAGGCGGTGCAATGCGGCCCGTGGCCGACGTGGCGTCGGGCGGTGAACTGTCGCGCCTGATGCTGGCCATCAAGTCCATCGTCACCCGCCGCAGCCTGCTGCCCACCATCATCTTCGACGAGATTGACAGCGGCGTGTCGGGCGACATCTCCGTGGCCGTCGGCGACATCATGCAGAACATGGCGCGCACCATGCAGGTGGTGGCCATCACCCACCTCCCCCAGATTGCCGCCAAGGCCCATCAGCACCTCAAGGTGGCCAAAGCCGTGGAGGGACAGCGCACGGTCTCGCGCATCCGCGAACTCGGCCATGACGAGCGCGTCACCGAGATTGCCGTCATGCTCTCCAGCAACCCGCCCACCGCCGCGGCCCTCCAGACCGCCCAGGAACTGATGGGAGCAGTAAATTGAAACACAAGAACTGAGAGATACATATATATGAAGAGAACAATACTGATTGGCCTATGCCTATTGACCTATAGTTTCGCCCAAGCGCAGAACACGTTCGACTCGCCGCTGAAACTGCCCACCGCCCTCTCGGGCACCTTCGCCGAGATACGCCCCTACCATTACCACGGCGGCATCGACATGCGCGTGGGTGGCGACACAGGCGTCGGCACTCCCATCTACGCCCCTGCCGACGGCTACGTGAGCCGCGTGCACATCAGTCCGTGGAGCGGCGGCAAGATGCTCTATATCAACCATGCCGACAACAAGACCACGGTATACTACCACTGCGACGGCTTCCCCGGCAGCATCGGAGACTTCGTCTACCGCTGCCAAGAGGCGAAACAATGCTATTCCTTCGACACCACCCTGCCCGCCGGAGTCCTCAAAGTGAAACGAGGCGACCTCATCGCATACGCCGGCAACACGGGCATGTCGGGCGGCCCGCACCTGCACTACGAGGTGCGCGACACACGTACACAGCACGGCCTCAACCCCCTGGGATTCGGCATCACGATGACCGACGTGCAGCAGCCCACCATCCGGGGCTTACGCATGATACCCTATAACGAACGCACCCGCATTGCCGGCAAATGCAGCGACCGGCAGGTGAAAGACGGCGAGACCATCCTCATCGCCGGACGTTTCTACCTGGGAGTCTATGCCGCCGACCTCTCGGAGGGTTCCACCAACAACAACGGCTTCGAGCGCATCGACATCTGGGTCGACGGCGTTCCCTTCTTCCAATACCGCGTCACCGAGATAGACCACGACAACGCCCGCGGCATCCACTGCCAGCTGGACTACGAATACTACCAGGCCAACAAGAAGCCCTACATCATCACCCGCCGCCTGCCCGGCGACCCCCTGCGTCCGGCCCGCACCTATGGCGACGGCAGCATCGGGTTCATCGACACCGACACCAGCCTCCACCGCATCACCGTGGCCGTAAGCGACTGGAACGGAAACCAGAGCGTGCGCCGTTTCTTCGTCCGCAACAGCCTGGAGACCCTCGTCGAGATGCACGGCGTGCCCCACCGCATCACCCCCTACCAGACAGCCGACACCCTCGTCTACACCGAACCCCTCAGCGTGGGCCGCAGCAACTACCAGATAGACCTGCCTCCCGATGTGCTCTACTACAATGACGCCCTTGTCCACGGCGTGAAGACCGACAAGCGCCACATCGCCCCCATCCTCACCGTCGCCCCCCGCGTGAGCCCCTATCCGCCACACAAGACCTACAAGATACGTCTGCCTCTTCCCGTGGGCTACGATGAAGAGAAGCTGGTCATCTGTTATCTCGACGACACCCGCACCAAGGCCTGTCCCACGCGCCTCGACGGCAAATGGCTGGAAGCCGACGTTCGCGACTTCGGCAACTTCACCGTCATGCAGGACACCGCCGCCCCCACCGTGCGGCCCGTGGGATTCAAGAACGGCAGCCGCATCACCGGCAACCTGCTGCAACTGAAGATGACAGACGACCTCAGCGGCGTGAAGGAATACAAATGCTACATCAACGGCCGTTGGGTCCTGGCCGAGTACGACGGCAAGTACAACCTCATCAACATCAAGGATGTCCGCGCCCGCCTCACCGAGGCCAAAAACGCCCTCCGCATCCTCCTCACCGACGGCTGCGACAACACTCGCGACGTGACCTACACATTGCTGCGATAAGAGGTCAATCAGACATTATTTCTTCTGCTATCCGTTCTGCCTGTTTTAAGACGGTCTCGGTAGCCAATAATTTCATGTCGGGCGGATATCCATATCGGCGCAAAAGCCGTTTCACAGCCACTTTTATCTTGGAACGGACATTCTCTTTAATGGTCCAATCTATCGAGGCATTCTTACGGATGGTTTCCGTCAGCACCACTGCTAGTTCCCGCAGTTTGTCTTTCCCCATCAATTCCTTTGCACTCTGGTTGTTGGCCACTGCCGAGTAGAATGCATACTCATAAGTGGTCAATCCCATCGATTCCGCATCCTTATCCTTCTCCACAATGGTTTTGCTGAGGAGGATAAGTTCGTCAATCACCTCTGTTTCCGAAAGTATCTTGTTGTGATAGCGGGCGATGGCGCTATCAAGCATCTCCATCAAAGAATGGCCTTCCACAATATTGTACTTGGCACGTGCTTTTATCTCCCCCTCCAACAATCGGCGCAACACCTCAAGTGCAATATTCTTATGTTCCATGCCTTTCAGCTCCATCAAGAATTCCTCGGACAGGATGGAGATATCGGGTTTCTTCAATCCTGCGGCATCAAACAGGTCTATCACCTGCTCCGACACCAATGCATGGTCAATCACTTGACGGATAGTGGTCTCTATCTCTTGGTTGGTACGGCCTGTGCCTTGTGAGTCGAACTTGCACAGGCGGGCCTTCACTGCCTGGAAGAAAGCCACTTCCTCCTTCGCCTCCATTGCCGCCTCATGCGGGATGGACAATGCAAAAGCCTTCTCCAAAGCGATTACTTCGTTGACATAGCGTTTCTTGCCATCATCCAAGCCAAGGATAAAGTCTTCCGCCTTGAGAATCCACGATAGTTTTCCCGAGGTGTCAGCCGTAAAATATTGTTGATAGTCGAGGCCATACAACATCTGTTCCACCACTTCCAACTTCTCCTGCATCAGAGCCACTGCTTGCGACTGTTGCTGTGTCGGGTCGCCCTTACCTCCTGCATCCGAGTAGAAGGAGAGGGCAGCCTTGAGGTCGGAAGCTATTCCCAGGTAGTCCACCACCAAGCCTCCGGGTTTGTCCTTGTAGACACGGTTCACCCGGGCGATAGCCTGCATCAGGTTGTGTCCCTGCATAGGCTTGTCGATGTAGAGGGTATGCAGGCAAGGTACATCAAATCCCGTGAGCCACATATCGCGGACGATTACCAACTTCAACTCGTCGTCGGGGTCCTTCATGCGCTCGGCCAATCTCTCGCGGTTTGCCTTGGTGGTATGATGCTTGGCAATAGCTGGCCCATCCGATGCCGCCGTGGTCATCACCACCTTGACGACACCCTTTTCCAGGTCGTCGCTGTGCCAATGGGGACGCAACTTTATTATCTCGTCGTATAGCTCGACAGCTATCCTTCGGCTCATGGCCACCACCATGGCTTTGCCTTCAAAAACCTGCTGACGCGCCTCGAAGTGCTCAACGATGTCGCGGGCAATATTTTTCACACGGTTGGGATTGCCAATGAGGGCTTCCAGTTGTGTCCATTTGGCTTTGGCGCGCTGCACGTCGTTCATATCCTCCACCTGCAACTCCTTGTCCAATTCCTCCACCAGTTTACGTCCTTCGGCGGTCAATTCCACCTTGGCAAGACGACTCTCGTAAAAGATGCGCACCGTGGCACCATCCTCCACAGCCTGTGCAATGTCGTAGACATCAATATAGTTGCCAAAGACGGCCGGCGTGTTCTTGTCGGTCTGTTCAATGGGCGTACCCGTGAATCCAATATAGGTGGCGTTGGGGAGTGCATCCCGCAGATATTTGGCAAATCCGTACTTGATTTCAGAGCCGATCACCTCATCGGCCTCGTTCTTCACCTCGACAGCCTTAGCCTTGAAGCCATACTGTGTGCGGTGTGCCTCGTCGGCAATCACAACCACATTGGTGCGTTCGGTAAGGAGTTCGTATACATTGCCTTTCTCGGGCTGGAACTTCTGTATGGTGGTAAAGACCACACCTCCCGACTGCACCGCAAGTAGGACCTTCAGGTGCTCGCGGCTCTCAGCCTGCACGGGTGTCTGGTTCAATAGCTGTTTAGATGCCACAAAGGTCTCAAAGAGCTGGTCGTCGAGGTCGTTGCGGTCGGTAATGACCACCACCGTGGGATTGTTCAGCCGTTGCACAATCTTGCCTGTGTAGAACACCATCGACAGCGACTTGCCGCTGCCTTGTGTGTGCCATACCACACCTGCGCGGTGGTCCCCCTCGGACTGTTCTTTGACCGTCTTAAAGCCGAAATTGGAGGGCGACTCAGCCACAAGAGGAATCATCCTGTTGATGCCCGTGGCACGCAGAGTGGATTCCACCGCCTTGTTGACGGCATAGTATTGATGGTAGGCCGCCAGCTTCTTCACCGTCGTGATGGTAATCTCGCCAGTTTTCTTGTCCGTATGTTTCTCCTTTTCAAACACGATAAACGAACGCACCAGGTCGAGCAATGTTTCTGGAGGCATCATGCCTCGTGCCATCACCTCCAACTCGCTTGTCAGTGGAGAAGACATCGTCTCGCCATCCTCGCTCTTCCAGGCTGAGAAACGGCTGAAGCCCGACGACAGGGTTCCCGCCTTCGCTTCCAAGCCATCCGAGATGACAACAATCTCATTATAGGTGAACAGGGCAGGGATAAAAGTCTTGTAGGTCTCTATTTGATTGTATGCTCCTTGGATGGTGGCATCCTCGTCGGCGGCGTTCTTCAGTTCCATCACCACCAAGGGTAGACCGTTGACAAAGAGCACCACATCGGGGCGATAGTTATGGCCGTTTTCAATGACAGTGAACTGGTTGACCACTGTGAACTCGTTGTTCCACGGGTCATCGAAATCGACCAGATGGACGGGCTTGCCACGTTCCTCACCCTCGTCATATACAGACACCGTCACGCCCTGTGTCAACAACTCATGAAACTGTTCGTTGTCGACCAGCAGGTTGGTCGAACCGATGCGCAGCAATGTTTTGACAGCATCGTCCAACACTTCTTTGGGCAGCGACGGGTTCAATCGCCGCACGGCAGACTCCAGTTTCTCCCGCAGTATCACCTCGTCGAACGTTGTACGCATTGGCGTCTTGCCGTCTGGTGCAATCTCCGGCCCATAGAGATATTTGTACCCCTTCGCCTCCAACAGTTCGATGGTCATCTGCTCAATGTCCGATTCTGTCAGCTTGGTCATAATTTGTCTTATTTCAACTTATATTTATTCATTTGCACCGACATTTACACCGACCGGATAACAATTCGCCCCATCTGGGCGGCTATATCTGCCACCAGTCCCACAGCCTTCGCCGACAGCGTGAAAGGTGGTTTATATCCATTATATGTGTTAGTTTTATTTACGGCCATAATTCATCTGATTTTGTAGGTCTCCCTTCTACGATCCTTCTTTGTGGGCTCTATGATCCTTCGGCGATGGTTCGGTGATCTTTCGACAGTCGCCCGTATTATTTGTCTCGTTTTTCTATTGCATCCCTTGCACTTTGGGGCAACCGATTGTAGAATGAATCCAATTTCTTTGGTTCACTAATCAAACGTTCGACAATCATATTCACAAGACCAAAAAGAATTTGTGCCGTCTCAATATCATCCACATCAAAATCAATTTGACCAGGATGGACAGCCTTGTTTCCAATCACCCTAACCAAATCCAACGCCTTTTGAATCCCTTCAGGCAAACCTCGTTTTACTAGTGCGGCAATGTTTTTATTTATATCTCTGTCTGTCTCTCCCAACTCATTACATATTCTATCTATAGCCAGTCGAAGTAGAGCACACGCTGCACGTGGTGATTTGTTATATATCAATCCTGCTTCCTTGTACAATTGCAAAACGGATTCTGGCATATCTGAGTTAGGCTCTTGTTGTTGAATATCTGGATAAACAAACTTGTCATCAATCCATATTATTTTTCGACTGCAATTGAGACAGCGTCCGACCGACATTATAGTGCAATAGCGTCCATTTGGTTCACGATCGCCCTCAAAATAGACGTTTTTATATTCAATTAAAGATATTGTATGGCAATGAGGGCAAGTGAATGATTGTTTTTCTTTCTGAGGTGCTATATATTTCATAATTTAATTGTTTATCTGTTTCTTTAACATATTAATCTACGTTTTATTGTCCTACGACTTTTACTTCGCCAGACAATAGGCGTGAAAGGAGAGAGTCTCGCAGAACTGACAGTGTTAGTATTTGTTGTTTATTGGATTTGATTTTCTTAATATATGGACTAACTTGTTCGTCGTAGTTTCGAATAAGTTTATAATCCGTACAAACCATCTGCTGTTTTATTAGATCCTGACTAATATTTTGCTGTGCAGCGCCTGTCGCAAGATTTATAAGGTCTTGCTTATAACAAATAGCCCATCCTAGCAAGTATGTGTATGAGTAATTATCATTGGGTAGTAAAGCACACACAGCCTGATTACACGTCATTGAATGCGCCAATATGCCATATTCTCCAACGGTAGCACCATACATGGCAATTAATACAGAATTTGCTGGCAAAAACTTTGCTGATGAATTACACACAGCCTCTTCTGTTATTTTTTCTTCAGTATCAAAGATAAAGGTGCCATTAAGCTCTTTCGATTTTACCCAATCTATAGTTCCTGTAGTGTAATATTTTGATTGTTTTCGGGATGGGGTTCCTCCAGATGTTGTTTTAACATAATCTCCAAGTTTACCTTCTTTCCAGGTGGGGTTGGGGTTTTCTATGAAGTAGTGGCGGAAGATGGTTTCGGCGAGGGCTTCGAGGGTCACGTTCTCCCGATTCAACAAATCTATCTTGTCATCCAACGAACTCAACACACCCGCTATCCGCTTCTGCTCCTCTAAGGGAGGAATCTCAATATCTAAAGCTTCAATGTCGCTCGGCCGAAGTGATGGATATGCCGAAGTTGACGCTTCCGCCACGGAATGCAGGTATTCCGTTATTTGAGACTGTATCAAATAATAGTACAAAAACTTGGGATAAAGAATAGTCTTGTTGCAAGTAATAGTTACAAAACCTGTTGAAACAACCAGGTTGTTCTGTGGGTCTTGAACAAAGCCGTAATGCAATTGGTCTGGTCTGACTGAAGAATATATAATATCATCTCCACTCACCAAGCGTTTAGCTCTACTCGGTGCTTCAGATAGTTCAAACTCTTGCAAAGACTCTATTTTGTTACATGTAATGGAGCCTGTATCAAGATATAGAATCTTTGAATAAGGATAGCCCCGACCAATAGACTTAGCATTGGTTTCTATCAAATCTCCCAATTTATATTCTTTCCATTCGCTCATATTACAACTTTTCTTTGATATTCTCTATCTCTTGTTCCAATTTATCACGCTATTCAAGATGTTTGTTCTTTACTAAGCCGGCCAACGGTGAGAACAGACTTGTTTTGCATAGATTATCCAAGGAGTTATACCGTCTTTCCTTCTCGCGCAACTTCCTACGCAGGTAGCCCTTGCTGTTCTTGACCATAAAGACCAACGTCACACAAGCCACTATCAGATTTGCCGTTTCAGTATTCATACTATTCCTATTATTTTGGCCTTTTCTTGGCCCTTTTACACATCGCTATAATCCAATCACTTAAACATATTATTGCTTTGTTTTCTGTATCTTTTAGTTCCTTTTTGGCCCTTTTTTGGCCCTTTTGCACACAACTATAATTCAATCACTTGAACATATTTTCGCTTTGATTCCTGTAACTTTTAATTCCTTTTTTGGCCCCTTTTTGGCCCTTTTGCACCTAACTATAATTCAATCACTTGAACATATCATCACTTTAATTCCTGTAACTTTTAGTTCCTTTTTGGCCCTCTTTTGGCCCTTTTGATTGTTATTTAATTTCTCCTCTTTTTTTCAACTCCTCCAATCCAATGCCCAATGCCTTATTCATTATCTCGGAATTCTTAATGTATTCATCACTGATATAGTATGTTGTTCCTGGTCCTATGCCTTCTTTTGCCAAAAAGCCCTGTTCAATGTATTGCTCTATAATGTTTCTTACTTTTTTGCGAGACATATGTGTGCCTAGTATACTCACAAAGTCCCCCATTTTGGCTTTCTTAAATGTGGAGAAATGAGCCAAAACCACAGGCCATGCCTGTACAGCATTCCAGTCCTTTACCTGTGAATATTCACCTTCTTTTCCACAGAATTCATAATAGCTCTTTGACAAGGTATAATAGGTACCTCTTGTTTTCCCATGTTTCTCTATTATACCACGTTTCATCAATTCTTTCAACTCATCCTTTGAGACTGTATTGGATTTTCCTTCTCGTAGGGCGTTAAGAGCAATAACATCAAAAACAGAGAGCTTATCTTCTTCTGCCAAATCACGTTGCTCGGAATTCAGAAACAGCGCAAAAGCCTTGTCTTTAATGACGGCCGATATATGTAATTCCACACGGAAAGAGTCACTTTTGGAATAATCGGGGGCATCTTTGCCTTCTGACAAGGTGTTTCTGTATATCTTATCGACACCTTGTCCCGACCGTTCAACAATACCGGTTTTCGAAAGGACATCTGCAAGTAGTCTGTTTCGCGGGGTACTTTGTACTCTCAAAAGATTCTCGATAGTCACACCCAACGGGAAACCACCAGCATTCATTATCTCCATCTTCTGAGGGTACTGCTTGATAACAGTTTCGCTATTGCGACGATAGTCCCTATGTGCTATCGCATTGTTGATGGCCTCACGAATCACCTCTTCGTTGAAATAGGGAATGTTGAAGATGTAAGAATTCTCATTCACATCGATTTTATCATTCCGCAAGTCGATGTCATGCCATAAGAGGTCAATCATCTTATAGAAAGGCTGACAATATATCTGCCTATTGGTAAACGGAACCAAAGATTCCGATTTTCTGAACTCTAATATAACGGATGCTTGTGGTAAATATTCTTTTAATACCTTTTCCTGCCCAACAAGAATCAATGCAGCATACGTCACTTCTCCTTTTTTGACCAAATCCAAATCGCTTAACACTTGTTCATCCGACAGTGTCAGGAAATCAGAATTCTGCTGTTTTTGGGCATATTTCTGTTTCATTATCCGTATGGCCTCGGAGTCAAGGTCTCTGATTGTTATCCCTTTACAGATCTCAGCCGAGAAGTCGGGCTCATGTTCCTGAAGAATGCTGAAAATCATCTCGTCAGACATCGGTTTCAGTTCCTCTCCAACACGCATCAGTGGTACGTCCTCAAAGCGGAAAAGTTTGCCTGTGGGTCGACCGGGAACCTCGATCACAAGCACTCGCCCTGTCTTGTTCTCTTCGTCTTCATATAATTCATATATATGGGGCCGGATTAGCGTATCTCTATAGATATTGCTCTCAAGTTCACCCAATTTGCCTTCACATTGTTTGGTGCCAACAACCTTGTGAGGATAGGCATCTTCCATACCAATCACCAGGCTACCGCCACCTTCATTGCAAAATGCAGTCACATAACCGAGTATACAACGTCTTCTGTCACTTGGTTTTGCTTTTGTGCCCCCGTCGTATGCAAAGTTTCCCTGCTCGGCCTTTTTGAATTCTACTTTGTCTTCCGACTCCTTGAGGCACTTTAATTGTTTTATTGTATATTGTCCCATAATCAGTCAATCTTTATCTTGCTCAAATTCTCCAATATCACTTTGTTCAGTCGTTCCTCTTCTTTGAGCTGTTCTTCGAACTCGGCGCGGAGGGCAGTGAAGCGTTCGGCGAAGTTGAAGTCGTCTTCCTCTTCGGGCAGGCCGACATAACGGCCGGGGGTGAGCACATAGTCCAGTTCGGCCACACGACTGACGGGCACCGAGGCACAGAAGCCCGGCACATCGGCATAGTCCTTAGACTCGTCGCGCCAACAGTGGTAGGTGTCGGCAATGGTGCGGATGTCCTCCTCGGTCAGCTCGCGCGTGCGGCGGTTGATGAGGCGACCCATATTGCGGGCGTCGATGAAAAGTATCTCACCAGCCCTTTTCTGACGGTTGCGGGTGACGAACCAAAGGCAGGCGGGAATCTGTGTATTGAGGAAGAGTTTGGCAGGCAAGTTGACGATGCAAGCGACAAGGCCTTTGTCGATAAGAGTCTTGCGGATATCGCCCTCGCCACCCGTTTTGGAAGTCAGAGACCCTTTGGCCAACACAAATCCCGCCTGACCCGACGGAGCGAGATGGTAGATAAAGTGCTGTATCCACGCAAAGTTGGCATTGCCGGCGGGCGGCACACCATACTGCCAACGGGCATCGCCGCGCAGTTGGTCGCCGCTCCAGTCGCTGTCGTTGAAGGGCGGATTGGCGATAACGAAGTCGGCCTTGACATCCTTGTGGGCGTCGTTGAGGAAGGAACCCTCGTTATTCCATTTCACCTGAGAGGCATCGATGCCACGGATGGCCAGGTTCATCCTGCAAAGGCGCCATGTGGTCTGGTTGCTCTCCTGTCCGAAGATGGAGATATTCTCTATCCGTCCTTGATGCTCGCGCACAAACTTCTCGCTCTGGACAAACATACCACCAGATCCACAACAAGGGTCAAACACCCGTCCGCGGTAAGGCTCCAACATGGTAACCAGCAACTCAACGACGCTGCGGGGTGTGTAGAACTGTCCCCCTTTCTTGCCCTCGGCCAAGGCAAACTCGCCAAGGAAATACTCGAACACATGCCCCAAGAGGTCGGCACTGTTGGTGCTGGTGTTCTGCAAAGTGGAATTACCTATCAAGTCAATCAGTTCGCCAAGTGAGGCAGGGTCAAGATTCGGACGGGCGAACACCTTGGGCAGCACGCCTTTCAGCGACTTATTCTCACGCTCTATAACGTCCATGGCATCGTCAATGCACTTGCCTATCTGCGGATTCTTGGCCTTCGACACCAGATAGCTCCATCGTGCATTGGCTGGAACGTAGAAGACATTCTCGGCTGCATATTCATCACGGTCTTCGGGGTCGGCGCCCTCGGCCTGCTGCTTGAGCAACTCCTTATACAACTGCTCAAACGACAAGGAGATATAACGCAGGAATATCAATCCAAGCACAACATGTTTGTATTCTGCTGCATCAATATTCTTGCGTAGTTTGTCGGCCGCTTTCCATAATTGCTTTTCTAAAGGTTCTTCCACCTGTTGCTTCATCTTTGCCATAATGCTTCTTTGAAATAAAGTGCAAAGATACGTTTTATTTGCGACATGGCGAAAAAAAAAAAATACGCCAGCCTACCTTCACCATGGAAATACGGTGCATTAAGAAGAGGCCAATTTTCGGGGAAAAGAGGATTAAAAAGGGCGTTTTGCGTATTCTCCAGCCAAGGAGAGAAGAAATTATTCCCTCTGATATACAGCAAACTAACAGATTTATTCACAAAATATTTGGTCAGTCCGGGAAAAAGTAGTACTTTTGCACTCCGTTTTGCGGCCCGGAATGGGCTCTAAAAGCAGTAAAAACAAACATAAAACAATAGACAAATGTACGCAATCGTAGAAATCGCAGGAAAGCAATTCAAGGTCTCCCAAGATCAGAAGATTTTCGTCAACCGTCTGCAGAATGAAGAGGGTAGCGAGGTTTCTTTTGACACCGTGATGCTGAAAGACAATGACGGCAATGTCGAGGTTGGCAAGCCTTACATCGCCGGTGCTAACGTGAAGGCCACCGTGCTGAAGCACCTCAAGGGTGAGAAGGTTTTGGTCTTCAAGAAGATTCGCCGCAAGGGCTATCAGAAGATGAACGGCCACCGCGACTATCTGACCCAGATTAAAATCGATAGCATCAACTAACCCGAGTGTAGAACCTTTTAAAACAACGATAGTATGGCACACAAAAAAGGTGTTGGTAGTTCCAGTAACGGTCGTGAATCCGAAAGCAAACGCTTAGGCGTGAAAATCTTTGGCGGTCAGAAGTGCATTGCCGGTAACATTATCGTGCGTCAGCGCGGCACCGTCCACAACCCCGGCCAGAACGTCGGCATGGGCAGAGACCACACTCTCTTCGCCCTTTGCGACGGCACCGTCCATTTCAAGAAAGGCCGCGAGGACCGTTCCTATGTCTCTGTCATCCCCGCCGAGGCAGCAGAATAAAGGGACCCTCCCAACGTAACAGCAACTAAAGGCGCACCAGACGGTGCGCTTTTTTTGACAAACATGGAAAGCAAGGACAAACCCTATATCGTAGCAGGGCCGTGCAGCGTGGAGAGCCTGGAGAGGCTGGAGGCTGTGACGGAGGCGCTGACGCGCGTGCCGCAGGTGCGGCTGGTGCGTTGCGGGGTATGGAAGCCGCGGACGCATCCCGGTGGCTTTGAAGGCCTTGGCGAGGAGGCACTGCGGTGGATGGAAGAGGTGAAGAATACGAGGCCCGAAGTGAGGTTCTGCTGCGAGGTGGCGCGCCCCGAACATGTGGAGACGGCCCTGAGCCACGGGGTGGACGCCTTGTGGATTGGAGCCCGGACGACGGCGAACCCCTTCCTTGTGCAGGAAGTGACCGAGGTGCTGCGCGGGACGGAAGTCCTTGTATTGGTGAAGAACGCCCCGAGTCCCGACGTGGAGTTGTGGGCAGGCGCCATCGAACGATGCCGCACGGTAGGGCTGAGAGACATCATGGCCGTGCACCGGGGCTTTGCGATGCTGCACAACCAAAGGTACAGGAACACTCCCCTATGGGAGGTGCCCATCGAGTTGCGGCGCCGGATGCCGGAGGTGCCCATGCTGTGCGACCCGAGCCACATCGCCGGGCGGCAGGAGCTGATTGGGGAGCTGTCGCAGACGGCTCTCGACATGGGCTTTGACGGCCTGATGGTCGAAGTGCACCCAGCACCCGAGGAGGCTTTGACCGACGGGCGGCAGCAGATAACGCCCACGGCGCTGGAAGAACTGATCAGAGGACTTGTGGTGCGGCAGACGGCAGAGGCGACACCCGATGTGCGGTTAGGACTGCTACGCAGCGAGATAGACCGCCTGGACCGGCAGATGCTGGAGTTGTGCGCCGAGCGGTTCGGCGTGGTGCGGAAGATAGCCGACGTGAAGAGAGAGTCAAACATGGCCCTCTTCCAACCCAAGCGGTGGGACAGTCTTCTGCAGCAACATCTGGCCGACGGTAAAGAACTGGGGCTGACGGAAGAGTTTGTGAAAGGCATCTTCGAGAAGATCCACGCGGAGAGCATCCTCGTGCAGAGGGAGTTGAAAGTTGAGAGTTGAAAGTTGAAATTTGAAAATGGCAATACGAAACTGTCCCGACTTGATGGAGGCCATACAGCAGATAGGCCTTGTGCCGTTGCTCGACAGCGGCATCCCCGGCTTCTCGGCCGACGAACTGGTGGCACCCGAATGCCGCTATGTGCGCCTCGACGACGGCGGCTGGGAGTGGCCTCTGTGGCAGTGGAAAGGGCCGATGGTCACGGAAGGGGGCTTCGCCTACGGCAAGTTCTTCAACGGCAAGGCGGGCTTCGTCACCATGGAATGGTGGCCCGACCTCTGCAACTACCGCCGTGCCAAGCATCCCGAGCCCGACGAGGAGAGTGTCGAGGGGGTCGTGCTGGACATCCTGCGAGTCAACGGCAGCATGATCACCCGCGAGCTGCGCTCCGCCTGCGGATTCGACGGTCCCAAGATGCGCAGCCGGTTCGACGCCTACGTCACCCGCCTCCAGATGTCGTGCCGCGTGGTCACGGAAGACTTCGTCTACCCCAAAGACCGCTACGGCAACAGCTATGGCTGGGGATGGGCGCTGCTCACCACCCCGGAACACCTTTTCGGACGCGATGCCTGTCATTGCAGCCGCACTCCCGAAGAAAGCCGCGAGCGCCTGTATGTCCATCTCCACGGTATCCTTCCCCAAGCCACAGAAAGACAGATAGCCAGACTTCTCGACTGACGGGAAGGGGAAATTCCTCTCCTATTTATTTCCTTGCGCGTACAATAATACGCCGGCGGCGACGTTATCTTCAATATGAAGATACGCATCCTGAAACTGAAGAACTGGCTGCTGATGACCCTTGTGGGGGCATTGGGCCTCAGCGCATGCCACAGCACAAAGAATGCCGCCACTCCCCAGCCTGCCGAGGAGCCGCAGGTGGACACCCCCAAGCCCCGCGACCCCGTGGTGGTGATGTATGGCGTGCCGACGATGAACTTCGTGGTGAAAGGCAAGATAACTAACGACGACGGCAAGCCTGTGAAGGGCCTGCAGGTCATCCTTCTGAACCGCAACGTGGACATCATGCCCGACGACATGCACGAGGACAACCCCTATGTCCAGAGCTACATCCACCAGTCGTCGGACACCACCGACGCCGAGGGCAACTATATGGTGCGGACCTCAGACACCCCCGCCGATAAGCAGCAGTTGATTATCCGCGACATCGACGGCGCCGAGAACGGCCAGTACAAGAACATGCTGTTGGACATAGACTACCGCGAAGCCGCCCAGACGCAGGCCCGACAGGGCTGGAACATGGGCACCCGAGAGAAGGTGGAGGACGTGGTGGTGGAGAAGGAGAATTGAGAATTGAGAATTGAAAATTGAAAATTGAGAATTGAGAATTGAAAGGCACACTCCTCCGGCCCTTCGGGCCGCCTCCCCTAACTTAGGGGAGGAGTGGGCGGAATCCAGCAAACTTTTATGATGGATATAAGGCAGGAAATATGGCGCGCCTATCGGCACAACAACGCCCGAATGCACCCGCTCCGGACGCTCTTCTGGGAGTGCACCCTGCGCTGCAACATGCACTGCCGGCACTGCGGGAGCGACTGCAAGGTGAGCAGCACGGTGCCCGACATGCCCGCCGAGGATTTCTTCCGAGCCATTGACGACATCACGCCCCATGTGAACCCCCATGAGGTGTTTATTATTTTCACCGGCGGAGAAGCCTTGCTGCGCCCCGACCTCGAGGAATGCGGGCGCGAACTGAACCGCCGCGAGTTCCCCTGGGGCATCGTCAGCAACGGCTGGCTGGTGGACGAGAAGAAACTGCGAGGCCTTCTGGACAGCGGCATGCACTCCATCACCATCAGCCTCGACGGCCTGGAAGAGGAACACAACTGGATGAGGCAGATGCCGGGGAGCTTTGCCCGCGCCTCGCGCGCCATCGCCCTGCTGGGACAACAGCAAGGGCTGCTGTGGGATGTGGTGACCTGTGTCAACCCACGCAACTATGACCAGCTGGAGCAACTCAAGGAACACCTTATCTCACTCGGCTGCCAGAGGTGGCGCATCTTTGCCATCTTCCCCATGGGACGGGCGGCCCACGACCCCGAACTGCAGCTGAGCAACGAGCAATTCCGAGGGGTGCTGGACTTTGTGAAGAAGACGAGAGAAGAAGGCCGCATCGTGTGCAACTACGCCTGCGAGGGCTATCTGGGACCCTACGAGCGCAAGGTGCGCGATTCCTACTTCTACTGCCATGCGGGCATCGAGGTGGCCTCCATCCTTTGCGACGGAAGCATCTCGGGATGCACCAGCATCCGCAGCCACATGTACCAGGGAAACATCTACCGCGACAGCCTGTGGGAGGTGTGGGAGAACCGCTTCCAACCCTACCGCGACCGCCGTTGGACCCGCAAGGGGCAATGTGCCGACTGCAAGGTCTACCGCTACTGCGAGGGGAACGGCCTACACCTGTACGACGACGAGGGGAACCTGCTTTCATGCAGTCTTGAGAGATGTGCAAAAAAGGAAAAATAGACTCTCGGCAGCGCGTTTTGCAAGCCAAATGCACCACGGAAGGCCCTTCGGCGCATAATAACATGCGCAATACCACGAAAAGCGCATTGAGAGTTGTGTCATAAAGCGATACGAGCAGCAAAAAGACAAAAGGAAAGGCTGCGAAAATTCATAACAAGAGTTAAAAGTGCGATTTTTGGCAGAAAAATGATTGCCGAATGAAAAATAAGTTGTACTTTTGCAGCCGAAATCACGAGAGAAAGAACACGAAAAAAGCAAAACAAACATGTATCTGACAAAAGAAAAGAAACAGGAAATCTTCGCTGAGTATGGCAAGAACGCTCGGGACACTGGCTCGACCGAGGCTCAGATTGCTCTGTTCACCTATCGCATCCAGCACCTCACCGAGCTGATGAAGCAGAACAAGAAGGACCAGGTGAGCGAACGCGCCCTGGTGGGTCTCGTCGGCAAGCGCCGCCGTCTGCTCGACTACCTCAAGGCCAACGACATCGAGCGCTACCGTTCCATCATCAAGAAGCTTAACCTCCGCAAGTAATAGTTTTTCATATTTATTTGGTTATGGTTGGGGTCCCTGCGTTCTGTGGGGACCCTTTTTTTATGCATCGGCAGAATAAATTCCGTCATATCGAAAAAAAAGAGTATCTTTGCACATTCTTTAGAACAACAAAAAAGCGCGAGGATGTGATATAGATGACTGAAAGTCTGACGGTAGCGCAAAATCACCTTTATTTTGTCCGGAGAAAAATGAATTGTAACGAATAGGCTGTGCGAACGGTTCGCACAGCTGCGGATTATAAAACAACAAAGGAAAAATGAACATTATCAAGAAAACTTTCGATCTCGGCGATGGCCGCATGATTGAAATCGAAACCGGCAAGTTGGCCAAGCAGGCCGACGGTTCTGCCGTGGTAAGAATGAACAACACCATGCTTCTCGCCACCGTGTGCTCCAAGCGCGAGGTGGGCGAGAATGTCGACTTCATGCCCCTGACAGTCGACTATCAAGAGAAGTACGCCGCCCTGGGCCGCTTCCCCGGCGGTTTCTTCAAGCGTGAGGCCCGTCCCAGCGAGCACGAAATCCTCATCGCCCGTCTGGTCGACCGCGCCCTGCGTCCCCTCTTCCCCGACAACTTCCACGCCGAGGTGCAGGTGCAGATAACCCTCATCAGCGGCGACCACGACACCATGCCCGACCAGCTGGCAGCCCTCGCCGCCGCATCGGCCCTCGCCGTCAGCGACATCCCCTTCAACGGTCCCGTCAGCGAGGTGCGCGTCAGCTACCTCGACGGCCAGTATGTCATCAACACCCCCATGCAGGACATCGAGCGCGCTGACCTCGACCTCATCGTTGCCGCCACCGAAGAGAACATCATGATGGTGGAAGGCGAAATGAAAGAGGTCTCCGAAGAGGTGATGATCGGCGCCCTCAAGGCCGCCCACGAGGCCATCAAGACCCAGTGCCGCGTCATCGGCGAACTCACCGTCGAGGCCGGCAAGACCGAGAAACGCGAGTACTGCCACGAGGTGAACGACGAAGAGCTGCGCCAGCGCCTGCACGACGCCGTCTACCAGAAATGCTACGACTTCAGCAAGCAGGGCATCGCCAACAAGCACCTGCGCGAAGAGGGCTTCGAGGCCATCAAGCAGGAGTTCATCGATGCCAACTATACCGAAGAGACCCTCACCGACGAGGTGAAGTTCATGATTGACCGCTACTATCACGACACCGAGCGCGAGGCCATGCGCGACATGGTGTTGGCCGAGCACATCCGTCTGGACGGCCGTCAGCTCGACGAAATCCGTCCCCTCTGGAGCGAGGTTGACTACCTGCCCTCCGTCCACGGCAGCGCCATCTTCACCCGCGGCGAGACGCAGTCACTCAGCACCTGTACCCTCGGCACCAAGCTCGACGAGCAGATCATCGACGGCGCCGTCATCGAAGGCAAGCGCCGCTTCCTGCTGCACTACAACTTCCCCGGCTTCGCCACCGGCGAGGTGAAGGGCAACCGCGGCCTCAGCCGCCGCGAGGTGGGCCACGGCCATCTGGCCTGGCGCGCCCTCAAAGAGGTGCTCCCCACCGAAGAGGAATGCCCCTACACCATCCGCGTGGTCTCCGACATCCTCGAGAGCAACGGCTCCTCCAGCATGGCCACCGTCTGCGCCGGCTGCATGGCGCTGATGGATGCCGGCGTGAAAATCCGTAAGCCGGTGGCCGGCATCGCCATGGGCCTCATCAGCAAGGGCGACAAGTGGGCCGTGCTGAGCGACATCCTCGGCGACGAGGACCACCTCGGCGACATGGACTTCAAGGTCTGCGGCACCCGCGACGGCATCACCGCCTGCCAGATGGACATCAAGGTTGACGGCCTCAGCTACGACGTGCTGGCCAAGGCCCTCGAGCAGGCTCGCCAAGGCCGCCTCCACATCCTCGACCACATCGAGGCCACCATCCCGCAGCCCCGCGAGGACTACAAGGACTTCGTGCCCCGCATCGAGCAGATCAAGATACCCAAAGACTTCATCGGCGCTGTCATCGGCAAGGGTGGCGAGGTCATCCAGAAGATTCAGGCCGAGACCAACACCATCATCAATATCGATGAGGAAGGCGACTTCGGAATCGTCGACGTGGCCTCGCAGAACAAAGACGACATTGCCGCCGCCATCAAGTGGATCAAGGACATCTGCACCGTTCCCGAGGTGGGCGACATCTACACTGCCAAGGTGGTCTCCATTGTCGACTTCGGCGCATTCCTCGAGTTCCTTCCCGGCAAGGAGGGCCTGATGCACATCAGCGAGTACGAGTGGGGGCACCCCGCCACGCTGGAAGGCCTTATCGAAGAGGGCGACGAGTTCCAAGTCAAGGTCATCGCCTTCGACGAGAAGAACGGCAAGATCAAGCTCAGCCGCCGTGCACTCCTTCCCAAGCCCGAAGGCTATGTCGAGGAGAAGCCCACCCGTGGCCCGCGCCGCGAAGGTGACCATGGTCATGGTCCCCGTCGCGAAGGTGGCGACCGCGGACCCCGCCGCGAAGGCGGAGAGCGCCGTGGTGGCGACCGTGGTCCCCGTCGCAGATAAAACTTTTTGCTACTAATACAAAATGGAGAGGATGCTCAAAAATGAGCATCCTCTTCTGTTTTTCACAATATCTCCGACCTCCATGTAAGTCTATTCTGACCGAACACGTACACGTAGTCAGAAGGTGTTTAACTTGACGTATCAATCCATTTTTATCTTACCTGTTCGGATTTCTTCTTCTATTTCGGCATCATATATATGGTTGACAACCGTGGGTGTCCATTTTTTTGCTGATTTGGGAACATTGTTGTTAATCACCAATTCCATAAATCTGGCAATCATGCCCACAAGGTAAGCGTGAGCTTCTCCTTCTTCAAATGTGCCATATCTTACCCTACAGCAGTCACATATCCAATCAGCAACATGACTCGCTTCGTGTGCAATCAATTCAGCGTTTAAGTTGCAGTAGGGATTTAGATTGACCAACATTCCAGCTTGGGAAGTGACTATAAGACGAACAGGATGGCATAGAGCCCCAACACCTTTTAGGCAATTTTCCCAAATCTTGAATTTATGAATACGTCCATTACGCCAATCATAATAACAAAAGAGTTTCCGGATAGTAAGGTCACTTATCCCTTTTCCAATGAATACACTAAAAGGATATATCTCATTGGTGAACTCGTAGACGACGGTACTTGTTTGCAGGCTATTTTTCATTTGTCCTTGAAGAATGAGTGTCCGAAGAATAAGTCCCCAAAAACGTCACGTAAAAAGGTAAGCATAATGAAGAAACTCATCATAATGTTGTTTTTTTGTGGGTTAATATATCATTCATCTCTGCCACTGTAAATGGAGGGTTCTTTTTGTGTATCATTGCATGACAGTTTGGGCAAACCGGGACAAGGTCGTTGAGAACATCTATTGTATAGCCTTTACCAATAGATGAGATTGGCGTTGTATGATGGACATGGATAAAACCTTCTCCTATTTCACCATAGATTTCTTTAAAATCAATGCCGCAAACGGCACACCTGTATCCTTTTATAGCAATACATCTTTCCCGTGCTTCATGGTTTCGTTCATACCTGTTCATTATGACCTGTCGCATTTCCCCTTCGTTCAACTCTTCTTCGCCAACAGGAAACTCAAAGGTAATGTCGGGTGCCATTTTGTGCTCTAACAACTTACCTTGTTGTACATTTGATTGTATATTTTCAGCCTCTTCTATAGATAATTTTCCGCCTTGCACTATTTTTTCGGCCAACTCAGACGGCACTATTCCTATTTCCACAGCAATCTGTAGCAGGTCATGATTATTTCGCCAATAGGAACACACTTCATCTTTGCTTTCGACAAACGAATGTCTTTTACCATTCCAAACGCCAAGCATCCATGCGATTTCATTGGAGGTATTTGTGTGTGAATTCTCAGCTATCTTATAAGAATATTTTTTGCGTTTTCCTATGAGAAGAACATCTGTGAAAATGAGACCAAACTTACCAAATTGTTTAGCTGCATTTTCAAGAAGCACTTTTTTCTGATGTTGGGTTAATTCTTCAGACATATGTAAGGGGATTTGGACAATAAAAAAGCCGTGAACTGTTTCTGTTTCGTACCTGAGGCTCTGCAAAACCCTTACTACTAAACAAGAAAGCTCACGGTGACGTGAGCGTTTCTCCTCTCTTGACGTAGTAAGTAACTAAAAATTTGCAGATATTCAGGTACACCAAGAAAAGCGAATACGCTTCAATATGTCTTTATTATTACTCTATTCTCTTCGTTTTATGCCATATTATTGTTGTTTTTGTTTGACGGTGCAAAGTTACGGATTTTTTTTGAATTATACACAGAAGTATGAAAAAAAGTGGCGAATGGGGGAAGGTAAGAGGTAAGAATATGAGAGCGAATGATGAGGATATCATACTCCTCAGTCACTGCGTGACAGCTGACTCCACAAGGTCGGCGACCTTCGGTTCCCCTATCTTGGGGGAGCAGCAGGCTGACGCATTCTCTATAGGTATCTTACATTGCGGGCTTGCTGGGCCAAGACGTGGAGAAGAACGGATGGCTCTGTTCACTGATGGAGGAGGAGGAAAAAACTTCCGAGGAAACGATTTTGTCATGTGAAGAAAATTTCGTACCTTTGCAGCGAAATTCAGAAACTCTTATTGTCTTTGCACAATAGTGTTCACTTGGCAGTTGAATATACACAAAAGAAATGTACATCGCTAACACAATATTTTACATTGAGTATCGTTCTTTTCTACAAATGAATGATTATGGCATCAGACAAGGCACAATATGTAGTGGCGCTTATTGCGGAGTTTGCTGAGCATTATGGGATGACGACGGCAGAGGCAGCTAAGTACCTGAGTCAATATAAGGCTTTGGATCTTTACGATCGGCAATACGGCTACCTGCACACACAGTCGTTCGCATCCAATGTGCGCGACCTCTCTGCCTATTGCCGTAGAATGGGAGGTACACTATGATAAAACTACTACCGTATGAATGTAAGTGAGCAAGAATTCATGTTTATGGTTGAAGGTATTACCTCCGACCTCATTCAGTTGTTGTTAGACCGCGAGGGCTATACATTGCCACGCGCAGTAGATACGGTGTATGGCTCCAATATATATAACGCCCTTTTGCGCCCTTCTTCCGGCCTTTACAGTCAAAGTTCGGGTTATGTTTTTTCGCTGCTGGAAGGTGAATTAAGCAATTAACAGGCAAGATCCTTATTTGGCAGCGGGGGCAGATAGAGAGGCCTTTTTGTCCTTTTGGGAGGCACCCGTAGATACGCGTAGACTACCCGTAGATACGCAGGAACACCTTTAATTCCCTATAAACACGCGTAAACGGCACTTTGACCCCTCTGCGGGGCAGGGCGTGTCGTATCTTTGCATCATGGTTTAGAAGGGGGATAAACCGTGAGAACATTGACATACTGTGATTTGGATATTATTCAAGTCCCTGCTGCATGGCGGCAGGGACTTTGGGGAAGCAGTTGTGAAAGTCGGGAACGAGTCCGCACGCCGCGTGGTTGTGAGATAAAAGAATACACCACAGAGACAGGGGCCCCGCCGAACGGCGGGGCCCCTGTCTCTTGTCAGATGATGGAAGAGTCGACGGGGTTGGCGTAGATGCCGATGTAAATCATCTTCGCCTTCTGGTCGAAGTTGGGGTTCGACATGATCTGCTGCAGCCTTTCCATGAACTGGGTCTTCTCATACGGAGTGTAGTACTGCGCGAAGCGGTTGCCCTTGTCGCGGAAGTCGTGGGCAATGTAGTTGTTGGGATACAACTTGTAGCCCGACAGGATGCGGCGGTCGATGAGGGAGGCGACCCACTTGTAGAAGTCGCCGTCTTTGCGGCTGTAGGCGAGCAGGTCGTCCTTGGTGATGGGCTTGTTGATGGCGATATGCGTCCTCCCCTTGGGCTGTCGGATGCCGGTGAGGATGCTTCTCAAGTCCTCGTCGGGAGCCTTCTGATAGTTGCCGTTCTGACGGAGACTGAGCTCGATAGCCTTGAGCGAGTCGCAGGGCTCCCATTCGTAGGAGACTGAGACAGGGACGATGTTGAGCGTCTCGAGGTTGGTGAGATCGTCCTCTTCGCCGCTCATGGCGAACATCTTGATGAGAGAGGCCTCCGTGCCGTCGATACCGTCTTTGGTGCGGCCATTGCGCTGGGCAATCCAGACGCTCTCATTCAGTGTGGAGATAACGAAACGGATATACGAAGAAACCAACTTGAGACTGTGGTAGAAACTCTTGAGCGAGCCGCCACGGTCGACACGGAACATCTTGTTGCACTTGCCGGCATCAATAATCATCGGGTGCTGCATCAGGTTGGCCCCGAAGGTGATATGACAAGGAGGCATGCCTATGCCGTCCAGTATCTGCTGCAGGAGAAAAGCATCGAGGACAATATCCCTGTGGTTGGAGACGAAAAGGTAGGATTTGCCGGGCTGGAGGTATTCGGTCCCTTCCCATGAAAACTCAGTGATACTCTGCTTGATGACACGTTGCAGGATATCCCTCATCGTGTGCAGCTGGAAGTCTTTGATGGTCCTGAGCGCCAAGAGACGCTGCGCCACCTGTTCGACAGGTTCGTTGGGATAGATGAACTTCGCCACACTGGGGAACGCAGGATGGGAGACAATGCGTTGCATGGCGGCGGGGAGTTCCTCGTCGACAAAAGGACGGATGGACTCGAATTCGGCAGGATAGGTCATCGAAAATTGAGAATTGAAAATTGAGAATTGAGAATTGATTACGGTCTTCCGCGCAGGTCGATGAACTTGATGGGCTTGCGGCTCTTGGCGGGGTAATTTATGCGCTGGATATCTTCGGCGGGCAGCACCTCGATGTCGGGAGCCACACGGATGCGCGAACGGAAAGAGTCTTTGAGCTGCTTGACTGCGTCGACAGGTGCATTGGGACGGAGGCTGAGCTTTACACGTACATTGTCGGTGCCGGCATCGTTGGTGGAGACCTCGATGACATAGCCCGTGACATAGTCGGTGTTGTCGAGCACGTCGTTGATGGCCGGGGGATAGAGGGTAGTGCCCTTGAACTTAATCATGTTGTTCTTGCGACCCACAAGGGGCGTGAGGCGGTAGCTGTAGCGGCCGCACTGGCACTGGTCGGTGATTTTGGCGGCGATATCGCCCGTGCGGAAACGCAACAGGGGCATACCTTCGACGCCGAGGGTGGTCACCACAATCTCGCCAGGCTGCCCGTCGGGGACCGGCAGGTCGTCATCGCCGATAATCTCGACAATGATGAGCTCGGGATGGACATGGCCTCCACAGCCGTACTGGCACTCGCTGAAGGTGGCGCCCATCTCGGTGGAGGAATAGGTGGCGAAGAGGTCGACATCCCATTTCTCCTTGATGCGGCGGCCCAGGAGGTTCAGGCTGAAGTCCTGCTCGCGCAGCCCCTCGCCGATGCCTATGATGCGGCGGATGCTGCTGCTCCGGTAGTCGATATTATGCTCCTCGGCATACTGTATCAGCTTGAGGATGAACGAAGGGACGCACATGATGGTATCTGGCTTGATGCGCTGGATGGTGTCCCACTGCAGCTCGGGGATGCCGTTGCCGACACGGATGATGGAAGCACCCATCTCGCGGATGCCAAGGAAGTAGGCCAGTCCCGCCATGAAGCGCTTGTCGATGGTGGTCATAAGCTGCAGGATATTGCCCGGGCGCAGTCCGGCGCACTCGAAGCTCTTCTTCTCGTTGAAGGCCAGGCGCTGCAGGTCCTTCTCCGTGCAGCAGAAAGTGACGGGGTCGCCGAGGGTGCCGCTAGTGGTGATATAGTCGATGACCTTCTCCTTGGGGCAGCAAAGGAAGTCGTCGTTGAAGAGCTGCAGGTCCTTCTTCTCGGTGAAGGGAATCTTCACGAGGTCCTCAAGATACTTGATTTTCGCCGGGTCTATCCCATAGCTGCGGAACATGCGCTGGTAGTATGGGGAATAGTTGGCGAGGTACTGCATAGCCTCCTGCAGTTTCTGTTCTTGGAAGGTTTTTATCTCTTCGGGTTTCTGGAATTCGATGTCCATAGGGGGATTGGTTATTGTTTATTGGTTAGAGGTTATTGTTTATCTGTGCACACTCCTCCGCCCTTGCGGGGCAGCATGAAGAAGGTTCAGAAGATAGGAGTTGTCGGCTCCTCGGACTCTTCGCCTCGTCGCCCTCGTAGTCTCCACTGGAGACCACTCTCATAGGGGAGGAGTGGCTGTCGCGGTCTTGGTTATAGGTTATTGCGTTGAGCCATTTGAGGAATTCTTCTTTCCAGGGGCGGCATTCGGGGGTGCCCTTGGTGTCGCTCATGCCGAAGCCATGTCCGCCGGTGCGGTACTGGATGTAGCGGTGGGCGATGTTGTTGGCTGTGAGGGCGGAGTCGAGGAGTTCACTGTTGTGGTAGTCGACGATGGGGTCGTCGACGCAGTTGACAAGGAAGACGGGCGGGCAATCAGGGCGCACATGGAGCTCCAGCGACAGCGAGTCGCGCATGGCCTGCCTGTGCTGCCCATATTCGCCTAACAAGGCGCGGCGCGAACGGGTGTGGCAACAGTCCTGGCGCATGGTGACGACGGGATAGATGGGGGCCACGAAGGCGGGCTGTCGGGTATAGGTGCTGAGCATCGAGAGGTGGCCTCCCGCGGAGAAGCCCATGATACCAATTCCGTGGGGGTCGATGCCCAGGCTGTCGGCATGGCTGGCCAGCCAGTCGAGGGCCGCCTCGGCATCACGCAACGGGTCAGGGTACTGGTGGCCGCGGAAGAGCAGGCGGTAGTGCGTGGCCCATGCCCACCAGCCTTGCACGCGGTAGCGCAGCACAAAGGCCGCGATGTCGTGGGCCTGGAGCCATTGCGCCACCTCGACGCCCTCTACCTGATAGTCGAGCCAGCTGTAGCTGCCGCCGGGGCAGACGATGACGGCCCGGTGGGGGGAGGTGTCGGGAGTACTATCGGGGGTAGGACACACTCCTCCGCCCCGTTGGCTCCACAAGGTCGCCGACCTCAGTTGGGGCACCTCCCCTAACTTAGGGGAGGAGTTGGCGGGGTAGCACTCCAACGTGGCCTTGGTGCCGGGGAGGTGCACGAGGGTCTGGGCGGCGAGGGGGGGCTGCTGCGATAACACCGCAGCAAACAGGAGAAGGGCTATGAGCAGACGGCGAGGCATCATCCTACAATGTTTTTGACCTCCTCGGGAGTGAGGCGACGGTAGCGGTTCTGTATGTCGGCGGCGAAGTCGACCTCGAAGAACTCCTCGTCGTAAAACGAAAGCTTGGAGTTGGTGTTGGGGTTGCATTCGAGGTAGACAATCCCGTTGGGGTCGAGACCCTTGGCCTCACATATCTGCTGCTTGAGCGACTCGCCGGCATAGGTGACGGAGGTGCCGGGGTTCTCCTGGTAGAGCTCGGTGACGATGACGTATGTCTTGCCATCGACGGTGCGTATCTTGAGTCCGCACATCGACTCCATGTCCCATTGTCCACGGAAGTTGAAGAGCTCGTCGTAGTATGTTTCGGAAACTTTCATTGGTAAAGGGTTATTGTTTATTGGTTATTGAAGACACACTCCTCCGCCCCTTTGGGGCACCTCCCCTAACTTAGGGGAGGAGTGGCTGCGCGGGTTTTCAATTTTCAATTCTCAATTCTCAATTTAGAAAGCGTTTTGGTGGGTTTTGACGCTGCGGTCGACATCCTTGCCGAAGCTCTTGTTGGCGAGGGCGCGGTTGCGGGGACGGTAGGTGCCCTCGTTCATCTCGCGGAGGGCGACGTTGCAGAAGAGGCGGAACATCTTCGACTCCTGAGTCTCGTCTTTGTAGAAGCTCTGCCATGCGTATTCATAGACACCCTGCAACTCGTCGGGAGTCATCAGAGCCGGTTTGAAGACCACCTGACCGGCGTTGTAGTGGTTCCAGTCGAAGTCGAAGATACGCCCCTGGCGCAGGTAGTCGTCGTATGCCTTGGTGTGGGGGAAGGGGGTCATGATGGTGAACTCGGCCAGGTCGAGGTCAATCTCGCCGAGGAAGTCGATGAGGCGTTTGCAGTCGTCGACGGTCTGGTTGTCCAGTCCCAGCAGGATGGTGCCCTCCACGCCGATGCCATAGTCGTGGTAGCGTTTCACGCGCTCCTTGATATAGTCAGACGTGTCGTAGACGGCCTGGTAGACATACCATGCGCCGGCCTTGGCGGCGAGGTCGAGCACCTCGGGGTCGTCCTCGATGGTGTGACTAATCCATTTCTTTTTCAGCGGGGCGATGGCGCGGAAGAGCTCCTTCTCCCACTCCTTGTCCTGCGCCAGCGAGTTGTCGACGATGAAGAGGCGGTTGTTGTCGATACCTGCCAAGTCCTCGACCACCTTGTCGATGGGGCGCGGACGGAACTTGCGGCCGCCGAGGTAGCTGACGGCACAGGGGTAGCAGCTGAAGCGGCATCCCCGCGAGGCATGGAAGAGGTCGACCATCTGCACACCCTTGTGGTTGTAGAGGTCGCGCTTGTAGAGGTCGCGGCGGCAGGGACCCACACTCTCGATGGGGGGCTGCTTGCCGAGGAAGTTATAGACCTTCTTCAGCTTGCCCTCCTTCCAGTCGAGAAGCACCTGCTCCGAGCGGCATTCACTCTCGCCGAGGAAGAGGCTGTCGACGTGGTTGACGAACTCCTCGGCGTGGAGCATGGCGCTGATGCCGCCGGCAAGGACAGTGATGCCACGTTTGTGGTACTCTTCGGCAATCTCCCAGGCGCGTTTCACCTGCGTGGAGAGCATGGTGGAGAGGGAGACGATGTCGCAGGGGTCGTCGAAGTTGAGCTCCTCGACGTTCTCATCCACGAAGTCGATGTCCACATACTCGGGCAACGTCGCAGCGTAGGCCACAGGCCCGTGCGGCGGGAGGTTGAAGGTGGTCTGCCCTGGCAGTTTCTTCCACTTGGGGTAGATGAGTTTCAGTTTGATGGTGTCCATATATTGTTTATTTTGTTCACTATGGTGTTGTGCCCCACGATGGCCTCCGCCGTCTGGATGGCGGTGAGGGACGTGCCCACAAGTCCGTGGAAATTCACATCCTGGCCGGTGAGGTATAGGTTTGTCAATCGTGTGCGGACGGAAAGCGTCGACTGCATCGGGTTGCCACTGCTGCGGTGGATGCCGTACAATGCGCCGCCGGGCGTCCCGTAGTAGTCGCGGATGGTGAGTGGGGTGCCGGCCTCTATGTATGCTATGGCTTCTTTCATGGGGACTTCGAAGCCCAGCGGCTCAATCAGCGCCAGGGCCTGTTCGGTCATGCGCTCTTTCCATCTGTAGTAGTCGTCTGGACGCCGTCCCGTGAGGCTGTCCTCCCACCGCCGCACGTAGTCGTACGTCATGGGGCACACGGCGGTAATCGTGCTGGCAAAGCCCGGGTTTTCCTCGTCCTCATTCGGAATGGCGAATAGCGCGTTGGGCCATCGCTCCTCGGCGCATTCCTCCAGCCTCCACAGGTCGGCGCCGCTGTGGCTCGAGAAGTAGGCTTCCCCGTTGTAGCGCAGGCTGCGGGGCTTCAGCCCAATGAAGAGCGTCAGGGCCGACAGGGTGTAGGGTGCCGTCCCTATGCGGTGGCGGAAGGCCGGTGTGAAGGCATCCTGTGGCGTCAGCTCGAGCAGCCTCGCCACGGGCATATCGTTCACGTAATGGTCGCCGCTGTAAGTGCCGCCGGTAGTGTGCACGGCGCTCACGCGCCGTCCGTCGGTCTCTATCGCAGTCACCTCCTCCCCGCTGTGCACCTCGCCGCCGGCCGCTTCTATGACGCCTGCCAGCAGTTTGGCAAAGCCGAGGCTGCCGTTGCGGAAGGTGTAGGTCCCGTCGATATGGGCGCAGCCGATAAGCGCGTGCAGCAGCGCGGGACTGTCGTCGTGCCCGCCGTAGAACACCGTCAGGTGTTTCAGCCCCGGATTGTCCGTGGTCTCGTCGATAAGCTGCTTCGCTGTCAGTGTGGTGTCGGGGGGAGTGAAATCCTCGGCGGTGGGCCGCAGGTTGAACAGCGGTTCCTGTGCCGTGATGTCATACATCCGTCCGATGCAGTCTCTCACCTTCTCGTCTGTCCCTGAGGTCCATGCCTCGCGTCCGAAGGGCAGGGGGGCGCGCCGTCCCGTGTCGGCGTCTATCAGCACGTCGCGGCGGGGCTCGGTCTCCATGCGGTCCTCTATGTCCAAGTATCGGCATATCTTCCTTAGTAGGCCGTCGGCACCCATGCCTCCGAAGATGTGCATTCCCGTGTCGAACACGTATGCGCCCCGGCGGAAACTCTGCAGGCCGCCCCCGATGGTGCGGTTCTTCTCCAATACAATCACACGGTGGCCCTCCTTGGCAAGGAAAGCCCCACAGAAGAGGCCTCCAATGCCTCCGCCTATGACAATGTCCCGTATCATCGATTAGAATGTCTGCCCAAACTCAGGGCAAAGCATTTGCATAACGCAGAATATGCGCCCTTATTGTATATATAGGGATTTTTCTTGAAATTTCTTCCTCGCCCCTCTTCCGTCGTCGGCTGCAGTCTCCTGGCCGCCGTGTTCATGCCATGGTCATGCCTTTGTTATGGGTTAGTTCTGCCTTTGTTTTTTTAAGAATATTTTTAACATTTCCCGACGCCCTTCTGCACACCCTTAGGGGCAACCCCGAAACTGATGTTTGCGGGCCTCACGGCACACCCCTTGGCCACAAGGCAGTCCTCCTCTTCCTCAAACTCGACTCTTGCCTTCCCGTAATCCTGCATTGTTCTTAGTGCCGTCGTCATCACGGAAAGGGAGGAAATCGAAATATTTCTTAGCAATTCGAGAAAAATGTGTATTTTTGCACTATGAAATTCTTCGGCAAAGATGCCAAGAATAGGCAAGCACGACAATATATGGATTATCTAAAACATCAAGAAAATGAAATAAATACCTACAGATAGACTAAGAAATAAATAACGAGCTGGATGCTCTTGTTTCCTTACGCTCTAAGTCCGGAAAACTTAATGAAAGTGGAAATAAGATAGCTGATGGTTCACGTCAGGGGCGTGAATTTTCGTGTCACTTATTTACTTTCAGGGCAATTCCGGACGCCCAGCGTAAAAATAAGGCAGTTTAACGAAAGAATCACGCCTTTCTTTATGCCCCTTCTTTCCCAAACAAAGGCTTCTTGCTCATACAAAAAGCAGGGAAGCCGAAAACTGCATTATAGAGTAGGCAACAAATAATTGCAACAATGAATCTGTACGATGCAATTACAGAGAATGTCTCAAAGTATCCGGAAAGAGTAGCATTAAAGTATTTTGGAATGCCTGTCAGTTACCGGAAGTTCGGTGAAATGATAGAAACAGTGGCGTCGGGGCTGTACAATTTGGGTATTTGCCCAGGCGATGTGGTGTGTCTTGCTCTGCCATCCACACCCGAGAGCATTGCCACAATCTATGCGCTGAACAAAATAGGTGCAATAGTCAGCACTATAGATGTGCGGCTCACTGCCCCTCAAGTAGTATCAATTGTCAATAAATTACACGCAAAGATGCTGTTCATCATGAATTTCAGCATCAAGGACATTGCAGTCGAGGCTAAGGGGATGTGCGTTGAGCATATCGTGGTAATGAGAGGATGCGAGCTATTCCCGAAAACGGTCTCATCATGGTATTCCTTTGGCGAGTTGTTCAACGGAAGACGCAGAGCCTACAACTCAGTTGACAAATTCATGCACTGGAGCGACCTCTTGGCTCTGTCATACGGGAATGCCCCTCGTTATGAATGGGAAACCGACGCAGCGCAAATGATATTCCAGACGTCGGGGACAACGGGAGGCTCGAAGAGTGTGATGCTTACAGCCGAGAATATCAACGTGACGGTACAGTATGCGAGGAAATATTATGAAGAGAACAAAACCAGCACAACACTGTGTCTTATCCCGATATTTGCATTCTCTGGATTCTCTGCCACGGTGCATGACCCATTGTGTTATGGCCAGACTGTCATCATTGTCCCCATTTGGAAACCGAAAGATTTTATAAAGACCATAGCCAAGCACAAGCCTCAGTTTGTTTTTTCTGTGCCGTCAAATTGGGACACAATTTACGACAGGTCGAATCTTTCATCCGACCTCTCAAGTCTGAAGGCCGTCATCGTCGCAGGTGATGTCATGAAGCCCGATTTTGAACATGACCTCAATGATTTCCTTCATCATTGCGGTTGCCAGTCCGATGTAATAAAGATGTATGGGATGACGGAAACAGCCGGTGTCGTGGCCATTACACAACACCAGTCGCCATACAAATATCAGTTGGGATTTTCTGGATGTGCAATAGATGGGTTCAAGGTGGAAATCGTCGATGGTGAGGTATGCGTATTGCATCCCTCAAGGCTTTTGGGATATTACAACAACCAAGAGGCCACAAACAATCTTCTTAGGGTGCATGAGGATGGCAAGATTTGGTTGCACACGGGAGACTTCGGCCATTTTGATGATGAAGGGAACCTGTATGTAACAGGTCGGATGAAACGGATGCTTGTACGTTTTGATGGTACAAAGATATTCCCTGTCGAAATCGAGGACGCAATGCTTCGACTTCCCGATGTCCTTGATTGTGCCGTAGTAGGCATAGTCGACAGAGAACATCCGCAAAGCAGTGTTCCTGTGGCATTCTGCGTAGTCAAGAGCAAGGGGAACCGGACAGCGTCACAGATTATACGCTATGCCAGCAAAGAATTGCCTGTCCATCTACGCCCTGCCCGGATAGTACCCATCAATAAACTACCTGTCGGTGCGAGCGGCAAGGTGGATCTGAAAAAGTTGGAAAAAATGGCAATGGAATGAACAAACAACAGTTAGGCATTATTCTGCTATTGCATATAGGCACACTTTCTTATGCTCAATCAACACAGGACACCATCTCTCGCGCTTACAATGTCTCCTACCATGTAATAACTGTTAAGGACTATTCCTTCGACGAACTCGTGGAAGAAGGAATAAACACGTCTGCCAGGCAATTGGAGTTGTGGCATGTGCCCATTCGTCAATTTCGGGCTGCAATCAGATGGCATATCAAACGGCACAACTTCTCAATCGGCAAGAAGGAACGCAACAAAACCGCCTTCAGAACTGTCACATTCACCTACCCGTCTATCTCTCCACAGGGTAAACCAGTTATGCTCTCCGGGCTTATGACGATACCTATCCTCAATGGCAATAGAATTGGACGAATGCTTGTCTATCATCGATTGTTGGCCACTTACAACAGCATTGCCCCCTCCAATAGTCTCCCTATTGAGGCTGTGCTGTCTGCAGACAATACTATTTGTGTTTTCCCCGACTATTACGGCTGCGGTATCACCCAAGGAAACCCCTTACCTTTCGCCGCGCTCAATTACCATGCACGCTGTGCGGCGGAGTGCGCAATAGCCGCGCTCAATATTGTGAGAGATAGTGGAATTGTTCTTGATACGGGTTTTTACACATGGACTACAGGCTACAGTCAGGCTGGCGGCTATGTCTTGGCCACGCACAGGTATATAGAGAACTCGTTACCAGACAGCCTCAGCAACTGGCTCAATCTTCGTTGGTCGCTTTGTTGCAATGGGATATTCTCTCCTGCCAAACTATACGAGAATGCCATCCTTACAGGTGATATGGGCAGCACTCCTTCCGTTTTCCTTCAAAGTTTGAGGGGACTTTTCTCCTCCCATCCGGAACAGATGGAAGGCTTGTCCATACGCGACCTCCTTTCCGAAAAATCCTTGGAAATAGGAATAGACAGTATCTTGCATTCGTATGATAACGGCTTGTGGGATTTGTACGACAAACTCGACGGGAGAGACAAAAGCTCTGACCCTGTATACTATTTCAGTCCTTTCGTGCTCGACACTGCCACATCGCTTTACAAAAGGGTCTCGGGTGTCTTGCAACTTGACGACTGCGTCTCCGACTGGCATCCTCAGACCTGCGCAGTCATTTGTCATTCAACGAAGGACGACGTCATACCCTTCCGACTTTCGAAACAAGCGCAGAAAAGACTCGCAGACACAGGGGGTTGCTGTTTACTGATTACGCCCAAACACAATGAATCACACTTAATCTCCGGTTTTTACTACTACTTCTATCTACTGCGCTATAATGAAAACGAGTTGTACAAAAGATTCGTGGTCGGGCAATAACGTGAAAGGGTCATCCCGTGTCTCGTGGTAAAAGGCGTTTACAAAGGATTTATTCACATCATAACTGCTTTCCATCCCCTATCAGCAAGGCTCTATCGGGTGTCCTGCGGGGCGAGACAGAAAGTCAAGTTGGTTGGAACCACGGTGCAGTTCTGAGCCACGAGGAAATCCTCCTCTTCCTCAAACTCAACGCGGAACTGTTCTTCCGGGTGCGATAGCGCGGTCAGCAAGGCTTCTTCGCCGGGACGACGGCGGGCGATGTCACGTCCTTTGTAGAGGTACTGGTAGCGCACCAACGGGCGGAAATAGTCTTCCGTTTCCACCTCCGCACTGAAGGCGGCATACTGCCTGCTGAAGGCGGCGCGTATTTCTGATGCGGCCTGCCGCCCGTCGGCGGGGACATCCGCGACGGCAATGCGATGACCGACAAGCACGTCGATGGCTCCTGGGCGCAGGACAATGTCGTTCTTCGGCATCACATGGTTGGTGCCGTGCAGGTACATGGGCAGGATGTCTACGCCACACTCGCGTGCTAGCATGAACGCACCCTTGTGGAAGCGCCCGATGCGACCGTCCTCCGACCGAGTCCCTTCGGGGAAAACCATGACGGAATAGCCGCGTTCTATGAGCGATTTCAACTTTGGCAGGTTGTTCTCGAATCCGTTGCTGGCAGGATAGAACTCAGCATAGCGGATGATGGCTCCGTACACAGGGTTGCGCCATACCCAGTCGTTGGTCAAGATCACCAACTTCGGTGTCAACGACAGGATGCACAGCAGGTCGAGGTGCGACTGGTGGTTAGCGACAATCACCGCGGGTTTTTCGAATTTCTCGCCGCCGGGGTTGCGGAGGCTGTATCTCACCCCGGGGAGGTGCCATACGGCCAGTCGCGTGAAATGACAAATCATCCGGTGGAACCGCAACCTCTTCTTCTCGCTTTCGCGCCCAACCAGACGGTAGACGAGGGTGTAGGGGGTGATGATGAAAAGGGCGAAAAGCACGAAGACGAACACTATCCATACCGTGCGCGCCAGGCGACTAAGGGTCAGGGGCATATCGCGTTGTGCCCCGTTTTTCTGCGTTAGCCAGCGGAAAATAAAGGGCGGCAAGTAGCAGGCCATGACAAGCACCGTAGCCATCCCGATGACGGCCACCTCCCCAAGAGAGCGCATGGCGGGATGCTTGGCAAAGACCAGTACGCCGATGCCCACAAACATCAACGAGGCCGAGATGATGACGCTCCGGCGGTAGCTTTTGAGACGCTTCTTTCCATAGGCATATTCGTACATCAGCCCTTCAGTGATGAAGATGGTATAGTCGTCACCCTGTCCGAAGATGAAGGTGGCGAGAATGATGTTGACGATGTTGAACTTCAGAGAAAAAATGTCCATGAAACCCAATATCCACAGCCACCCCACAGTGAGGGGAAGGAATGAAAGCAGGGCCAACTCTATCCGCCCCAGCGAGAGCCACAGGAAGAAGAAGACCACGAATCCGCAGACGTATAGGATATAGTTGAAGTCGTCGTTCAAGGCCGTCACAAGGTTGGAACCCACGTCTTTCATTCCGAAGGCGAAGGTGTCGCCATGTCCGCAGGGTTGGATTTCGTCCACCTGTTTTTTGAAGTTCTCCACATCGCTTTCCGGCACATGCACAAAGGAAAGCACCCTCGTATGGCTGCTGTCTCGCAACAGGTAGTTGCCACACAAGTCGGTCAGGCATTCCATCTCCCCTGCCTCTATGGGTGCGTATTCTCGCTGGAGAGTGTTGGTGAATGGGGTGTAGGCTCCTTCGGCAAAGCCCGCGCGGCGGGCTGCCGCACGTGTTTCTTCCGCAAGGCTGCGATGACGGTCGATGAATTCTTGCCACAGCTCTATCGACTCTTCCTGCCGGGTACGGGAGGGAAGAATACCCGCTGGGCCACTGACTGATGCCAGCTGCCCGCCGACAAGCATCAGCGTCGCCTCGTTTTGCTGCAATGCCTCGTCCAATGTTGAAGATTCGGCAACGACGTAGAGCATCTGGGTGCCGTCGCCCTCCCCTACAGCGGAACTCAGTAAACGCAGATCTTCCTCCTGCTGGGCAGTCATATAGTTAATGTTGTGCAAATCGGAGTCAAAAGAAGTATTCGTGCTTAGGTACCCCAGCACCAGTGTCGCTGCGCATACCAACAAGAATACCGTCGTGGAAAACCTGCGTCGTTTGGGCTGTCCTTCAAAGTGAGGGATGTCTTCATTTGCCGACTTATGAGCATGTCTGCCCCCTGGCTTAGCCAGGATAGGCAGGAACAGGAAGACGAAGAGGATGGTACCGACAAGCATCAGCGACCCGAAGAGCCCCAGGTCGCGCATGGCGTCGGCATGCACGAAGAGTAGGCACGCAAAAGCACTTACGGTGGTGATGTTGCCCGTCAGCAACGGGTCTATCATCTCTTTGAGGGTCGCGCGCGAGTCACCATGCTCGGCGATATGGTCGAGGAAATGCAAAGGATAGTTGACAGCGATACCAAGCAGGACGGAGCCGATGCCGATAACGATGATGGATATGGCAGGCTTGCAAAGGGCGATGACGGCCAACGCCATCAGCCACCCAAAGAGGATAGTGAACGCAAGCCAAAAAATATTCCGCTTCCTACCCATGGCATAGAGTAGGATTGCCACGATGAGGACGGCGGCAAGAGCGAGGGAGAGAAAACTGTCGCGCTTCACCTGACTGGCATTGGTAACGGATATCAGCGGTGCTCCCACCGCCGAGAGGCTAATGCCTTCGCTTTGGCTCTCGGTAGCAGCTATAACATTTTCTATCAGCTCGTTCAGCTCTCCATTGGCGCGTGTGTCATGAGTGGGATAAGGCGAGGCAAGAAACACGAAGGCTCGTCCCTCCTGGTCGAAAAAGTAGCCGTCGGTGACCGTGAATCGGTCGGAGCTGCTGAGGGCCGACAGACGCTGCAGAGCCGGGGAGAAGAGATTCAAAGGGTCGTTGGCAATGGCTTCCACGGCCATCGAGCCCATTGGAAAGGCCATCATGCGCCTGATATTACCCATGCAGGTGTCGGCATAGCCGGGAATGGACAGCAGGGAGTCTATTCTGCGGTAGTCGGCAGGAGTGAGGAAGAGGGCCACATGCTCACGAATGTAGTCGATGGCCTCGAAGACCCGTGTATCGTCAGAATGACAGCGTAGATGGTAGTCCTCCACCCTATTTTCTGTTGCCGTCTCCCACTTTTCAGCAAACCGGTCGACGGCCTCCATCAGTGCCCACTGGGCTTCGTCGGCATCAAGAGTTGTGTCGGTGCAGCGGAAGATGACGGTAATGTCTCCTTGGTCGCCCTGTTGGTTGTACACTGACGTGTAACGGCTGTTGGCTTCATTGACAGGCAAGAAGTCTGTCACATTCTCCTTATATCGCAGACGGAGGCTGAGGAGGACACTGAGGAGGGTGAGCGCCACAATCAAAGTGATGGCCATCCATTTGCGTTTGGAGAGGAAGTCGTATATGAAGAGGAATATTCGGGTCATGATATATGCTTGAATAACTGAATAATTCTGGCAAGGGGGGTGACGAAGGTCAGGCAAGCGTTGAGAAGCGAGATACGGGCAAAATCAGCAAAGGGGCGGAAATGACTGACACGTTCTTCTTTGGGCGGATAGTACACCTGCACGGCGACGGGGACAATCTGCACCCCTCGCCAGGCGGAGAAGACCAGTAGTTCCAGTTCACACTCGTAACGACGTGTAAGAAACATAAATGACGGCAGGTGCCGCAAGTCATAAAGACGGTAGCCCGACTGGGTGTCAGGCAAGTCACATCCCGTCTGCAATCGGAACCAGAAGTTGGAGAACCTGTTAGCGAAAGAGTTTTTGCCAGGCATTCTGTCGGCTCGCAGGTTGCGGCAACCCACCACAAGGACGCCTCTCTCCGTATCGTCCGCTGCCTGTTCAAGCAGAGATATTTCCTCGGGCATGTGCTGCCCGTCGGCATCGAGGGTGACGACATAGTCGTATCCCAAAGCCTTGGCACGCTCAAAACCACGACACAGGGCATAGCCTTTCCCCTTGTTGGACTCGTAACTCACGATGTCCACCCGTGGATTGGCTACATATTGTTGCAAGACTTCGGCGGTGCTATCGCTGCTCCCGTCGTTGACAATCACAAGGGGATACCCCTTCGCCAACGTGCGGTCAATAACATCGCTTAACGTCGTCGCATTGTTGTATGTCGGTATCAGCGCGCAGGTTTTCATCTCAGTACGAGGGTCATTTTTGCATAGATTGTTTCAGCACTCTTCACTATCGCCTGCAATTTCTTCCCTTCGCGGTCGAAATGCAGAGTACAGGTCACTCGGGCCTCTTCTGTTGGGACAAACATGCTGAGGAATTTGACGTTCTTGACACTCGCAATCTCCAACGGATCCCCTATGCAGCGACAGGCAAGGCTGTGAACCAGCTGGATGAGGCAGACACCAGGTGTAATGGGAACTCCAGGGAAATGGGCTTGATAGATAGGATGCCCACATCGCGGCGCAGCAATAGCCTCGAAGTCATCGGCCGAAAGGCTCCTAACTGAGAGAATGGAGAAAAGCGTGTCGGATGTCATGGAGATTATTTAACTTGGATGTTCTGAAATTGGATAAGGGTGTTGTCACCAGATTTCTCGTCGAGACGAATGCGCTGGACAGTCAGACTCTTTTTGTCAATTACGAAAAGGATGCCGGTAAAGATCCGTTGCATGTCTTTTCTCTTGGAGGTGAGGAGTATCTCATACGTTGCCCCGTTGTCGAAGATTTGGGATTGGAATATACGCTCATCAAATAACTGGCTTCCGTTGATACATGTAAGGATGAGTTTCCCCAAAGGTTTCATCAGCCGGTTGGCTTTGCCGTTCACGCCCGTCAGAGCCACCGACTCGCCATCGACTTCAAGGGCGTACTGTGTGGGCTCGGTATAAGTCCAGCGCAACTTGTCAGGGGCTTCATAGTGCATGGTACCACGGGCTTCCGTCGGAGTAGTAAGCATGGCGGAACTTTTTGTCTGCCGGAAGTCGCACTGGATAGACTTCACCTGCTGTGTGGCTGTCAAGATGGTCTGCATGGCCTCTTCACGGGCACTGCCAGTCAATTCCCTGCCCTGCTGGGCATGCAACCCTATTCCTAACAAAAGTATGCTTATCAATGTGCTCAATCGTTTCATCGTCATCATTTTCTTACTTCATGATTAAAAAGCATCCTCCCACAATTAGCAACACTCCCACCCAACGACCGACAGGGACAGTCTCTCCGAAGACCAGCATGGCAGCCACCATGCCAAAGATGTAGCCCAAGGCCGTGAGCGGATAGGCTTGATGGAAAGGATAGTGTTTCAATATATAAAGCCACAGGACGGTGGCGATACCGAAAGATATGCCACACAAAAGTAGCCACCAGTCGTTCATGAGGGCTTTGAGATAACTCCACGACCAGCTGAACTTGGGCAGCTGGGCCATGGCCAGTTTCAGCAGTACCTGTCCCCCACTGAGGAAGATGGTCTGTATGCATACCAATATCAGCAGTCGGAACATGGCTTGAGGAGGATTAGTGAATAATGGTTTTCATCGCTGTAGCGCACCACCACGGGCTTGTCCCCTATCGTGCGGGCGGCGGCGTAGAGGTCGAGGGCGGGAGTGGTGTAGTTGACGCCAAAGAGGTCCGGGTAGCCGTCGATGCATTCTGCACCGTCGGCAACCATCTCCGCGAGAGCCTGCTGCTTTTCCTCTTCCGTGGGGCGGTAGAGGATGCGCATGTCGGCCACCTCACAGAGGGCCCGGCCGTTGTCCTCGGTGGCGAGCATCATGCTCACAGCACATTCCGCGGCCTTCTTGCCGGCGAGGTATCCTCCCTTGCAGAGCAAGGCGTGGTAGGAGGGCGTCATCTCGTCGTGGGCACACACCATAGCGTTGCCCACGGCCCCGCGATGCAGCTGCAACAGGGCATCCATCAGGGCGCTCTGGAACGAGACGGTGTTGTGGGCATAGGTGGCGTTGTAGCCATTGGCATGCAGCTTGATTGCCACGATGGACGACATGGTGTTGTGCGTCGACGACATGAAGCGTGTGGGCATCATCTGGTCCTCCCCTTCGCGGCAGAGGGCGTCGAGGAATATCTCGGTGTTCTCGATACATCCGAGGCCCGTGCCGGTGACGATGGCCTCGGGGATGCCCTGTCCGGCGTCGTTCATGGCGACGGTGGCCGTGGCGATGGCGCGTTTCAGTATTTTGCCCATGCGACGGGCCTCCAGCGGCGGGATGAACTGCTTATAGTCGGCCTCGCGACTGCGGGTCAGCGGCTCGGTGAGTTCCACGGGGTTCTCTATCCAATCGTCGCACAATGGCTCCTGGGCCGAAATCTGGGCGGCGGAGAGGAGGTAGACTTTACACACTCCTCCGGCCCTTCGGGCCACCTCCCCTAACTTAGGGGAGGAGTGGGCAGGAGCCGGTAAATTGTCTCCAGTCACAGACTGGAAAAGCAGGGCGCTGTCGTTGCCACCAAAGCCAAAGGCATTGCTCAATACATAGTGCAGCTTCTTGGCTGTGGGCTTATGGACGGGGATGAGGCATTCTCCAGCCTCTTTGAAACGCAGGTTGACGGGCAGGAACCCGTGCTGCATGGCAAGCATGCAGATGACGGCCTCGATGGTTCCTGAGGCCGAGGTGGTATGTCCTGTGAACGCTTTGGTCGACGAGAATGGTGGCACCTGTTCACCAAAGAGACGGCGCAGGGCGGCACTCTCAGTCAGGTCGTTGTTGCCGGTACCCGTGCCGTGGGTGTTGATGTAGTCGACCTCGTCGGGACGGATGCCGGCACTTTCAAGGGCTTGCTTCATGGCGCGGTAAGGGCCTTCGCCGTCGGCCGATGTGGCCGTCTGGTGGAAGGCGTCGCAGGCGTTGCCATAACCTGCCAGTCGCATCAGCGGCTGGACGCCGCGGCGGCGAGCGTGTTCTGCCGTCTCGATGACAAGCCATGCGGCTCCCTCGCCCAAGTTCAGTCCGGCGCGCGAGGCGTCGAAGGGTCGGCAGGGCTCCTTGTCGAGAATCATCAGCGAGGCGAAGCCGTTGAGGTGGAACTTGGTGATGCACTCCGTGCCTCCCACCACCACACATTCGGCCTTGCCGGCACGGATGAGCTCGGCGCCCGTGATGACGGCGTTGGCAGCCGACGAGCAGGCGGTCGACAGGGTCGTCAGCATCCGGAATCGGCCGAAATGGTTGGCCATCATCTCGGTGCAGGCTCCGCAGTCGTGGGTGCGGATATATTCATTGCGGCTGTCGTTCTCCAGAAAGTCCAGATAGTACTGCTCGCTCTTGTCCATGCCGCCCACGGTGGTGCCGGAGATGAGGGGTGTCTTTTCCAATTCCCCGGATCCCATCAATTTGGCCTGCTCCAAGGCTTCTTTCAACGCCACCATGCCCATCAGCGCGGTGCGCGTGGTGGGTTGGCGTGAAGGGTCGATACCCAGGAGGGCGCACATCTCGTCGTTGGAGAGTTGCACCTCGCCGACTGGAAACTCATGATGCTCAGTCTTCAGATACCGCAACGGGCGTATGCCGCTACGTTCCTCCTGCAGCGAGCGCAGGGTCTCCTCTTTGCCCACGCCTATGGCCGACACGATGCCGGCGCCGGTGATAAGGATGTCGGTCATCCAGCTATTTTGTACGGTTCTTGCTGATATAGTCGGCCATCACTGCCACCGACTTGAAGATTTCCTTGCCCTGGTTGGGATCCTGCAGACGGATGCCGTAGTTCTTCTCCATGAGGACGATGAGTTCGAGGGCGTCGATGCTGTCCAAACCCAGACCTTCTGCGCCGAAGAGAGGCGCATTGGAGTCGATATCTTCGGGTTTGATGTCTTCAAGGTTCAGCACCTCGATAATTTCATTCTTCAGTTTCAGGATCAGTTCTTCCATGTTCTTTACTTTAATAAGGTGTATAATTCTTTTTCTATTGTTTCTTTTGGGGTGCCCTGCGGCACTGCGATGAGGGCCGCCATATTATTGCCTGCGGCATCCACCTCGCACCAGCCCGCAATCTGAGGACCACGCCGGGCCGCGAGGGCGATTTGTTCTGCCATGATGCCGGGTCGCGGGGCGTCGAGCACCATGAAGTTGGTCTCTGTCTGGAAATGGTTGCGGATGGCTATCTCGCCTGTGACGATGTTCGGCAGGGTGTAGACAAAAAGGGCAGGCGACGGAAACCAGTTGTCCTTCTCCTGTATGGTGGCCTGGAAGGCCATGTCGTCGGCCATCGACGAGCTGTGGTTGAAGAGCAACACCCCATAGTCGGCCACGGGCGACTTCTTCAGCAGCATCTCGCTGGCCACAAAGCCGAGGCGGCTGAGGGGGTCCATCTTGAAGAACTTGGGATAGTCGCCCAACTCGCTGCGGTAGAGGTCCACCAGCTCCTCGGCAGTGGGGGTGAGTTTGAGGCTAGTGAGACTAGTGGAACTAGTCGTACTAGGGGCACTAGTAGCACTAGTACTACTAGTATCCCTCGTCAGCCGGAACTTCATCGCCGCATTGCAGCCGCCGAAGCCGGAGAGGAGCTTGACGAAACTCTGCTTGTCGGTGGTGCGCATCTCGGCGCTGACACTCACCTGTCGGCTGACGCCGAGGGTATCGAAGCCGCGCGTGCCATACACCACGCCGTGTTCCACGGCCTGCATGGAGAGGATGGTCTCCAGCACGCCGGCGGCGCCCATGGTATGCCCGTAGATGCCTTTCAGGCTGAACATAGGCACCCCGGAAAGCCCTGCGCGGTCGAGGGCGATGCTCTCCATCTCGTCGTTGTAGAGCGTCGACGTGCCGTGGACGCTGACGAAGGCCAGCTGTTCTCTATCCAGGTCGAGGGCCTGGAGGCAGCGGTAGGAGCCTTCGCCTGTGCGCGAAGGACCGCTGATATGGTTGGCGTCGTTGCACATGGCACCACCTGCTGCCACCCATAGTGGCAGATTGTTTGAATGTTTGAATGTTTGAATGTTTGAGTAGACTATCGTGGCAGCGGCTTCGCCGAGGTTGAGACCGCAGCGGTCCTTGTCGAAGGGACGGCAGGGGTCGGGCGAGAGGGCATGGAGGCACTGGAAGCCGCTGATGATGAACTCCGACTGTACGTCGCAGCCTATCACCACGGCCGTGTCGCAGAGCCCCGCCTCAATGCTGCGCATGGCGGCAATCTGGGCACTCAAGCCGCTGATGCAGGCATTGCTCACCACCACAGGCGGGTTGGGGTTGCCGAAATGGCGGCAGACGCAGGCACCGGAACCGCCCAACAGGGCGCGCTCTGTGTCTCCCGTGGCCAACAGGTGCACGTTGCCTTTGGTGGTGGAAAGGAAGAAACGGCAGCGCGACGACGCCGGGTCAATGCCCGCGCGGGCGATGGCGTCGCTGGCCGACACGATACAAAGCCGCTCGAAGAAGGTGTACTCCCCGTCGTCATGACGCTGTTCCTCAGGGAAGAGCGAGGCGGTGTAGCGCGACCCGTCGGGCAACGCATACTGCCGCAGGGCGGTGCGCCCGTCCATCACGGCACGGTAGTTCTCCCATGTCGTCGCCCCCAAGGGCGAATAGATATTGTCTGCCAGTTTAATTACCATATTCTATAACCTATAACCAATAACCTATAACCACTTCTTCTTCCATTCTTCAAAAAACGGCGGGTTGCCCAACACCAGTTTGTACTGCTTGTCCATAAACACCTGCACGGTATGGGCGGTGGCCAGCAGGGTGTCGCCGTCGGTTATCTTGTAGTCGAACACTATCTTGGCAGCTTCGGTGGGAGTGTATACAATCTCTATCTCGGGGTGCATGCCGTAGATAATGGGGTTCTTGTATTTCAACTGCACGTCGACCAGCGGGGCGTAATAGCCTTCTGCAAAGAAACGCAGGTAGCCCAGGTCGTACTTCTCGCCGAATGCCTCGCGGGCATCCTCGAGATACATCATGTAGCTCCCGTGCCACGCCACTCCCATCGAGTCCACCTCGCTGAAACGTATGTCGAACTTCTTCTTTATGCTCAATGTATTGCTCACAACAATGCTATTTTAATTGTTCCCGAAGCCAGCAGGGTGTCGCCGCAGCGCGACGAGGCCTGTGCCAACGTCATGCCAAACACCTCGTCGCTGACCTCTATGCGTGTCGTTATCGTGCTGCCCACCTTTGGCAGGGCGTGTATCTCCATGTCGCGCAATGCCCCTATCACCCCCACGCGCACAGCCTCGCCTTTGCTGAGGTTGATGTAGCCCATGCGGGCGGCGCAGGTCTGTGCGATGTTCTCTATCAGGCCACAGGCCGACAACCGGCCATCCTCGGCCAGTATATTGTCCTCGCGGACGGTGAACTCCGTCTCCGTCACCACGGGGTCGCAGTGCAGGAGGCGGTCCACCATCACCATCGGCGGCCGCTGGGGCAAAAGGGTCAGTATGTCATACTCCTGTTCCATTCCAGAATTCATAGTAGTTGTACCATTGGTGCGGGTAGCGGCGCACAATCTCCTCCAGCGTCGTGGCGAAGTTCTGCGCCATGGCAGTCATCTGCTGGCGGCGTGGCAGCGTGGTGTCGCATTCCACTGGCCGCACAAAGGCGCGGTAACGCCTCGTGCCCTCCTTCATCACCATCACCGCCAAGGCGGGCACCTCTTTCTGCACCGCCGTGGCGAAAGGGCCCAGAGGGAATTGAGCCTCGGCGCCGAAGAACCGGCACCCCACACTCTTGGCAGAGCCAAAGCAGCGGTCGGCGGGCATACTCACGATGTTGCCCTCGTCGAGGAGGCTGTTGAGGAGGAAGAGATGCGACATGTCGGCCTGCACGGCAATCATGTGGATATTGCTGTCCACGAACTGACGCTTGCGTCCGTCCATCACCGTGGCCGACTCGCCCGAGTAGACCAGCGCGTTGAAGCTCTTGCGATCCGACTTCAACACATAGCCCGCCTGCTCGTAGTTCCCCACGTGCGACGACAGCATCATGAAGCCTTTCTCGCCTGCGTTCAGGCGCAGGTAGTTCTCGTTGCCGTCGATGGTAAGCCCAAAGCGCACACCGGCGTAGGTGGCGAAGCGGTCGAGTACCACCTGTCCGAAGCGGAAGTGGTTGAGGTAGACATGCCCCACAGCGCCCAGCCATCCCATGCCCAGCCGCTGGCGGAAAAAATGGTACATCGCCAGATAGCCCTTGTGGTTGAAGAGCATATAGAACGGTATCACCAAGGCCATCACGCCATACATCACCTCCAATGGGACCACCTTGAAGAGCACTATCAGCGCCTTCTGCATGAAGGGGGTGCCGTCAGTCCGGCCGTTCCACTCGTTATGGGCAGGTTCCTGCATCCGACAAGTTGTCTTCCTTATGCTTTTATCTTCTCCTCGATATAGTCACAGAATTGACTGAAGGTCTTCACATTGGTCATCTCCTCGGCCTTAATCTTGAAGCCGAAGGTCTTCTCGACGATGACCACGATGTCGACGAAGTCGAGGCTGTCCACGCCAATGTCTTCTTTCAGGCGGGCCTCAGGCTTGATGGTCTCCGCGTCAAACTCCAGTTCCTCCACGAGGAAGTTCTTCACTTTTTCTTCTATTTCCTGTCTTGTCATTTTCCTAATGTTTATTGTTTATTGTGTATTGGTTATTGTTGGTACACTCCGTGGGCGACAACTCTCAATAACCAATAACCTTTAACCTATAACCTTTCTCTTGCAGACCATGATGCTGTGCCCCTGGCCGAGGTTGTCGTGGATGGTCTCCACCACGAGGCCGGCCTTGTTGACCAGCCGCTCCATGTCTTCGCTGTGGTACATCTTGCTGTTGCCGTTGGCGATGGCGGTGAAGTAGAGGCTCGTCATGGTGAGGCAGAAGGCGGCAGGGGCGAAACGCTGACGGTCCCAGAGGGTCTCCATGATGTAGAGACGGCTGTCGGCATCCATAATCTTGGCCGCGCGGCTCACGATGCTGACAATCTCCTCCTCGCCGAAGCAGTCGAGGAACTGGCTCATCCAGATGGCGTCGTAGTGCTTGTCTGTGGGGAAGGCCTGGCTGGCGTCGAGCAGGTTCATGCCATGGCCGCCGATGCGGTCGGCACCCGCCTTTCCGGCGGTGTCGCGACGCATCATCTCCAACTGCTGCGGCAGGTCGACGATGGTCACCTGCACCTCTTTGTCGTACCCCACGCACTGCAGGGCCCAGCGGCCTGTGTTGCCGCCCACGTCGAGCAGCGTCTTGGGATGGCCCGCGAAGACTATCTCCAGCGCCTGCTGAAACGAGCTGTCGCTGTAGAAATGGTCGAAGCCGAACCAGCTCTTCTGCACCTGCGGGGGCAGCTGCGAGAGGCCTTCATACACTGTGGGCCACGGGCCGAAATGCTCCAGACCTGCCGGACGGCCTTCCAGGAGGCTCTCCTCCAGATGGAACCAACCTTCGTAGTTCACGTCGTGGTTGAACTCGGTGTTGACGTTGGTGGCGGGGTCGGTGATGAAGCACCAGCCTGTCTTGCTCAACGTGTAGCGGTCGGTGTCGGGGTCGATGAGCACGGTGCCTATGCAGAGGCTGGCCTCGAGCATCACCTTGGCGGCGTAGCGGCTCAAGCCTGCGGCAGCGGCCACCTCGGCTTCCGTCATGCCGCTGTCGCTGTTGCGCAGCATCTCGAATATGCCGAACTTCTTCATCAGGCGGCTCACCTGGAACACGATCGGTCCCCAGGCAATCCATTCGGCCTTCTCCTGCGCCTCGCGGGCACTGAGGTGCTCCTTGCTGTAGGCCTCTTTCAGTTTGGGATTAAGATACATCTCGGCGTATGTTTGTGTATGTTACAGTTTGGCAATCCTTTTCCCCAGCTCGCCAAAGGTGTCGTTGAAGGCACGGTCGACAGTCGGGGCAGAGCCTCCGTCAATCTCGTCGATGTCGACAACCAGGAGGGTGGTGCCGTTTTCCATATCGGTGACGGTCAGTGTTCCCCAT
>CAJOIV010000003.1 GCA_905234665.1 uncultured Bacteroidales bacterium | reverse complement strand
AACTCCTCGTGGCTCATGGGGTGCTCTGTATGGAACCATGAGCCGATGGTCTCGGGCATGGTGCCTTCGAGGTAGTCTTTCAGCAGACGGCGGCCGATATGGTTGCCCGAGCCCTCGTCGCCAAGCAGATAACCCGTTGAGGTCCAACGGTGGTCGATGCGGGTGCCGTCGTAGTGGCAGAGGTTGCTACCCGTACCAAGGATGCCCACCAGGCCGGCGGAGTGTCCACAGGTGGCGCGGCAGGCGCCCAGCAGGTCGCCCGCCACGTGGACGGTGGCATCGGGCAGATCGTCGCCCAGCCAGGAGGCCACACGGGACTGCATCTCCTCTGTGCCGCAGCCGGCACCATAGAACCAGACCTCCCCCACTCCGGCGGCACCGGGCAGGTCGGCCAGCATCTGGCGCACGGCGGCGTGGAAATCGGCCTCGGGTGTCAGCAGGGGGTTCAGGCCGGGGGTGACGGCCGTCGGGCTGTCGCCCCCAGCCAACGCCCAGCGTGTCTTGGTGCTTCCACTGTCGGCAACAAGCGTCTTCATATCAGATAATCCCTATTATCTCGTTGATGTCGGCAATGTTGTGGCGGCGGCAGTAGTCCTCCAGACCCTCGACAATCTGCACGGTAGCGCGCGGGTCGAGGAAGTTGGCGGTGCCCACTTCGATGGCCTTGGCACCGGCCTGCCGCCCATGCCGATGACGGGAATCTGCACGGCGTGGGCCACCTGCCAGACGCAGCGCACGGCCACGGGCTTGACGCAGGGGCCGCTGAGGCCGCCTGTCACGGTGCTCAGCATCGGCCGACGGCGTTCCACATCCACGGCCATGCCCAGCAGGGTGTTGATGAGCGAGAGGGCGTCGGCTCCGGCGGACTCCACAGCCTTGGCGATGTCGACGATGCTCGTCACATTGGGTGTCAGCTTCACCACCAGCGTCTTGTGGTAGATGCGGCGCACGGCCTCGACCACCTGGGCGGCCATCTCGGGGCGCGTGCCGAAGCCCATGCCACCCTGCTTGACGTTGGGGCAGCTGATGTTGAGCTCGATGCCGGGGATGGCGTCGAGGGCGTCGATCTTGGCGGCCACGTCGCAGTACTCCTCGATGCTGGAGCCGCTGACGTTGACAAAGATATTGGTGTCGAAATGCTTGATGCGGGGGTACACCTCGGCACAGAAGGTGTCGACTCCCACGTTCTGGAGTCCCACGGCGTTGAGCATGCCCGCGGGGGTCTCGGCCATGCGGGGGTAGGCGTTGCCCTGGCGCCGCTGGCCCGTGGTGCCCTTCACCACAATGCCGCCGAGGCGGCCGAGGTCGATGAAGTCGGCGAACTCCTCGCCGTAGCCGAAAGTCCCCGAGGCCGTCATCACGGGGTTCTTCAGCGTGATATTGTGTATTTGGGTTGAGAGGTTAATCATGGTGTCTTTTCTGTTGGGGTTATTGTTTCGGTAGGCAGGAGCCTCATTGCTCCATCCATTTCGTGAGGCGGCGGATGTCGAACACGGGACCCTCCTTGCAGACGCACTTGTGCCCCTCGTCGGTGTCGCAGACGCAGCAGAGGCACGCCCCGATGCCGCAGGCCATCATGTTCTCCAGGCTCACCTCGCACTCCACGCCGCGGGCCACGGCAGCGCGTCCCACGGCCTTCATCATGGGCGTGGGGCCGCAGGTGGCTATATGGTCGTAGTCCTGGCCGAAGGCGGTGTGCTGTGTCACCAGGCCGCGCTCGCCCAGCGAGCCGTCCTCAGTGGCGTAGTACACTGTGCCATAGGGGCTGAACTCGTCGCGCACGGGAATCAGCTCCTTCGTCCTGCCACCCAGCAGGATGGTGGGGCGCACGCCGCGGGCGTGGTAGCATTTGGCCAGATAGAGCAGGGGCGCGATGCCTGCGCCGCCGCCCACGAGGAGGGGCTGGCGGCCCTGGAGGGAGAAGCCGTGGCCGAGGGGGTAGATGAGGTTGAGCCTCTCGCCCACGCCAAGGGTGGCGAGCTGGCGCGTCCCCTGGCCCACCACCTGGACAAGCAGCGTGAGGGTGTTGGCGACGGGGTCGACGTCGTGCACCGAGATGGGGCGGCGCAGCAGCACCTCGCGGCAGTGGCGCACCTCCACCTCGACAAACTGGCCCGCCTCGACAGGGGGCAACGTATCCGGATGCCGCAGCGTCAGCGTGAAGTAATGCTCGCCCAGCTGGCGGCGGTCGACAATGGTGAAATCGGTGATGTGTTTCATGCAAATGTACTTTGAAAATGCAAAAGTACGAAAAAAAATCGTATCTTTGCATTTTCAAACAAAGAAAAAAACATGGAACTGCCCTCCACCATCCTCTCACAGGCCGTCGACGCCCTCGCCACCCTCCCCGGCGTGGGGCGCCGCAGTGCCCTGCGCTATGCCCTCCACCTCATGAAAGAGCCCGAGGGTGAGGTACTTCACCTCGCCGAGTCCCTCAGCCGCCTCAAGACCGATCTGCGCACCTGCCGCCTCTGCCACTGCGTCAGCGACTCCGACCTCTGCCCCATCTGTAGCAGCCCCAAACGCCAGCAGAATGTCATCTGCGTGGTCGAGAATGTGCAGGACGTCATGGCCATCGAGAACACCCAGCAGTACCGCGGCCTCTACCATGTGCTGGGCGGCGTCATCTCTCCCATCGACGGCGTGGGCATCCGCGACCTCAACATCGACTCCCTCCTCGACCGCGTGCGCGGCACCAACCCCGTCCCCGTTGACGAGGTCATCCTCGCACTCCCCACCACCATGGAGGGCGACACCACCAACTTCTACCTCAACAAGCAGTTGCAGCCCCTGGGCGTGAAGGTCTCGACGCTGGCGCGCGGTATTGCCGTGGGCGACAGCCTCGAGTATGCCGACGAAATCACCCTCGGCCGCTCCATTGTGGGACGCATCCCCTTTGCGGGGTGATTTTTGCCCTCCCGCACAATAAAAAGCCGACAACGGCGTTGACATATCATTAAATGAATATTAACCACCAAAAGATAAACACCATGGAAATCGAGAAACTGAATATCGACGCCTCCGCCAAAGCCAACGTGCAGGCATGGCTCGACGGCGACTACGACGCCGAAACCAAGCAGGCCATCCGCGACATGATGGACAACCCCGCAGAACTCAACGAGAGCTTCTACCGCAACCTCGAGTTCGGCACCGGCGGCCTCCGCGGCATCATGGGCGTCGGCACCAACCGCATGAACAAATATGTCGTGGCCATGGCCACCCAGGGCCTGGCCAATTATGTGCGCAAATGCTTCGCCGACGTCAAGGAACTCCGCGCCGCCGTCAGCCACGACAGCCGCAACCACAGCCGCGAGTTCGCCGAGATTACCGCCAACGTCCTTGCCGCCAACGGTTTCCATGTCTATCTCTTCGAGGACATGCGTCCCACCCCCGAACTCTCCTTCGCCGTGCGCCATTTCGGCTGCCAGACGGGCGTGATGGTCACCGCCAGCCACAACCCCAAGGAGTACAACGGCTACAAGGCCTACTGGGACGACGGCTGCCAGCTCGTCGCCCCCCACGACACCAACGTCATCGACGAGGTGCTCAAAATCACCCGCCTCTCCGATGTCAAGATGACCGGCGGCGAGAAGAACATCACCATCATCGGCGAGGATGTCGACCGCGTCTACCTCGACTGCGTGGCCCACAACTCGCTGCATCCCGAGCTCATCAAGAAGCACCACGACCTGAAGATTGTCTACACCCCCCTCCACGGCACGGGCATCACCCTCATCCCGCGCATGCTCAAACAGCTGGGCTTCACCAACGTAAACATCGTCGAGGCCCAGGCCGTGCCCGACGGCAATTTCCCCACGACACCGTCGCCCAACCCCGAAGAGAAGGCCGCCATGAAGATGGCCGTCGAGCTGGCGCAGAAAATTGATGCCGACATCGTCTTTGCCTCCGACCCCGACGCCGACCGCGTGGGCGTGGCCGTGAAGCGTCCCGACGGCGAATGGATGCTGCTGAACGGCAACCAGACCTTCTCGGTGCTGATGTACTACCTCGTCAAGCAGTGGAAAGAGTCGGGTCGCCTGAAGGGCAACGAGTTCGTCATCAAGACCATCGTCACCAGCGAGCTGCCCGCCGACATCGCCAAGCGGGCCGGCATCAAGGTGTATGACGTGCTCACGGGCTTCAAGTTCATCGGCGACCAGATCCGCCGTCTCGAAGGCAAGGAGGTCTTCATCGGCGGTGGCGAGGAGAGCTACGGCTACATGATAGGCGACTTCGTGCGCGACAAGGATGCCGTGGCCGCCTGCTCCATGATTGCCGAGATCGCCGCCTGGGCCGCCGAACAGGGCAAGACCTTCTTCGACGTGCTGGTCGACATCTACAAAGAATACGACTTCTACAAGGAGGGACTCCTCTCGGTGGTGCGCAAAGGCAAGAGCGGTGCCGAGGAAATCCAGCAGATGATGGTCGACTACCGCCAGAACCCGCCCGCCGAAATCAACGGCTCCAGGGTGGTCTGCATCAAGGACTACAAACTCCGTGTCAGCAAAGACCTGCTCACCGGCAAGGAGGAACCCATCGACCTGCCCGCCTCCAACGTGCTGCAGTTCTTCACCGCCGACGGCAACAAGGTCACCGTGCGCCCCAGTGGCACTGAGCCCAAGATCAAGTTCTACTTCGGCGTGAAGGGCGAGCTGGGCAGCGAGGGCTTCGACAAGGCCAATGCCGCCCTCGACGCCAAGATCGACGCCATCAAGCACTCCCTGCACCTGGCATAGACTCTCCCTCCCCGACCGTCGGCCAACCCCACGGAAAGCCTCGGCCTTCCCGTGCCACACCCTCTGTCGACCTCCCTCGCCTCCTTTGCTTCATCCAAGGCCTTGACCCATAGTTGGTTAGGATTAAATCCGCATTTAACCCACTATTGCCCAGGATTTTAGCCGCATTTTCTCCGCTCGGCTTCGCTCTGAGAGCGGAAAACTGCGGGGAAATAGCGGAAAAAGTCCTTGTAAAATCTGTTTTTCAGCCTCTTACAAACCTCTTCAAAACCTCCTTAAATCCGGACTAAAAACAACCCCAGACCTACATGACGGCAACGCCGCGACAGGGCCTATTTCGTCACCCTCTCCACCCCCGCCTCCTCCGCCACCCAGCACCTGGTGGTGCGGTAATGAGGCTCCTGCTCGCCTGCGGCCTCGCGAGATCTTGTAGATCCTGTAGATTTGCGCTGCGTGGAAAGAAATCCCCGCCAAAGGCGGAATAAATCTATAAGATCTACGAGATCTCTGCCCGGCAGGGCAAGGAGCCCCAAACACAATAAATCATGCATCTTTCCGTTAGAAATAAAAAGCGACTCTAAGGGAAACAGCTATCCATGACAGACTCCTGCCGCGCGAAAAGCATCTTCGATGTGCCGTCCGTGCCGCAGGCCCGATAAAAAAACAGAAACGTACACCCCACGGAGAGAACGCATTACGACACCCTCCAGAAATTATTTTATCAAAAAGTGTGACAAATCGGGTGCAGCAGGTGTTATATGGGACAGAAAAGGCACAAAAAGTGTTATCATGACGAAACGACGGGAAGAGACGGAAGCGCAATTCAGAGAGCTGATAAAGGAGTACAACAGTACGATTGCACACCTCTGTAGGGCATACTATCCATTGGACGACTATCTGTATAAGGACCTCTATGGGATAGTCCTGTTCCGCCTGTGGCGCAAGATACACCTGTACAGATACGATGACAACCTGTCGGCATGGGTATACCGTGTGACGGTCAACACCTGCCGCAGCCATTACCGCCACCATGTGCATCGGGCGAAGATCGTCTTGTTCAGCAGTCTTCCCGAGAGCTATCAGGTGAGCCAGGAAGAAGGCAGCGAGGATGAGGAAAACCGGAGAAAGATGTACCGGATGATAGATCTCCTCGACCCCGGCGAGCGGGAGATACTCTCGTTCCACTTGGACGGGATGACCAACGTCAAGATAGCGGAATGTCTTGGAATCACGCAGACCAATGTCTCGACACGCATCAACAGAATCAAGAACAAACTGATAAAAATGCATCAAGATGGAAAAGATGAACCAGGAAACGAACTATTTGAATGAGATGGAAAGGCTGTGGAGGACGCAGCCTGTGCCTGAGCCGCCCGCCATGCCCCTTGCGGCTCCCCCCCGACGCCACTTTCGGGTCTTGGGCTATGCCGCCACGGTTTTCATCATTCTCGCGGCAGGCAATCTGTTCTATGTCCAGGTGCCGGGCCCTGCCATAGAAGCCATAAACTGGAGCTCCTGTCTCCGTATTGGTGAAATAAACGTCACGCTCACCCAAATAATCTGCAATATATGAAACGCTATTGGATACTGACACTCATCGGGTTGGTCCTTTGCCTCGGCGTGGCCTGGGCAATGAAGAGCATGCCGAGGCTGCTCAGCGACGAGGAGTGCAGCCTTATCTACCAACGTTATGCCGACGACCCGGGCATCGAGGCCTCCTTCGTCAAAGGCTTCCGGGTCAACGACACCCTCGCCATCGACGCCACCCTCCTCCGCGCCACCGACTCCGCCAGCTGGGCAACGCTGAAAACCGACTTCGAAATCCCCGAACTGCCTCCCGACTTCCAGCAACTGGTTGACAATGGAAATGAAATGATTCTCACGAAGAAGATTCCCAAATCCCCTCCACCGCCTCCCACTGCCTACCCTAACGACCTTCTCACCGTCTCCTCATTGAACTGGACAATAACAGTGTTCCACATCAGCAACGATGCCGAGAAACACGCCATAGTATTTCACAATCTCGAGGACAATGAACGCCAATTCACCAAAGACAACTGCAAATAAATGAAAGGAGCACCATGCACCTCATCCGACCCCCGCGCAGAAGCCACAAGCCGACTGCCGCTGTGACGGGGCATAAAAAGAAAGGCACTCCCGGGGCGGAACCCATAAAAAACGTTAAAAGCAACCCGCCGATTCATTTTCCGGAAGGAAAGTGAGTATTATATGACAAAGTGGCCTGAAAAGGCCAGAAGAGTGTGTCACCCCCACCAAGAAACGCAACCCGCACACAATAAAACAAGCAGCAAACCCACAATAAACAACCAAAGCCATGAAAAAGATACAGACATTGGCAATCTTTGCCATGCTATGGGTGGCACTGCCGGCGCAGAGCTACCCCCCTGCCAACCTCGACACACTCTCCTGCGACACGTTGAGGCGCCCCAATTTCTATTACAATGAATGGTTCGATACCAGCGAATGGTTTCTGGATCCAGACAAGGTCCCTTGGTTTACTGAATACGTTTCGAATTTCAAAGCTTATTATGACACCTATCCGCCGGATTCTGCCTGGGACCATTACTCCGGGATGAAATTCACTAACTTTGTTTTCCAGTCGCACACGCCCAATCCCATCAGGGTCCGCGGCATCTGGGCCATGGTATCGGACAAATGGTATAATCCCAGTTACCCCAGCTGGAATGACTATGTCCGCACTTACGACAAACTGCCCGAATATGCATATCTCTACCTCCCCGACACCTCTCGTGACTGGATGATTTACCCAACCAATGACACGGATTGGTGGGTGAATCATCTGACATGCCTCGCCAACGCCCGTTGGGACACACTGACTCCAAAGATGATGTGCATACCCACCACTGCCGACGCTCGCAACGGCTACCGCTACTGCCTGCTTTACGAGATTCCTCTCGACACGACAATCACCCTCGATGGCGAGTTCTGGATAGGCGGCTCATGCAACAGCAACTATTACGCTGACCGTAACGACCACGAATTTGAACACTTCCCGACCATCTATCTGTCGTGGATGAAATACGGTGGTTACCCAAGTAATCCCGTATACAATAAGTACACATGGGGCTTGGGAGCTTGCGGCCCATGGGAGTGGCACTTCTTAGATCACCATACTCAATGGCGCCTAGGCTATGGCCCCTTCGGCGTCATTCTGGTCGACCAGCGACTTGTCGAGGTGGCCGCCGCCGACACGTCACAGGGCCTGGCACTAGGCACCGGTTACTATTCCGACTCCACCCTCCAGACCATCACCGCCGTGCCCAACCCGACCTACCGTTTCAGCCACTGGAACGACGGCAACACCGACAACCCACGCACCATCTTCGTCACCTGTGACACGGCGTTCACAGCCTATTTCGTGAGGACTACCCAGTACACCGTCGAAGTCTTCTCCAACGACAACACCCTTGGCGTGGTGACCGGCGGCGGCGTGTATTATGCCGACGAGGTCGCCGAACTCACCGCCACACCCAACAGCTCCAATTATTTTATCCGCTGGAACGACGGCAACACCGCCAACCCGCGCCACATCGTCGTCGAGAGCGACACCTCCTTCACCGCCTATTTCAACGACAGATTGGTCATAGAGATTCAAGACTCCATAGTCGTGGAGGACTCCCTCGGCATCGACGCCAGGAACAAGACTCCGATGTTCACCCTCAGCCCCAACCCCGCCACGGGGACGGTGACCGTGACAGTGGGCTCTTTGACACACTCCTCCGCCCTAAAGGGCACCTCCCATAACTTAGGGGAGGAGTTTTCCATCACGCTGACCGACGCGGCGGGACGCGAAGTGCTGCGCAGGGCGCTGCCCGCGGGCACCAACAGCGTGGAACTCGACATTTCGGGCCTCGCGGCTGGCACCTACTTCGTCACCCTCTCCACCCCCACGGCCACAGGCACCCAACGCCTCGTGGTGCGGTAGCCTCCTGCCCGCCTGCGGCTCGCGAAATCTGGTAAATCTTGTAAATTAAGCGCTTCGCGGGACATCTCCGCCGCAGGCGGAAGAAAATCTACCAGATTTACGAGATTTCTGCCTGCAGGGCAAGAAGCCCCAAAAAACGCCCCCGGCATTCTGCAAGAAAAGTTTGCCAATTCAAAAAAAGTCGTATCTTTGCAGTCGAATAAAACCATAATAACAAACATACAAAAGAAAGGAACAAACCCATGAAGACAACACTGTCCCCCTCTATCCTTCCTTCATGCCGGCGGAAGGTCTTGCCGGCGGTACTCGTGGCCTTGCTGACGCTTGCCGCCACCCCGCTGCGAGCGCAACAACCATGCGAGTTTTTCATTGTCGGAGACTTCGAGTCGCGCTGTATGGTGTTGCAGAAACCCGGCTATATCGAGGATATGGAATCCCCTTTAGTGGCCTGCCAGGGGATGACCGTCACCTACTCTGTCCTCCCCGCCCCATCTGGGCCAAATCCCCCCGTTTGGGTGTGGAGCGTTTCAGGCGCAGACTCTTTCACGGACAACAACGACGGGACGGCAACGGTTGTATGGGGCACGGGAAGCGCAGGTCTGCTGACGGTAACGGACGGGGACGGGTGCACATTATCTCGCCCCGTGCAGATTGTTGAACCCCCATCAGTGGGGGCTGAGAGCACGCCCTCCTACACCATCGACGCTTCGGGACAGAAGGTTATCACCCTCTGCTACGGTTCACCACTGACATTCGTTGACCGCTCGACGGCAGACGAGAACGGCATTGCAGGTATCTATTGGCGCAGTTCCGCGGGGACGGCCTCTACGGCGGAGTACACCATCGCAGGCGTGACACACGCCGACACGGTCGTCCACCGCGTATACAACCGCTGCGGATGCTACGACGAGGAGCGTTTCGTGGTGCGCGTCGTGCAGGGCGGCGAACTCGACCTGGGATGTTACGGTACTGTGTGCGAAGATGCCACGGTGACCTACACGGCACTCAGCCCCTCCTCCTGCTCCAGCTACGTCTGGTATGTGGACGGGGGCACCATTGTGGACGGGCAATACACATCGGCGGTGACCGTGCAGTGGGACCGGCCGCAGGATGGCTACGGGGTAATCGCCCTCGACGGCGACCTCTGCGGCGGCTCGGCATGCCCGGCGCTGCTGAGCCGGAGGATTCCGATAGTGCAGGACCGCTTGCCGGTCGACGGTCCCGCCACGGTGTGCGAGGGCGCCAGGGAGGAGTACAGCCTGCCCCTGCTCTCCGCGACAGAATACATCTGGAGCGTCACGCCGTCGGCGAATGTGCAGATGCACCTTGTCAACGGAGCCAACAGGATACACTTGGTTTTCGAACAGCCCGGGACGTACACGGTCAAGGCGGCCTACCGCTGCGACATTCTGGGCTGCGGGCCTTACGAGAGCGAGGCACTGACCGTCACCGTGCTGCCGCCGCTGGCCGTCACGGGGCCGGGCAGGATATGTTTCGGCGACGCCTGCAGCCTCGCCACCAACCCGGTGGCCACGGCTACATGGAGTGTGTACGACATGACGGACGAGACCGACCTGCCAGCCCTGTCCGCCACCGGCACCACGTTCTCCACCTCCGCCTTCCCCCATCCGGGACGGTACCGCATTACGGCATCCAGCCCGCTCCATTGCCGGTCGGCGGCGTTCATGCTGACCGTGGAGGATCTGCCGCCGCAGGCCGACGTCGCCGACCTGGATCCCGACAACCCCACCACCGCGTGCCTCTTCAGCTCCATCCGCCTCCAGGGCAATCCGACCAACCCCAAGTACACACTGCTGTGGGCGCCGGACTGTCCTGCCGCCAGCCCCGCCACGACAGCACTGGTGTCAGGCAACGAGGCAACGATAAACTATGGCAACGACGTCTGCAACGTGAACGCCTATCTCTTCGACCGCGCCACGGGATGCCGGTCGAAAGCCCCCTATGTGCACACCGTCAAACTCTTTGAGCCGGAAACGCTGACTCTTCACCCTTTGACCGTCTGTCCCGGGGCCACGGTGGTTTTCAACGGCAACAACGTGCCCTGGCAAGATGGAATGCTGTACCGCTGGGAGCTGCAACAGAACATGCAGCATTGCGCCACCGTCGTGGGTGACGCGACAACGAACACCATCAACCTCAAGATTAACGGACTGAATTCCGTGAGCTATCCCTATTCCTTCTATATCGACCTCATCCGCAACTGGTGCGGCAATCTCTCCGACACCCACAGGGTCGTCATCACCGTCACCACCACGCCGCCGCCTGCCGCCATCACCGTGACGCCCAACCCCGCCGTCATCTGTCCCGGCCAGACGGTAGAGCTCACGGCCACAGGATGCGGGACGGAGTATGTGTGGTCTGTCGGCAACTCCGACGGAAGCCCGGGCGGAAGCACATGGCAGTGGCAGGGAATACTGGGCGGACTGTACACCATCCATGCCGCCTGTTCCTCGTATGACTTCTGCAACAACTCCGCCTATTTCGCCTCCGGGTCAGCGCAGGTGACCGTCCACCCCGGACCCTTGTATACTGGACTGGCCTACGATGACCTCACGGGGGTGATATACCTGCAGGGCACCTCCATGCCCAACGACCAATACCAATGGGCTTTGGACGGCAACACCATCACGGGAGCCACCTCGTCCAGCATCGCGTGCCAGGGTGCCGGAACGTACTCCTGCACCGTGACAGATGCCGACGGCTGCACACAGATATACTCACTCTACGTGCCCATACCCTGCCTGAGCAACTGCACCCCGATATCCGTCGTGGAGGACAACTACGACAAGTGCTCAGGAGTGCTGACGATGCATGCCGTCACACTCAGCCCCACCTCAGTCTCCTGGATAGTGAACGGCGGAGAATACTCGGACTTGACCCCCGTCTCCAACAACACGGCGACGGTTAAGCTGGAATCCACGGGCGTCTACCAGATAGTCGCATACACGGGCAACCCCTCCCTCTGCGAACGGGGCACTCTCACCAAGACTGTAACTTTCCTGCCCGACTTCCAACTGGCGGTCAAGTGCTCCGACATCATCGTGCACAACCAGTCAAAGTACACCGACGGCACACACACGGTCACCTTCCAGCTGTTCAACGACTACCCCGGAGGCACCCTGGTGGGGCAGCAGACAATGACGCTCTCCTCGCCGAGCTGCACATTCCACACGGGCGCCACGGGCACCTACTATGTTCTCCTGACCGAGTACAACGGCACCCCCTACCACTGCAGGATAGGCATGGCTGTCGTAGAGACCGACGGCGCAAGCCTCCTGTCCATTGTGACCGCCAACAGCCATGACCAGGGAAAGACCTGCGACAACATTCCCATCAAACTCACCGCCTCCCTCTCGGGGGGCGAAAGCATCGTCTCCACACATTGGGACTTCGGCGACAACTCGTTCCTGGACAAAAACGGCAACAGCGTATACCATACGTATGAGAAGGACCTCTATAACCCCTATACCATAACAGCCACAGTTACAGACGTATACAAGTGCCAGCACACGGGAACTTTGAGCATTGAGTCTATTGACAACTATCTGAAGGCAGGAGAAGTTGTCTACGACCAACCATGGGTATGGGTATGCCCTTACATCAACTCGAAAGAACTGCATTATACGGATAATAACATCTTCTATGACCCTGATGGCGACTACTATTGGTGGTGGTCTTCCGGAAACGCACAAGACACTCCTCCATTTTATGTATACTCCACCAACGACTACACTGTCCGCGTGCGCGACCACAACTATTGCCTTTTCCAGTCAATGAAGAATGTGCCGTTCCTGCAGCACCCCACGGCAGCCATCGCCCCCGACAGGGAACTCTTCTGTGTGGGGGACGAAGTTTTCTTCCACGGGTCGCCAGGACCCGACTCCAGCCTGTACTCCTACACCTGGCGCGTCACCCTCCCCACCGTGCCGCCCCAGACCGTCACCCTGCCCTGCACCACTGCCACCGCGCCCTACACACCACGACAAGCAGGCACCTACACCATCGAGCTGGAACTGAAGAACAACGACGGCTGCATCGATGTCGCCACGTATACATTCTATGTCCACCCCGCGCCCACCCCGCCCACCGTCTCCTACAACGGCAACCGGTGCATACACACCCCGCCGGTCGTGCTCCAGGGCAGCGGTTCCTCGGCGGGACTCTACCATTGGAGCTGTGGCGACTATGGCAACAAAGGCTACTACTTCTATCCGGCAAGAGCCACCGCCTACTATTACGACCCTGCCACAGGCTGCCGGTCGGACACCGCCGGAATCACCATCGAGCCGGCTCCCAACATGGATGCCGTGCTGTCGGGATGCTATGCCTTCTGCGACGATGTCAACAAATTGAAAGTATGGGGACTGACAACCTTCGAGCAGTCTGTCAACTGGGAATGGTTCAAGGATTGGGTAAGCGTTCAGACCGGTTCGGGGAACTACCTTTCCTACCCCTTGTTGCTCCCTCTCTCCGGCTTTGGCACCTACTATCTCAATGCAAGATACGACGGAGGTGCCTGCTCTGTCGCGTCGCACGACCTGGTCATCACCTCGACAGACTATTGTCCCTGCGACAGCCTGGAGGTGAGTTACACCTACACCATGAACATCGTCAACTGCCATCTGGAATACACTCTCTTCGTCACTGTTACAAACAACTCCTTGCGTAACACCAACTGCCTACAGGAAATAGAATGGCTGGACATGGCCGGTGACAACACCATGACCACCGATTTCACCCCGACCATGCTTGGGCCGGGACGGTCATACTACTTCAAGATTAACTTAATAGTGAACAATCTGCTACCCTCCCATGCCACATTCAGGATAACCGACAACTGCCGGTATTGCATAAAGGATTTCGACTTCGACTTTGTCCCGACCATACCTTGCGATGATGGAATGACTATGATTTCAGTCGCCCCCAATCCCTATCTGGCAAGCACGGTGGCGGGCTATTTCGACATCTGCTTCGACCTTGCGCAGGGCGGTCTGACACCCGACGCCCTGCTGGCCTTCTGGTGCGAGCCGCCCATGGTCGTCGACTATACATTCATACCCCTCTCCGGTTATGTGCAAGGCCTCGGGATGCTTGACCTGGGCCTCCTCAGGCAGATGGCGGCACGGGATGAGAAAATATGCTTCTATGCCGTCACATGCAGGGGCAACACGCTCTGCAAACTGCACTATTGCCTCTCGGCGGTAGACCTGCTGGAGCTGCTGGAGTTTCCAGACCCTGACAAGGGGAAGCGGGAAGCGGCGGGGGAGAGCGTGCCGGGGGAGATAGGGCTGCATCCCAACCCCGCGACGGGGCGTGTGGAGGTCACCGGAGCCGAGGGCCGCGTGGAGGAGGTTGTGGTGATGGACATGTACGGACGGCAGGTGGCCCAATTCGGGGATGCTGGCTCGATTGATGTCAGCGACCTGGCAACGGGCAGCTACATCGTCCGCATCAAGGTGTCCGGAACACAGGGTACGGAAGTGTATTATAGAAAACTGATAAAGAGATAACAACCATGAAGAGAACACGGACAATCATTCTGTTGGCGGTGCTGACGCTTGCCGCCACCCCGTTGCGGGCGCAGTATTTCGACTGGGTGAGAACCTACCAGTCCACGTTCGGTTCGGGGACGGGGAGTCCAGACGAGGACAACATGGTGCTCGAAATGGATGCCGACTCGAAGGGGAACATATACTTCATAGGCCGCTGTGTGCGGGGGGCGGAAATCAACGGGGAGGAACTGCTTTACGAAGTCAACCACTACAACCCAAGCCACAACCACATGAGCCTCTGCATCGTCAAGATGTCGCCCCAAGGGGAGATGATGTGGCACAAGGCCATCAGCCACTGGGAGGGTCATATCAGTAGGGGGTACATACAGGTGGTGGGAGACAGTGCTGTGGCGTGCTTTGTCAGTTATCCCAGGCCTTGGGATGTCTACCATCCGGCATACTGGCTGGACAGCCTTGTCCAATTCCCCAACTGGTTTGTCCCGACGGACAGCATCAGCTCCAACGGCGGCACTGCACTTGTCATTCTCGACCTGGACGGACATCTGAAGGAGCAGCATTTCCTCAATGTGGGATATCTGGACACTTTGGGGGTACCCATAGTGTCGGGATCAACTCCCAGTTCTATTGTCGCCCCCCTAGGTCTCGGGGCAGAGTCATTTTGCATCGACCACGAGGGAAACATCATACTGGGGATGGGCTGTGGCACCGAGAAAGGGTACCGCACAATACCATGCGACACTTGCAATGTCCCTTGGCAAAGCGAGATGTACTCCGTCGAGAACGGGGGCGTCGGTGCCGTGCGCATCATGATTGACGGCACGCGGTCACTCTTCTACTATCCCGAAAACCGGCCCATCCTGACCAACGCCAAGCTGCTGAAGTTCTCGCCCCATTTCGACACTCTCCTGGAGGTGCGCTACCTGATGCAGTCGCGCCTTGACAGCCCCAGGACGTGGGGTATAGACAGGGGCATAAAAGACAGCAAGATAATGCACATAACTAGCGACTCTGAAGGAAATCTCTATGCAGTGGGATGTATCACTGTCTACAACACGCTCGACACGATAGTGCCGATAGACAGCGTACAGGGTTTTTCGCTGCACCTGAGTGGTATGGAAACCGGTTTCATCATAAAATACACACCCCAGTTACAACCAATCTACGCCAAACAACTCGACGGAGGATTGGCTTCCGGATTCGACCATTGCGTGGTTAAAGACAGCTCTCTTTTTGTTGCAGGCGGGCATGGGTCTATCGACTCAAACTATCGTTTTGACGGGGAACCCTTAACCGATATCAACCAAGGGACGTTACTACTACGACTCAATAAAGGTGACGGAAGCCTGATATCTTATGGGAAAAGCAGTTCTTCTCGTGACAATGGATCTTGGCCATCATCCTCAGCCGATGGCGGCGCCAAAATAGCTGTAGGCAACAACCGTGTGGCCAGGCAAGTCAAATTTCTCGGAAATATCGTTTTTGCCGGCGACACCATCCGTGTACCAGAATCTCCCTACAGGGGAAGAGGGGTCGCACTATGGGACTATGACGGCCATCAATTGACATTTATTAACCTCCATGCCCCTAATCCGGACAATAGAGAAAAGGGAGCTCTCTTCTCCGACAGCAGTCTCTACCTCTGCGGAATGTTCAACGGCGAAATCACCTTCGGCGACACCTCCTTCTACCGCCTGCACAGCAACGGCTACGTCGCCCGCTATGTCGACACCGCCTTCCTGCGCCCCTACGTCCACCCCACCCCAGTAGCAATACCGCCCGTGAATACCGACGGTGGCGAATGTCCCTTCACCCTCAGCCCCAACCCCACGACGGGGACGGTGCGGGTGAGCATACACACTCCCTCCCCCCTCCGGGGTACTCCCCCTAACTTAGGGGGAGAGCCAGGAACATGCTCTCTGACCGTCCGCGACGCGGCAGGCCACGAGGTGATGTACAAAGTCATCCCCCCGGTGCAGACCGCCGTCGACCTCGACCTCTCGCGCCTCCCCGCCGGCACCTACTTCGTCACCCTCATCACACCGCAAGCCTCGGCAACCCAACGCCTCGTGGTGAAGTAGTTGGGCCTGCTCGCTGCGCGGTGGGGGGCTCCTGCCCGCAGGGCAAGGAGATTTGCCCCCGCAGGCAAGGAGATTGGGGCCGCCTACGGGCGGAGGACGGAGACTTCGCCGGAGGGGAGGACCTTGACGATGCGGGAGGCGCGGGCCGGGGCGTGGGGATAGTCGGGGCTGTCGGGAAGGCAGCAGTCGACACGCGCGCGCAGCAAAGGCGAGATGTCGTCGTAGGTGGCCGGAGATGGCTCGCCGGAGAGGTTGGCGGAGGTGCTGACGATGGGATGCCCGAGGGCGGCAAGGAGTTTTTGGCAGAAGTCCATGCGTGGAACGCGCACGCCGACGGTGCCGTCGGCGGCGGGGAGGTTGTGTGCCACGGGGATGGCAAGCCAAGAGGCGGGCATGACCACGGTGACGGGTCGCGGGCTTCGGAGGAGGAGGTCGGCGACCCCAGTGGGCAGGCCAGGGGCGAGCATGGCCTCGGAAGCCAACACAAGCATGGCCTTGGCGGGGTCGCGCCGCTTGAGGGCATAGAGCTTGTCGACGGCGGCGGGCAGCGTGGCGTCGCAGCCGAGGCCCCAGAGAGTGTCGGTGGGATAGAGGAGCGTCTGTCCGGCCCGCAGGGCCGCGAGGGCGGAGTTGAGAGTTGAGAGTTGAAAGTTGAAAGTTGAGAATTGGAGATTGTCCATCGGGAAAAAGCATAAAAAATCGCGGCAAAGATACGAATAATTAAGAAATATTCGTATATTTGCACTCTCAAAGAGTATTGCCTACCGCAGGAAAAACAAGTTCAAAATATTATTAACTAAACATTTATCAGCTATGGAGTTTATTTCTAAACTTTGGAATGCCAACACGCCGCTGTTCATGCTTGTGGCGGGTCTGATTGTTGTCACTCCGTTCATTGTCTTCTATGTGCGCAAGGCACTGAAGGAACATCCCAAGGGACTTATCCCTGCCGCACTGAGCAACATGGGCGAGCGTTTCGGCTACTACATCATGAATGCCGTGCTGACGCTCTTCATCTGCTCCAAGTTCGGTGTGCCCGACAAGGCGGCCGGCATCATGTTCGCCGTGTTCTACTTCCTCATCTATGTGCTGAGCCTGCCTGGCGGCATCATCGCCGACCGCACCCAGAACTACAAGAAGACCATCATCTGGGGCCTTATCGTCATGGCCATCGGCTACTGCATCCTGTCGATTCCCGTCTTCAGCGGCCACGGCTTCTCGTGGGTCATGGTGCTGACGATGGCGGCCCTGATCATCATCGCCTGCGGTAACGGCCTCTTCAAGGGCAACCTGCAGGCCATCGTGGGCCAGATCTACGACGACTTCGAGGCCGAGGAGGCCAAGAAAGGTCCCGAGGCGCTGGCCAAGGCCAAGGAGAAACGCGACACCGGCTTCCAGATTTTCTACGTCTTCATCAACGTGGGCGGTGTCATTGCCCCCTTCATTGCCCCCATCATCCGCAACTGGTGGCTCAAGGCCCACAACCTGGTCTACAATGCCGACCTGCCGAAGCTGTGCCATGACTTCGTCGCCAACAGCGATGCCATGAAGCCCGAGGCCGTCGCCAACCTCACCGAACTCGTCGCCAAGCAGCCCGAGATTGCCACGCAGGGTGTCGACATGACCCAGTTCTGCGACAGCTACATCACCGTCTTCAACACGGGCGTCCACTTCGCCTTCATCGCCTCGGTGCTTGCCATGCTCATCTCGCTGACCATCTTCCTCTGCACCAAGAAAGGCCTGCCCAATCCCGTCAAGAAGGCTGCCGCCGCCACCGAGGAGAAGGCCGTCACCTACACTGCCGAAGAGAAGGCTGCCATGGCCAAGGAGGTCAAGCAGCGCATGGCCGGTCTCTATGCCGTGCTGGGTGTCTGCGTCTTCTTCTGGTTCGCCTTCCACCAGAACGGTGAGTCGTTGGCCCTCTTCGCCCGCGACTTCATCCAGAACGATGCCATCCCGCCCGAGATTATGCAGTGCATCAACCCCTTCTTCGTCATCATCCTGACGCCCATCATCATGTGGCTCTTCGCCGCGTTCGTAAGGAAGGGCAAGGAGGTCTCCACGCCGAAGAAGATTGCCTTCGGTATGGGCATCGCCGCCTGTGCCTACATCTTCCTCGTGGCCTTGAGCGCCGTGGCCGGTTATAATGCACCTGATGCCTATCACGGCAGCGTGCCTGTTGACATCAAGGTCGGCCCGTGGGCACTGATTGTCACCTATTTCTTCCTCACCGTCGCCGAGCTCTTCATCAGCCCGCTGGGCCTGAGCTTCGTGTCGAAGATTGCTCCGAAGCATATCCAGGGTATCTGCCAGGGCCTGTGGCTGAGTGCCACCGCCGTGGGCAACCTGCTTATCCTCTTGGGACCGTACCTGTACGACGGCATGCCCAAGCTGTGGATGTGCTGGGTGGTCTTTGCCATCATCTGCGTCATCGCCATGACTGTCATGTTTGGCATGCTGAAGTGGCTGGAGCGCATCACGTCGCAAGAGCAGAAATAAATCCTTGTGACAATACAAAAAGAAAGGCTCTCGCATGAGAGCCTTTCTTTTTGTTAGATGCCGAGGATTTTGAACTCGACGCGGCGGTTGTTGGCACGGCCTTCGTCGGTGTCGTTGGTATCGACGGGGAGGCTCTTGCCGTAGCCCTTGTACTGGAGGCGCTTGGGGTCGATGCCTTTGCCAATGAGGTAGTCGGCGACGGCCTGGGCACGGCTCTCGGAGAGGCGCAGGTTGTAGGCGGTGGAGCCGCGGTCGTCAGTGTGGCCGCGAATCTCGACCCGCATGGAGGGGTGGGCGTCGAGGAGAGTCTTGAGGCGCAGGAGCTCGAAGAAGGACTGCTGGAGGAGGGTGCTCTTGTCGAACTCGAAGAAGATATCCTTCAGGACGAATGTCCCGCCGACGGCGAGGGCGGGCTGCGCGGGGGTGAGGTAGGCCGAGTCGGGGCTGAGGTCGTCGGCCTCGGGCTGGGAGCAGTTGAGGCAGCGGACGGTGACATCGTCGATATAGTAGTAGGCTCCCGGGAGGAGGAGGGTGAGGGAATCGGGCTCGGTATAGCCCGACCGCTCCAGGGGGAAGAAGTTGCCGAGGGTGATATACTGTTCGCCGCCCCGGGCCACGAAGAGGCCCGAGACCTGCTGCCACTGGCGGGTATCGTCGAGGGGCCGGGCGGGGGAGTTATAGACCTGCGGGGTGTAAGGATACGAGACGGTCTGCACGACATTGGTTCCCAGCCGCGTGTGCCGCCTGTCGAGGAAGAGGGAGCGCGTGGTGTCGGCGATGCGGTCGGGGGTGAAGAGGGCCCCGAGGGTGGCCACGGCACCTGTCGACTCCTCGGAGAGGCTGACGTAGAACGACACCACGATGCTGTCGCCCTGGTGCAGGCGGCGCAGGAGACGGGTCTGGAGGTATTCGCGGTAGTCGTCCTTGCTGCAGTAGATGCCGCAGTAGGCGTCGCCGCTGTGGGGAGGCTGGAATCCCAGTTTGTTCTTTGGCACGCCGCATTCGCGCGTGCCGCAGAGATGGAAGTAGTCGGCGCTGCCCAGCGTGGGCTGGTACCAGCCTTCGACGAGGGTGAGGATGCCGACGGCGTCGACCTTGCGGGGACAGCTGCGGTAGTCCTCGAACGAGCCGTTGTAGACGAGGTTGGGATGGACGGAGGTGTCGGCCTCCTGCGCACGCAGAGGGGGGAGGAAGGGGAGTTGCGTTAATAACGCAACAAGCAGGAGGAGCGGGGGGCGGTTCAAGGGGTTATAGGTTATTGGGGGTTGACGGTTTTCATCATGCTTTGCCAGAGGAGGTCGGCGGTGATGTCCCAGCTGAAGTGCTCGCGCTGCTCGCGGCCGCGGGCCACCAGCTGCTGGCGGAGGGTGTCGTCGGTGGCCAGACGTGAGAGGGCATTGGCGAGGGCATCAGCATCGGTGGGTTCGACCAGCAGGGCGGCGTCGCCCGCCACCTCGGGCATGGAGGTGCAATTGGAGGTGACCACTGGAATCTCGGAATGGAAAGCTTCGAGGATGGGGATGCCGAAACCCTCGAAGAGGGAGGGGTAGGCCAAGGCCGTGGCAGAGCCCATGAGGCGGGCCAGCTCGCCACTGTCGGCGCGGCCGACGAAGAGGACATCCTCCTGGTGGCGCATGGTGTCGTAGGCGGCCTTCAGCTCGTCCTGCCACCAGACGCGGTGCCCCACGACGACGAGGCGCATGTCCCGGGTGTCGGACTCCCTGAAACGGTCGAAGGCACGCAAGAGGGTGGCGAGGTTCTTGCGCTTGATGATGGTGCTGACGAAAAGGAAGTAGGGGTGCCCTTGTGTATAATGTTCGCGCGTGCGCGCTTGTTCTTCAAGAGAGAGGGGACGGTAGTCGGCATGGGCGCCGTCGTAGACCACGTCGATTTTCTCCGGCGGGAGGTGGTAGGTCTCGGCGATGTCGCGTTTGGAGAACTCGGAGACCGTGGCGATGCGTGTGCTGTAGCGCGCGAACTGGGGAGAGAAGCAAGTCATGTAGCGCTGGTGGGAGGGGCGGAGATTGTCGGGGGAGTGCTCGAAGTTGATGTCGTGGATGACGGTGAGGGTGGGCACGCGGGTGTCGAGGGCCGTGTAGCCGTCGGGCGAGAGGAAGAGGTCGATCTTGTACCTCTTCAATGCCCAACGCACACTCCATTGGAAGAACATGTACCACAGGACGGGATGGCGTGCCTGCGGACAGAGCACCACGGGACGGACGTTGGGGGCATAGAGGAACTGCGGGTCGGGCTTGCGGTCGAAGAGGAAGAAGAAGTCGTGCTCGGGGTGGGCCTTGACGATGCGGCGGAGGGTCTCGGCAGTGAACCAGCCGATACCGTCGAGTTTGCCGGGAAGCAGCAGTCGGGTGTTGACAGCGATGCGCATGAAAGGTTATTGGTTATAGGTTATTGGTTATTGGGCGAGGACGGTTTGTTCGATGACGACAGGGAAGTGCTTCTGTTCCAGTTCGTGGATTTTGGCGGCGAGGGTCTCGGGGGTGTCCTCGGCGGTGAGACTGCATTTGGCCTGGAAGAGTGTGGTGCCGCGGTCGTAGTGCTGGTCGACGATATGGATGGTGATGCCGCTCTCGGTCTCGTGGTGGGCGATGACGGCCTCGTGGACGTGCTCGCCGAACATGCCTTTGCCTCCGTATTTGGGCAGCAGTGCGGGGTGGATATTGATGACGCGGCCGGGGAAGGCGTCGAGGATGTCCTGCGGCACCAGCCAGAGGAAGCCCGCCAGAATCACCCAGTCGATGCCCTGGCTGCGGAGGTAGTCGAGCACGCGACCGTTCTCGTAGAAGTCCTTGCGCCCGAAATACTGCGCCGGGACCCCCAGGCGCCGGGCCCTCTCGGCCACGAAGGCATCCTTGCGGTTGTAGACGATGCAGGCCACCTGGACCTTGTCGTGGTGGGCAAAATACTCGCTGATGCGCTGGGCATTGGTCCCGTTGCCCGAGGCAAAAATCGCTAACTTAGTCATTCTCTATTCCTTTTATAAGTGGATGATGTCTGTTTCCCCTAATAACGCTAAAAGTCTCTAATTGTTGTATTTCCCGAAGATTTAACATTTGCCCCCTCGCGGAAGGTGGTCATTTTAATAAATCCGGCCCCTCAGGGAGACAAAAAAAGGCTGTTTCGGAAGGGACGGGACGGCTGGAAAGGCCAAAAAAATGGGAGATTATCTCCCTGATAGTCAATGTCGACTCTGTCGCAGGGGAAATAAAAATAGCCGAAATTGGTGTGTATATGGTTTTTTTTTCGTTTCTTTGCACCCTGTTAACCTCATAAAATTATACAAACATGTCTGAAATTGCAACCAAAGTTAAAGCTATCATCGTCGATAAGCTTGGAGTTGATGAGAAGGAAGTCACCATGGAAGCCAGCTTCACTAATGACCTGGGTGCAGACTCCCTTGACACTGTGGAATTAATTATGGACCTTGAGAAGGAATTCGATATCACCATTCCCGACGAGGATGCTGAGAAGATTGTCACCGTTGGTGACGCTGTCAACTACATTGAGCAGCACCAGAAATAATTAACTCCTTTCAGTCTCGAATGAACCTGAAAAAAGTTGTAGTCACCGGTATCGGCACACTTACCCCTATCGGCAACAATGTGCCCCAGTTCTGGGACGCGCTGCTGCGGGGAGTAAGTGGTGCCGACGTGATTACGCAGTTCGATCCGGGACCCTTCAAGTGCCACATTGCCGCCGAGGTGAAGGGGTTTGACCCCAACGACTACTTCGACCGCAAGGAGGTACGCAAATTAGACCGTTACACCCAGTTCGGCATGGTGGCCGCCGATGAGGCCATTGCCGATTCGGGTATCTTGTCCGACACGATCAACAAAGACCGTGTCGGCGTTATATTTGCCACCGGCATGGGTGGCTGCAAGAGTTTCCAGGACGAGGTGCTGTCCTACGGCGAGTCGAAAGATTCGCCACGCTTCAGCCCGTTCTTCATCACCCGCTCCATCGGCGACATCTGCGCCGGCCAGATTTCCATCAAGTACGGCTTCCGTGGGCCCAACTATGCCACGTCGGCAGCCTGCGCCTCCTCGGCCGTGTCCATCTACGACGCCTTTATGTTCATCCGGCTGGGCAAGGCCGACGCCATCGTCACCGGCGGCAGCGAGGCCCCGATCGTCCCGACGGGCATCGGCGGATTCGCAGCCATGCAGGCCCTCTCGCTCCGCAACGATGACCCCAAAACGGCCTCGCGCCCCTACGACAAGGACCGCGACGGCTTCGTGCTGGGCGAAGGCGCGGGAAGCCTGGTGCTGGAGGAACTGGAACACGCCAAAGCCCGCGGGGCCAAGATATATGCCGAGGTGACCGGCGGCGGACTCACCGCCGATGCCTTCCATATCGCCGCCTCGCACCCCGAAGGCGCCGGAGCCTTAATCGCCATGAAACAGGCCATCGAGGAGTCGGAGATGCAGTTGACGGATGTCGACCACATCAACACCCACGGGACATCCACACCGATAGGCGACATCTCCGAGCCGAAGGCCGTGGAGGCCCTCTTTGGCGACCATGCCAAGAATATCACACTGAACTCGACCAAGTCGATGACAGGCCACCTGCTCGGTGCCGCCGGCGCCGTGGAGGCCATCGCCACCATCCTGGCAGTGAAGAACGACACGGTGCCCCCCACCATCAACCACTTCACCGACGACCCCAACATCCCTGCGCTCGACTTCTCGTTCAACAAAGTCACCCACAGGCGTGTCGACTTCGCCCTGTGCAACGCATTCGGCTTTGGCGGACACAACGCCTGCCTGGCATTCCGCAAATATTAGCCAATGCTTTTCCCTTTCCACCGGTATAAACGGGAGCACCCTGAATTCTATCTGTTCTTCAAGAATGTGCTGGGATTCACGCCGCGCAATATCCGTCTGTACGAGATGGCCTTCATCCACAAGTCGAAGTCGGTCCAGACAGGCAAGGGCGCACGCATCAACAACGAGCGTCTGGAGTATCTGGGCGATGCCGTTCTCGGAGCCATGGTAGCGGAATACCTCTACAAGAAATACCCCTACCAAGGCGAGGGGTTCCTGACCGAGATGCGCTCCAAACTGGTGAGCCGCGCCAACCTCAACAAACTAGCCCACAAGATTGGGCTGTCCGAACTGGTACAGTCGGCCCGGAGCAACCAGGGGGGATTCAAGTCTGTCGACGGAGACGCTTTCGAGGCCCTGGTCGGGGCGATATACCTGGAGAAGGGTTACCGTTTCACCCGGCACATCATCATCGACAAGGTCATCGCCGCCCATGTGGATGTCGACGCGGTGGCCCACACCGACTGGAACTTCAAGAGCAAACTCATCGACTGGGGACAGAAAGGCCACCACAAAATCAGTTTTGACGTGGAGCGCGTCTTCTACCAGGGCAAGGAGAGCCGCCGCGAGTATGACGTGCGTGTGAAGATTGACGACACTCCCGCCGAGCATGCCGTCGACTATTCCATCAAGGCCGCCGAGCAACTGGCCGCCGAGAAGACCTACAAGAGTTTGCAGGAGAAGGGGCTGATTGCGCCCCACACCGAAGAGCAACCACCCATTACCATTTGAGGCGCATCTGCACGCGCCACTGCTGCCGATGGTTGGCGGCGATAAGGTCGTAGCCCGACCCGAAGTCGTCGCGGTCGGTGTAGCTGGTGTAGGAGTACTTCACCCCGATGTTCCAGTGCGGGGTGATGTCGTACTTCAGCAGCAGGTAGAGACGATAGCCTTTGTACTGGTAGGTGTTGGAGTTGTAGTTGTAGATGAAGTCGCTCTCGACCGAGTGGATGCGCGCCTCGTAGTCGTCCACATTGAACCAGGCCGCGCGGAGGGCCACGCACAGGGGTATCCGCCGAGGACGGTACTGGACATCCTGGTAGAGCAGCCAGCCCTGCACCACCTCGCTGCTGTCGCCGTGGTAGTGGGTGTAGGCCACCCGCGTGGTGGTCTTCAGCACCCGGTTGTCGAACACCAGGTCGGCCTGTGCCAAATGGCGATAGGTCTGTTCCAGGAGGTAATGGCCGTCCACCAGGGTGGCAGGGGTGATGTTGCGCCCACGCTCCTTATAACGGTAGCGCAGGGAGAGGGAGAGGTCGGGTAACAGGAGGAACGGCCTGGAGAGGGCCACGCGGTAGTCGCAGCTGTGGCTCGGGGCATAGACCAGGTACTTCATGTGCGGGAACTTGGCCCATGAGGCGGAGGCTGTGGCCTGTATGTCCAACGGCAGGGTGCCCTGATAGTTCACCCCTCCACCCAGTTCGTTCTGCGGGGTGCTGTTCATGCCGATGGCACTGGCATGCAGGTTGTGGTAGTAGGGGTCGTAGTAATGCACCTGGCCGCTGAGGCGGTGCTCGTTGCTGAGGTAGAACTCGATACCAGCCACTGCGGCGGGGCTTATGTTGCGAGGCAGGGTGTCGGCGGGTTGGTTGTAGCACAAGGCCGCCTCGCCATAGAACAGCACCCGCGGGCCGCGCCAGACGGCGTCGATGCCGGCATTCATGTTGCGACGGCCACGGAAGGCGTTGTCGTTGTAGACGTAGGTGGCGGGGATGATGTCCTTGTCGAGCCAGAGGGCCGAGGCGGTCATGCCCACATGGAGCTGCCGCGTGCGGTACTCCACATGGCCACCCGCAAGGCGTTCCCGCAGCTGGTCCTTCTTGCCTATCTCCGTCTGCGTGCGGTGGTAGTCCGATTGGTAGAGGCCCTGCACCCAGTCGACGGTGCTGTCACGCGCCGCCTGACGGGGCAGCGTCGCACTGCGGCGGGTGTCGGAATAGAGCATTGTCACCTCCCAGTGGCGCCCGAAGGCCACAGTGGTGCCCACACCCCGCAGGTAGCCGTACTCCGTGAAGGCGCCATTGGGCCGCAGGCCAGTGGTGTAACGGTATACGTTGGTGCCGTAGGCCTGCCGCGGCCCGTAGCCGGACCAGAGCGTCAGCCCCTGCCCGAACTGGGCGTGCATCTGTCCCAGCATCAGCCGTTTCACCCTCACCCACGGCTGCCGCCAGGTTCCGCTCTGCGAGTCCCAACGGGGGACGGTCTTCCAGAGGTCGTTGACGAGGAGGCTGTAGCCGTAGAAGTCGAACCCCTGCTGCTGGCTGCCCGTGAAGAGGGCTTCACCGGGGTCTTTGTCGCCGCTCACCTGCAGGCGGATGCGGTCCTTATAGTTGTAGCTGTAGCGCCACATCAGACGGAGGTTGTCGCCCTCGTAGATAGAGTCTCGGTAGCCGCGCGCCTGCTCTATGGTGCCGCTGACGCCCGTCACGAGGTTGCTTCTGCCGTGCGTCAGCAGTTCCTTCAGTGTCAATGCCCGTTGGTTGCCGATGGGTTCGGCCGTCACGATGGGACGCAGCAGCTCGACCGTCAGGGAGTCGAAACCGTGGATGTTGTACAGCTCGTCGACCGTGTGGAGTTCGCCATACAGGTGGATATAGGCCAACAGGTACTGGCGGTGCATCCCGCTCACAAAGGGGATGTCGGGCAGGAGGTTGGCCGTGTCGTTGAGGTTCATGGGCTGGTCGGCGTAGGCCTCGTAGAGCTCCAAGAGCTCCTCGACGGCCTCGTCCCCGCCTTCTTCCGAGAGCTGCTCGAGATAGTCCACCGCGGCGGCGGGCAGCGGGGTCTGGGCCTCAGCCGCGAGGGAGAGAAGCAACCCCGCCGTGAGCAGTATCAGCAGCCTCTTCTTCATGGCACATAGGCTCTTATGGGCAGGTGGTCACTATAGCCCCCGTGGTAGCGGATGCCCACGTATGTGCGGAAAGGCTTGCGACCCATGTAGCGCTCGTCGTCGGTGAGCAGGAAATCGGGGCGGAACACCTCGACGGAGAGTTTCCTCGAGGCCATCATCTGGTCGATGTAGGACCACACCCCTTGGTATTTGTAAGTCCCCTCCCCTTTGGGCAGCCCGGTCATCAGGTTGTAGACCCCTTCGGCGTTGCGCCCCGTGCGGCCGAAGCCCATCTCGCGGCGGATGACCGCCTCGTCGGGTGCGGCGTTGAAGTCGCCCATGGCCAGCACCAAGGCATTGGGGTATGCACACATGAGGCTGTCCATTGTCGAGCGCAGTTTGCGTGCCACTGCCCTGCGGCGACGGTTGGCCTTCATGCCGCCGGATTTCGAGGGCCAGTGGTTCACCAGCAGACAGCAGGTGTCGTCCTTCCCCATCACGCCGACGACCAGCAGGATGTCGCGCGTCCGGAAGCCGTGGGCCGTGTCGCTTACGACAATGGGACGCGACTCCAGGAGGCGGAAACAGTCTTTCCTGTAGAGCAATGCACAATCGATGCCGCGCTTGTCGGGCGACTCGTAGTGCACCGCCTCATAGCCTTTCCCGCGCAGCGGGGTGCCGAGACAGAGCGCCTCCAGCACCTCGTCGTTCTCCACCTCGGCAAGGCCCATCACGGCGGGGTAGCCGAGGGCGGCGACGGTCTTGTATATCTTGTTGCGCTTGTCGAGGTAGCGGCTTGAGGTCCAGTGGTAGTTGCCCTCGGGTGTGAAGTCGAGGTCGTCCTTACCGGGGTCATCGCGGTTGTCGAAATAGTTCTCCACATTCCAGAAGGCAATACACCTGCGTGCATCGCCCTCCGTCTGGCTGCACGCCGTCAAAGCACATAGCAGAGATATCAGAAAGAAGAACCTTTTCATGCTGCAAAGATACAAACTTTTTCCGACATAAAAGACCTTCACCCGGAAAGTCTTGATTATTTATATTTCCAACCCTAATAAATGCCTCTCTTACCTGCACCAGTCCTATGACCACCTGCTGAAGCAGAGCGATATCTTCGGGAAATAGCAACGCTGGCGGGAGAAAGAAAGCAGAAGCCCTTTGTGAGGGCTTCTGCGGGTGTTAGATAACTTTATTTGAGATGATGAAGAATTCTTAGTCGGCTTCGTAGATGAGGAGTTTGCCTTCGTAGGTGTAGAGGAAGAGGAGTGGGTCTTTGTCGCGCTTCTTCATGATCCAGCAGCCACCGTTCTCGGGGTCGACCTCCATCTTGCAGTAGCGGCGGTTGACACGCTGTTCGGCCAGGAGGTGGTCTTCTTTGTCGTAGACCTGGATGTAGGTGTAGCCGTCGGGGTCGTTGACGAGGGCGTACATGTAGTCGCCGCTGAAGGCGTAGGTGATGAGGTCGACTTGGTAGTTGTCGCGCATGTAGTCGCGAACGACGACGAGGTTGGTGACGTGATAGTCATACCAGTAGGTCCAGCCATAGTGCCAGAATCCGGGCCAGTAGTAGGGACGCGGGATGAAGGGGTCCCAGTACAGCGGGTGGCAGTGCACAAGGCAGTGGTGGTGGGGGTGCCAGAAGTAGGGGGCAGGGTGCATGGGACGGTGCGAAGGGGGCATGGGGCCGGATTGGCCGGGACGGGCATAGGAGGCGCCGTCGGGCGTCGGGGGCGTGCCAGAGGGACGGCCGGAAACCCTTGGACCGTCTTTTCTGTCGTTGCCAGAGCCACCCACTCCGGGACGGCCGGCGCCTACAGACTCACGGCTGGGCGCTCCACCCACACGGCTGCCACGCGTTGCCGGGGCTTCGCCACGGCCGGCACTGGAACGCACCTGGTCGGGGACGCTGCTGCGAGAGGCTGACGAAGAGGAACGGTCGACACTCGTCGAACGGCTGCCGCCGACAGAGGGTGAACTGCTGCGGCTACCACTGAAGCTGCTACTACTGCGGCTGCTCGAGGGCGTGCTGCTGCGGCTGCCGCTATAACTGCTGCGACTGCTCGAAGGGGAGCTGTAGCTGCTACGGCTGCTCGAGGGCGAACTGCTACGGCTTCCACTGAAACTGCTGCTACTGCGGCTGCTCGAGGGCGAGCTGCTGCGGCTGCCGCTGAAACCGCCGCTGCTGTGGCCGCCACCACGGCTCATGCTGGTCGACGAGGTGTGGCCGCCACCACCGCTGCGGCCACCGCCGCCACGCTGGGCATACACCGGGGTCAGAGAGAGGGCCAGACCGAGGATTGCGATACTTGCTAAACGAGACGTTTTCATGATAAACTCCTTTCTGTTTGTTGCGTTGTGTTCTTGCTGGTTTTGTTTTTGCTTCGGGGAGGGTTTTCTTCCCTTTTCCCGATGCAAAGATACAACCATTATCCGAGGGAAAACCCTTTCCCACCCCCTATTTTCCCCGAGAAACCCTTTATACTATTCCAAGCATGTAGTAATCTTCATGTTAAGGAACAAAGAAAACATGAGAGCCCCAGCGGTATTCCGGGACTCTCATATAGTTTACAGGCGCAATTCCTGTACTATTTATTATAGCGCTGGCACTCCTTGGGGGTGACGCAGGTGCCGGTGGCACGGCAGACGAGGATGCGCTCCTCGAGGACCTCGGCGGCGCTGGCGCTGATTTCGGGAAGGGTGCGGATGACCTTGTAGGCCTCGAACTTCATCTTGCGGCTGGTGTTGCCGACATGGGTGATTTCGCCGTAGGCTTCGATATAGTCGCCTGCGTAGACGGGGGCTTTGAACTCGACCATGTCGTAGGCACAGAAGAGGCCTTCATCGCCGTCCTGTTTGATGAGGAGTTCGGTGGCGACATCGCCGAAGAGGTGAACCATGTGTGCGCCGTCGACGAGGTTTCCGCCGTAGTGTGCGTCCTTGGCGCTCATGCGGACGCGGAGCATAGATGTAACTGCCATATTGAATAAGGTTTATTTCTTGATGATATAGTCGACGAAGATGCTGGGGGTCTTGACGTTCTCGGGGGCGATCTGGCCGTTCTCGACGATTTCCTGCGGCTCGACGATGACGAGGTCGGCGGCGGTGGCCATCATGGGCGAGAAGTTCTGCGAGGTGCCCTTGTAGACGAGGTTGCCGCTGTGGTCGCTGATGTTGGCGCCAATGATGGCGACATCGGCGTGGACGGGCTTTTCAAGGAGATACTCCTTGCCGTCGACGGTGATTTTCTGCTTGCCGTTCTCGACGACGGTGCCGAGACCCGTCTGGGTGAGGACGCCACCGAGGCCTGCGCCGGCGGCGCGAATCTGCTCGGCGAGGGTGCCCTGGGGCTGGAGGGTGACGTGGAGCTCGCCTGCGTTCATCTGGTCGATGGTGTTGTTGTTGGTGCCGATATGGGTGGCGATGAGGTTCTTCACCTGGTGGTTGGTGATGAGCTTGCCGACGCCCACCTCGGGATAGGCGGTGTCGTTGCAGATGATGGTGAGGTCCTTCACACCTTTCTCAACGAGGGCGTCGATAAGGGCGATGGGGTTCCCGACACCCAAAAATCCGCCAACCATGACTGTCATGCCGTCGTGAATTTTATCGGCTGCTTCTTTTACTGAGATGAATTTGTTCATAAGCGTTATTTTTTTATTGTTTGTTCCGAGGATAGAAAAATACCTGTTGTTCAATATGTTCAACGACCCTAAGGGGTGCTTTTCACCTCCCGGGTTGTGTTTGCAAATATAGGATTTTTTTCTGACGTGGAAAAATATTTTGTCTATTTTGCTTTTTATGCGTACTTTTGCAAAGATTTTTGCGTTATAGTACGAAATTGAGAATTCATTGGATATGAAAAGACTTACAGCAATAATTGCCCTTGCCGCAGTGCTGTGTGGAACGGCGCAGGCACAGGATTATGTGGTCCCCGTGGAGACGTGGGACTATGCCGAAGTGCAGGGAATCAACTATCACGGCTACGCCTTCCACGAACAGTGGGACGTGGACTTCACCGTCGAGAACCAGGACGGCCGCTACACGCCCACTGAGGAGGATATCGCCGAAGCCGAGCGCCTCATCCAGAAGCGCATAGCCTACGTGAACCGCTTCCACGAGAACCAGGAGGGCGACTGCCCCGTGGTGGACGAGCACATGCGCAAATACGAACGCCAGTATGTGGGATTCACCGACATCACCGGCTGCCACATCGTGTGGGTCAACTTCGTGTGGGACGAGAGCATGGCCGACAGCCTGAAGAAAGACATCGTGCTGACCGAAGGCGGCTGTGGCCACTACTGGCACATCAAAGTGAACCTCACCACCGGCAAGGTCTACGGTCTGGAAGTGAACGGCTACGGCACCGTCAAGATGATTCCGCGCCAGAAGAAGCCCGCCCACCGCATCAGCCGGCCACGGCGCCCGCAACCCGCAGGCAAACTGCGCAAGACGGGTATCCCCCACAACCCCGAGGAGGCTCACTTCTAATCCCCTGTCATGGCACGGCTGAAAGACCTGTTCTGGAAGTTTGTCAAGTTCGGCGTGGTGGGAGCCAGCGGCATGGTGGTGCACTTCGCGGTGCTCTACCTGATGAGGGAGGTTGTAGGCCTGAACGACTTCGTGGCCAACACCATCGGATTCATCGCCGCGGCGACGAGCAACTATATCCTCAACCGCATCTGGACATTCCGAAGCAAAGAGAAACAGGTAGGAGTGGAATATGTGAAGTTCATCCTCGTGTCTCTCGTGGGTCTCGGCGTGAACAACGGTAGTCTGTGGCTGATGAGGCATCTGCTGCCCGACTGGGCTGCCGACTGGCGTTTCTACCTCTTGTGGGCTGTTGCCGTGGGCATCACGACCCTCTGGAACTTCTTCGGCAACCTGCTCTTCACTTTCCGCAAGAAATAACACACTCAATACCGAATGAAAAAGACTCTCCTCACCCTTCTGGCCTGCCTGACGCTCACGTCTGCACTGGCGCAGAAGCCCCGCCCCGATGCATTCCCGCCAATGGACGACAGCCTGGCGCCCAAGTCGCTCACCATGGCCACGACCCTCGACGAGATGTACCGCTGGGACCGCTACCCCACCTACGAGGTATATGTAGAGATGATGAACCACTTCGTGGAGACCTACCCCGAACTGTGCCGCCTCGACACCATCGGCACCTCCCTCCGCGGACGTCTCATCCTCTGCCTGGCCATGACGGGAACCGACGACAATGACATCTACCGCCCCGAGTTCTTCTACTCCTCCACCATGCACGGCGACGAAATCACGGGATTCTACTTCATGCTGCGCCTGTGCGACACCCTGCTCGCCAGCTACGGCACCTCGCCGCAAATCACCTCCCTGCTCGACCGCACCCGCATCTACATCAACCCCAACGCCAACCCCGACGGCACCTATGCCGGCGGCAACAGCAGCGTCTCGCGCTCCATGCGATATAACGCCAACTACGTCGACCTCAACCGCAACTATCCCGACCCCTTCGGCAGCGTCTCCCTCGACACCCTCCAGTGCGAGAACAAGGCCATGATAGCCTATGTCAGCCAACACCGCTTCGAACTGAGTGCCAACATCCACGGCGGCAGCGAGGTGATGAACTACCCCTGGGACAGCTTCACCTCCCGCGAGCGCCGCCACGAGCATGCCGACTGGTGGGAAGCCGTCTGCAAACGCTACGTCGACACCTGCCGCCAACACAGCCGCAGCATCTTCACCGACGTGAACAGCCAGGGATACATCGAAGGTGGCGACTGGTACGTCATTTCCAACGGGCGACAGGACTATATGAACTACTACCAGCACTGCCACGAACTGACCATGGAAGTGTCGAGCGACAAGAAGCTGGCCTCCGAGAGCCTCCAGCGCTACTGGAACATCCAGGGCGACGCCCTCATCAACTATATCAAGGAGATACACTCCCTTGCCGACACCATCCCCCACGACACCACCTCCGGCGACACCACCCATGTGGGAATATCTCAACATTCAACTCTCAACTCTCAACTCTCCGTCTACCCCAACCCCACCCGCGGCGAGGTGTTCATCTCCACAGGCGACGGCATCCGCCGCATCGACCTCTCCGACCGCCCCGCAGGCGTCTATATCCTCAACGTGAAAGGCCGGCACTATAAAGTAATCAAGCTCTGACGATGCCCGCCTATGGCCATATCTCCGTGGCCATCCCCATGATGGCCGAGTTCGACAACCTGACGCGACTCTTCGGCTGTCTGGAACGGCAGACGCTCACACATTTCACCGTCGTCTGCTGCGTCAACAACGAGGAGCATTCCCCCGCCCTCGACGACAACCTGCGCACCCTCGACTGGCTGCACAGCTACCAAGGGATGCCCGTCACGATTCTCGACCGCTGCACCCCGGGCCACGGCTGGCAGGGCAAGCAGAACGGCGTGGGCTGGGCCCGCAAGGTGCTGTTCGACCATATCGCCACACTCTGCGACGACACTGAGGCCGTCGTCAGCCTCGACGCCGACACCGACATCGCGCCGGGATACCTGCAAGGGGTGCTCGACACGCTGAACGCCACCCCTGGGGCCGCCTTCAGCGTGCCCTACCGACATCCCCTGTGCGGCGACGACACCCTCGACCGCCCCATGCTGCGCTACGAATGCTACATGAGGAACTACCTCATCGGGCTCCTCCGCATCCGCAACCCCTACGCCTTCACCGCCCTGGGCAGCGCCATGACCTTCCCCCTGACGGCCTACCGCCGCGTGGGAGGCATTACCCCCATGGCCAGTGGCGAAGACTTTTATTTGCTTCAGAAGTTTGCGAAAACAGGCAAGCTGGCAACGCGTTTTGCCGAGCCCCACGACAACGCCCTCCTGGCTGTGCACCCCCAGGGAAGGGCCTCCACGCGCGTCCCCTTCGGCACAGGCCCCGCCATCGCCCACGGCATAGAGGCCATCGAGGCCTCCTACCCCTTCTACCGCCCCGAGGCTTTCGAGGCCGTGGCGGCCACCTTTGAGGCCTTCCCCACCCTCTACACCCGCGAGGTGGAGACCCCCATGAGCGCCTTCCTCCGCCAGCAGCTGCGCACCGACGACCTCTGGGGCCCGCTGCGCCGCAACTTCCACGACCAGGAGCACTTCGTCCACGCCTGCGTCGAGCGCGTCGACGGGCTGCGGATACTCCAATACCTGCGCGGCAACCCCGCCTTCCGCCTGCCCGACAGCGAGATGCCCGTCGCCTTCCGCCACGACCCCATAGAACAACTCGACGCCTACCGCGACCGACTTTTTCAAGAAGAACTGTCCCTAAGATAACCCCACGCCATGAAACTCAGAAACCTTAGCCTCTGCCTGTCCTTGATGCTGTGCCTGTCCGCCTGCGGGCAGCCCTCCCCCACCCCTGCCGCCGACAACGGCAACGACCCCGAACAGCTGCGTCGCGACATCGGCGAGATGCTCCTCGTGGGCTTCCGCGGCACACGGGTGGACGAGAACCACCATATCGTGCGCGACATCCAGCAGTACCACGTGGGCAGCGTCATCCTCTTCGAATACGACGCCCCCTCGGGCAGCCGCCACCGCAACGTCTCGTCGCCCCAGCAACTCAAAAGCCTCTGCACCTACCTGCAGAGCCTCACCCCCGAGACCCTCCTCATCAGTGTGGACCAGGAAGGGGGCATGGTGACGCGCCTCAAGGTGCGCGACGGGTTCCCCGCCACCAAGTCGCACCAATCCACCGCCGCCGAGGGCGACAACGCCGTGCGCGACAATGTCCGCACCATCGCCCGGATGCTGCACGACGCCGGCATCAACCTCAACTTCGCCCCCTGCGTGGACGTGAACGTCAACCCCGCCTGCCCCGTCATCGGCAAGCTGGAACGCTCCTTCTCGGCGACACCCGGCCGCGTGACACAGTGCACCCGCATCTGGGTCGACGAGCAGCGCCGCATGGGCATCCTCCCGTGCCTCAAGCACTTCCCCGGCCACGGCAGCGCCAAGGGCGACACCCATGCCGGGCTGGTGGACGTCACCGACAGCTGGCAGGAGACTGAACTGCAGCCCTACCGCGACCTCGTCGCCGACGGCGGAGTCGACATGGTGATGGTGGCGCACGTCATCAACCGCCGCCTCGACACCCTCCCCGCCTCCCTCTCGCCCAAGGTCATCAACGGCCTCCTGCGCGACAGCCTCGGCTTCAAGGGGGTGGTCATCACCGACGACCTGGCCATGGGGGCCATCGCCAAGCAGTACGGCCTCGAGGAGACCCTCCGCCTGGCCATCCTCGCGGGCAGCGACCTGCTCTGCCTCTCCAACAACGGCGCGGCAGCCTACGACCCCGACCTCGTCCCCAAAGCCGTGGAAGCCATCGAACGCATGGTGGCCGACGGACGCCTGTCGGCACAGGACATCCACACCGCGGCCGACCGCGTGAGAAGACTGAAGAAAAAGATCTAGGAAACCCTAGGCACTCAAACATTGGCGCCACGAGGGCGCCGACCTCAGTTCAAGCATTAACACATTAACACATTATATTTTTTATCATCATGGAAACAAAAACCTTCCGCCCGCTGACCCCCTCTGAGGTCCAACAGTTAGAGTCCTTCGGCAACCGCGCCGAAGACTGGAGCAATGTGCAAGTAACCGAGGCTTTCGACGCCTCCCTTGTCCGCAACAACGTCTTTATGGGACGTGTCTGGCTCGGGGCCGTCAACCAGGGCTATGTGCACGACGGCGACCTCCGTCTGCCGGAAGGCCTCTATAACTCCTGCCTGGCCGACGCCACCGTGGGCGACCACTGCGCAGTGCACAACGTACACATGCTCAGTGGCTATCGCGTGGGCGACAACTGTCTGCTGTTCAATATCGACGAGATGACCGCCTCCGACCCTGCCGGCAATCCCGAATACGCCTGGATCGAGCCCATGAACGAGTGCGGCGGCCGCCGCATCCTCCCCTTCCCCGGCATGACCATCGGCGACGCCTACCTCTGGGCCAAATACCGCGACCACAAAGAGATGGTCGACCGTTTCGAGCAGATGGCCCGCAACTATCTGGCCACCCCCGAAGGGTGCTACGGACAGGTGGGCAGCCACTGCGTCATCAAGAACACCCGCACCCTCCACAACGTGGCCGTCCTCTCCGACGCCGAAACCCCCGAGGACTGCGTCGTCCTGGCCGACGGCGTGGTGGGCTACGGCTGCTCCTGCGAGTACGGCTGCATCGCCATGCGTTTCCTCCTTGGCGAGCATGTCCACCTCGAATTCGGCGTGCGTCTCAACGACACCGTCGTGGGCGACAACTCCACCATCGCGCGTTGCGAGGTGGGCAACAACATCATCTTCCCCGCCCACGAGCAGCACCACAACAACTCGTTCCTCATCGCCTCCCTCGTCATGGGACAGAGCAACCTCGCCGCCGGATGCACCGTGGGCTCCAACCACAACGGCCGCACCGCCGACAACGAGATTGTGGCCGGCCGCGGCTTCTGGCCGGGCCTCTGCACCAGCCTCAAGCACTCCAGCGCCTTCGCCTCCTACACCCTCCTGGCCAAAGGCTCCTACCCCGCCGAGCTCAGCATCACCCTCCCCTTCGCGCTGGTCAACAACAACGCCTCCAAGAACCGCCTCGAGGTCATGCCCGCCTACTGGTGGATGTACAACATGTACGCCCTCAACCGCAACATGACCAAGTTCGCCAAACGCGACAAGCGCAAGAAAAAAGCCCAGCACATCGTCTTCGACCCCCTCGCCCCCGACACCGCCGAGGAGATCATCAACGGCCGCATGCTCCTCAAGAGCTGGATAGAACAGGCCTACCTCCAGTTCGACAAGGACAAGGAGCACCTCGAAGTCACCGCCTTCGGCATGGAGAAAGGCAAGCGCAAGACCGTCGTCCTCAAGTGGAAGGAAGGCTACGAGGCCTACGAGGACATGCTCATCTACTACGCCCTCAACGTCCTGGCCGACGGCAAGACCGACGCCGCCATGCCTGAGCCGCTGCACGACGCCCCGGAGCGCGAGCGCGAATGGGTCAACCTCGGCGGACAGCTCGTCCCGCAGTCCGAGCTCGACACCCTCATCGCCGCCGTCGAGAAAGGCACCGTCGACTCCTGGCAGCAGGTCCACGCCTGCTACGACCAGTGGTGGGCCGACTACGAAGGCTGGCGCCGCCGCCATGCCTACCAGGTGCTCTGCCACCTCAGCCAGCAGCGCAACCTGACCCCCGAGCTCTGGCAGCAGTACCTCACCCGCTACGCCGGCATCCTCCATTTCGTCGCCGAACAGATCAAAGTCACCCGCGAGAAGGACAACACCAACCCCTACCGCCGCATGACCTATCGCAACGACGCCGAGATGTCCGCCGTCCTGGGATAAGAGCCGCTACCCGTCACCCTCAACAGCCTCAGGCCGACAACAATTCATCATGTCGGCCTGAGGTGTTTTGTTTATTGTTGTCATTCTATGGCCTCAACAAATTGATAGGGGCCACATAAACACCATCCTCCCGCTGATAGGCTCCGCCGACAGCGGTCAGCACCATCATGAACGCCGGCGACTTTTCTTCACTCTTTTCCTCAATCTTCTTTTTCAGTGTTTTCAGCGATGAGGCACCTTCTTCTATCAGGTTATCACCGCCCAACTTAATCTCTATCGCCCCCCAACGGCCATCCTCCAAATGTATTACTGCATCGCACTCCAGACCGGTATTGTCACGGTAATGCCGCACTTCGCCATTCATTGTGTCGGCGTACACTCTCAGGTCGCGCACAGCCATATCCTCGAAAAAGAGACCAAAACTATTCAAGTCATGAAGCAAGTCTTCGGGCATCACGTTCAACGAACGACAGGCAATCGATGTATCAACGAAGTGTCGTGTGGGAGTGGACCGGATTGAGGTCTTCGAGCGGATATTAGGGTTCCAAGCCTCCATATCTTCAATAATAAAGAGATCCTTCAGAGCCTCCATATAGTTATCAAATGTCTTGGCATCCATTGTACGTTCGTTGTTCTGCCGTACATCGGCTATTATTGTCGAAATAGCCGCTTCTGTCGAAATATGGCGTGCATGACTTCTGACTATCATTTTCAGCACTTCGGGTTTCTTATTGCGGAAACGCTCATTCTCACAGTCCTCGAACACAAACAGCCCGTTCCAATAGTTCTTTGTAATCTCGAGGGCAATCTCTTTGGGTGCCAATACAGCGATGGGCCAACCTCCACGACAAAGCAGGTGAGCCACGTCGTCGAGCGTGAAGTCTTGATTCATATCCCACGGAAACTCCTTGCCCCCGTCGAACAAATTCCTCAGCGACACTGTACCTTTCGACTCCTTCGACTCCCACAGGCTCATTGGTCGCATCTTCACGGGTGTTATTCTTCCTACGCCACTGTGATGCACCTCCGTCTTATCGGCAGGAGTGGAACTGCCTGTCAGAATATATTTTCCGAACTCGTAGTGGAAATCCAAGTCATCCTTCACTTGGTTCCAGATATCCGGAGCCTTCTGCCATTCGTCAATCAGTCGCGGTCTCTCTCCAGCCAATATACCTTTCGGGTTCATCCTCGCCATTGAGATGGCTTGTTTTGTGTTTAGTTTCACAAAACTCTTTTGATATAGCATACATGTGGTCGTTTTTCCACAGAATTTCGGACCAGTCACCAATACGGCACCAGATGTTTTTAACGCTCTTTCAATCTCATTTTCAACAAATCTTGGGTAATACATATCCTTGCTTATTAATTAATTCACGCTGCAAAGATACGAAATTCCCAAGATTTTCAACAATAAATTCCCAAGATTTTCAATTTTGTCGGAACCTCCCGTCAACATCAGGCTGCTACTCTAGTCTTAGACTTTCCCTGAACAAAGGTCGTAAACGTTGAAAAATCTGGACATATTATGCAGAAAAGAGGGTGCCATCATCAACTAAGGCACCCTCTTTTACATGGGATTGATGAGAATACATTTAGTCAATCATTGCCATTGCTATTCAAATTGCCCACGCACATGTTTGACGGGCTGAGTTTTATTTTCTCACCCATCTTTGTCATCGCCCATACTTCAGCACCTGTAGCCAGTATTCTTTTGGTGGCGTTATTAATGTCGCCCTCCATGTAAAGCTTTATGGCTCCACTGATACTACAGGCCATCTTGGTGATTTTGTAGGCTGTGCAGGTGTAAACATCTCCTCCCAACGAGCAGTAAATCTTCAAACCATAGTCCACCCAACTGCCGTTAAAGTAGTTGCATACATCATTCACAACGTTGTTGGCTTCCACCAATAGTTCGACGGCTGTGTTTGATACGGAGATAACCGTCACGGTGATGGTCTCGTCAATCGGATTGTCGGATGCCATAGGGGGTTGTTCCGGCCCATTGGCAAAGGCGGATGCCATTATGCCTCCAATCAGGGTAATAGTCAAAAGGATTTTCTTCATGTCAGTATTTTTTTGTCTTATCAATTACGGGGTTTCCCTCCAAATGAGACTCCACCACCAATACCGAACCCATTATTTTCACCATTTCCATCTATAAACATCTCGGCTGTGATAAACCATGTTAATCTGAATTTATATCCTGCACGCAGATAAAATGTACCGTCTCCATTTAATATTCCCCCTCCACAGCCTAAAATAATAGCATTGTTTCTAGGAAATGTAATTTTTGTCTCTGGACCCACAAGAATTCCTAAATCCACATAAGGATCCCCATAATTATAATTATTACCCAAAAATGTACCGACGCGACCACCAACTGCAATTATCGAGTTGATGGAGAATGCCATTTCGAGATTCATTCCGCCGAAGAAATTTTGATATCTGCCAGCATTGCCGAATTCAACACTGAGACCAAACCATGGGTAACGGTTGGTACGGATATGATCGGGCTTAGGTGCTTCACCGCAGCTCAGAACCCAACGGATTCTTCCGTGCTGAGATTCGCCCACATACATATTCAGCGTTTCCCATCTGTCTGTCAGGTTCTTGGTGATTGTTTCAAAATAGGCCTCAACTTCCTCAAAGTGAGATGCCAGTTTGAAATGGTTAGGGTCGGGGGTTGTCTGTTGCAGCACATCTCTGAAAAAATCGATGTCTTCGCTTGAGAAATCCTCTGAGCCAGTGAAGCCGATGGCAAAGCTCTCCACAGGCATCCCTAATATGGTTTTGCGAGAAGGACCGCTCAGTTTCCCACTGAGGTAGTTGAGGTATTCGTTTTTTCTGCCACGGTGAAAACTGGCAGATATCTTGTCGTTGATGGAGGCATTATCCAGTCCATCAGTGAACGTAATCATGCACGACCCATTGTAGTCTTGGCTGGAATAGTTTTTGCGTGAGACATAATCCTCCATCATCTGCATTGCCTGATCCATGGAATAGTACAAAGCCGTTTCTTTCCCTTTTTTAGAATCCTGGATGAACCGTTCAAACTGGTATCTGTTGTCTTTGGTGAGTGGGGTGATGGGGAATACTTGCTCCTTGGCCAGGTCCATGCCCGAGAAAGCTATTATACCGACGTGGACGTTACCTTCAGATACACTGCTTACTGAATTAATGAATTTTATGGCACTGGATTGTATTCGCGAGATGTTCTCCTTCATGGAATAGCTGTAATCCAACACGAGCATTATCACCATGTTCTTCTCGGAATAGCTTGTGGTTTGGCCCTTGCATGCCTCCACGTCGGTTTTCCATTTATTGTTGTCCTCGTCCCAGTATTGGAATACAAAACCCTGGCTCCATTTCGTGGGACAGTTTGTGGTGGCCTTGTCGAAGGAGAATTTCACCATGGTAGCCTCCACGCCATCACATTTGATGCGTTTCTTCTCTCCACGCATTGTTTCTGTGAGGCTGGTATTCCCGTCAAGATAGATACCATTGGTATGGACATCCTTCAGTGTGTAGTTGCCATCTCCGTGCCTCTCATAGAAACCTTCAATATAGTATTCTTGGGCATTGATGCCTAAAAGTATTCCTGAAAGCAGGAATGCTGCAAAGATAATGTTTCTTTTCATTGTCATTCTTCATTAGTTGTTAAAAGGTAGTGCCAAGCTTTGAAATGTGCACATAAAAAAAGCGTGGCACTTTTAAGTCTTCATTGGCACTTTTGAGGTCTTCGTCTACCTGAATCTATCCAATTACAACGTACAAGTCCACGCCACAACGGCGGGAACGCGCTGTGCGGATCTGGATAGATTCATTGAAATTGACGAAGTTTCAAAAGTACCAGATAAGCTACTTCGCTTTTTCCTATTCTATGATGTGCATATCAATCTATGTGTTATGCTTCATTGGCACTGTGTATTAGTTATTATTTTATTTTGTAATCGGATGCAAAATTACACTTTTTTTTTGACATGGCAAGAATAATCACACAATATTTCTCATTTGGTCAATAGTGTCCGATAAGAATAACTACCGAGAGGTGAACCTTTGGTGACGCATACTTTAATTGTTGACTCGCTGCATCAACAATGCCTTTGCTCTATTTGTCCGAGAGACTGTCTGCCTATTGTGGAAAGACTCAATAAATGCCGCTGGAGGGACTTTCCCTTTGTCTGGAGATTGCTCCAGCGGCATCTGATTCTGTGGGGTCGGCGGGGAGGACCGCAGCAGGTCACCGGGCGCTGCGGCGGTAGTAGGTGCCGATGGCTGTGGCGAGAGCCTCGGGGGTGGTGTAGTCGCGGTAAAGGGGTGTACCAGAGGTGGGCGACGGTTCGGCAGAGTCGCCGGAGAGGACCAGACGCTGGGTGCTGACGACCCGTCGAGAGCGCAGCTGGCGCATGTGTATCCACGTCATGCCGCCGACAATCGGGGCCCCCGAGCCGAGGCAGCCCTCGACAGCGGCGAAGGCCGGCACTGCATTGGGGATCTGCGACAAGGGGACATCGCTGTAGGCATCGAGCCGCAGGACGGCGGGACTGACGCCGACATGGGGATAGCCGTCGGATGAGCCGACAAGTTGATGCACCGCCAGACAGATAAGGTCGTCACCGTGCTCGAAACCGTCGTTGTTCGTCACGATGGCACGGCTCAATTCGCCCACGGTGGTCTCCGGCGTGATGGAGAACCCGTCGCCAAGGCGGATACCGGTGAGGAAACACCCGTCGGAGGACTCGACGACCTCTATCGACGGCAGGCTGCCCATCGTGACCAAATAAGGCGCGGCGACACATGCCCCGGCACGGACCATGTAGGAGGGCAGGTAGATCCTGGGGCCGTACACATTGTTCGAGATGAACATGTTGAAGTCGGTCTGCCCGTTGCGTTTGCGCTCGAAGGAATCCTTCAGTCTGCCGCCCGCCACCGACCAGAAGGCCACCATATTGCCCCAGGAGAGGCTGTGTTTGAGCTGGGTGTCGGAGAGACGCTTGCGATGACGGTTGTCAATCTTCTGTTTCGCCACCGTGCTGCCAAGGCGGTTGTAAAATGTCCAGGCTCCTGCCGAGCCACCCAAGTTTGTGGTTAAACCGTTTAATGTTGCCATGATTTTTTAGATTTAGTTTGTAACATATTTTTTTTGTTTTTCACGGTGCAAAGATACAACCTACCATACCCCACAGAAGGGCTTAAATGGCCGCTACGTTCCAATAAATTCCAATAAAGACGTTCCAGGACCGCTATAGACCGCTCGGAGGCCTTTTTGAGTGGTCGCGGAAAGGACAGAAAGGGCATCAGCACCCCTGTTTTTGCATTTTTGACCTGCCCTGCATGGAGAGAAACATTCGAAAAGGATTAAAAAAGGTTCATAAAGGGTTGAAAAACAGATTTTACAAGGACTTTCTCCGCTATTTCTCCAGGGTTTATCGCTCTGAGAGCGAAGCCGAGCGAAAAAAATGCGGCTAAAATCCTATGTTGAAGCGCGTTAAATCCTGCACAAACCATAATCTATTGTGGGTCAAATGTTTTGCAATGGGTAGGGCGGTACAATGGGGACGGCAAGGCAGAAGCAGGGAGGGGAGCAAGAAGATATTTTTCCGGGACAGGGCAATTTTTTCCGCGGGACGGCGTTATGAGAGGAGTTGAATAATAATAGAATAATACACATACCATGACAGAATTCGAAAAATACGCCACCAAGCATTGTGGCATCAGCAGCACCACGTATGCCAAGTATACTTCGGCCATCAACAATTCGCTCACTCCCTACATCGTCGAGGAGCGTCAGCTGAATGTGGCCCAGATGGATGTCTTCAGCCGCCTGATGATGGACCGCATCATCTTCCTCGGCACCGCCATCGACGACTACACGGCCAACGTCATCCAGGCCCAGCTGCTCTTCCTCGAGAGTGTCGACAGCGCCAAGGACATCCAGATTTACCTCAACTCGCCCGGCGGCTCGGTCTATGCGGGCCTCGGCATCTACGACACCATGCAGTACATCCGTCCCCGCGTGGCCACCATCTGCACGGGCCTCGCGGCCTCGATGGCCAGCGTGCTGCTCTGCGCCGGCGAGAAGGGCATGCGCAGCTGCCTGCCCCACGCCCGCGTGATGATACACCAGCCCATGGGTGGCGCCGACGGCCAGGCCACCGACATGGAGATCACCGTGCGCGAGATCCTCAAACTGAAGAAAGAGCTTTACGAGATTATCGCCAAGCACAGCGGCCAGCCCTTCGAGCAGGTGGAACGCGACAGCGACCGCGACCACTGGTTCACCGCCGAGGAGGCCAAAGCCTACGGCATGATCGACGAAGTGCTCTCACCCAAAGCCCAATAAGCCATGATAGTGAAGTTTGTCAACACCTCGCACCACCCGCTGCCGAAGTACGAGACCCCGCAGTCGGCGGGGATGGACCTGAGAGCCTTTCTGCCGGAAGGGCCTGTCACGCTGAAACCCCTGGAGCGCGGACTAGTGAAGACGGGTCTCTTCATGGAGCTGCCCGAAGGCTACGAGGCGCAGGTGCGTCCGCGCAGCGGCCTGGCCCTGAAGAAGGGCATCACCGTCCTCAACAGCCCCGGCACCATCGACGCCGACTACCGCGGCGAGATATGCGTCATCCTCATCAACCTCAGCAATGAGGAGTTCGTCATCAACGACGGCGAGCGCATCGCGCAGATGGTCATCGCCCGTCACGAGCAGGCCGAAATCGTGCAAGTGGAAGAGCTCACCGACACCGAGCGCGGCGCCGGCGGATTCGGCCACACGGGTGCTTCGTAAGGGCGTACTCCCGTGTACGCCACATTTGGTATCCCGTAGGGGCGTACCCCCGTGTACGTCCAAAACCCATGCACCTTTTAAACAACACATGATAATATGCAACCCTCATTCCCCGATAGAAAAGATATCCGCTGGAAAGGGTTTGACTACACCTCCAAAGCACATTATTTTGTAACCGTGAATATCCACGACAGGTTGCATCTGCTCGGAGAGATGAATAATGATGAAGTACAGCTCACTGCCGCTGGACAAATGGTTAGAGATGTATTATTACAAATACCTGAACAATTTGAAGGAACAGAGATTACAAGCATGGTGATTATGCCCAACCATGTCCATCTCGTTCTGTTCAATGAAGGAAACCATCACCTCCCTAATATTATGCGGTGGTTCAAGAGTATCACGACCAACCATTACATTCATGGCGTGAAAGAACTTGGTTGGGGGCCATTCAACAGGACACTATGGCAACGCAATTATTTCGACCACGTGATTCGGACACCAAAGGAGCTGCAAAACATTGTGGATTATATCAAGGGTAATCCCTATCGATGGGCTATGAAATATAATGAGATATGATTACGGGCGTACACTGGGGTGATAATTGCGGGCGTACACGGGGGTACGCCCATACGTTGGTGTTGATTGCGTTGCTGTTGCTGAGCGTGTCGGCAGGGGCACAAATTGCGGGCGTACACGGGGGTACGCCCCTACGGACGGGTGCGGATGAGTTGCTAAAATGCAGCAGGCGTTTTCTTGAACTGGAAGAGTGTAGCTACGGGATACTTTTGGTTGGGAATATCGCCGTGGTGGCCAACCAGACCTCCGTGGTGGGCAGCACCCACCTCGTCGACAATCTGATAGCCAGAGAGGTCAGCGTCACGAAAATCTTCTGCCCCGAGCACGGCTTCCGCGGCACCGCCGAGGCTGGAGCCCATGTGGACAACAGCACCGACCCCGAGACAGGACTACCTATCATCTCACTCTACGGCAAGAACAAAAAGCCGACACAGGAGCAACTGGAGGATGTGGATTGTGTCATCTTCGACTTGCAGGATGTGGGTTGCCGGTTCTACACCTACCTCAGCACGCTGCACTACGTGATGGAGGCCTGCGCCGAGAAGGGTATTCCCCTCCTGGTCCTCGACCGCCCCAACCCCAACGGGCATTACGTCGACGGGCCTGTGCTCGACACCGCCCGCTACCGTTCTTTCGTGGGGATGCACCCCGTGCCGGTGGTATATGGCATGACCATCGGCGAGTATGCCTTGATGATCAACGGCGAAGGGTGGCTGGAAGGCGGCATCAAGTGCAACCTAAAGGTGGTGCCCATGCAGGGCTACAAGCGCGACTCGGTAGGCTACGAGCTGCCTGTGCCGCCGTCGCCCAACCTGCGCAACGCCCACGCCATCGCCCTCTACCCGAGCCTCTGCCTCTTCGAGGGCACCCGCATCAGCGTGGGGAGAGGAACAGACACCCCCTTCGAGGTGGTCGGCGTTCCTTACAAGCTCTGCTACCGGATAGACTACAACTCCCTCTTCACCTTTGCTGGCCAAAAAATCTTTCCCTACAGCTTCAAGACACAAGACGGGGAGACATATTATGGTTTCGACTTGCGCGACCTGAAGAAGATTCCCGCCAAGTTCGACCTCTCTTACCTCGACTGGATGCACTGGATGACGAGAAGTGGATATTTCTTCCTCCAGAACAACTTCTTCGACAAGCTGGCCGGCAACGGCGACCTGCGCAAACAGATAGAATCCGGAATGTCCGAAGAGGAGATACGCGCCACGTGGCAGCCCGCCCTCGAGCGGTTCCGGGAGGTGCGCAAGAAATATCTTATCTATCCCGACACCCTATAACTCCATCAGGCGCATGAAGGCCGAGGGGAAGGGAGTCTCGAACTGCAGACGTTTGCCCGTCACGGGGTGACGGAAACCCAGCCGGAAGGCATGGAGTGCCAGCCGCGCGATGGGCGAGACATCGTCTTTGTAGCCATACATGGGGTCGTGCACCACGGGGTGCTTCTCCTCCCGCAGGTGGACACGGATCTGGTTGCGCCGGCCCGTCTCCAACCGCAGCTCGAGGAGGGAATAGCGACGGGAGGTCTGGAGGGTCTTGTAGTGCGTGATGGCCAGCTTGCCGCCGTTATCCGTCGGCGACGATAGGACGCAATACTGCCCGTCGGTCAGCCAACTCTTGATGGTGCCCTCGGCGGGTTCGAGATGGCCCCAGGCGACGGCGACGTAGGCGCGGTCGTAGACCGTCTCCTTCCAGTCGGCCTCGAAGCGTTGCGACACCTCCTTCGACTTGGAGACCACGAGGAGGCCCGACGTGTCGCGGTCGAGACGGTGGACGATGTGGGCATGACACTTCTGGTGGGTCAACTCGAAGTAGCGGTTCAGGACGGTGATGACCGTCTTGTCGCCCGGATTCTTGCTGTAGGAGAGGAGACCCTCGTGCTTGTTGACCACCATGAGGTATTCGTCCTCGAAGACAATGTCGAGGTCGCGGGGCTTGCAGCGCTCCTTGTAGCCGGACTTCTCGATGGTGATTACCATGCCGGGCTGGAGGGGAAAATTGTACTGGCTCACCCTGCGCCCGTCAACGCAGACGGTGTGTGCCAGCAGTTCCTTCACCTTGTTGCGGCTGCTGTCGGGCATCTGCTCCATAAGGAATTGGAGCAACTCGCCCGGCTTTTCAACTTTGTATTCCTTTTGTTTCACGTGAAACACTATTTTTTCTCGTTATGAACAATGTCTATTGGGTTTTCAACACTCCTCGCCGTAGAGGTCGAGGAACTCGTAGGGGTTGCCGATGTTCTCGATGAACTTCATCATGTCGGCATTGGAAATCACCAGCGAGGCGGTGTTGTCGTTGGGGTGGAAACTGACCTTCTCGGCCTTGCGCAACTCGTTGTCCACGAAGAGTGTCACTTCGTGGTTGGTGTCGTTCACCAGCGTGAAGAGGGAGACCGAGCCAGGCTTCACGCCGAGGTAGCGCATCATTCTTTCGGGCGAGGCGAAGGAGAGTTTGCCCTGGTGCAGCATGTGTTCTATCTGGTGGATGTCCATCGCATGGCGCGAGTCCATGATGACAAGGTAGTGGCGGTTGCCTTTGTGGTTGCGGAAGAAGAGGTTTTTGCACAACGTGGTGCCCTCGCCGCGGTAGTATTGCGCGGCAATCTCGATGGTCGGGGCTTCGGGATGTTCGTAGTAGTCGAACTCTATGCCCAACCGCTGGAGGTATTCGTAGACTTGCGGCTGTCCCCTCATTTCAGGATGCCCAGTTGTTTCGACATTTCGAGCATGCGGACGATGGGGCGGCGGGCCTTTTCGATGGTTTCAGCATCGAGAAGGATTTCGGGCTTTTCGTCGCGCAGGCAGGCGTGCAGTTTCTCAAGAGTGTTGAGCTTCATGTAGGCGCAGTCGTCGCAGGCGCAGCTCTTGTTGTCGCGCAGGGTGATGAACTCCTTGTCGGGGTTCTCGCGTTTCATCTCGTAGAGGATGCCCGTCTCGGTAGCCACAATGAAACGCTTGGCGGCGGAGGCCTTGATGTAGTTGAGCATTGCCTTGGTGCTGCCTATGAAGTCAGCCACAGCCAGCAGGGCGGCGTTGCACTCGGGGTGGGCAATGACGGGAGCGTCGGGGTAGTCTTTCTTCAGCCCCACGACGGCCTCGGCCTGCATGGCATCGTGCACGGTGCAGACACCGTTCCACAGGAGCATATTGCGGCCAGTGACGCTATTGATGTAACCGCCCAGGTTCTTGTCGGGGGCGAAGATGATTTTCTGGTCCTCGGGGAGAGAACGCACCAATTTCTCGGCGTTGCCGGAAGTGCAGATAAGGTCGGAGAGGGCCTTGATGCCGGCAGAGCAGTTCACGTATGAGATAACCATGTGGTCGGGGTGCTCGGCCTTGAACTTGGCGAAGTCCTCGGCAGGGCACGACTCGGCCAGCGAGCAACTGGCTTCCATGTCGGGCAGAAGCACCTTGCGCGAAGGATTGAGTATTTTGGCTGTCTCGGCCATGAAATGAACTCCGCAGAAAACTATGATGTCGTTGTCGCAGTCCTGGGCCTTTTGGGCCAGCGCCAGACTGTCGCCGACATAGTCGGAAAGTTCCTGTATCTCGTCGCGCTGGTAGTAGTGTCCCAGAATGACGGCATTCTTTTCTTTCTTCAGACGAAGTATTTCCTGCCTTAAAATGTCTGCATTCATTGCTATCGTTTATTTGGTTTTCAAAATGCAAAGATACGAAAAAGAAACGGATTCCCAATAATTCTTTCTATATTTCTTCTTTAAAATGTTTATTCATTCTTAGGTTGTCAATATTGTTGATAAGCCCCTTTTGCATCTCATGGGCATTGGGAGCTTCTCAACAGGTGTCAACAAAACTATCAGATTACAACCCTTTCATGTTCAAACGGTCTTTCGTTTGTCAACATTCTGTGGATAGTGCATTCAACGGACTTTTGTGAATAGTCAAAACGTCACTTAGGAACCTTTTTCTTTGTTCAAAAACGCTGAAAAGATGGGTGCTTTTCAACATTACCGAGGTCGGGGAAAGTTATCATTTTTTTGCTGACAGGATTTCAAACCAATGTCAACAATTCGTGTTGATATTTTTTATCCGGCTGATACTCTATGTCCTATCGTCGGGGGTTAAAAACTTGTGTAAAATTTAACCTGTGTCATTGTGAATATATTATGCTTTTGTCGTACTTTTGTACTTCCAAAATAATATCAACACGCTTGTTTATGAAAGAAATTATTCCTATAGCGTCCGACCACGCAGGTTTCGAACTGAAAGAAACGGTGAAAAAATACCTCGCCGACAAGGGATTCGAGGTGAAAGACTATGGCACCTACAGTGCCGACAGCTGTGACTATCCGGACTTTGCGCATCAGGTGGGTCATGCCATCGACAGCGGCCTCTATGCCCGCGGCATCGTCATCTGCGGCAGCGGCAACGGTGTGCAGATGACTGTCAACAAGTATCCCGGCGTGCGTTGCGCCCTCTGCTGGACACCCGAGATCGCCCACCTGGGCCGTCAGCACAACGACTGCAATATTCTTTCCATGCCTGCACGTTTCATTCCGGAAGAGACGGCATTGCAGATTGTCGACGAATATCTCAACACGCCCTTTGAAGGCGGACGCCACCAACGCCGTGTGGAGAAAATCAGTCAGTGTATCAAGTGATTCAACCGATGTCAGAAGCTTTGTCCAGCGACCGTGAGGCCTTGCGCCAGGTTTTTGGGTGCATCGACAACACAACCCTCGAAGGATGCGACACCAAGGCGCGTGTTGAACAGCTCTGCACCAATTCGTTGCAGATGGTCGATGCAAGCCTCGGCATAGGCCCTGTGGCTGCAGTGTGTGTCTATCCCGTATTTGTGCGACAGGCGTGTAAACTCTTGCAAGGCAGTGGTATCCATGTGGCATCGGTGGCAGGAGCCTTTCCAGCGGGACAGTCGCCACTGCATGTCAAACTGGCCGAAGTGCAGTATGCCCTCGACGAAGGGGCCGACGAGATCGATATGGTTCTCAGCCGCGGTGCTTTGATAGAAGGTGACGACCAGCGCGTGTGCGACGAGGTGGCCGCCATCCGGCAATGCTGCAAGGAGCGAACCCTCAAGGTCATTCTGGAGACTGGCGAGCTCCCCTCCCCCACCCTCATTGCGCGTGCTGCAGAGCTGGCCATCGGGGCAGGGGCCGACTTCATCAAGACCTCCACGGGCAAGATATCCGTCTCGGCCACTCCCGAGGCGGCGCAAATCATGCTTGACACCATTCGTCGTGAACACCAAAAAAGCGGAAAGTGGGTCGGATTTAAGGCCGCTGGGGGCATCTCAACCCCCGAGCAAGCTTTGGTATACTACCGTTTGGCCACTTCCGTCTTTGGAGAAAAAGAGATTAGTAGTCAATTTTTTAGAATTGGAGCGAGCCGCCTCACCGAACGCTTGTTTTCATTTTTAACACAATAATTCTCTGTATTTGGATTTTTTTTCGTTACTTTGCACTCTAATATTTTAACATAAAAGTTTCGATGAAACCGTTACAAAAGAAGCTGGCACGATACACGGCACCGCAGGAAGCAAAGGCCGCAGGTATTTACCCGTATTTTACTCCCATCTCGTCCGAGCAGGACACTGAAGTCATCGTTAGTGGCAAGAAAGTATTGATGTTTGGTTCCAATTCATACCTGGGTTTGACCAATCATCCCAAAATCAAAGAGGCTGCCAAGGCCGCCATCGACAAGTATGGCACTGGGTGTGCCGGTTCGCCTTTCCTCAACGGTACCCTCGACATCCATGTGCAGCTCCAGAACGAGCTGGCCGAGTTCCTCGGAAAGGACGATGTGATGCTCTTCTCAGCAGGTTTCCAGGCCAATTCCGGCACCATACCCTGTGTGGTGGGCCGCAACGACTACCTTGTGTATGACGAACTTGTGCATGCCTCCATCATGGAAGGAAAGCTCATCACCTTCGCCAACACCTTCAAGTACAAGCATTGCAACATGGAAGACCTGGAGCGTGTGCTCCAGAAGATTCCCATCGAGGCCTCCAAACTCGTGGTCACCGACGGTGTCTTCTCCATGGAAGGCGATGTGGCTCCCATCGACCGTATGGTCGAGATCTGCGACCGCTACCAGGCCACCCTTATGGTCGACGAGGCCCACGGCCTCGGCGTCTTCGGCCGCGAAGGCCGCGGCACCAGCGACCACTTCAACTGCCTCGACAAGGTGGAGATTATCATGGGCACCTTCTCCAAGTCGCTGGCCTCCATCGGCGGTTTCATCGCCACGGACAAGGAGACTATCAACTACATGAAACACAGCGTGCGCCCCTATATCTTCACCGCCTCCATTCCCCCCGCCGCCACCGCCGCCGTTCTCGCCTCGCTCAAAATCATGCGCAACGAGCCCGAACGCAACGTATCCCTCTGGGATAACACACACTACGCCCTCAATGCATTCCGCACCCTTGGGTTTGAGATTGGCCATACACAAAGCCCCATCATCCCCCTCTATATCCGTGACGACAACAAGACGTTCCGACTCACGCACATGATTTTCGAGGAAGGCATCTTCGTCACTCCCGTGGTGCCGCCTGCTGTGCCGCCTAAGGACACCCTCATCCGTTTCGCCCTCATGGCCACGCACACCCACGACCAGATTGACTGCGCCGTCGAGAAGATATACAAGTGCTTCAAGAAGGAAGGCGTCCTCTAACCACTCCCCGCTCACACATTGGCGCCGCGAGGGCGCCGACCTCAGTTCAAGCATTCACACATTCAAGCATTCACACATTCGAATGGAAAACATCATTATCAAAGAGGTCTCCGGCCGTTGCCAGCTGCGCAAGTTTATACAGTTCCCCAACCGCCTGTTCAAGGATGTGCCCACCTACATCCCGCCTCTCATGTTCGACGAGGTGAACCTCCTCACTTCCAAGAACCCCTCACTCGAACATTGCGACCTCAAGCTCTGGCTCGCCTGGCACGACGGCAAGATTGTCGGCCGCGTGGCGGGTATCATCAACCACAGCGTCAACGAACGCTGGAACAAGAAGGCCGTCCGCTTCGGCTGGTTCGACTTCGTCGAGGACTATGATGTCTTCGAGAAACTCCTCAACACCGTGGCCGACTGGGGCCGCGGCAAGGGAATGACCGAGATAGAAGGGCCTTTCGGCTTCACCGACATGGACAAGGAATGCTGGGTCATCGAAGGCTTCGACCAGCGCCAGAACCTCAGTACGCTCTACAACCCAAAGTATTACATCGACTTCATCACCCGCGCCGGTTTCGAGATTCCTTGCCAGTGGGCGCAATACAAGATTTTCGCCTCGCAGCCCATCCCCGAGAAGGTCGGGCGTCTCAACAAGCTCATCCTCGAGAAATACCATCTCCGCGAACTCAAATTCAAGAACCGCAAGGAGGTCTACCCTTGGGCCTGGAAGTTCTTCCACACCATCAACGACTCGTTCAAGGATCTCTACGACTTTGTCCCCATGACCGAGAAGGAGATTGGCGTCTACATCAAGCAGTATATCCCCTTCGTAAACCTTGACTTTGTGAGTTTCGTGGCCGACGAGAACGACAACCTCGTGGCCTTCGCCCTCATCATCCCCGACCTCAACGAGGGGTTCAAGAAAGCCAAAGGCCGCCTCTTCCCCTTCGGCTGGTACCATATCCTCCGCTGCCTCCGTCATTTCACCGATATCGACCTGCTCCTCAACGGCGTGCATCCCGACTGGCAGAAGCGTGGCGTCCATTCCATCTACTACGCCGCCATGAGCCAGAGCGCCATCAACCACAACGTCCAGTGGTCCTACTCCAACCCGCAGATCATCGGCAATGAGGCCCAACGCATCTGGGATACCACCTACAAGGCCGACCCCATGATGAAGCGCGCCGTATTCAAGAAGGCGTTATAACATCTTTAAGACTTGTAATAGTCCCGGAGAATGTCGACAAACCAGTTTCCGGGACATATTCTTTTCAGCACCACCGAGAGCCACTGCTCGAAGTTGGCCACGACGTAGCGCAGCCTTGGCCGGCGGGAATTGATAATCTTCTCCACGGTGGCGGCCAGTTTCTCGGGCTTCAGACCCCCGTTCTCCTCTTTCTCGATAAGTTCCAGCGAATGACGGAACACAGGGCCGTAGTCGGGGTCGTTCATCGTGGCCTCCGAGTTGCGCCGCGAGGCGGTGAACCCTGTGGCAAAGTCGCCCGGCTCGACCATCGACACCTTGATGCCGAACCGTTTCACTTCGGCGCTTAACGCCTCGGAGAAGCCTTCGATGGCGAACTTCGAGGCGGAATAGAACCCTTGGTAGGGCAGGCCCATCACGCCGCCGATGGAGCTGAGGTTGATGATCTGTCCGGCGCGCTGCTTCCGCATATAGGGCAATACCCTCTGGCACGCGTTTACGCAGCCGTAGAAGTTCGTTTCTACCTGCAGGCGGTACTCTTCCTCGGTGGCGAGCTCGAGAGCGCCTCCTATGCCCATTCCCGCGTTGTTGACGAGCACGTCGATGCGCCCCTCGCGGCCGTAAATCTCTTCCACAATCTCCCCCATGCGGGCAGCGTCGCGCACGTCCCCCTGCAGATAGGTGACAGAACCGTTCTCCATAGCCCTCCGGCAGATGCCGTAGACCTTATGCCCGCGACCCGCAAGCCGCTCGGCGATAGACTTCCCGAAGCCCGACGACGCCCCGGTGACGATGATGACTTTTTCCATGTTAGGCAGTAGTTTGAGGATGCAAAGATACGCTTTTTTTCCCATCTTTCAACAATAAACTATAAACTATAAACTTTTCTTCGTATCTTTGCACGTTATTTCTGTACCGTGGAGAAGAAGGACACCATACTCGGCAGCTTGGACAGGTTCATCCGCAAGTATTACAAGAACAGGATGATAAAGGGCGCGCTCTACGCCCTCGGGCTGCTGTTGTCGCTCTTTCTGCTGATGGCCGTGCTGGAGCATTTTGGCTATTTCTCCACCGCCGTGAGGGCTTTTCTCTTCTGGTTTTATATCGTGGCCGGCGCAGGCGTGCTGGGATATTATGTCCTGTTGCCGCTGGCAAAGATGTACCGCCTCGGGAAGGTTATCTCCTACGAGGAGGCCGCCCGCATCGTGGGCGACCACTTCCCCGAGGTACAGGACAAGCTCCTCAACCTCCTCCAACTACAACAGGCGGCAGCCAACTCCTCCCCTAAGTTAGGGGAGGTGGTCCAAAGGACCGGAGGAGTGTGTCAACCAAGCCAACAGCCAGAAGACTTCGAACTTCTCCAGGCCGCCATCGCGCAGAAGTCGGAGCAGCTCCGCCCCGTCCCCTTCCACCAGGCCGTAGACCTCCGCGGCAACCGCAAATACATCAAGTATGCCGCCATCCCGGCAGCTGTTGTGGTGCTTCTCCTGCTCCTCTCCCCTACCCTGCTGACGGGTCCTTCGCACCGCATCACGCACTATACTGAGCAGTTCGAGCGCCCAGCCCCCTTCGCCTTCATCATTGAGAACAAGAGCCTCGAGGTGGCGCAGCAGGAGGACTTCGACCTGCGCGTAGTCGTTGAGGGTGAGGCCATTCCCGCCGAGGTGTTCCTCAACGTGGAGGGCAACCTCTTCAAGATGCAGACTGTCGACAAGACGCACTTTTCCTACCTCTTCAAGACCCTCCAGCGCAACTGCCGCTTCCGGATGCAGGCCGCAGGCGTCGAGTCGGCAGAGTTCGATTTGAAGGTCTTCCCCAAGCCCGCCGTGGTCGACTATCAGGTGGCCCTCTCCTACCCAGCCTATACCGGCAAGGCCGCCGAGACGCTCTCCAACGAGGGCGACATCGTGGTGCCCGAGGGTACCACCGTCAAGTGGCACTTCCACACCAAGGATGTCGACACCCTTTTCTTCATGCAGGAAGACAACAAGAAAGCCCTTGTGCCCGACGGCAATGGACGTGCGACAATGACACTCCGCGCCTTACAGATCTTCAACTACGCATTCACCACAGTCAATACCTTCTCGCGCCAGACCGACACGCTGCGCTATTCCGTCTCCACCATCGCCGACGCGGCGCCCATGATTGCCGTCGTCGAGATGCGCGACTCCGCCCTCGAGGACCGCCTCTTCTTCCAGGGGCGCATCAAGGACGACTACGGCTTCACCAAGCTGGTTTTCACCGTCGAGAAAACCAACGTCAAAGACACCTCGCAGCACTTCACCGAGACGCGCGAGATAGGCATCACCCGCGAGACCGCCCAGGAGTTCCTCTTCTCGGCCGACATGGCCAAACTCACCCCCATGCCGGGCGACAAGGTGGTGTACTATTTCGAGGTGTGGGATAACGACGGCGTCCACGGCCCCAAGTCCACCCGCTCGCAGCAGTTCGAGATGCTGATTCCCACTGAGGAAGAGCTCGATAACCTCCTCTCCCGCAACTCCAACGAGGCTCGCGAAAACGCCGAGATGTCGATGTCGGAACTCAAGAAGATGCAGGAGGACATCAACGAACTCATGCGCAAGCTGGTCGACAAGAAAGAACTCAACTGGCAGGACAAGCAGGACCTGCAGGAACTCTCCAAGAAGCAGCAGGAGGTAAAGGAGATGCTCCAGAAGATGCAGCAGCAACTGAAGGAGAATAAGCGTCTTGAACAGAAGTATAAGGACCAGAGCGAGAAGCTCATGGAGAAGCAGAAGGAGCTCGACCGCCTCATGAACGAGGTGCTCACAGACGAGATGAAGGAGATGATGAAGGAGATGGACAAGCTGATGCAGGAGATGGACAAGAAGAAGGTGCAGGAGCAGCTCGACCAGATGAAGATGAAGAACGAAGACCTCGAGAAGCAGCTCGACCAGAACATCGAGCTCATGAAGCGTCTCGAGATGGAGAAGAAGGTCGAGGAAACCGTGCAGAAAACAGAGGAATTGGCCAAGAAACAGAAGGAGTTGAGTGAACGTACCGAGCAGGCAAAGAACGCCCAGGAGAAGGAGAATATGCGTCAGGAACAACAGAAGTTGTCGCAGGAGTTCGATGACCTGAAAAAAGACATCCAAGACATCCAGCAAGGGTATAAAGACATCGACAAGAATCTCGATTTCAAGGTGGACCAGAACCTTTTGCAACAGATTGACCAAAAGCAGCAAGGTGCTGACCAAAAGCTCGGCAAGGGCAAGAACAAGGAGGCCTCGCAGCAGCAGAAGGAGGCAGCCGACGACCTCGACAAGCTCTCCGAGCAGCTGGCCGAAGCCCAGCAGGATATGGAGCAGCAGGACCTGGCCGAGGACTCCGAGATGATACGTCACCTCCTCAAGAACCTCGTGCGCCTCTCCTTCGACCAGGAGGCACTCATCCAGAAGACAGGGTCGACATTTATCCAAGACCCGCAGTATCAGAATATAATCGCCCAACAGAACAAGATCAAGGACGACTTCCGCATGGTCGAGGATTCCCTGCGCGCGGTCGCCCGTCGACAGGTGGCAGTGGCTGCGGTGGTCAACAAGAACCTTGGCGAAATCAACAGCAATATCGCCCGTTCCCTCTCGACACTGCTCGACATGAACCAGACATTCTACGCCAATTCCCGCAACACGCAGTCTTCCCAGTCAATGCAGTACACTATGACCTCCTTCAACAACCTGGCGCTCGTGCTTGCCGAGGCTCTCGACCAGATGCAGAACCAGATGCGGCAGAACCAGCAGAAGAAGAATAACGGCAGCTGCAAGAACCAGGGAATGAAGATGAAGGGCAACTGCAGCAATCCCGGCAAGGGCAAGCCTTCGGCCAAGTCGATGAAGCAGATGCAGCAGGAGCTCAACAAGCAGATGGAGGCCCTCAAGAAGCAGATGGACAAGAACGGGCAGAAGCCCGGCCAACGCCAGAAGCTCGGCGACAAAGGCAATGCCCAGATGAGCGAGGAGTTCGCCCGCATGGCCGCCCAGCAGGAGATGATACGTCGCATGATGCAGGAATACGGCCAGGAGATGAAGCAGGACGGCGTAGGCAACGCCAAGATGATGAAGGAGATAGACGACATGATGCGGCAGATGGAGCAGACCGAGACCGACCTCGTCAACAAGGTCATCACCCAGCAGACCATCCGTCGCCAGCAGCAGATCATGACGCGCCTCCTCGAGCATGAGAAGGCCGAGATGCAACGCGAGAAGGAGGAGCGCCGCGAAAGCAACGAGGGCAAGGACATGTTCCACCAACCCTCCCCCTCCGACCTCGAACAGTTCCAGCGCCTCCAGGAGAAGAACATGGAGCTCTTCCGCACCGTCCCCCCCACCCTCTCCCCATTCTACAAAACCAAAGTCACCGACTATTTCTACCGTTTCTGACGAAAAATATGGTAGAAATGTGAAAAATTCAAAAAATCTTCGTATCTTTGTAGTTCGAAAATAAGGAATAGACGACAATGGAAAAGGCTATGATACAGTTGGATAATGCCAATATCGCAATACTGGACAACTTCGTGGAGGCGGTCTGCGAGGAGCGTCATATCGACAACTACTATGCCACCATTGCCGTTGCGGTGACGAATGCCGTGCAATACGCGCTGGCCAAAGACTGCGGGAAAGTCGCCCTCACCTGCGGCCATTACGACAATGGCATCTGCTTCTCCCTATCCTGCGCCGAAGGCACCTTCGACACTTTCCTCGCTGAAGACTCCATGCTCACCGACATGCCGACCTCCGAGATGGCATTCCTGACGCGTACCCTCGCTGACGACCTCCTCGTCACCACAGACGGCAGCACCCTCCAGGTCCGCTTCGCCGTCCAGGGCATCGCCCCCCGCGAGTGCGCCGCCCGCATCGCCGTCCTCGAGAAATTCTACCAGCCTGCTCTTGTCGAGGCATGAGACACCACCCCTCTCCCCTACCCTCCTTCAATAAGCCTTCGAGACTCCCGTCCCGCAAGGCAACGGCCCTAAAACGGCAAAATACGCCAGCCAGAATGAGGAATAATAACCCGAATAGCCATATAGTAATCTAACAATCAGTACTCTGTGTGATGTTGTGTCACAACATCCCCAGACTTCTAAAAAATAAGTACGACACCATGGCGATATATTTCTCCAACGAGAATGTGAAGTTTGACCTCCCAGACCCCGAAAGGGTTCGGCGCTGGATTTCTCATGTCGTCCGTGTTCATGGCAAGAGGGTAGGGGAGGTGAACTACCTCTTCTGCGACGATGCCTACCTCCTCGAAGTCAACCGTACCTACCTCGACCACGACACCTACACCGACATCATCACTTTCGACTATGTCGCTGGCAACATCATCTCGGGCGATATATTTATTAGTATCGAGCGCGTGAAGGAGAACGCCCGCCTCTTCGACACCTCCTTCGAGCGCGAACTCCACCGCGTCATCATCCACGGCGTACTCCATCTGCTGGGGCAGGGCGACAAGAGCGAGGACGATGCCAAAGAGATGCGCAGACGCGAAGAGGAATGCTTGGAAATTTGGAATACAATTAAATAGACGTTTTGTTTCACAAGGAACGGGCACGATATGATAACGTGGGAACCATACGATGTCGTTGTTGTCGGCGCAGGACACGCAGGAGCGGAAGCTGCTGCCGCGGCGGCCAACATGGGTGCTAAGACCCTGCTGGTGACAATGTCGTTGGAGGCCATCTGTCAGATGTCGTGCAACCCCGCCATGGGTGGCGTCGCCAAAGGACAAATCGTGCGCGAGGTCGACGCCCTCGGCGGTTGGTCGGGAATCATCACCGACCGCTCGGCCATCCAGTTCCGGATGCTCAACCTCTCCAAGGGTCCCGCCATGTGGAGCCCCCGTGCCCAGTGCGACAAGATGCAGTTCTCTCTCAACTGGCGCCATCAGCTGGAGAACACGCCCAACCTCTCCCTCTGGCAGGATGAGGTGACGGATGTCATCATCCGCGACGGCGTGGCGTGCGGCGTCCGCACCCGCATGGGGATAGAGATTCCCTCCCGTGCCGTCGTCCTCACCAACGGCACCTTCCTCAAGGGCACCATCTACATCGGCCTCTCGTCGTGGTCGGGCGGCAGGATAGGGGAGGGGGCGGCTGCGTCGCTCTCCGACAGTCTCCGCGCCCAGGGGTTCGAGGTGGACCGCCTCAAGACGGGAACGCCCGTCCGCATCGATGGCCGCACCATCCGTTTCGACCGACTGGAAGAACAACCCGGCGATGCCGACCCGCAGCGCTTCTCCTTCACCGATACGCCACGCCTGGAGCGTCAGCGCCCCTGCTACTTGGCCTACACCAACGAGCACACCCACGACATCCTGCGTACCGGCTTCGACCGTTCGCCCCTCTATCAGGGACGCATCCAAGGCCACGGACCCCGCTACTGTCCGTCGATAGAGGACAAGATAGTCCGCTTCGCTGGCAAGGAGCGCCACCAGCTCTTCGTCGAACCCGAGGGGTGGACCACCAACTCCTATTACCTCAACGGCTTCTCCTCCTCGCTCCCCCTGGAGGTACAGATGGAGGCCCTGCACAGCATCCCCGGCTTCGAGGAGGCGCGCATTTACAAGCCCGGCTACGCCATCGAGTACGACTACTTCCCGCCCACGCAGCTCTCCTACACCCTGGAGACCAAGCGTGTCGAGAACCTCTATTTTGCCGGACAGATAAACGGCACCACCGGCTACGAGGAGGCCGCCTGCCAGGGCCTGATGGCTGGCATCAATGCCGTCCTCAAAATCAATGGCCGCCCGCCCTTCATCCTCAACCGTACCCAGGCCTACATCGGCGTGCTGATTGACGACCTCGTCACCAAGGGGGTCGACGAGCCCTACCGCATGTTCACCTCGCGGGCCGAGTACCGCATCCTCCTGCGACAGGACAATGCCGACGTGCGCCTCACGCCGCTGTCCCACGCTCTGGGACTGGCCTCCGACGAGCGCATGGCGCGGGTAGAGGAGAAGAACCGTCACACCGCGAACCTGTCGGAATTCGTCTGCAGCCAGTCGGTGACGCCCATCGAGGCCAATCCTTGGCTGGACACCCTCGGCAGCCCGCAACTCCAGCAGAAGGTCAAACTCCACAACCTGCTGCTGCGCCCCGAAATTAGCATGGAGCAACTGCGAACACTCTCGCCCGAACTGGAGGCACAGGTCCAAACGCTCCCCGACACTCTCCGCACCGATATCGTCCGAGCCACCGAAATCTCCTTGAAGTATCAGCGCTACATCGAGAAGGAGCAGGAGGTGGCGGAGCGGATACTGAAGTTCGAGAATGTGCGCCTGCCGCACGACATGGACTACTTCGCCCTGCAGGCCCTCTCCTACGAGGCCCGCGAGAAACTCACCAAGATGCGGCCCGCCACTTTGGGGCAGGCATCGCGCATCAGCGGGGTGTCGCCGGCCGATGTCTCGGTGCTGATGATATACCTCAACCAGGCATCGGAATAGCCTTCCGTTTCACGAGGAACGGAGTCCGTAAAACACATGTTCTATGATTCTTGACCCGCTGCGAAACGGGAAAAGGGGTCCTTATGGCGTAGGGAGGTACTTTTTTGCCTCCGGGCCGGCATTAAAGAGTAGGTCTATGGCACTTACGTTGGGCTGGAAGCCGTAGAGTGTGTCGAATACCTGGCTGTAGGGCGGGAAGTGCCAGTCGGTGCGCGGGTGCTTGGCGGTGACCTCCACGCGCGGGTCGCCGTCGGCGGGTGGAACGAACTCCTCCGTACGGCTGAGGGTGCAGTCCATCTTCATTATCCTGACGAGGTAGCCCGTCAGGGCCTCGTTGAGATCCGCGAGCCTCTCGTAGCGCCGCATCAGGATGGCCTCCAACTCGTCGCGGTAGTAGAGGAAATAGGGTGCGGCATTGTAGGCCGATACTATCGCTCGCCAATGCCGGACGTTCCAAGGCTCCTGGTAGCTGATGCCGATGTCGCGCGTGAGGGTGTGGTTGCCGTGCGTGCGCACCACAGGGACGGTGAGCACCTGCGGACCGTTGCCTGTGGCGATGACGGCGCGGTTGCGAAAAGTCTGTTTCGGGAAAGTCTCCCACATCTCGATGGCCGCCTCGCCGTAGCGGCACAGGTGAGCCATGTAGAGTGTCGAGGGCAAATAGGCAGTGGAGAGGGTAGGGTAGGGGCTGGTCATCTCTATTTGCCTATGATGATAGAGACCAGCTCGCCGTCGTCGAAGAAGAAGTCGATGTTCCCCTCGCCGAAAGTGACGCGCCGTTCACCCCAGTCCTCGTTCTCCACGTCCTGCTCGTAGTAGTTGTTGGCCACCATCAGTTGCACGAGGGCCTTCTCGTCCAGGTCGAACACCTCCTTGCCGAACAGCGTCGCCTCCTCTTCGTATATGTCGATGCACGCAAGGGTGGGGTTCTCCCCCTCGAAGAAGAGTGTCAGCCTGTCGTCGTAGCGCAGCACGGTGGTCGATTCGTCCTCGGCATTGTCTATGTTCTCCACCTCGGTGGCGTTGCCCATGATGGCGACAACCTCCTCGACGGGCATGTCAAAACGGATGTCGCCGTATCCTTGTTTTATAGCGATTTCGTGGTTCATAGTAGTCGATATTTGGCGAAACAAAGGTACGAAACTTTTCCCGAATGGGCAAATTTTTTCTTTCCTCTTTTTGATAGACCGTTGGTTTCCAGCGCCTACGGATGCAAGAAAAAAAGAACTGCGCAAATAATTTTGTCCGAAAGAGAAAAAAGTTGTACTTTTGCAAACTCAAATTTGAGGTCGACTAAGTAGCTCAGCAGGTAGAGCACATCCCTTTTAAGGATGGGGTCCTGGGTTCGAATCCCAGCTTAGTCACAACGAAGGCGACTAAGTAGCTCAGCAGGTAGAGCACATCCCTTTTAAGGATGGGGTCCTGGGTTCGAATCCCAGCTTAGTCACGAATTTAGTGCCGGGAGCCTGCTTCCGGCTTTGTTGTATATGAGAAGACCTATCGTCGCAACGGTGCTCTGCTTGCTGCTCTCCCTGCTCTCCCTGCCGTCGGCTCGTGCCCAGCAGACGCAGGAGCAGCTGGCTTCGCACTACTATTCCTCGGGCGAGTTCGCCCAGGCGGCGGAAATCTATGAAGGTCTCTACAAACAATACCCCAACAAGTTCTACTATCAGATGCTCTATCGTTCATACATAGAGCTGCAGCAGTACCGTGATGCCGAGCGGCTGACGGAAAAACGCTTGAAGCAGTTCCCTGGCGAGTTATACGTCTATGTCGACCAGGGCATGATATACGAGAAGAAAGGTGATGCCAAGAAGGCTTCCAAGGTGTTCGACCGCAGTTTGGAGAAGATAGGTTTCGACAGCAAGCAGACGGGCGACCTGGCATTGGCCTTCGAGAATGTCAATCATCTCGAATATGCCCTCAAGACATACCTTGCCGCCCGCGAGAAGATGCGCAATAAGTACGTCTATGTGGGCGAGGTTGCCACTCTCCACCAGCGCATGGGCAACTACGAGGCCATGATGCAGGAATACTTCGACCTGCTGGACAATTCGCCGGGGTATATGAGTTCCATCCAGCTCTCGCTGCAGCGGGTGCTGGCTGAGACCTCCTCGCCCCAGGTGGCCGACGGCCTGCGCAGGGCTCTGGTGCAACGTGTGCAGCAGCATCCGGAGAACAAACAGTATCTGGAGATGATGATCTGGTTCTCCCTCCAGCAGAAGGATTTCCGCTTCGCGATGGAGCAGGCCCAGGCTGTCGACGCCCGTTTCCCCGACATGGGTGGTGAGACCCTCATGCGTGTGGCCGGCATCGCCCGCTCCAACGGCGACTACGACGTGGCTCAGGAGAGCTACGCCACGGTGGCCCGCAAGGGTGCCGAGAACCCCTACTATTTTGAGGCAAGGGTTGGCGTGCTGGAGGTCCAGTTCGACCGTCTCGACCGCAATTTCCCCGTCGACAACGCCCGTCTGCAGCAACTGTTGCGCGACTATCAGGGTGCCTTTGCCGAGTTAGGCAAGAATGTGAATACCTGCATCCTTATGCGCAACTACGCCCATCTCCTGGCCTATTACGCCGACAGCACTCAGGCCGCCGCCGACTGCCTCTACGACATCCTCGAACTCCCCAAACTCCCCTCCAAGGTGCGCGATGAGGTAAAACTCGATCTCGGCGACCTCCTCCTCTTCGCCGGCGAGGTGTGGGATGCTTCACTGCTATATATGCAGGTCGACAAGGCCAACCACAACGACGTGCTGGGGTCGCAGGCCAAGTACCGCAACGCCAAGCTCTCCTACTATAACCACGACTTCGAGTGGGCCAACTCCCAACTTAAGGTGCTCCGCGCCTCCACCACCAAGCTCATCGCCAACGACGCCATGGAGCTCTCTCTCCTTATCAGCGACAACATGGACGACGATAGTACCTTCACCATGTTGGAGAAATACGCCGACGCCGACCTCCTGCTCTACCGCAACCAGCTCGACTCGGCCTACGACGCCCTCGAGGCCCTCTCCACCAGTGCCCTCTCGCACCCCATCTTCGACGAGGTCCTCCTCCAGAAGGCCCGCATCCGCATCCGTCAGCAGCGCTATGCCGAGGCCGACAGCCTCCTGCAGAAGCTCGTCGAGTTCTATCCCAACGAGATTGTGGCCGACGATGCCGTCATTCTGCTGGCGCAGCTCAACGAGGAGAAGTTAAACAACATGGAACAAGCCCGTTACTACTACGAGAAACTCATCCTCGACTATCCCGCCAGCCTCTTCGTCGACCAAGCCCGCAAACGTTATAACCTCCTCAAAGCAAAGCTGAAATGAAGGAAGTACGCGCCAAAAAACAGCTCGGTCAGCATTTCCTCCGCGACGAGGGTATCGCCAGCCGCATCGCCGACAGCCTCACGGGCATCACGCCCCATGTGCTGGAGATAGGCCCCGGCATGGGTGTGCTGACCAAATACCTCTGCAACCGCCCCGACCTCGACTTCTATGCCATCGAGATTGACATGGAATCAGTGGCTTATCTCCATCAGCGCTACCCCTCCCTCCATGTCATCGAGGGCGACTTCCTGGCCCTCGACCTCTCGACGCTCTTCTCCGAGCCCTTCGCCATCATCGGCAACTTCCCCTACAACATCTCGTCGCAGATTCTCTTCAAGCTCTTCGACAACCGCAACCAGGTGCCCGAGCTCGTGGGCATGTTCCAGAAAGAAGTCGCCGAGCGTGTCGCCTCCCCCGCGGGCAACAAAGCCTACGGCATCTTGAGTGTCTTGCTTTCAGCCTACTACGACATCGAATACCTCTTCACCGTTCCCGAACATGTCTTCACCCCGCCTCCCAAGGTCAAGTCGGCCGTCATCCGCCTGAGGCGCAACGGCGTGCAAGCCCTCGACTGCGACGAGGCGCTCTTTGTGCGTGTCGTCAAGGCCGGCTTCAACCAACGCCGCAAGACCCTCCGCAACGCCCTCCAGCAGCTCCAGTTGCCCCTCGACGGCGTCCCTGCCGACCTCCTCGCCAAGCGGGCCGAGCAGCTCACAGTTCCCCAGTTCGTCACCCTCACCCAATTGTTATCATAATAGCCCATGAAAGTCTTTGAATATATCGTCCTCTCCCTCGCGCTGGCCCTGCCTGTGCTGCTGACTCTCCGTGCCAGTGCCGACAAGGTGCGCGTGCGTCTCTCTCGCGGCCTCTTCGTCTCGTTTGTCATAGCCTTCGAGCAGTCACTCTTGGTCCTCTTGGGCATGTACCTGGGCAACCTCCTGCGTTTCGACATCCCCGAGTACGACAACCTCGTCTTCCTCGGCCTGTTCGTCGTTGTGGCCATTCGCATGTTCATCCAGGCCTTCCGCAAGGCGGAGAAAGCCGATGCCGCCGTTTTCGATATTTCGCGTCTGCCGACCGTTCTCCTCATGGGTGTAGCCATCGGCACCAACACCCTCTTTGTGGGCTTAGGGCTCGGTTTCCGCGCCTCTGTGGGGCAGGATTCCTTGGCAGTCTCCCTCCCCTTGGCCGTCTCGGTCTTCCTCCTGGGCTATCTGGGCATCATGCTGGGCCGCCAGCACAAGGACATGCACCGTCGCCGTTGGCTCCTCATCGCTACCCTCTTCCTCCTCCTCTACGCCATCAAGGGTGCCGTCGACGCTTGAGAGGTAACAAGTAATTGATTCATTGTTTGTTGTGTTTTTGTTAGCATCTAAAACGCTATAATGTAGCATTTTACCCGCATTTTTGTCGCTCGGCTTCGCTCTCAGAGCGACAAAATGCGGGAAAATAGCGGAGAAAGTCCTTGTAAAATCTGTTTTTCAAGTGATTATAAATGCAGATTAATCCCGTTCAAGTCCTTCTCATCACGTGGGGCGGTCAAATCATGCCACCTACTGCCGCCGCATTGCTCCACCCCTCCGCCGGTGATACGGCGGAGATTGGGAATCCGTCACACACAGGGATTCTGCAGGGATTGAAAAATATTATAGTTAACTTTGCACAACAGTGTTGCACTTGGTAGTTGAATCTACAGCTGAAAAAAAGTAGCATTATGGGCAATATAATATAAAGAATGGCGTTATAAATAATGTTTTATCAGAAATGACTTATATGCCCATGATGCTACATGTCGGCAACGCTCAACCAGACCACAACTCACCGATGAAGACTTTCCCCCAAGAGATTGAAGAACTCTTTGCCGCAACCGAGCGCAACGCCAAACTGCACTACGAGGACTACAAGAAACTAAGTGAGATGTAATCTCTAATCGAGATTGTAAAGCCAAGGCAGGAAGGTCGAGAGGTCTTCCAGACTTCTAAAGGATATAACATCACAAGTTGTGAGCACATAATGAAACATAAAGTCTTATGAGTAATGAATTAGTACCAATCAAAGTTTCAAATATTGAGACCATTAAAGATCGGATATTAGAAATAAGGGGGCAACGTGTAATGCTTGACCGCGACCTTGCAGAACTTTATGGAGTGGAAACCAAGGTGCTGAATCAGGCCGTCAAACGTAACATTAGTCGCTTCCCTGAGGACTTTATGTTTGTGTTGACAGAAGAAGAGTGGCTTCGTTTGAGGTCACAAATTGTGACCTCAAACACAACCAATGAATCTTTGAGGTCGCAAATTGCGACCTCAAAGCGAGGTGGCACAAGATACAAACCTTATGCCTTTACTGAATATGGCATAGCAATGCTCAGTTCGGTCCTACGGTCTGATATAGCAATACAAGTGAACATAAATATTATGAGAGCCTTTATTGCAATCCGTCAGGCTGTGGCTGCAATGCAAACTGCGGATTTCCGATATGAACAACTATCCCATAAAGTCGACCAGTTGAATGCTTATGTTGAAGAAATTTTGCGTGATCAAAACGACATCAACGAGCAACAAGAACAGACCAACAATGAGATAGCTGTGCAGATTGAGGCTATCAACGATGCCCTCGACCAATTAAGAGAGAAGAAATCAACACCAAGAAGACAAATTGGATTTAAGCAGACAGAAAGATGATGATTGTAGAAACATATAATAAGGCCGAAGAACTCATCGTCGCCACCGAGCGCAACGCCAAACTGCGCTACGAAGGCTACGAGAAACTCTCGGAGATGTAATCTCCACTCAATCCCAAGTCTGGAAGGCCGAGAGGTCTTCCAGACTTCAAAAATAAACAGTATGATATATAGACAAATAGAAAATAAGAATGAACTTTTCTCCTTTTGTGAATTTGTAAAAGAGAATTGGTCTATAGACTATTCATTCCTGCTGAAAGACGACATCATAGTTAAAGGATATTTCGATGATGACGAGGCTGAAGACCCTTTATCTGCAGACATCTTTTTTGTCTATGCTAAAATCATACGTCCTGACACAATATCCGCACCCCAAGGAACCATTTTTGAGAAATTAAAAATATATGGTTCAAGTGGAAAATATCTTGGATTACTTTCAGGGAGAGGGGATATTGTCATACCTAATTGTTATAATACAATAGAATATTTAGGAAACGCTTTGTTCCGTGTTGGAAGAGATAATAGGTATGGAATAATAAGTTCCGAGGGGAAGGTTTTGTGTGGAACAATATATGATAAGATATTAGAAATGTCGGAATATACCATAGGTATTGTAAAAGGGAAAAAAATGGGATATATGGATTGTTTAAGTCACATAGTGATTCCGATGAATTATGTCTACTTAAAAAAGAACCAGAATATGTTTCATAATGGGAAGGTTACGGTTCGCAAATACATTGAAGAAGACGGAATAGTTCAAGATTATGAAATAGACCACTACAATAATATTGTTTCGAGTATCCATGAATGGAATATTAACGAAGATGATTACGACCTATTCCCCAGTCGCCCTCCTATAGTTGACTATGATATACTCGATGCCTATGAGGGTGACGAAGTAAATAGGTGGAATACTGATTGATAATAATAACAATAAAAGATAATGATTATACAGTTACCTAATCAAATCGACATCGTCAGCATCGCCCACGCAGCACACAAAGCAGCCTCATCGTTCCTATTACACATTTACAAAGTTGCATACTGTTAATTCAAATGCGAAAAGCATCAATAAATATGAATACTATAGAATACATTTGTCAACTATCTTGGCATAGTAATATAGAAACATACACTTACCGAGACAAACATATTATTCTTTATGATGATCACCGCTGGATTCTAAATGTAATCTTCGAGGCTATGAAACTCAACTCATTTAATGAACAAATACCTAATGTTATATACTTTGACCATCACGATGATGCTTGCTATACCGATGTCAAATTGTCAAAATACGGTGTAGATGATATCCTCAAATTGTCAAGCAAAGACTTTTGGTCTTTAATTGAATTTGAATTAAGTTCGCAGGACGATGATTGGGTAACTGCAGGAATGGAATTAGGCCTAATTAATGATGTGGTGTGTATTGGAAGTGAGACAAATCACAATATTAATAGTTGGGACAATAATACATACAAAACGGCGACTAATATCGAACATAAGGGTTTTTGTATTGGCCACTTGAAATGGGAAACAGGAAGTCGTGGTGTCTTAGGTGATTCAATTCTTAAGTATCCATATTATCAGAAAATTAGAGATGTTTTCGGATACAAACGAAGTAAATCTATTATTCAACCGAGCATTCCGTATATTTTAGATTTTGACCTTGATTGTTTTACGACAGAATGTCGAGACACAACTTTTGCATGGCCAGAAGTTTTCTTCAAAGATGAATTTTGGCCAGAAAACAATTATGATTATAGGATATTTGTTGAACAACTAATAGAAAAAGCATCCATAATAACAATATGTAGAGAACCTCGTTGTTGTGGTGGTATCGGTGAATCAAACAAGATACTTGGATACCTTGACCGATATTTATTTGATGGCGTTCTTGGAACAGAGACCATTCAATAATTATGAACGAAAAAGACATCTTTGAACTATTCCAAAGTAGTGATGTCGCAAGGAACAATTCTGACAGTCATGTGCACTTGTGTGAGTTTATAAGTGCAATGCGACGTGGGCAATATTATCAGATTTCCGAGGAGGACATCCATCGTGGTGTAGAATACAAAAAAGAAGAAGGTAAAGTATTGCTAAAACTTATCGAACCTATCATACCAGAAAAAGACAAACCCTTGGCAGAAAAAATTGTAGAAACCTTTTGCGACCAAAGTCTCCAGCAATTTCTAGGTTATAAACACACATACGAAAAACAGTATAATCACATTATCTAAATACTAAATAAACAATAGAACAACTATGGCATCAGACAAGGCACAATATGTGGTGGCGCTTATTGCGGAGTTTGCTGAGCATTATGGGATAATGACAACAGAGGCAGCTAAGTACCTGAGCCAGTATAAGGCTTTGGATCTATACGACCGTCAGTACGGCTACCTCCACACGCAGTCGTTCGCATCCAACGTGCGCGACCTCTCTGCCTATTGTCGTAGAATGGGTGGTACACTTTGATTACTCTCTACCACGGTTCCAATGTACGACAGCAGCCTGATGTTGACGGGAGATTCCGACAAAATTGAAAATCTTGGGAATTTCGCATTTTTGCACCGAAATTCAGAAATTCTTATTGCCTTTGCACAATAATGTTGTACTTGGTGTCTGAATCTACGCTATCATCCTTTGCATCAGTGATTTTCAGGGATCTTTCTATCATTGGAATAGCTACATAAGAAACGATAATCTAAGGAGTTGTACTCCGTATTTTCACGATGCAAGGATACGAAAATATATTAACTATCCAAACTATTTTTACAAGAGGGTGAAATCTTTTCTTAGTTGGAGACTGCAAAAGTGGGTCGGTAGGGAGAGAGTAATCTCTGTAGGGCTGGCCGTTCAGGGCAGGATCTGCATCTCGCAACGACGGCAGTCGAAGACAAGGCGGAAGCGGTTGCGGTTGTTCTTCAAGAATAGGTCTCCGGCGGTGTCGGGGTGCTCTTTGAGGCACATGCCCAACTCGTAACGCAGACAATACTTGGTGGTCATGAGGGCTTTGCCGTCGTAGTCGAGGGTCTTTTCGAGGCCATATTCCATTTCTTCCACGCCGTGGCGGCGGTAGAAGGTCTCAGCCTTCGTGTTGAGAATATTGGCGCGGTAGTCGAGAATGGTCTCGAAATAGGGGGTACTGTTCTCTTGTCTCTCGGCAAGGGGAGGGCAGTGGCCACGTCGTGCCAGATGGTCGGCGACACGGGCCTCCTCCAACTGCGTGAGGGCTTGGCGGCGGAGGTCGTTGAGGAGGGCCGCCGGAAGGAACCACGGCTGTGGGCAACGGTTCTCGAAACGGGCGATGCGGAAGGGGGTGTCGCCTGTCTTGCTGAGCTGACGAGCCATCTGCTCTTGGGCTTTCTCCGGGTTCTGGGCGGGTTCCTTGGTGCAGGCAATGGAGACTTCTATGCGGGTGCCGTCGTCATCGGTCAACGTCAGCATGAGGCCGTCGGGAGTGCCTGAAAGTATGGCATCTATGTCTATCTTGCGCTCGGCAGTGCGGCCTTGCAGCTGTCGCTCGAAGGCCTGGTCGTTGTTGCGCCAGAGGAGGGTGCCCACGGCCAGCCCGTCGGGCATACGGTTGGGCTGGAGGGTGCGGCCCTGCACATGGTTCACCTGGAAGCCTACCAGTTCGCCTTTGGGGGAGAAGAAACAGAGTCCGTCGCCAGGGGTGAGAGTCTCGCGTGTGTCGACGGTGATGCTGTTGCGGTCGAGGCGCGTAACCTTGCCAAGGCGCTTGCCGAGAGACTTTTGCGTGGTAAGTGTCGCCATCGGTTGCCTCCCGCGCAGGAAATAGTCGGTGAATCCACGGTTGAATGTCTTCTCGAGGTCGGGAGTGAAGAAGAAGGTGCACTTGCCGGAGGAGGCGGGACGATATTCCCCGTCGTGGGACATCATGTTGTCAAGCAGTTGGCGGTAGTAGGCGGTGACATTCTTCACGTAGGCCATATCCTTGAGGCGGCCCTCTATCTTGAACGACGTGATGCCTGCGTCGGCCATCTCCTGCAGGTGCCGTGCCGCCGAGAAGTCGCGGAGGGAGAGGAGGTGCTGGTCTTTGCGGAGCACGCGTCCCTGGGCATCGACGAGGTCGTAGGCCGACCGGCAGGGCTGGCTGCAGCATCCGCGGTTCCCGCTGCGACCGTTGATAAACTGGCTGAGGTAGCACTGGCCGCTGTAGCTGACGCAGAGGGCCCCCTGCACAAAAGCCTCGAGTTCCACATGGGTGGCCTGCCGCAGGGATTTCATCTGCTCCAATGAGGTCTCGCGGGCAAGGATGACGCGGGCGAACCCCACTTGTTCCATGAACTTTACGCGCTCGATGGAGGCGTTGTGTGTCTGGGTGCTGGCATGCAGCTCGATGGGGGGCAGATCGCATTCCAGCAGGCCGAGGTCCTGGATGATGGCTGCGTCGACCCCCGCGTTGTACAGCTGGTGGAGAAGACGGACGGCGGCATCCACCTCCTCGTCGAAGAGGAGCGTGTTGACAGTGGTATAGACACGTGCGTGATAGCGGTGGGCATAGCGTGTCAGCTGTTCTATCTCCTCGATGCTGTTGCCTGCCGCCACACGCGCACCGAAAGCCGGTGCACCGATATAGAGCGCATCGGCGCCGTGGTTAACAGCCTCGCGTCCCTGTTCCAGGTTCTTGGCGGGCGACAGGAGTTCAAGAGTCATAGACTCAAGGGTTAGAAGGGAAGGTCGCCGAGGGGTTCAGTCTCGTTGTTGAGGATGGTCGAGAGAGGGTCGGGTTCCTGGGCGGGAGCCTCGTCGGGACGGTTGCGGTTGGCGATGACGTTGAAACTATCGGCAATGATTTCGGTGATATAGTGCTTGTTGCCTTCCTTGTCCTCCCACGAACGGGTTTGGAGCTTGCCCTCTACATAGACAAGGGATCCTTTGCGGAGGATTTTCTCGGCGATTTCGGCCAGGGAGTACCAGCAGACGACATTATGCCGTTCGCTGTGTTCGGTCCGTTCACCATCACGGTTTCTACGGTATTCGGAAGTCATCACCGGGAAGGAGGCTTTCTTCACTACGCCGGCGGTGCCGTTGCTTTTGTTCTGCGGGAATGCCACTACATCGGGGTTCTTGGCCAGATTGCCAAGGAGAATTACTTTGTTTACGCCAGTCATGTTTGTTTACCTAACTAATTTATAATACTTTGATATACGTACTACGGATAAATAACCAAATGCAAAGATACCACTTTTTGCGGGATTATCGTGGCAAAGTTATTCACAGGGACTTCAAGTACTTGTCTATCAGTCGTGGGACGGGTAGTTTCTTCATCTCGTCACGCCTCACGACAGTGAACTTTTCGGGTATTGCAGAAGGCCGGTGGCTGTATCTCGCTTGCAAGAATCGGGCGGTGATGAGGCGGTGGGTCAATTGGTGCCGGAAGCAGGGGCCGGCGAGGATTTCGTTGGGCTCTGTGCCGAACCATTGGATGAGCTGCTGCCGGAGGTATGGCAGAGTCTCCTCGTCGGCGAGGGTGTTGGAGGTCTCGCAGAGGGGGAGTTCGTAGAGCCCCTGCCAGATGTCGCCCGCCTCGCGCCTGTGCACCAGCGCCATGGTGTCACCCTCGTCAGGCCATTGGACATCTATATAATAGAAATACCGTGGTTTCACTTGCACTTTGTCGGGTTTGACCGGCAGCAGGGCCACTTTGCCTTCACGGCGGGCCACACATTCCTGTGCGAAGATACAGTTGCCGCAGTCGCATCCTGTGGGCTTGCACCATGTGGAGCCGAAGTCCATGAGTGCCTGGTTGAAAAGGTCGGGGCGCTCGCGGTCTATCAAGTGTGTGAGAAGCGTCTCGAACTCGCGGTAGGCAGCGTCGGTGCCGATGGGAGTGTAGATACCGTAGAGGCGCGAGATGAACCGGTAGACGTTGCCGTCGATGACGGGGTGGGGGAGGCGGAATGCGAAAGAGGCGATGGCCGCGGCTGTGTAGCGCCCTACGCCTTTGAGGGCGAGGATGCCCTCGTAGGTGTCGGGTAACCGTCCCCCGAGGTCGTGAGCTATATGCCTTGCGGCGGCATGGAGGTTGCGGGCCCGCGAGTAGTATCCGAGCCCCTGCCATGTCTTCAGCACTTGTTCCTCAGTGGCATCGGCCAGATGGCGGACGGAGGGGTACTCTTTAATGAAGCGTTCGTAATAGGCCCTGCCTTGTTCTATGCGGGTCTGCTGGAGGATAATCTCCGAGAGCCAGATGTAGTATGGGTTGTCTGTCCTGCGCCAGGGGAGGTCGCGCCCGTTCTCGGAATACCAGTTGAGGAGTTTGTCTGTGAACATAGGAGGGGGAAAGTTAACGTCTCCTTTTAACGCAGAAAAGGAAACTTTATTGTATAGATGGCGAAGACCCATCAGGCGGGGATGCCGGCAGAAAACCGCCTAAAACGCAGAACGCAAGTGATGAAGAACCCATGCAGTGGAAAAGTGCAATCCAAGACACCCCGAATTTTGGTTTTTTAGGGGTCGATTCGGGTGTTTTGAACAAGTTATGAGGCGCTAAGTGCTTGGGAAACCTGTGTTAAATATTTGTTCTCGGTTCTTTGTAATACACTGGTAGATAATGTACATCAAAATACGATATGTTAAAAGTCCTGATTTTGGCCGTCAGGGGAGGCCAAAATCTTTGTCATGTCAAAAAAAAGTCCGACTTTTGCACCCGCTTTTCCCGAAAGGAAGCACACGTAAAACAACGTCATTATTCATTAAAAAGTATACAGAAAATGTCAAAGATTTGTGAAATTACCGGTAAGAAAGTGATTGTGGGCAACAATGTTTCCCATTCCCGCATCCATACGAAGAGAACCTTCTCTCCCAACCTGCAGACAAAGAAGTTCTACATCCCCGAAGAGGATATGTGGATCACCTTGAAGGTGAGTGCCAAGGGCATGCGTATCATCAACAAGAAAGGCATTGTGGCCGCCCTCAACGACGCTGCCGCCCAGGGTCACCTGCAGTTCTAACCCTTTAGAAGACAAGAGTCTTATTAATAGTTTTATTCATCCTTTAACAAGAAAGAGGTAAGAAACATGATCGTAGTTCCTATTAAAGAGGGCGACAACATCGAGAAAGCCCTTAAGAAGTTGAAAAGAAAGTTCGAGAAGACTGGCGTTGTGAAAGAGCTTCGCGAACGTCAGAAATTCACCAAACCTTCCGTTATCAACCGGGAACGGAGGCAGAAGGCCATCTACGTACAGCACCTGCGCCAGCAGGAGCTCGACAAGTAGTCGGTCCCCAAGCTTCGCATCAGCCAAAGCAGTCGTGCCCCTTGAAAAGAGGGGTGCGACTACTTTTTTGTCATCGCCAACAGATGAAAATGCCGCCTGTACAGGGCGGTTTTCCCTATTATAGAGACGCGCGCAAGATAGAGAGGTAAATATTCATAATAAGAATAAAGGTTTGTAGATTAGTCCGATAGCGACTCCCCGCCAAGGGAAGGGAAAATATTTTTTGCCTATGTGCGGGAAAATATGTATTTTTGCACGCTTTTTGTAGTGTAGAATCAGTACACCATGTTAGACATCGAAACCATAGTGGCAGACATCGAACGGAAGGCAACGCGTTTGCTGGAAGAGAACGCCCGTCTGCGTGCAAAGGAGAAGAGCCTGGCAGAAGAGCTGAGAGACCTGCAGGAGCAGACAAAGCAACAAAACACAATAATATCAAACTTAAAAGAAGAAAACAAATTATTAAAACTAGGGGAAAAGCTGACTCAGAAGGGTGATACTACAGAATTGAAACTGAGGATTAACCAACTGATACGCAATATAGACAAAAGTCTGGCAATGATAAATGAGACCGGCGCAGAGGCCACAGCGCAACCCGAAGAATAAGCATCAACCATGGACGAACTTCCCGTAACAGTCACCATCCTGGGCCGCAAATACAAACTGAAAATCAGTGGCAGCGAAGAGCAGTATTTGCGCAAGGCCGCCGACCTGATAGAACAGCAGGCCCGCGACTATGGGAAACGTTACGGCCACCAAGACGGCCAGGACTTACTGGCAATGGTGTCGTTGACGCAGATAACCAACCTTATCAAGATGCAGGGACAGCGGAGCTACCAAAGCAACGGATTGGAATCACGGCTCAACGCCATAAGTCAATTGCTGGACAGAGCGGAAACCGAAGGATAGGCTGCACTGAGTTCCAAAACAGTTTGTAAACTCAACACCTTTTACAAACCGAGTAAGCTCAGGGACGGGTAGGTTGTATGGCTGATACGTCCGGCACTCAAATCTTATCTTTTCAGAGTTTACCACAACTCCCGGAGGAGGTCGGTGCAGCCTTTTTTACTGAGTGCACCCCCGAAGAGCCTCAGCCCATCCCCACAAACAAACACAGTATCAACAAATGAACATAGTTATTGGAATTATTATCGGAATTGTCGCAGGTGGCGGCGTGGGTATATGGCTCACCACAAGCGTGCTGCGCAACAGATTGTTGGCCAAGAGCCAGGAAGTGCTGAGAGACGCTGAAGAGAAAGGCGAAATCATCAAGAAGGACAAAATCCTCCAAGCCAAGGAGAAGTTCCTCCAGATGAAAAGCGAGCACGAGAAGCAGGTGAACGAGAAGAACAACGCCCTGCGCGACGAGGAGCGCAAGCTGAAACAGCGCGAGCAGAGCCTCAACCAGCAGGTGAATGAACTGCAGAAGAAGAACAACGAAATCAAGCAGGTGAGCGATAACCTGAACAACCAGATCGAGGTGCTGCGCAAGCGCCAGGCCGAGGTCGAGAAGGTCTACAACGAGAGTATAGAGAAACTGGAGCACATCGCCGGCATGACCGCCGAGGAGGCCAAGCAGAACCTCATCGAGTCGATGACCGAAGAGGCCCGCAACGAGGCTGCCAACAGTATCATCGACATCGTCGAGGAGGCCAAAATCACCGCCAACGAGGAGGCCAAGAAGATTGTCATCCAGAGCATCCAGCGCACCGCCACTGAGGTGGCCGTCGAGAACACTGTCAGTGTCTTCAACCTCGAGAACGAGGAGGTGAAGGGCCGTATCATCGGCCGTGAAGGCCGCAATATCCGTGCCCTTGAGTCCCTCACAGGCGTGGAGATTATCATCGACGACTCGCCCGACGCTATCATCATCAGCGGTTTCGACCCCGTGCGCCGCGAGATTGCCCGCCTGTCGCTGCATAAGCTGGTAACTGACGGCCGCATCCATCCCGCCCGCATCGAAGAGGTAGTGGCCAAGACCCGCCGCCAGATTGAGCAGGAAATCGCCGAGGTCGGCAAGCGCACCTGCATCGACCTGGGTATCACCAATATGAACCATGAGCTGATGCGCATGATTGGCCGCATGAAGTACCGCTCGTCCTACGGGCAGAACCTCCTGCAGCACAGCCGCGAGGTGGCCAACCTGGCCGCTACAATGGCTTCGGAGTTGGGTCTCAACCCCAAGATGGCCAAGCGTGCAGGTCTGCTGCATGACATAGGCAAGGTGCCCGAGACCGATCCCGAGATGCCGCATGCCATCTTCGGTATGAAACTGGCCGAGAAGTACAAGGAGAATCCCGATATCTGCAACGCCATCGGCGCCCACCACGACGAGGTGGAGATGACCAACCTCATCTCGCCCATCATCCAGGTGTGCGATGCCATCAGCGGTGCCCGTCCCGGCGCCCGCCGCGAGGTGGTGGAGGCCTATATCAACCGTCTCAAGAAGCTTGAGGACATGGCCATGTCGTATCCCGGTGTGGTGAAGACCTATGCCATCCAGGCCGGTCGCGAACTGCGCGTTATCGTGGGTGCCGACAAGGTGAGCGACACCGAGGCCAACAAACTGAGCCTCGACCTCTCGCGCCAGATTCAGAACGAGATGACCTATCCTGGCCAGATCAAGGTGACGGTCATCCGCGAGACCCGTGCCGTGAACTACGCAAAGTAATTTGATTGCATCTATGTTGCTGCAATTCATCCATTGGAATGTCGACCCGGTGATGATACACATCGGGTCGTTTTCCATACGCTACTACTCCTTCGGGTTCCTCTTTGCCTTCCTGTTCAGCTATATAGTGCTGTCCCGTATCTTCAAGCGCGAGAAGGTGGACATCCGTCTGCTCGACACGCTCACCGTCTGGGTTTTCGTCGCCGTGCTGGTGGGCGCACGTTTGGGGCATTGTATATTCTATCAGCCAGACTATTTCCTCACCTCCGACCATTGGTTGGAGATTATCCTGCCTTTCAACATGCAGACGGGGGAATTTACCGGCTACGAGGGCTTGGCCAGCCACGGGGCGGCTATCGCCATCCTGCTGACGATTTGGTATTATTGCCGCAAGTTCAAAGTCAACGCATGGTGGCTGCTCGACAGGCTCGTCATGGTGGTGGCTCTCTCGGGTTTCTTTATCCGGTTGGGCAACCTCTTCAACAGCGAGATTTATGGCGTGGAGACCTCTCTGCCTTGGGGCTTTATATTCGAGCGCAACCACGAAACCGTTCCCAAGCACCCGACACAGCTTTACGAGTCGTTCTCCTACCTCCTCATCTTCCTGGGCTGCATCTGGGCCTACCGGCGCAGGAAAGGAGAACTGCGCAACGGACGCCTCTTCGCCTGGTGGCTGATAGCCCTTTGGGGTGTGCGGTTCCTGATAGAATTCATCAAGGAAGAGCAGGAAGCTTTCGAGAAGGACATGATTCTCGACATGGGCCAATGGCTCAGTATCCCCTTCATCCTTGCAGGCGTCGTCCTCGTGTTCCTCTCCTACAACGGTAAACTGAAAGAAGGCACCTACACCACTCCCGACGGCAAGCCCCCCTACTTGGGCGAGCCTAAGAAAGACAAGAAAAAGAAGAAAGGGTCCTGATTGTAATGGACCCTTTCTTCTTTTTATATGACGCTTCGTTTAGCGGCGTTCCTTGTATTTTTCGATTTGGGGACGGAGAGCGTCGATGCAGTCGGCGACGGCCTGCTCGAAGGTGTCGGCCTGCTTGCTGATGAAGATGTTGGGACCGGGGAGGTTCAGCTCGATTTCGGCAATCTTGTTATTGTCGCTTTCAGGTTTGTCGACCTTGAGGGTGACTTCGCATTTAGTGACGTTGTCGATAAGGCGATCCAGCTTGGCAACCTTGTCGAGGATAAACTTCTCCAGTTTCTCGTCAGCTTTGAACTTGACGGCGTTGATTGTAGTGTTCATAATGTGATCTCCTATGTTTTTAGTGCCCTGGGGTGGGCGTGTTTATATGATTCTTTTAGGTGTTGCCGGGTGACGTGGGTGTAGATTTCGGTGCTGTCGAGGCTGCTGTGTCCGAGGAGGTCTTTGATGGCGTCGATGTTGGCCCCCTCGTCGAGCATGTGGGTGGCAAAAGAGTGGCGGAAGATGTGGGGACTGGTGCGTTCTGCATTGGAAAGGATGGCCATATAGTGCTCGACAATCCTGTATATCTTGGCATCATTCACCGCTTTGCCGTTGCTGCTAACGAGCAGGGTACAAGGCTCTTCGTATCCCGGAACCTGTTCACGCTGTTCGGCGATTACCTGATTCCTTAACGCGAGATAATTGGAAATATTGTGCGCCAGCTCATTTTCTATGGGGATTATGCGTTCCTTGTCGCGTTTCCCGTGCACCTTGATGGAGAGACCCGAGGTATCAATATTCGCAACGGGAAGAGTGGCCAGTTCGGAACGCCGCATGCCAGTCTCGTACAACATGCGCAGCACCAGCCGGTCGCGTTGACCGTCGAAGGTGTCGGGATAGATGTCGTCGTAGATATGTTCAGCCTCCTGCTGCCGGAAAAAGACGGGCAGGTGCTTCTCGCCTTTAGGCGGAGTGATGCGGGCCATGATATCCCGGTCCAGGTACTTCTCGCGGCGCAGGTAACGGAACCATACCCGTAAGGCGGTGAGGAGCTTTGTGACGGTCCCGGGCTTGTGTCCCGAACCGACGAGCTCCATCTGCCATTCGCGCACATGACGTGGCTCGACCTGGTCGAGGTCAGTGACTTTCTGTACGGCAAGGAACTGGGAGAAATCCTCGACGCCACCAAGGTAGTATTTCACCGTGCCTGGTGCCAGCCGACGTTCGACAGTGATATGGTCGGCGAAACGCTGTATGGCTTCTTCTATTTTCACGAGTGCAAAGATACACAAAAAAATCGGGATAAACGTTAAAAACGAAAGAATGATGCAAAAAAAGTCGCGGTTACGGAAAAAGTTCGTATCTTTGCACACTTTATTTGTATCATCAACAGAGACTGTAACTATATGCAGGTATTGGCTTTTTTACTGAGTTTGTCACTCTTGGTGGTGACGCACGAGCTGGGACATCTGGGTTTCGCCAAGTTGTTCCATACCCGTGTGAACCGCTTCTATGTCTTCTTCAACTGGAAATTCTCCATATTGAAGGCCAAGAAATTCGACGGCAAGTGGCATTTCCTTTTCTTTAACAAAGAGACCCCCGAGTCGTGGGACGAGAAGAACCTGAAACCCGAGGACAAGAACAACACCCTGTGGGGTTTGGGATGGATACCTCTGGGCGGCTATTGCGATATCGCAGGCATGGTGGACGAGACCAAGAACTCGGAGGATATGGAAAGTGAGCCACAACCATGGGAATACCGCACCAAGAAGGGCTGGCAGAAGCTCTGTATCATATCGGGTGGTGTGCTGGTGAACTTTCTGTCGGCATTGGCCATTTATGCCGTTGTCTTCGCCCATTGGGGACAGGACGAGTTGCCTCTGCGCAACGCCACGATGGGGTATGAGTACAACGAGGTGATGCTGGACCAGGGGTTCCGCAACGGCGACATCATCTACGCACTGGACGGCAAGGAGCAGTATGATATGGCCGAGGCCGTCAGCACTATGTTCTACGACCGGCCGCAGCAGATTACCGTCATGCGTGACGACAGCCTCTGCACTTTCGAGGTCGAGGACGCCATGTATTCCCGCATGATGGACATCAACCCCAAGCATCTGTTCGCTGTCCGGTATCCATTCGTGATAAAATCGTTTACGGCGGGTTCGATAGGCAAGAAGTACGGCCTGCTGGAGGGCGACAGCCTCGTCAGCATTGGAGGCCAGCCCACGCCGACAGCCGTAGAGTTCATGACCACACTGCCTCTCTTTGCCGACGATACGGTGACGATAGGCTTCTACCGTCAGGGGGAATACCACGCCCAGAAGGTGGAGTTGAACAAAGACGGTCGGCTGGGCATCTATGCCATGAATCCGACAGATATCTTCGAGGTGAAGCACACCTCCTATACTGTGGGCGAGGCCATCCCGGCGGGTATCAGTTACGGCTGGGAGAAGATGGTTGAGTATGTCTCGTCGCTCCGTATCCTTTTCACAAAAGACGGTGCCAAGAATTTGGGCGGTTTTCTGGCCATGGGGAGCCTTTTCCCCAAGGTGTGGGACTGGTACGCATTCTGGAACCTTACGGCCCTCCTGGCGCTGGTTTTGGCCTTCATGAACATCATCCCCATTCCCGGTCTGGACGGCGGACATATCGTCATCACCCTTTATGAGATGATCACCCGCAGGAAAGCCAGCGAGAAAGCCCTCGACGTTATCCAGAAGATAGGCATGGCCCTGTTGCTGCTGCTGCTCATTGTGGCCAACGGCAACGACCTGATACGTCTGTTCAACGGCTGGTTCTAAGGGAGGTAAGAAGTAAGAACTGAGAACTAAGAAGTAAGGACTAAGGTGAAGAAGTTAGACCGGCTGCTGCTGAAATCGTTCCTTGGGCCACTGTTGCTGACCTTTACCATCTCGGTCTTCGTGCTGCTGATGCAGTTGGTGTGGCTCTATGTGGACGATATGGTGGGCAAGGGCCTTGATATCGCCGTCATTGCCGAGCTCCTTCTCTACGCCGCCGCCACAGTGGTGCCCATGGCGCTGCCCATTGCGGTGCTTTTTGCCTCCATCATGACGATGGGCAATTTCGGCGAGAAGTACGAGTTGGTGGCCATCAAGGCGGGCGGTATCTCGCTGCGCCGCATGATGATGCCGATGGCTTTTGTCTGCCTGTTGCTGACGGGTGTGGCCTTCTATTTCGCCAATAACGTCCTGCCGGTGGCCATGTACCGATACAGGACAACCCTTTACGATATACAGCGCAAGAAACCCGCCATCAGCATCCGCCCAAGTGAGTATTACAGCGACATCGACGGCTACGTGATACGCATCGACCGCAAATCGAAGGACGGCAGGACACTCTACGACATCATCGTCTACGACCACAGCGAGGGGCTGGACCGCACCAACGTCATCGTCGCCGACCGCGGCATGATGCAGACCACGCCCGATGACCGCTACCTCCTTTTCACCCTTTACGACGGGTATACTTACAGTGAACCTATGGACGGAGAGAACTTCCGCACCCGACCCCTCACCAGCATCGGGTTCAAGGAGCAGGTGCTGACTTTCGACATCTCGTCGTTTGCTTTCAACAAGACCGACGATGACCGTTTCAGGGGCGACTACAAGATGATGAACGTCAGTCAGCTGGATACCTCGGTACGCCAGCTGGAGGCAAGCCGCGAGGACCGCTACAAAGAGTTCAACCTGGTCATGATGAACAAGCTACGTGCCTATAGGGCCACGGCACCCGACACGGCGAAGGATTTTGTATACAAGGACGTATTCCGCATCACGGCCGACACTGCTCAAGCAGTGCGCAAGAAAATCCTCATCCAGGCACTGGCTGTGGCCCGCAACGCCGAATCCGACGTAGGGATGTACGAACAGATAATCAGAAGCGACAGCGAATACATCAACCGTCACTATATCGAGTGGATGCGCAAGTTCACCCTCTCGGTGGCCTGCCTTCTGCTTTTCTTCATCGGGGCGCCCTTTGGCTCCATCGTGCGCAAAGGCGGCTTAGGGATGCCGTTGGTGGCCTCGGTGGTCTTCTTCGTGCTTTATTATGTGGTGGGCATGATCAGCGAGAAGTCTGTCCGCGAAGGCGCTGTAGGGCCGATAGGCATGTGGATTTCAACCTTTGCCTTCATCCCCATAGGACTGCTGTTCACCTATCAGGCCACGACGGATGTCAACGTCTTCGACCTTGCGCGCTGGCGCAAATTGCTGGGCAAGGTCTTCCGGAAGAAATAAGACGTCTGCTTATTTTGATGCCTCTTTACTTTCCTCGTAGCGCTTCACCTCTTGGGCGAAGCGGATATTGCTCTTGGCAAGGGCATCGTCGGCGTTGATTCCATGGTCGTTGGCCCAATGGATGAGTCCAAAGAGCAGGTCGCCGTACTCTTCCTCACTCATCCCTTCATGGGGTGCAAGGTCGCCATCCGGACGTCGGTAGCCTATGCCCGAGGCTTTCTGCTGCATGCGCAGAGCTTTCACCAAGGGGGGCAGGCTGGCGGGGACGCCTTCGAGGACAGAGCGTCGGCCTTCGTGCATCTTGAGCTGTTCCCAGCTCTCACCGTGGTACTCGTCTTTGTTGTAGATGAAAGGATGACGTCCGATGAGCTTGTCGCAGATGCCGTTGAGGACATCGGCCAGGGTGAAACGCCCTTCGTCTTCGGCTATCTTGGCGTAGAACATGAGGTGCATGAAGAGGTCGCCGAGTTCCTTTTTCAAGTCATCGTTCGGGCCCGTTGGGTTATCCTGGTCGCGGGTGAGGATGGCCTCGCTGAGTTCATAGACTTCCTCTATTGTCAGATAGCGCAGGCTGTCGAGCGTCTGCACGCGGTCCCACGGGCATTCGCGCCGCAGGGTGTCGAGTATCTCGCTCAGCCGTTCAAAGGCCGTGAGTGTTTCCTGGTTCATCATATCCTGTTGACTTGTTCGACACCTTCGAGGTTCTTGATGCCGTCCATCAGCTGGTTGAGGTTGTCCAGATTGAGGACATAGAGCATGATGATGCCATGTACGACACCCTCAATGGCCTCGATGGTGATAGCGCGCATGTTGAGGTTCATCTCCTCCGACACGATACGTGTAATCTCCTGCAGGAGGCCCTGCCGGTCAATGGCCGTGAAGGCGATGCCCGAGAGGAGGGCCACCGTCTCGCCGGGACGCCAGCGGGCTCTGACGATGCGGTTCTCGTGGGTGGCCATCTCGTCCCTTGCCTTTCTGCAGGTGGTACGATGCACCATTATTTTCCCGTCAGCGACGATGCCCACCACGTTGTCGCCCTGCACGGGGTTGCAGCAGGGTGCGGGAAGGGTCTCGTAGCTCTCGTAGTTCTCGTCGAGAAGGATGCTCTGGTGGTTGGTGTTCTCCTGAGCGTCAGTGTAGGTCCCCGTGGGCTGGATATGGTTCTCGTCCCAGTCGAAAAGGTTGCGGTAGGGGCCGAGGAAGTAGAGGTGGTGCCGGCGGGTCTTCGACGGTTGGCCCCGGTCGAAGCATTCGAGGATGTCATTCTCTCCCAGACTGCCTGTTGCCACCTGATAGAAGAGGTCGGTGTCGCTGGCTATCTCGAAGTAACTCTTCAACTGTCCCAGATTGGATAGGTTGTAGCGGTAGTGGAGCTTCTCGAGTATCTCCTTCAGTCGTTTCTCCCCCTCTTCGCGGAATCCCTTGCGTTGCAGGCGCAGGGCGTCCTTGATGGCTTCCTTGGCCCGCTGGGTGCGAACCAACTCGAGCCAGTTGTCTTCGGGCTGGGCGTTGCGTCCGGTGAGCACCTGCACCTGGTCACCGGCATGCAGACGGTAGCCGACAGACTCCACCTTGGAGTTGACTTTGGCTCCGATGCAGTGCAGTCCGAGGTCGGAGTGGATGGCGAAGGCGAAGTCGAGCACCGAGGAGTGTGCGGGCAGCTTGATGGAATGGCCCTTGGGGGTGAAGAGGACAATCTCGTTGGTGTAGAGTGTTTCGCGAAACTCCTGCACCAGGTCGAGGGCGCTCTTCTCGGTGTTCTCGAGGGTGCTGCGTATCTGCTGAAGCCATTCTTCCACGGGGTTGTCCTTGATATTCTCCTCGGGGTGAGCCTCCTTGTAGAGGAAGTGGGCGGCCATGCCCTTCTCGGCGATGGTGTCCATGCGGGTGCTGCGTATCTGCACCTCCACCCATTGCCCTATGGGGGTCATTATGGTGACCTGCAAAGACTCATACCCGTTGGACTTGGGGTTGGAAATCCAGTCGCGAGTACGGTTGGGATTGTATTTGAACTTCCCGACAAGAAGGGAATAGACATTGAAACACTCCTGTTTCTCGACTTCGGGGGGCTCGTCGAGGATGATGCGCATGGCGTAGAGGTCGTAGATCTCTTTGAACGGGATTCCCTTGCGTTCCATCTTCTTCCAACAGCTGTACACCGACTTGACACGCGTCTTGATGGTGTACTTGTAGCCGTGGCTGTCCAGAATCTCTATCACCTGTTTAGTGAAAGTCTGTTTCAGCCGTTCCTCCGTGCCGGAGGTAGCGTCGATGAGAGTGGCAATCTCGTAGTACTTTTCGGGGTTGGTGTATCTCATCACCAGGTCTTCCAGCTCGGTCTTGATGGCATAGAGGCCGAGGCGGTGCGCCAATGGGATGTAGAGGTAGGAGGTTTCTGACGCGATGGCCAGTTTCTTCGTGTCGCGCATCGAGTCGAGGGTGCGCATATTGTGCAGCCGGTCGCAGAGCTTGAGGAAGATGACGTAGGCGTCGTTGCACATCGAGAGCAGTATCTTGCGGTAGTTCTCTGCCTGTTTCGAGTCCGACTGCTGCAGCCCGATGACATCCTCAATCTTCGTCACGCCGTCCACGATGATGGCTACACGCTCGCCGAAGATGGTGCGTATCTCGTCAAGGGTCACGTCGGTGTCTTCCACCACGTCGTGCAGCAGGGCGCACACTACGGCGATGGGGCCCAGCCCCACCTCCTGCACAGCAATCAAAGCCACGGCGAGAGGGTGGAAGATATACGGCTCGCCCGACTTGCGACGGATGCCCTTGTGCGACTTCTTGGCCAGGGTGAAGGCACGGAATATCTCCTCCTCCGTCTTGGGAGTGAGGGGAAAAACCTGCCGGCAGGCGGCTATCAGCTCTTCGTATTTGGCCTGGATGGCCTGTTCCTCTTTTTCTTCGTCTATCTCGTACATAGGGCTACACGGTACTGCAATCCAGTGGCTTAACGTCTCTGTGCTATTCGGCGTTGTTGTTCCCCATCAGGGCGGCGCGCACTTTGCCTTCCAGCTCGTCGCACAATTCGGGGTTGTCTCTCAGCAACTGCTTCAGGGCTTCGCGTCCCTGGGCAAGTTTGGTCTCGCCATAGCTGAACCACGAGCCGCTCTTCTTGAGGATGTCGCGCTCTACGCCGAGGTCGATAATCTCGCCCACTTTCGAGATGCCCTCTCCGAACATGAGGTCGAACTCGCAGGTGCGGAAGGGCGGAGCCACTTTGTTCTTCACTATCTTTACTTTCACACGGTTGCCTATGTTCTGGTCGCCGTCCTTGATGGCTTGGATGCGACGGATGTCGACACGAACCGACGAGTAGAATTTCAGCGCGTTGCCGCCCGTGGTGGTCTCGGGGTTGCCGAACAGGACACCGATCTTCTCGCGTAGCTGGTTGATGAAGATGCAGCAGCAGTTGGTCTTGCTGATGGTGGAGGTCAGTTTGCGCATGGCCTGGCTCATGAGGCGTGCCTGCAGACCCACTTTCGAGTCGCCCATCTCGCCGTCGATCTCAGCCTTGGGGGTCAGGGCTGCCACCGAGTCGACCACCAGGATGTCGATGGCACCCGAGCGGATCAGGTTGTCGGCAATCTCCAGGGCCTGCTCTCCATTGTCGGGCTGCGAGACCAGCAGATTCTCGATGTCCACACCTAACTTCTCGGCATAGAAACTGTCGAAAGCATGCTCGGCGTCGATGAAGACCGCCATTCCGCCGTTCTTTTGGCATTCGGCGATGGCATGGATGGCCAGTGTGGTCTTTCCCGACGACTCGGGTCCGAAAATCTCGATGATACGCCCTTTCGGGAATCCGCCGACACCCAGGGCGGCGTCCAGGCTGATGCTGCCGGTGGAGATGACATCCACCTTCTCAGTGGCCCGGTCGCCCAGTTTCATGATGGAGCCCTTGCCATAGTTTTTCTCAATCTTGTCCAGTGTGCTTTGCAGAATCTTTATTTTTTCCAATCTTGCGGCTTCTGCGTCGGTCATTTCTTTTGCCATAGTTATCAGGTGTTTATGTTATTACTTCATGGGTGTATCTGTCTCCCTTAGGAGACTACAAATATACAATTTTTTTCTCAAATACCGCCCATTTGGAAAATTATGTGTACCTTTGCACCCTCAAATCTTTACTCAACATGGAAATATTAAGCAACCGTATTCTCAACATGGCCGAAAGCGAGACCCTCGCCATGACTGCCAAAGCCCGCGAGCTGAAAGCCCAGGGCAAAGACGTGATAAGCCTCTCCATTGGCGAGCCCGACTTCAACACTCCCGACGAGGTCAAGGAAGCCGCCAAGAAGGCCATCGACGACAACTTCACCCATTATCCTCCCGTGCCTGGCTATCAGGATCTGCGTGAGGCCGTCAGTGCCAAGTTCCTCCGCGACAACGGCCTGGAGTACAAGCCCGAGCAGATTGTCGTCAGCACCGGCGGCAAGCAGGCCCTCTACCAGGTGGTGCAGGTGCTCGTCAACCCCGGCGACGAGGTCATCATCCCCACTCCCTACTGGGTCTCCTACAAGGAGTTCGTCCGTCTCGCCGGCGGTACCCCCGTCTATGTGAAGACCACCCTCGAGAACGACTTCAAGGTCACTCCCGCCCAGCTCGAGGCCGCCATCACCCCGAAGACCAAGCTCATCATGTTCTCCTCTCCCTCGAACCCCACGGGCATGCTCTACAGCCGTGAGGAGCTGAAGGGCATCGCCGAGGTGGTCGCCAAGCATGAAAACCTCTTCGTCGTCTCCGACGAGATTTACGAGCACATCAATTTCGTGGGCAAGCACCAGAGCATCGCCCAGTTCCCCGAGGTCAAGGAGCGTGTCGTCACCGTCAACGGTGTCGCCAAAGGCTTCGCCATGACCGGCTGGCGTATTGGCTTCATCGGAGCCCCTCTCGTCATCGCCAAGGCATGCAACAAACTGCAGGGCCAGGTGACCAGCGCCACCTGCTCCATCGCCCAAAAGGCCACCGTCAAGGCAATGCTTATGGACCCCGCCAACAGCCCCGACATCATCAACATGCGCAACATCTTCCTCCAGCGTCGCGACATGGTCTACAAGCTCCTCTGCGACATCCCCGGCCTGAAAGTGCGCATGCCCCAGGGTGCCTTCTATTTCTTCCCCGACTGCAGCTCCTACTATGGCAAGAGCTTCAACGGCAAGAAGATTGAGAACTCCACCGACATGGCCTTCTACCTCCTCAACGAGGCCAACGTGGCCACCGTCATGGGTTCCGCCTTCGGCGACGACTCCTGCATCCGTCTCAGCTACGCCACCAGCGAAGACCTCCTCCGCGAGGCCCTCCGCCGCATCAAGGAAGCCCTTGCCCAACTGAAGTAGAAGAGCCCGCTTCCAGATATACTCCAAGCGTTCCCTCGGCCAAGTCCAAGGGAACGCTTGCATTATCTCTCAGGATGGGTCAATGGGTCTCGTTCAGCATGGAGTATTGGCACATCTGCAGCCGCCCCTCGCCGTCGCGCAGGTGCATGCCGTTGCCCTGGCAGTAGCGCCACATCGCGCAATGCTTGCACTGGCCGGTCTTCATCCAGCGGCGGTCGCGGTAGACTCCGAAACGGTTCTGCCACACCTCCCAGAAACTGTCCCGATAGATGTTTCCTTGATGGTAGTCGCTGCGGATGCTGAGGCAGCCCGAGATGGAGCCGTCGGCCAGCACCGAGGCGACATTGATGCCGGCACTGCACGAGTAGTAGTGGTTGCGCACCTCGCCCTCATAGCTTCCAAGGAAGCCGTCGCAGCCGTAGTCGGCACGGATATTCCCCTCTCGGCGGGTCTGCTTGATGAATTCCATCAACTCGACGAGCTGGGCGTTGGAGATTTTCATGTCGGGGTCATTGGCGGCACGGCCCGAAGGAAACACAGTGAAGAGTCGCCATCGGCTGATGCCCAAGGAGATGAGGTAGTCGCGGAACTGCGGCAGGTACTTGATTGTGCGCTGGTTGACGCAGGTGATGACATCCCACGTCAGCCCCGGGTGCTGTTTCATCCCCTCCACGGCCCGCAGCACGTTCTTGTAGCTCTGCGGGTTTCCGCGCATCCAGTTGTGGTCTTCCTCGAAGCCGTCGAAACTCACGGCGATGCTTTTCAGCCCTGCGGTGACAAACTCGTCGAGTCTCTCGGGCGAGAGCAGCATGCCGTTGCACACCATGCCCCACACGAATCCGCGACGGGTGATTTCCGCGCCGCAGTGGGCCAGGTCGCTGCGCATGGTGGGTTCGCCGCCGGTGGTGATGACCATCACTTTGGCGGGGTCCTGATGGGTGCGCACCTCGTCCAGCACCCGCAGGAAGTCTTCCAGCGGCATGTCGTCCTTTTCCGAGAGCATCCGGCAGTCCGACCCGCAGTGGCGGCAGTTGAGATTGCAGCGCAGCGTGCATTCCCAGAACAGCTGGTGCAACTCGTGCTCGTCGATGCGTTTCTGCAGCACCGCACGGTTCAGCTCCAGCATCACCCTTTTATGGAAACCTATCTTCAATCTATTGGTTGAGTTCCCTCAGTTCTTTCACAGCCTCGGCCTCCTCTGTGCGGAGTCTGTTGGTCTCCCGGCTGTACTCTTCGATAACCTCGGGCGAGCCGTAGACGCAGGAGCCTTCACGTTCCCGTATGACAGCCCTGAGTTCGGCAATGCGTTCTTGCAGTTCGACACGGCGGGCACTCTTCGCGAGGTCCACGTCCTGCCCCAGTTTCGCGTTGATGGAGTCGAGCTGGTTCATCAGGCGGTAGGTCTGGGCTGAGTATCTGTCGAGGATTTCGGGCGAGCCGTAGACGCAGGAACTCTCCCGAGCCTTGAGTATCTCTTGGATGTGGTCGCGCTCCTTGATGAGTTGCTTGCGCTCCTGGCGCGAGAGCCCTTTGGGACCATTGCAGGCGGTCAGGAATGCCAGTCCCGACAATGCGCCAATCCATACAGTACGAACAATCTTCTTCATGGTGTGTTATGGTGTCAAAAAGGTGGACAATCAGTCTTTCAGGAGGCCCGGACGGCGTTCCTTGGTGCGGGCGATGGCCTGTTCCATGCGCCATTGCTCTATCTTGGCGTGGTTGCCGCTGAGGAGGACATCGGGGACTTTCCAGCCCCGGAACTCGGGGGGACGGGTGTATTCCGGCGGCGCCACAAGGCCGTCCTGGAACGAGTCGCCGAGGGCCGACTGCTCGTCGCCGATGACGCCGGGAACCAGACGCACCACGGTGTCGGCAATGACGGCTGCCGCCAGTTCGCCACCCGTGAGGACATAGTCGCCTATGGAGATTTCCATCGTGATGAAATGTTCCCTCACGCGCTCGTCCACACCCTTGTAGTGGCCGCAGAGTATCATGAGGTTCTTCTTCAGCGAGAGGCTGTTGGCCATCGGCTGGCTGAGCATCTCGCCGTCGGGGGCGGTATAGATAATCTCGTCGTATGTGCGTTCTTTCTGGAGTCCCTCGATGCAGTTGGCCAGAGGCTCCACGGCCATCACCATGCCTGCACTGCCGCCGTAGGGGTAGTCGTCCACCGACCCGTAGCGGGTCAGGGAATAGTCGTGCAGGTCGTGGAAATGCACCTCCACGAGGCCTTTCTTTTGGGCCCTTTTCATGATGGATTCCTCGAAGAACATCGTCATCATGTTCGGGAAGAGGGTGAGGATGTCGAGGCGCATAATTCCTAATTCCTAATTGCTAATTCCTAATTACCGCAATCTGATCCGTTGGCCGATTTGGAGGATGGAGGTCTCCTTCAGGTTGTTGAGCTTGCACAGCTTGGCCACCGTGGTGCCGTTGCGTTTGGCGATGCGGCCAAGGGTGTCGCCGCTGCGCACCTTGTAGTATTTGCCGTCGCTGCTGTAGTTGCTGGTGGATTTTTTCGTGGTCCCTTTGCCGCTGCGGTTCTCGGCACCCTTTTTGGCCACCTTGCGGAACGATTCTTTCGTCAGTGTGAGGGTGGGGGAGATGAGGGTGCGTGTGCTGCAGTCTATCACATTCTCGGGGTTCATGGCGTTGCCCTCGTAGCGTATCTCGAAATGGAGGTGGCTGCCATAGGAACGGCCCGTGTTGCCGCAGAGGCCTATGATGTCGCCCGCCCGCACCTGTGTGCCGGGTGTGACGTGCCGTTTCGAGAGGTGGGCATAGTAGGTCTCCAGCCCGTTGGCATGGTGGATGACCACCAGGTTGCCGTAGGAACGGTTGTATTTCGAGAACCGCACCACGCCGTCGAAGGCGGCATAGATGGGTTCCCCGGTGGGCATGGCGAGGTCCACGCCATAATGGAACCGGCGGCGGCGGGGGCCGAAATGCGATGTGGCGCGCGCGATTTCGGGGGTCGGGAAGACGAACACCTCGCCCTTCTGCGGATTGGTGAGCTGGATGATGATGGGATCGGTGATGGAGGAGAGGTCGGTCTTGGGGTTGTGGACAAGCGTCGAGTCGCCCACGAAGAGGATTTCATCCTCACTCTCCGCGCCCTCGTCATCGGCACTGCTCGGATAGGGGTTGAGCTGCGCGTCCCCGTCATCCTCCTCGTCCTCTTCAGGGTTGATGATGAAGGGGCGTCTGTACGGCTGCTGGGGCTGGTCCAGGTCCACGTCCAGCTCGCTCTCGTCCATGTGGTCTTTGGGGTTCAGGTTCTCGTTCCTGTTCAGCACGCCTTTGTATTCAGCGTCGTTGGGGTCCGACAACTCCAGGTTTTCCGGCTTGATGGGCTTGCGGTCCTTTGTTGGAACGATGGTCGGTGTCTTTTTGGGTTTGTTCTTGCTGACCTGTGCCTGTGTCAGGGCGGGTACAGCCACCAATGAGAGGAGTAGTATGAGGTATCTGAGTGTCTTCATAAATAATCTGCAAAGGTACGAATTATTATCCAATTGACCAAATCTTATTTGCAACCCGTTGATTTTCTTGTCCTATCAGTGCTCTTGTGTGTGGGATAGTTGGTAGTATCTGAAGTACTTCAACTGGAAAGTGATGAGTTGGTCGACCCATTCGTTCCGGGCTTGTGTCAGCAGGGTCTGGGCCTCCAGCAGGTCAGCCACTCCTTGCAGTCCGGCTTGGTAGTACTGCCTTATCTCTTTCAGGTTGTCTTCGGCGTCGTCCATGGCCTGCTGGCGGATGCCTGTCTGGGTGTAGGCCTCGTTCATCTCGTTCCATGCCTGGCGGTTCTGTAGTTCCATCTGTTCGCGCAGGTCGTCGCGTTTCAGCTCTGCCTGTTGCCGTTCCAATTCGGCCTTGCGCACTTTGTGCGAGGTCTCCCACCAGGCCGTGAGGGGGACGGTGAGGGTGGCGAACATCAGTCCGTTGCCTTTGAACCCATTATCCATCAGGTTGTTCAGCCCGTAGGTGGCTCCCACCGTCACTTGGGGCAATGCCTCGCCGAGGGCCATGGCTTTCTGCAGGCGCGAGGCTTCTACGCCCAGTTCCAGCAGTTGGCTCTCTTTGCGGCCTGCAGCCGTCAGCAGCGAGGGGCTGTCGGTCAGCCGTCTGTCGATGGCGATAGTGTCGAAGGTGTACTCCGTGCCCTCCTCGTAGGGGATGCCCACGTATTGGCACAACGCCATCGTGGCCAGCTCTATACCGTTCTTCAGCTGCACCTCCGAGGCCAGCATCTCGTTCTTCTTCAGGCGCACTTTCAGCAGGTCGTTCCGCCCGATGACACCGGCATTGTGCGCCGCCACGGCATCGTGCTCCAGGGTGTCGAGCAGTTGCAGTGCCTGCTGCACGGTGGCCGTCTTGGTTTGCAGCGACACGACGCGCCAGTAGTACTGCCGGGTGTTCATCTCCACCTCGTCGGTGGTCATGGCCAGCTTCAGTTCGGCCGCCTGCACCCCCAGTTCCGCCAGCCGGTTGCCATTCACGATGCGCCCGCCGGCGAAGATGGGCTGCATGGCCACGGCGTTGACTACGGCGCCGTGTTCAAACAGCTGGAGCCGTGCGTCGAACGACACTCTTTCCAGCAGCTTTTGGACAATCTCCTCCAGGTCGCCGTCGAAGCCATCGATATGCGTCGAGACCTGTATCTTGTCTCCATTCTCCGAGGCTTTCACGTCCACCAAGGGGTCTTTGGCTTGGAAGTAGAAGGCCGACATGTACAGTGTGGGGAAGTACTTGGTCAGTGCCGCGCGGCGGGTCTCCTGGGCCATCTCTACTTCAATGGCGGCGTTCTTCAGGGCGGCCTGGTGTTGCAGAGCCCAGGCCGTGCAGCTGTCCAGCGGCAGGTGCACCGTCGGGTGCTCCTGCGCGGTGGCGGTGGCCGCGAGGGCTGTCAGCAACAGGGTTATGAGCGTTCTTTTCATTTCTTGTCGAATAGTTTCCAATAGGCGACGGGCAGTACCGTCACAATCAGCGTTATGGCGCAGAGGGTGCCGAAGCAGATAACCACGCCCATAGGCATCCAGAGGGTGCTGCGGTGCACTATCATGGGTATCACTCCCACGGCCGTGGTGATGCTTGTCAGGAAGATGGGGCGCATGCGGCGGCGCCCGGCCTCGAAGGCTACGTTGCGGAGTTTCATCCCTGTGGCGCGCAGCTCTTCGGCATAGTCGAACATCACGATGGTGTTCCTCACGTTGATGCCCATGAGGCTCACAATGCCGATGACTGCCGTGAGGCTCACGTCGAGGCCGAACACCGCCAGGCCGAGGAAAGCTCCCAGCAGGCACAGCAGCGTGCCGCACAGCGAGAGCAGCGTCAGGCGTATCTTCTTGAAGTTGAAGAGCAGGAAGAAGAAGACAATGACCACGGCGATAATCAGGCCCACGATGATGCCGCGTCCGTAGGTCTGGTTGGCTTCGTCCAGTCCGCCGTATTCTATAGTCACGTCGTCGGGCAGCATGTCGCGGAACTCATGCTCTATCCAGGGCTTCATTTTGCCCATCACGCGGGGCTGGCTCTTGCCGAAGCGCAGGTCGGCACCCACCGTCACGGAGGGGATGCCGCTGCGGTGGTTTATCTGCGAGGGTTGCCAGTCGGGCTGCAGGTCGGCCACCTGCCGCAGGGGCACCCACACCCCTGGCAAACGTGTGGGGATAAGGGTGTTGCCCAGCTGTTCAAAGTTGGGCTTCTCCCCGTGGTTGTCGCTTGTCAGCACCACCTGCACGGCGTAGTCTCCCTCCCACACTTTGGTGACGGGCACACTGCCGAAAAGCATGGCCAGGTTGGCCGAGAGCATCGACCGTGTCACCCCGGTCCGGGCGGCCTCGTCGGGCTTGAGGCTTATCTTTACCGAGGGCAGGAACCCCTCGCAGTTGCTGTGCACCCACACCACGTCGTCGTCATGCTTCTGCATAAAGGCTTTCAGCGTGTCGGCATAGCGCATCAGCGTGGCGTAGTCCTCGCCCAGGAGGCGCACCTCCACGGGGTTCTGCACGCCTTGGTAGTCCAACTGCTTGACGCGGATGGAGGCGTTGCTGAAGGCGTCCACGTAGCTGTCTTTGTATCGTTTTATCACCCGTGGGGTGACATCGTAGTTGCGTGTCTTGACAATCATCTGGGCGTAGTTCTTGCCAGGCATCTCGGGCGAGTAGGCCGCCATGAATCGTGGCGAGCTGCTGCCCACGAAGGTGGTCACGCTCACCACGTCGGGGTCCTCTTGCAGCACTCCCTCGAACATTTGGCACACCCGCTCTGTCTGATGCAGTCCCATCCCTTCGGGCAGGTGTATCTCCACGGCGAAGCTGTCTCTCTCGGCCATGGGCATCAGCTGCAGGGGCAGATTGAAGAATACCAGCACAGCCAGGGCTACCGACCCCACGCCCACGGCGATGGTCTGCCACGGCCGGGCGAAGCATATCTTCAGCAGTCTCTCGTAGTTCTCTTCCAGCCAGTGGAAGAAACGGTTCTGTATGCGGGTCAGCCGGTTGTCTTTCCTGCTCAGCACGGGCACCCCCTCAGCCGAAACCTCGCGGGGCTTGATCATCCGCTGTTCCAGCCACGGCGTCAGCAGCATGGCCAGCGCCAGCGATACTGCCAGCGAGATGCTGATGGTGGTGGGGAAGAACTTGACGAACTCTTCCAGCACCCCTTCCATGGTGAACAGGAAGGGGAAGAAGATGGAGCAGATGGTTATCGTGGCCACCACCAGCGAGGGGAAGAAGGTCTTCGCGCTGTGCAGGGCGGCCTCCCAGGGCCGCTCGCCGTGCCGCAGGTTGTCCATGTAGCCGTCTATCATCACGATGCTGTCGTCCACTATCATGCCCAGCGTCACTATCAGGGCCGCCAGGGTCACGGTGTTCATCTCGTAGCCCACGATGTACATGATGGCTATCGTGATGGCCGTGGTCAGCGGTATCTCGATGGCCGGGATGAGGGCCGAGGTGAGGGGGAAGAGCATCAGCATCACGAGGATGACCACCAGGATGGCGGTCAGCAGGTCGCCCATGAACGACCAGACGCTGTCGTCCACCACCTTGGGCAGGTCGGTGATGCGGTAGGTGCGCACGCCGTCGGGCAGGGTGCGCTGGAAGTCTTTCAGCACCACGTCTACATCCTTGCCGAACTGCACGATGTTGTTGTCCTGTGTCATCTCTAACGAGAGCACCAGGGCGCGGTTGCCGTCTTTGGTGATATAGCTTGTCGGGTCGGCATAGCGGCGTTCCACGCGTGCCACGTCTTTCAGCTGTATGGCGCGTCCCGTCGCGTCGGTGAAGATGACCTGCTCCGCCACTTCTGCCTCCGAACGCAGGGGGCTTTCGGCATGTAGGGGTATCACCCCGTCGTCTGTCTCCATCGTGCCGCCGAGGCTCGTCAGGCCCTGGCTGGCCAGGGTGGCGGCAAACAGCTGGTAGCTGATGCCGTAGGAGGCCAGCCGCTCCTTGTCGACGGTGACTTGCAGCTCTTCCTGCTGCTCGCCGAACGACTTGATATTGCCCATGGCGGGCACACGGTGCAGCCGCCGTTTCAGCATGTCCATGTAGCCCTTCATCTCGCGGTAGCTCTTGTCCGTCGACTCCAGGGTGATCATCAGCGACGAGGTGCTCCCGAAGTCGTCCACCACCACGATGGCCGCCACTCCGGCGGGCAGTTTCGCCTTGAAGTCACGCAGTCCGTGACGGATGCGCGACCACATCTTCTGCTCGTCTTTCACCGAGTTGTTGACATACACACGGATGTAGGTGATGCCTTCTTTGGTGATGCTGAAGGTCTTCGACTTGTCCACCTCGGGGTAGGTGAAGAGGTATTCCTCCAACGGGAAGGTGACCTGCTGCTCCACCTCGTCGCTCGTGGCCCCCGGGTAGGCCGCCGCCACCACGCCCATGCGGACCGGGAACTCGGGGAATTCCTGCTTGTTCATCCGGTCCAGACCGTACACGCCGAACACGACCAATATGCTGACAATCAAGAATACGATTGTCGGGTTCTCCATGACGGTCTCTATGATTCCGCGGCGGTTCTTCATCTAATTCTCAATTTCCAATTGTCAATTCTCAATTTTCAATTTCCACGTCCGTCCCGTTCGATATCTTCACCATGCCGTCCGTCACCACCATGTCGCCCTCTTGCAGGCCTCCGGTGATGACGACACCCGTGCGGGTCAGGTCGCCGATGGTCACTTTGCGCCGTTCGGCCGTGCCCCCGTTCACCACCCACACGTAGCGGTCGCCCTCGTGGGTCAGCTGCACCGCGCGGTTGGGGACTTCGAATCCTGTCCCGGCTTGGTGTGTGGCGAAGCTGACGCGGCACACCATGCCCGGCAGCACTGTCTTGGGCCTTTTCAGCAGCCGCAGCCGCACGGAATAGCTGTGCGACAGTATGTCGGCACTCACAGTGCGCTCGTCCACCACGGCCATGAGTTGCTCTTCCCCGTCGCCCTGGAGGGCGTTCACGGCGAGGGTGGCGGTGTCGCCCGGATGGATGCTGTTGATGTCTACATCGGGCACGCTGATGCGGACATATACCCGCGAGAGGTCCAGCAGCCGCATCACGGGCTGGAAGGGGGTCACCGAGGTGCCGCGTTCCACCTGGCGGTTGTCCACAGTCCCGTCATGAGGGGCGAACAGGTCGCAGTCGTCCAGGTTCTTGCGGGCTATCTCGCAGGCGGCCTCGGCCTTTTGCAGGGTGGCCTGTACTTCCACCCAGCGCACTTCGGGCAGGCTGCCCTGGTCGTGCACCTGCTTGGCGCGGTTGTAGCCGTCGCGGGCCTGTTCCAGGGTGGCCTGGGCCGCCTTGTAGCTGCTTGTGGCCGTCGTCTTGTCCACCGAGGCCAGCAATGCGCCTTTCTGTACATGCTGTCCGTTTTTCACATAGATGTGTGTCACTCTCCCTGCCGTCGAGAAACTCAGGTCGCTGGACGAGGCTTCCTCGATGGTGCCCACATATTCGTGTCTGTTGGTGAGGTTGCTTCCGTGCACCTCTATGGCTCTCACAAGCACCACCCGAGGGTCCTTCTGGTGGACCAGATGGTTGCATGAGGAGGTCAGCAGGAAGCTTGTGACGGTCAGAATAACAGTAATATAACCAAAAAGGCGTTTCATGTGTCGTGAGGTATGGTGTCTACCTTCATGAAACGCCTTTCGGGGAGGTTTATTGCCCCGTTATGATTTTTTATGTCTATGGGTGCAGCCGGTTGTAGTAGCGCCACCAGAGGGCGGGGATTTCGCCCTGCATGGCCTGCTCGTAGTCGGCATAGGTGCAGGGGAGCAGGAGGTGGCGCGAGTAGAGCTCGTGCAGCTCGGGGTCGTCGCAGGGCACCTCCACCCACCAGCGGTCGCTGAGTTTGCTCTTGTAGAAGAGGAGCTCCGTCCCGTGGTCTTCCATGAGCACTTTGTAGCGGCGGCACTGCTCGGGGGCCAGCCTCGGCGAGTCCATCACACGGGCGAACCACCCCTCGATGAAGTGCCACGCGGCCTGCGCGGCCATGTGGACGGTCTGGTCGCCGCGGTCATAGTCGGGGTTCACCTCGAAGAGGCCGAGGCAGCTCACTTTGTCGCTTTTGCCTGCGAAACTCAGCATCTGGCACAGCTCCTCGCCGTAGAACCCGTGGGGCGAGGGGGCGCCCACACCGGGGGCGTCGCTCTGGCGCACGGCGGCGATGTCCACCGACACCAGGTCGGCGTTCCGCAGCATGGCCTCGGCACGTTTCATGTCTTTCTGCAGGTCGCCCAGGCGGTAGGCGTCGAACTTCAGGTCGTCCATGAGCTGCAGCTGGCTGTTCCCCACGAAGTACTTCTGGCAGCCGAGGTTGGCATGGAAGAAGAGGTAGTTGGGGGTCTGCATGACGATGTGGCGCATGTAGGTGCGCGAGGTCATCTCTTCGTAGGGCTCTATGTCGAAGCGCGGGTCGATGGTGCTGATGTTGATGATGCGGCTGATGCGCTCGTAGGCTTTGTAGGCTGGGAAGGTGAGGTCCTGGCTGCCGCCGAGGAGCAGCACGGTGTTGTCGTGCTTGAGGAACTCCGCAAGGGTCTCTGTGAGGGCGTAGTAGGTGTCTTCCACTTCCTGCCCCACGGCGATATTGCCGAAGTCGTAGAGGCGGGCGTCGTCGGCAGGACAGGCGAGGGCGTAGAGGTATTTGCGGATGCGGTCGGGAGCGTCGGCGCAGCCGGCGTTGGCCTCGGTGCCGCGGTCTTCGGGGATGCCGAGGATGACCAGCGACTCTTCAGGCATCTCGGGCATACCCCCTTCGGGGGTGTAGGTGACTATCTGGTCGCCCAGGCGGGGCATCAGCTCGCTGCTGAAGAAGTCGAAGTCCGACGGACGTATGGGAGAAAGGTACATTGGCAGGTCTCAATTCTCAATTTTCAATTCTCAATTCAGAAAGTTTGTTTGATGGTTTCGCCGTGGTCCTTGACAATCATGCGGATCCATTCGGGACGGTAGGCGGGCTGGTCGGGGAAGGCGGCCTGGCCTGTGGCGGTGCGCTCGAAGCGGCCGTTCTTCTCCTTCTTGATGTTGCCGTCGATGTATTTCACCAGCAGGTAGTGGTCGAGGTCGTTCCATTCCTTCATCATGCGCTCAGCCATGCGGCCGCTGAATTCGTTGAGAATCTTGACGAGGACCTCTTCGTTGTTGACGGTGGTCTTGGCGCGCTCGTCGTTGCGGGCCACTTCCTTGATGAAGGTCTCTTCCAGGTGGTTCTGCACCTTCTGGAGGTCGACAATCATGTCGCAGTAGCGGCTGTAGACGAAGTTGGTCACGCGGTTGAAGAGCCAGAAGGCGGCCGTCTCGCTGTAGGTCACCATGTCGCCGTTGCCCTGGCGGAAGCATTCGGGAATCTCGGTGATGCCGCAGTACATGGGGCAGTAGACGGTGCTGTAGGTGTCGTCGACGCCGAACCAGAGGATGCCGCCGATTTTGGCGGGGAGCCAGCCGCGGCACTGGGCCACGAAGCTGAAGCCGGTCTGCTGGGTCGAGGTGGCGCGCTCGTGGATATACTTCTGTCCGTCGAGTTCAAAGCCCATGGGGCGCCAACGGTAGGGGCAACGATAGGGACCCGAGCCCAGGTCTTTGGTCATGTCCATGGCGGTACCCTCGTAGTGGTCGCGCATGAGGTTCATCACCTCGTGCAGGTCCACCTTGTGGTCGGGCATGATCCAGAGGGGCATACGTTCGGCGTTGGGGTCGCCCATGGCGTATTTCTCGTAGCGCTGGGCGTCGGCGTTGACGCGGTGGAACATGGCGTACACGCGGGCGTCGCATCCGCGGATGCCGCTGAAGGTCAGCGGAGCGTAGGTGTCGGCGAAGGAGAAGTCGGCGTCGGAACCGGCATACCAGCCGCAGGCGCGGGCGTAGTTGATGATGTCGGCGGCGTAGACGCACTCCACCTCAGGCTCGAATATATAGTCTATGTGGTTGCTGCTGATGGCTTTGTGGAGGCCCTTGCCTTTGGCCTTGTTCCATTTGCCTTCCTGGGGGAACTGGGTGATGCGGGCCTGGTTGGCGTGGCCCGAGACATAGCCGTCGGGAATGCGGCGGGCTACCCACACAGCCCCTTCTGTGTAGTTGTATTTCAGGTTCTTGGCAAGGTCGGCCTTCACGGGAGCGCCGCGCTTGCCGATGAGCTCAAGGATCCACACCTCGTTGGGGTCGCAGATGGAGAAACTCTCGCCCTCCGAGCAGTAGCCGTAGTCTTTCACCAGGGTCGTCATCACCTTGATGGCCTCGCGGGCGTTCTTGGCGCGCTGGAGGGTGACATAGATGAGCGAGCCGTAGTCGATGCCCTTGACCTCGTCCTTCCAGCATTCCTCGCGGCCGCCGTAGGTGGTCTCGCCGATGGCCAGCTGGTGCTCGTTCATGTTGCCCACCACGCTGTAGGTGTGTTCCACCTGGGGGATTTCAAACAGCTCGCGGCCGCTGTCCCAGTCGATGAGCATGAACATCGTGCCGGCGGGGTAGGAGGCAGCCTTGCGGTAGTAGAGCTCGCCATAGAGGGTGTGGCTGTCGGCGGCATAGGTGATCATGGTGCTGCCGTCCTTGGTGGCGCCCTTGGTGAAAAGGAAATTGGTGCAGGCGTCGGCGGCGTTGTTGGCCGTCAGCACTGCCAGCAGCACGAGGGCTGCGGAGAAGAGTCTTGTTTTCTTCATGGTGTTTGGTGTTTTATTGTTGTTTTTTGTTTTATGTGTCGTTATTCCGTTATCACGTAATTACGTAATTACGTTATTCTGCCGCGCTTGTTCTCCGGCGCAGCTCGAAGTCGCGCCCCAGGTATTTCTCGCGCACGTCGGGGTCGGCGGCCATCTCCTCCGGGGTGCCGTGGTGCAGCACGGTGCCTTCGTAGAGCAGGTAGGCCCTGTCGGTGATGGAGAGGGTCTCGTGCACGTTGTGGTCGGTGATGAGGATGCCGATGTTGCGGTCCTTGAGGTGCGCCACGATGTCCTGGATGTCCTGCACGGCGATGGGGTCGACGCCCGCAAAGGGCTCGTCGAGCAGCAGGAAGGCGGGGTCGTTGGCTAGGGCGCGGGCAATCTCCGTGCGGCGCCGTTCGCCGCCGGACAATTGTATGCCTTTGCTCTTCCGTATCTTGCTGAGGCCGAATTCCTCGATGAGCGACTCCATCTTCTCGCGCCGTTGCTCGCGGGTCATGTCCTTGCGGAACTCCAGGATGGACATGATGTTGTCCTCCACGCTCATCTGGCGGAACACCGAGGCCTCCTGCGCCAGATAGCCCACGCCCAGCTGGGCGCGGCGGTACATGGGCATGTTGGTGATTTCCATATCGTCGAGGAACACCTTGCCGGCATAGGGCTTGATGATGCCCACAATCATGTAGAATGTGGTGGTCTTGCCGGCCCCGTTGGGACCCAGCAGACCCACAATCTCGCCCTGTTGCACCTGCACCGAGACCTCCTTGACCACGGTCCTCGAGTGGTAAATCTTGACTATATTTTCTGTCCTAAGCAGCATTTTTCAATTTTCAATTTTCAATTCTCAACTCAGATGATACCTTCACGGAGTATGTCGTGCAGATGGAGCACGCCGGCATAGTGGCCTTCCGTGTCCACCACGATGAGCTGGGTGATGGAGTTGTTGCGCATCAGCTGGAGGGCGTTGACGGCATATTCCGTCTCGGCAATGGTCTTGGGGTGGGCCGACATGATGTCGCCCGCCGTCAGTTGCTCGGTGGGGCGGTTGCTCTTGAGCATGCGCCGCAGGTCGCCGTCGGTGATGATGCCGCGGATGCTCTCTCCCTCCACCACCACGGCGCAGCCGAGGCATTTCGAGGTCATCTCGATGATGGTGTCGCGCACCGAGGTCCCCGGGGTCACCTGGGGTTTCTCGTTCTGCTTGTAGAGGTCGCTCACGCGCATATAGAGCTGCTTGCCCAGCGCACCGCCCGGGTGGAAGCGGGCGAAGTCCTGCGCCGTGAAGTTGCGGCACTCTATCAGGGCCACCGCCAGGGCGTCGCCCATCACCAGCTGCGCCGTGGTGCTGCTCGTGGGAGCCAGGTTGTTGGGGCAGGCCTCGTGGTCCACGGTGGTGTCCAGCACGATGTCGGCCTCGCGGGCCAGGAACGACTCGGTGTTGCCCACGATGGCGATGAGCCAGTTGCCGAAGTTCTTCACCAGCGGGATGAGCACCTTGATTTCGGGGGTGTTGCCGCTCTTCGAGATGCACACCACCACGTCGTCGGGCTGTATCATGCCCAGGTCGCCGTGGATGGCGTCGGCGGCATGCATGAAGAGGGCGGGGGTGCCCGTGCTGTTGAGTGTCGAGACGATTTTTGTGGCGATGTTCGCACTCTTCCCGATGCCGGTTATTATCACCCTTCCGCGACACTGAAAAAGCGTTTCGACGGCCTCCGAAAAGCTGTTATTGATATGTTTTTCGAGACCCTCGACAGCTTTTTTTTCGTCTGCAATCACCTGTAAGGCAATACGTTTTATTTCTTCTTGTGTCTTCAAGTTCACTTTTTTCTTGTAGAATGGATATTTTTTCCTAACTTTGGACTGCAAAATTACATCTTTTTTTTGGATTATGACAGATTTGCAGACAAAGTTGAAAGAAATCTTCGGATTCGACCATTTCAAAGGCGACCAAGAGTCAATCATTCAGAGCCTTTTGGATGGGCACGATACTTTCGTCATTATGCCCACCGGAGGGGGAAAATCCCTCTGCTACCAGTTGCCTGCGATGATTTGTGAGGGCACTGCCATCGTTGTTTCGCCCCTCATTGCGCTGATGAAAAACCAGGTCGACGCCGTGCGCTACACCTCGGGCCAGGATTGCGTGGCCCACTTCCTCAACTCCTCCCTCTCGCGCATCCAGGCCCGCGAAGTCAAGGACGACCTCCTCAAGGGCGACACCAAGCTTCTCTATGTCGCACCCGAGACCCTCTCCAAGGAGGACACTGTCGAGTTCCTCCAATCCCTGAAGATATCCTTCTTTGCCATCGACGAGGCCCATTGCATCTCCGAGTGGGGCCACGACTTCCGCCCCGAATACCGCCGCCTGCGCTCGGCCATCGACCAGATAAACAACAAGGTGCCTATCCTCACCCTCACCGCGTCGGCCACCCCCAAGGTGCAGCAGGACATCATCAAGAACCTCCGCATGGAGCAGGCCAAGCTCTTCATCTCCTCCTTCAACCGCCCCAACCTCTACTACGAGGTGCGCCCCAAACCGGCCGAGTCCATGGAGCTCCACAAGGAGATTATCAAGTTCATCCGCGACAACCCCGGCAAGAGCGGCATTATATATTGTCTCACGCGTAAGCGCGTGGAGGACCTCGCCGAGCTCCTCACCCTCAACGGCATCAAGGCGCTGCCCTACCATGCCGGCCTCGACAACAAGGTGCGCGCCGAGAACCAGGACAAGTTCCTCATGGAGGAGGTCGACGTCATCGTCGCCACCATCGCCTTCGGCATGGGCATCGACAAGCCCGACGTGCGTTTCGTCATCCACTACGACATCCCCAAGAGCCTCGAGAGCTACTATCAGGAGACCGGCCGCGCCGGCCGCGACGGCGGCGAGGGCCACTGCATCGCCTTCTACTCCGAACAGGACGTCGAGAAGCTCTACAAGTTCTTCGTCGACAAGAACATTACCGAGCAGGAGATGGCCAACCAGCTCGTCCAGGAGGTGGTCAGCTATGCCGAGTCCTCCGCCTGCCGCCGTCTCAACCTGCTGCGCTACTTCGGCGAGGACTACAACGAGCCCAACTGCGGCAACTGCGACAACTGTCTCCACCCCAAGCCCCGCGTCCAGGCACGCGAGGAGATGCAGTATGTCATCGAGACCATCGAGGCCATGAAGCAGGCCTTCAAGACCAAGGACATCGTCGACGTCCTCCTCGGCCACAAGTCCAACACCACCCGCATCTACCACCTCGACCAGCTCGAGCAGTTCGGCCAGGGCACCGACCACGACGCCCTCTTCTGGAAGGCCGTCATCCGCCAAGGCGTCTTCGAGAAACTCCTCGTCAAGGAGATAGAGCAGTACGGCGTCGTCAAGGTCACCCCCGCGGGACACAAATACCTCAAGAAGCCCTACGATATCTCCGTCCCCTGCGACCACGACTTCAGCAACCCCTCCAACGAGGACATCGAGGAGATAGCACCCACCGCGGGCGCCGCCGCCGGCGACGAGGCCCTCTACGTCCAGCTCAAGAGCCTCCTCAAGTCCATCGCCCAGCACGAGAAACTCCCTCTCCACGTCATCTTCGAGGACCGCTCCATCAAGGACATGACCATCCAGTACCCCTGCACCGCCGAGGAACTCAGCCGCTGCCAGGGCGTCGGCATCGCCAAGGCCCAGAAGTATGGCCAGCCCTTCATCGACCTCATCAAGAAGTACGTCGACGAGAACGACATCGAGCGCCCGCAGGACATCGTCGTCCACAGCGCCGCCCGCAAGTCGGAGAACAAGATATACATCATCCAGTCCATCGACCGCCGCAAGAGCCTCGACGACGTGGCCGTCGGCAAGGGCATGACCTTCGACGAGCTCATGACCGAGATGGAGCACATCATCTCCTCCGGCACCAAGCTCAACATCGACTACTACATCAACGAGAACATCGAGGAGGAGCACCAGCAGGTCCTCATGGACTACTGGCGCGAGTCGGAGAGCGGCGACCTCCAGGAGGCCTACGACGAGTTCGAGGACGACCCCGACTACACCCCCGAGGAAATCCGCCTCATGCGCATCAAATTCCTCGCCGACTACGGCCATTAATTCTCCCGTGCATTTCGGCGGCGTTCTCGCCGCCGCCCTCAGTTCAAACAACATAATATGATACCAGTTCATACCAAAGGTCATATCGAACAGACCGTCACCCCTGACCTTACCGCCGCGCGCATCGGCAGCGGGCTGGTCGAGGTCTTCGCCACCCCCATGATGATAGCCCTCGTCGAGCAGACATGCCTCGAGAGCGTCCTGCCCTACCTCGACGAGGGGCAGGGCACCGTGGGCACCCTTGTCAACGTCACGCACAGCGCCGCCACCCCCGTGGGCATGCGCGTCTGGTGCGACAGCGAGCTTGTCGAGGTCGACCGCCGTCGGCTGGTCTTCTCCGTCAAGGCCTACGACGAGTGTGGCCTCATCGGCGAAGGCCGTCACGAACGCTTTGTCATCGACTCCGCCAAGTTCCAAGCCAAAATCGACGCCAAAGGGAAATGAGGTGGCCGTTTACACACTCCTCAGTCAGCAAAGCTGACAGCTCCCCTAACTTAGGGGAGCAGCCAGAGATACAACCGGCTCCCGCCCACTCCTCCCCTAAGTTAGGGGAGGTGGCCCGAAGGGCCGGAGGAGTGTGTCAACCCTACTTCTCTATTTCTGGACTTTACCTCCTTCTCCTCACGCTGCTCAAGGTGGTGGAGTTCTTTGTGGTGGGCATCGACGCCCCCAACCGGGGGCAGATACTCCTCAACGCGGTGGTCTACAACCTTGTCGTGGCCTCGTGGACAGTCCTGGCCCTGGGCATACTCTACTGGCTCGTGCAGCTCCTCTCGCGCAAGGCGGCAACCATCGCCGCCGCCGTGGTCTACGGGGTGCTGTTGCTCGCCGAAGTGGGGCTGTTGCTCTATCTCTGGCACAATGGCTACCTGCTGGGCAGCGAGTTGGTGGCACGCTCTCTGTCGGAGAGCCTGACGGCCATCCGTGGCAGCATGGGCGTGGTGCTGCCTGTGGTGCTGTCGCTTGTATTGCCGGGCGCGTTTGTCGTCCTGGCCCTCTGGCGCACCGCAAAGCCCTCCAAAGCCGTCTGGGCCGTCCCCGTGGTGACGGTGCTCTTCGTGCTCCTCTCCCTCTGCTTCAAGCCCTCCCACCTGGTCTATCATCAGCACAGCTCCTTTATCCTCAACAAGCTCCATTACCTGGTCACCGACAGCTACGACTACCTCCGCCACCCCTCCGCCGGCAACGGCTACAGCGTCAGCGCGCCCGACTACGACGAAGCCCTTCTTAGCGACCTCCTCGCCACCCATCCCGAATGGGGTACCCCCCTCGACACCACCTACCCCCTCGAGCGCCCCTTCACGCCCGACACCTTCCTCAACCCCTGGTTCAACCCCTCGCCCTCCCCGCCCAACGTCGTCCTCATCCTTGTCGAGTCCCTTGGGCATGAGTTCATGGGCAATGGCACCATGCCGTTCGTCGACTCGCTGGCCGCCACGGGCCTCTACTGGCCCAACTGCCTCTCCGCCACCACGCGCTCCTATGGTGCCGTCCCCGCGCTCACCGGCTCCGTGGGAGGCCCCCGCAGCTTCCAGTTCGGCAACATGCCCGCCCACAACAGCCTCTTCTCTCTCCTCAAGGCGGCGGGCTACACGACGAACGCCTACTACTGCGGCGACTTCTCCTTCGACTGCGTCTACGACTACCTCGCCGCCCAGCATGTCGACCACCTCTCGCCCCTCTACGAGGAGGTCGACGCCCTGCCCATGGACCTCAAGCCCAACTGGTGGGGCTACCACGACGACACCCTCTTCGCCCGTTACCTCCGCGACCTGAGCCAATTCCCAATTGTCAATTGTCAATTCTCAATTCTCACCACCCTCACCATGCACGACCCCCTCAAGCTCCTCGACACTGCCCGTCAGCATGCCTATGAGCGTCGTGCCTCCCGTCTGCCCCTCTATGCTTCATCCCCCGACTTCGCCCCGCTGCTGCCCAACTGCCTCTTCACCGACGACTGCCTCCGCCGGTTCTTCCGCGACTACAGCCGCCGTCCCGACTTCCAGAACACCATCTTCGTCATCACCGGCGACCATGCCTCGGGGCGCCAGGAGGGCGACAAGCTCTCCTACCACCGCGTGCCCCTCATCCTCTGGTCGCCCCTCGTCCGACAGCCCGTCAGTTTCGGCCATGTCGTGACCCACAACGACATAGCCCCGACGCTCTATTCCCTGCTGACAAGCCTCTACGGTGTCGCCGCCCATCCCACCGTCCATTGGCTCGGCGACGGTCTCGGCCCCACGCCCAAGACCCTCCTGGTGGTCGACTATGCCCACGAAATCCACGACATCATCTTCCACAACCATTACTACCAGTCGGCCTCGCGCTTCTTGCCCGAGTTCTGCACCACCTTTGGCAGCGACATGGTCTTGCAGCCCTGCGACGACCCTGCCGTCCTCGACAGCTGTCGCCGCCAGCTCCAGCTCATGCGCTACCTCTACAGCTATACCTACCTCGCCGACCGTCTCACGGCCCACCCCCTCACCGCCTGCCACTACTCCCTGGCCCGCATCGTCCGGCTCCCCGGGTCGGTCACCTGCGTCACCCCCGACACCCCTCCCGCCACCGCCTGCGACATCCAGACCCTCCTCCCCGAAACCAAACTCCTCAACACCGCGGGCTACACCTCCGTGCGCATCACCCTCGAGGCCGACTGCACGGTCGAGAACTATACCTCCGTCGAGCAGCAGCCCGAAGTCTACATCACCTTCCAGGGCGACAGCCGTCATACCTATGGCGAGAACCTCTACCGCCTGCAGGAGTCCGAAGGGCATCTCAGGCTCACCAAGGAATTCGCCCTGAGTGCCACCCTCCCCAACAACCTCGACATCCTGCTGCGGTCCCCTGTCGACGACGTCCGCTGGCACCCCGGCACCACCGCCACCCTCTCCAATATCCTAATCACCTTGGAATATGGGAAATAGAATGCGATATACACCTCTGTCCTCCCCGACACACTCCTCAGTCAGCAAAGCTTCAGTTGACTCCACAAGGTCGTCGACCTTCGGTTCCCCTAACTTAGGGGAGCAGCTAGAAATACAACCGGCTCCCGCCCACTCCTCCCCTATGAGAGTGGTCTCCAGTGGAGACCACGAGGGCGACGAGGCAAAGAGCCCGAGGAGCCGACAACTCCCAACTTCTGAACCTTCTTCAGGCTTCCCCGCAGGGCGGAGGAGTGTGTCAACCCGCGGCAGCCTATTTTCAATTCTCAATTTTCAATTCTCAATTCTCTTCCTCCTCCTGGTCTCCTGCCGTCCCGCCTGCCAGTATCCCGACGACAAGTTCTGGGCCCATGGCGCCACGGGTGTCGGGCTGGGCCGCAACGCCGAGGAGCTCTTCGGCGGCCGCATGGAGGTCGACATCAACTATTCCGACTACCGCGACAGCCTCTTCCTCGGCCACGACCTCTGCGACACCGCCAAGGGCCTCACCCTCGACGCCTGGCTCGACTCGCTCCGCCACCCCGCCGACAACTGGTACTGGCTCGACCTCAAGAACCTCACCCCCGCCAACGCCCCCCGCGTGGCCCACCGCCTCTGCTGCGCCGCCCGCCGCCACGGCATCCTCTCCCGCGCCATGGTCGAGAGCCAGAACGACACCGCCCTGCGCACCCTCCGCGACTCGGGCCTCCATGTCATCCTCTGGGTCGACAACCCCTGGTGGTCGGGCGTCTCCGAAGAGCAGTGGCTCGAAAACACCCGCCGGCAGGTCCAAAGGCTCCACCCCGACGCCTTCCCCCGCGAGAACATCCACATCTGGGACACCCCCCGCGACGACAACGACACCAACTGCGCCCACTCCCTCATGATTGCCGCCCACCCCGCCGTCAAAGTGGTCCTGGTGGACTATTCCTCCCCGCCAGAGCCGTAATAACGTAATTACGTAATCCCGTAATAACGACAATACCGACAACAACAACAAAAACCCCATAAAACCATGAAAAAAATCACCCTTACCCTCCTTTTCGCCCTTGTCCTGCCCGTGGTGGCTCTCGCCGACGAGGGCATGTGGATCCCGATGCTCCTCGGCCGCAACGAGGCCGCCATGCAGAAAGCCGGCATGCGCATCACCGCCAAGGACATCTACGACATCAATAACGCCTGCCTCAAGGACGCCGTCATCCTCTTCAACCAGGGCTGTACCGGCGAGTTCGTCTCCGACCAGGGGCTCTTCCTCACCAACCACCACTGCGGCTACTACTACATCACCTCCAACTCCACCGTCGAGCACGACTACCTCACCCACGGCTTCTGGGCCATGAGCCGCGAGCAGGAGATTCCCTGCAAGGGCCTCACCGCCACCCGCCTCGTGCGCATGGAGGACGTCACACGCCAGGTGCTCCAGGGCATCGACGACAACACCTCCGAGCAGGACCGTGAGCGCATCATCAAACAGCACATCGCCGTGATTACCGGCGACGCCGTCGAAGGCACCCACTACAAGGCCGTCATCAAGCCCTTCTACTATGGCAACCAGTACTTCATGTACGTCAACGAGGTCTTCACCGACGTGCGCCTCGTGGGTGCTCCCCCGAGCAACATCGGCAAGTTCGGCGGCGACACCGACAACTGGATGTGGCCCCGCCACACGGGCGACTTCTCCATGTTCCGCGTCTACGTGGGCAAGGACGGCAAGCCCGCCGACTACAGCAAGCACAACGTCCCCTACAAGCCGCTGAAACACCTCACCATCTCGCTCAAGGGCGTCGACGAGGGCGACTTCACCTTCGTCTTCGGCTACCCCGGCACCACCCAGCGCTATGTGCCCCACCAGCAGATGGAGCTCCAGGCCCTGCAGGAGAACCCCATCCGCATCGCCCTCCGCGACATCCGCCTCAACCACTACAAGGCCGCCATGGAACAGTCGCCCGCCCAGCGCCTCAAATACGCCTCCAAGGTGGCCTCCATCGCCAACGGATGGAAGAAATGGCAGGGCGAGACCCTCGGCATCCAGCGCCTCAATGGCGTCGACCAGAAGAAAGCCCAGGAGAAGACCTTCCAGCAGTGGGCCGACAACCGCCCCGAATACCGCAAGGTGCTCGCCGACCTCGACGAGAACTACCGCGCCCTCAGCCCCATCGAACTCAAGTGGGTCTACTTCTCCGAGGCGGTCATGGCCTCCGACATCATGGCCCGCGCCCGCCGCTTCAACCAGATGGCCCAGAACATCGGCGACGACATCAAAGCCCGTGAGGACGCCGAGAAGTTCCTCGCCGACAACGAGAAGTTCTTCGCCGACTTCGACCTCCACAGCCCCGTCGACCGCGCCATCTTCGTCGAGACCTTCCTCTACATGTGGCAGCAGGGCTACGCCCCCTACCTCGACGCCAAGGGCAAGGGCGAGGCCGCCATCCGCAAGCACCTCGAGGGCGTCTACGACAAGTCGATGCTCACCAACCCCAAGGAGATGGACAAGTTCCTCAAAGGCTACAAGGCCAAGGACTACGAGAAAATCGTCAAAGACCCCGCTGTCGACCTCTTCATCGTGGCCCACGCCTACACCTACCGTCCCGAGGACGAGTTCACCTTCGACCTCTGCCGCCGCAACATCGGCAAGCTCATGCGCACCTACGTCCGCGGCATGATGCAGCAGTACCCCGACTCCAACTTCTTCCCCGACGCCAACCTCACCCTCCGTGTCGCCTACGGCCACGTCCAGGGCTTCCGCCCCAAGGACGCCGTCTACTACACCCCCTACAGCACCCTCGACGGCATCATGGAGAAGGAGAACCCCGACATCTACGACTATGTCGTCGAGCCGCGCCTCAAGGAGCTCTACAACACTAAGGACTACGGCCGCTACGCCAACCTGCGCGGCGAGATGCCCGTGGCCTTCATCGCCACCAACCACACCACCGGCGGCAACTCGGGCAGCCCCGTCCTCAACGCCGACGGCCAGCTCGTGGGCATCAACTTCGACCGCTGCTGGGAGGGCACCATGAGCGACCTCCTCTTCGACCCCGCCTATTGCCGCAACATCAGCCTCGACATCCGCTACTGCCTCTTCATCATCGACAAGTTCGCCGGGGCCAGACACCTCGTCGACGAGATGACCATCGTCGAGTAGTCCCGCGCGGCATCCTGCCCGCCACCCACCAACGAGGAGGGGGCTCCTTGCGAGCCCCCTCCTGTTTTATCCTATAGTTATACCACAGTTATATTATAGTTATATTGAATTTATACCATAAGTTACGTATAACTATAGTATAACTATAATATAACTTCAATATAAGTCCTGGGGGAAAGGGCAGGGAGGTGGTAAGGCGGTGGCAGGTGGGTGGCGGAGGGTGCTGGGCGGTGGAAAACCTGTTGGAAAGGTGTTGGGAAGCTGTCAGGATTTTGTTGGAAAAATGTTAAAAAATCATTTTTTTGTGCGGAAAGTTTGCGCAGTTGAAAAATTGTGTGTACCTTTGTGGGTTGTTAATTGGTGGGGTATACCCCGTCCATGTGGCTGTAACCACATGAACGTAAGCCAATAACATATATATAGCGGAACAAATGAAAAGCAAACAATAATTATTAACAAACACCTTTTACCTATGAAAAAGTTTTTACAATGTCTTTTGCTGCTCGCGGCGCTGATGCTGCCGTGGGTGGGTAGGGCGCAGTCGCTTGGCGACTACACGTTCTCGACAGGTACCGACGCGACGCTGTGGGTCGACATGACCTCCTCCACGTCGATCCTCACCTCCTCGGGTGACGGTACGGCCTCGTCGGTGCAGACGATCGGGTTCACCTTCCCCTTCGGGGATGGCGACTACTCGCAGTTCTCGGTGAACTCCGACGGCAACCTCCGTCTGGGTTCGACGGTGACAGGCACGGGCAGCTACTCGACGCCTTTCAGTTCGTCTAACGCCAATACCAACAACCCCAAGATTAACGCCTTCGGATGCGACGGTTACCTTGTCTCGGGTACCCACTATGTGAAAAAGAAACTGTTCGGCGATTCGCTCCTCGTGGTCGAATTCTGCATGGGCACCTACACCAGCTCCACCCGCAACTATACCTACAAGTGGCAGATACATCTCCACAGCAACGGCAACGTCGAGATAGTCTTCCCCGCCACCAGCGACATGCCCGCCACCAACCCCGCCGTCTCGCACCAGTGCGGCATGTGCGTGGGTTCCACCGACGGATGGATTATCTCTTCTTCTTCCAACACCGCCACCCATTTCACGGCCGGCAGCAGCACCACCAACTCCTCCGGCACCTGGTTCTCGGGCAACCGCTACTACCGCTTTACGCGCCCGGTCATCACCTGCCCGGCGGTGTTCAACCTGACCTCGTCGAACCTCGACACCGCCTCGTTCGACATCAGCTGGTCCGACACGGCAGCCTCCGCCTGGGAGATTGACTTCGACGGCGACACCCTGATTGATGTCACCGACACCTTCTATAGCTTCACGGGCCTCACCCTCAACACCACCTACACGGTGAACGTCACCGCCATCTGCACGGGCGACGACACCGCGCGCGCGCGTTCCGTTACTGTTAAGACCCCCTGCTCCTACCTCACCGAGCTGCCCTACACCATGAACTTCGAGGGCATTCCTACGGGAAGCAGCGTGCCCTTCGTGGACTGCTGGACCCGTCTGAACAACGGCACCACCTATGGCTACTACCCCTACGCGAGCAGCAGCACCACCTATAACCATACCCCCGGCGGCACCGTGGGTCTCTATTGGTACAACACCACCACCACCGGCACCTACGGCGACTACCAGATTATCGTCCTCCCGGGTCTCGACACCACTGTGCTCCCCCTCAACACCCTTCAGCTCATGTTCTGGGCCAAGTCCTCGTCGACGAGCTACCATCCCGTCCTGGAGGTGGGTGTGATGACCAACCCCAACGACCCCGCCACCTTCCAGAACGTCACCACCATCAACGTCAGCAACAGCACCGCCTGGGACCTCTACGAGGCTTCCCTCTCCTCCTGGACCGGCGCGGGCCGGTATGTGGCCCTCCGCGCCACCCGCTCCACGGCTTCTTGGTATGTCTACGTCGATGACGTCTCCCTTCAGGTCGAGCCTTCCTGCGGCCACGTCAACAACCTCGCGGCCCATGGCGTGACCCACGAGGAGTTCACCGCCACTTGGACGGGCGATGCCAACGCAGGCTCCTATCTGGTGCGTCTCGACACTGTCGGCGGCACCTACGATGTGCAGGAGGTCTACGACACCACCATCACCTACCTTATGCTTGATCCCGGGCGCGCGTATACATTATATGTATCCTCCATCTGCACCAGCGGCGACACCACCATGGATGTCTCCATTGCCGTGACCACCCAGTGCGCCCCCCTCGACTCACTCCCCGTGGTCTTCGACTTCGAGGATGCCGTGGCCACCAGCAGCAACACCGACCCCCGTTTCGCCCCCTGCCTCACCCGTCTGAACAACGGAACGACCTATTTCGGCTACCCCTATGTGGGCGGCAGCAGCTACAACCACACCGCGGGCGGCAGCAAGGGTCTCTATTGGTACAACACCACCACCACCGGCACCTACGGCGACTACCAGTACGTCGTCCTGCCCGCGGTCGATTCCAATGTCTTCAATGTCCAGGCCCTCGAGCTCCTCTTCTGGGCCAAGGCCAGCAGCACGAGCTACAGCCCCGTCTTCGAGGTGGGTGTGATGGACGACCCCTACGATGTCTCCACCTTCACGCACGTGAGCACCATCAACGTGGGCAACAGCACGCAGTGGGCTGAATATTCGGCCGCCTTTGCCAACTACACCGGCTATGGCAAGCATGTGGCCATCCGCGCCCTGCGCAACACCGCCAGCTGGTATGCCTACGTCGACGACATCCAGTTGCGTGAGGCACCTCTCTGCCCCGACATCCTCACCTTCGAGGCCACCACAACGGCCACCACTGGCGCCATCCTCGAGTGGACTGTCCGCCAGGGCCTCGCCGGCACCGCCGAGGAGTTTGAGGTAGAGATTATCCCCGAAGACTCCACCGAGACTTCCCAGAGCCTCACGGCCTATGAGCAGCGCCTCGTCGTCACCGGTCTCACCCCGGGCAGCACCTATCATGTCATCATCCGCAGCAACTGCATGGCCGACGGCTACAGCCCCTGGAGCGACACCCTCGACTTCACCACCAACAGCCTTGGCTGCGAGACCCCCGATCCCACCCAGACCGCCACGCTCACCTTCAACCAAGGCACGGCCGGCACCGACTACTACATGCCTGTCAATAATTTCTACAACTACACCTACACCCAGCAGCTGATTCTCGCTTCCGAGCTGGACGGTCCCACCACCATCAGCGGCATCGAGTTCCAATATGGCTATACTTCGGCAGTGACTGACAAGACCAACTGCACCATCTATCTGGCCAATGTCTCGGTCAGCGACCTCAGTTCGGCCTTCGTGCCTTATAACGCCTCGACCTTCCAGATGGTCTATACGGGCAACCTCAATGGCCAGACGAGCAATAACGGATGGACCTCCTTCACCTTCACCAACAACTTCCAGTATGACGGCACCAGCAACCTGCTGATTGTGGTGCACGACAACTCGGGCTCCTATATGGGTAGCAGCTATGTCTGGAACCACCACGGCACTTCCGCAGCCATGGGCCGTTATATCAATAACGACAGTAGCCCGTATGATCTCTCTTCCGTCTCTGGCGGTTCGAGTGTCAGCTACCGTACCAACATGAAGCTGCACACCTTCGGCTGTCTGCAGTATGCCACCTGTGGTGCCCCCACCGTCTTCCTCGACTCCGCCACCGCCACCGACGTCTACGTCAGCTGGCTGCCCGGCAACGACGAGACCTCCTGGGAAGTCTCCTACCGCCAGGGCACGGGTGCCTGGGTGAACGAAGGCACGGTGACCACCACCTCCTACAACTTCACCAACCTCAACCCCGCCACGAACTACGAGTTCCGCGTCAGCACAGACTGCGGCACTGAGTATCGCTCCAACTCCATCACCCTGACCACTCCCTGTCTCCCCGTCGACGTTCCCTACTACGAGAACTTCGAGACCTTCCCCACCAGCGGCAGCGACCCGTTCCCTGTCTGCTGGTACAAGAAGACCAACTACAGCACCAACTATCCCTACGCACAGACCAGCTACAACCATAGCAGCACGGCCAGCGGCCGCTCGTTGTACATGTACTCCACCAGCAGTACCTACAGCTACATGGTGCTGCCGGAGTTCAACCTGCCCATCGACAGCACGGTGGTCTCCTTCTATCTCTATAGGACCAACACCTCCTACACCCATGCCATCCAGGTGGGCGTGATGACCGATCCCGAGGATCCCGCCACCTTCGAGCTTGTGGGCACAGCCACTCCCACCCAGCTGAGCCTGTGGGAAGGCTTCGAGATTTCCTTGGCCAACTACACCGGCACAGGCCGCCGCATCGCCATCATGTCGCCCAACGGCGTCTACAGCTATCCTTACCTCGACGACCTCGCGGTGGAGCGCCTCTCCGACTGCCACCGTGTCGGCAATGTTGTCACTGCCAACGTCACCGCCAACTCGGTCGACCTCACTTGGGGCAGCACCGGAGCTGACGAGTATGAGGTCTCCTGGGGCCCCGCCGGCATCCAGCCGAACCTCGGCAACATCACCAACGGCATCCTCGACACCACCTATGCCCTCACGGGCCTGACCTCCAGCAGCGACCTGGACATCTATGTCCGCGGTATCTGCAGCGGCGACACCGGCGCCTGGTCCTTCGGCCGTCGCGTCACGACGCTCTGCGGCACCCTCACGCTGCCCTTCACCGAGAACTTCGAGAGCCGTGCCACCACCAGCAGCTCCGGCACCGCCTTCATCAACTGCTGGCACCACCTCAACAACGGTACCAGCTACCCGGGCTATCCCTACATCTCCAGCACCACTTCCTACAACCACACCTCTGGCGGCACCAAGGGCCTCTACTGGTATGGCAGCACCACCACCGGCACCTATGGCGACTACTACTACATCGTCCTTCCGCCGTTAGACACCACCGTCAACCCCGCCAACGGCATCCGCGTCAAGTTCTGGGCCAAGGCTTCCAGCACTTCGTACCATCCCATCGTGCGCGTGGGTGTGATGACCGACCCCACCGACGTCACCACCTTCCAGCCGGTGGATGCCAACATCGCCATCAACCCCGGCAGCAGCACTGCCTGGTCTGAGTTCACTGTCGACTTCTCCAGCTTCACGGGCAGTGGCGACTATATCGCTATCGGAGCCCTGCGTCCCTCCTCGTTATGGTACATGTACATGGACGACATCACCGTCGAGGCCATCCCCGACTGCCCCGATGTCACCAACATGACCGCCACGAATATCACCACCACCGACGCCACCCTCAACTGGACGGAGAACGGCACCGCCTCCTACTGGGAGATTGAATACGGTCCCCAGGGCTTCATCCGCGGCAACGGCACCATGGAATATGTCTATTCCCTGCCGCACACCGTCACCGGCCTGATGCCCAACACCGAATATACGGTCTATGTCTCGCCCGAATGCTCGGGTACGGCACCTGTCGACATGTTCAATTTCCGTACGGAGTGCGCCGCTCTGAGCACCCTGCCCTACACCTATGGTTTCGAGGGTCTGAACACCACCTCCAGCGATCAGCATCCCTTCATTCCCTGCTGGCACCACCTCAACAACGGCACCCAGTATTTCGGCTATCCCTACATCACCAGCACGGCACACACCGGCAGCCGCGGCCTCTACTGGTATGCCAGCAGCACCACCGGCACCTACGGCGACTACCAGATTGTCGTCCTGCCCGGTGTCGACACCAACATCTATCCCATCCGCGACCTCCAGCTCAAGGTCTGGGCCAGAGCCACCAGCAGCTCCTACAGCCCCATCTTCACGGTGGGTGTGCTGACCGACCCCAACGACGCCACCACCTTCCAGCAGGTGGGCACCATCAGTGTGGGCAACAGCGCCCAGTGGGAGGAATACACCACCGGCCTGTCCAGCTACACCGGTACTGGCGAGTATGTGGCCCTCCGCGGCCAGCGCGGCGGATGGTATGCCTACGTCGACGACTTCACCCTCGAGCAGGCTCCCCTCTGTCCTCCCATCGCCAATATCTCTGTTAACCAGGTAGGTACCACGGGTGCCCTTGTCTCCTGGACTCCCCAGGCGGGCATCGCGGGTGTCCCCACCCACTATGAGATTGAGGTCACGCCCACCACTCCCGGCTCGACGGCCCTCAGCTTCACCTCCACCGAAAACCGTCTCTTCATCACCGGCCTCACCCACTCCACCGGGTACTCGATGGTGGTGCGCGCCGACTGCGGCGCCGACGGCTATGGCACCTGGAGCAGCCCCGTGACCTTCACCACGGTAGGACCTGCCTGTCTGGTGCCCGACCTCACCACCTCGGTGACAAGAGAATTCTCCAATGGCACGGCACAGACCAACGGTATCTTTGTCAACAGCGGTTGGGGTAACACCTTCTGCCAGGCCATCTATACCGCCGAAGAACTCCGCGCCGCAGGCGTCAGCGCCGGCCGCATCAAGGGTGTCCGTCTGGGCTACTCCTCGGGAGGTTCCTACAGCAAGGAGTTCTCCATCTACATGGGCAACACTACCCTGTCATCCTTCTCTTCGGCGAGCAGCATGGTCTTGCCCACGACGATGACGCTTTGCTACGGCCCCACGGTCCGCTCGACCTCGGGCACGAGTGGCTGGATTGACTACACCTTCACCACGCCCTTCGTGTGGGACGGCACCAGCAACATCATCCTCTCCACCTTCATGAACCAGTCGGGCAGCAGCCAGTCCTCTTCGGGTTTCTATGGTTACAGCACCAATTCCGGCCGCACGGGCGCCTCTGTCTACAGATATATGGACAGCAACCCCTTCACCGCCAGCAGCTGCACCTCGCAGGGCAACACCGGTTCTACCAGCACCTACCTGCCCAGTATCTCCTTCGTCACCGACGGCTGCGCCCAGTATGGCACCTGCGCAGCTCCGTTAGTGGTGGTCGACTCCACTTCGGAGAGCTCGATTTCCGTCAGCTGGGCTGCCGGCGCCGACGAGTCCTCGTGGGATGTCGAGTACCGCCAGGGTACCTCCGGCAGCTGGACCTACGAGAGCAACGAGAGCACGATGAGCTACACCTTCACCGGCCTCAATGCCAACACCACCTACCAGGTCCGCATCACCGCCAACTGCAGCGACACCGACATGGCCTCCATCATCACGGTGAAGACCCCCTGCGCCCCCGTCTCAATCCCCTACACGCAGACCTTCGAGGGACTCCCCACAGGCTCGAATGCAGAATTCCCCTCCTGCATGTACCGCCTCAACAACGGCTCCACTTATGGCTACTATCCTTATGTGAGCAACTCCACCACCTACAACCACACTCCCGGCGGCAGCCAGGGTCTCTACTGGTATAACACCACCACCACCGTCACCTACGGCGACTACCAGATTGTCGTCATGCCGAGAGTGGACGGCACTGTCAACCCCGTCAACACGCTGCAGATGACCTTCTGGGCCAAGCCCAGCAGCACCAGCTACGCCCCGGTCTTCGAGGTGGGTGTGCTGACCGATCCCGAGGATGTCACCACCTTCCAGAGTGTGGGTACGGTCAACATCGACAATACCAACACCAACTTCCATCCCTATGAGGTGGTCCTGAGCAGCTACACCGGCAACGGCGAGTACATCGCCCTCCGCGCCAACCGCCCGAGCAGTTCGTGGTATGCCTACGTCGACGACATCAGCATCGAGCATGCTCCCAACTGCCCGCGTATCACCAATGTCCATGCCGACAACATCACCCAGAACAGTGCCACCATTGCCTGGACATCGAATAACGACGCCCTCGAGTATGAGGTGCAATACGGTCCCGCGGGCTTCAATATGGGTAGCGGCACCATTGTCTCGGGCATTATGGACGACAGCGTCGCCATCACGGGCCTTTCGCTCAACACGCCCTATGACGTCTATGTGCGCGGCATCTGTTCGGACGACACCGCCAACTGGTCGTTCCAGTACCAGTTCCGTACCGCCTGCGGCGTGATTGACTCGATGCCCTTCTTTGAGGACTTCGAGAACCAAGTCACGGGCAGCAGCTCGACCAACTCGCCCTTCATCCCCTGCTGGGGCCACCTCAACAACGGCACCAGCTACAGCGGCTACCCCTATGTGAGCAACAGCAGCACCTACAACCACACTGCTGGCGGCGGCAATGGCCTCTACTGGTATGCCACCACCACCACAGGCACCTACGGTGACTACTACTATATCATCCTCCCGCCGATTGACACGCTGGCACTGCCGCTCAACACCCTCCAGCTGAGCTTCTGGGTGCGTTCGAGCAGCACGAGCTACAATCCCGTCTTCCAGGTGGGTGTGATGGAGAGCAACACCGACACGGCATTCCATCCCATTGGTACCATCAACGTCAATGGCAACACCACCTGGACCGAGCACATTGTTCCCCTCAACAGTTACACGGGTTATGGCCAGTATGTGGCTATCCGCGCATTCCGTCCCAGCAGCACGTGGACTGCCTACATGGACGACATCAGCCTCGACCTCATCCCGCTCTGCCCGCGCGTCGAGAATCTCCACGCCACCGTGGTCACCCTCGACACCATCACCATTGCCTGGGAGGACACCAGCAGCAACAGTGCCTGGTATGTCGAGTACGACACAGTGCCCTTCGCCCCCGGCACCGGCCTTGTCACCGCGATCATGGTCACCGACACCTTCTACACCTTGTCGGGTCTCGACAGCGGCACCACCTACCATATATATGTCTATCCCGACTGTAACGGCGATGTCTACTATCGCCATGCCGAAGTCCGCACGCTGGCAGCCGGTCCCGCCTATCCGCCTTACTTCTGCGACTTCGCAGGTGAGTCCGGCATGGCTTGGGATCTCGTCAACGGCAACCAGGCCAACAAGTGGTGCGTCGGCGGTGCTGACTATGCCGGCACGTCCGACAGCGCGTCGCTCTACATCAGCAGCGACGGTGGCACCACCCACACCTACAATATGAACACAGCGTCCATCACCTACGCCTACCGCACCTTCCGCCTCAGCGCAGGTGAGTATGGCCTCAGCTTCGACTGGCATTGCGCCGGTGAGGGAGAGGAAGATGACTATGCCTACGACTTCTTCCGTCCCTTCGTGGCTCCCACGGGTCTGACGCTGACTCCCGGTGTCGCCCCCGACGGCTACACCACCGACAGCTATGACTTCGCCGAGTCGACGCTCCCCTCGGGCTGCATCGAATTGAGCGACTACACCATCAGCTACGCCTGGGTCGACCAGGGTACCTGGACACACTACTCCGGCACCTTCCAGGTCCCGCAGGACGGCGTCTACAAACTGGTCTTCGCCTGGGGCGACGATGCTTCGAGTGGTACCAATCCTCCTGCCGCTGTCGACAATGTCACCCTGGTGCAGAACATCTGCCCCACCGTCACCAACTTGGCAGTTAGCGACCTCCGCGTGGATTCTGCCACCATCAGCTGGAACACATCTGAGGACCATACCGACTTCTTTGTCGAGTACGACACGGTGCTCTTCACCCCCGGCAATGCCGCCAACTCATTCGTCACCACCGACTCGACGGTCATCCTGAGCGGCCTTGACACGGGCACGACCTACTATGTCAGCGTCAGCAGCATCTGCACCGGCGACACCGGCATGGCCATCAGCACCCGTTTCACCACCCTCGCCGGACTGCCCGCCACGGTGCCGTACTTCTGCAACTTTGAAGGCACGGGCCTCAATGGCTGGGATCTCATCAACGGCGAGCAGACCAATGCCTGGTATGTCGGCACAGCCACCAACAACGGCGGTACCCACGCCCTCTACATCTCCAACGACCTCGGCACGACGCACTCCTACACCATCACTGCGACCAGCAACGTCTATGCCTATCGTGACTTCAACCTCACCGACACGGGCGAGTATTCCTACTCCTACGACTGGCTGGCCTACGGCGAGAGCTGCTGCGACTATATGCGTGCCGCCCTCATGCCCGCCACCTTCACCCCGACGGCTGGCGATGCCACCTTCGCACAGGCTGACGGCACTCCCGTCCCCGGCGCCATTGTCGACCTCTCCAACTCCAGCAGAATGAATGTTTATTCTACTTGGCAGAACAATATGGGTACTTTCCGTATCACCACGCCGGGCATCTACAGGATGGTCTTCTTCTGGCACAACGACGGTTCCGTGGGCACCATGCCTCCGGGAGCCATCGACAATGTCAGCCTGCAGCGCAACACCTGCCCCCCGGTTCAGAACGTCTCTGCCGGTGTCACCTCCGACAGTATCATCCTCACCTGGACGGCCGGTGGCAGCGAGATGGAATGGGAAGTCACGATTGACACCACTTCGGTGATTGTCTACACGCCCGCCCACACCTTCTCGGGTCTCACCCCCAACAGCGACTACACAGTGACCATCCGTGCCATCTGCGGCGCTGGCGACACCAGCATGTACTACACCCAGAACTACCACACGCCCTGTGTGGCCGTCGCGGTGCCCTACACCGAGAACTTCGACGCCCTTCCCACCGGTTCCTATGTCCCCTGCTGGAACTACATCATGACGGGTACCTCCTCCTACCAGACCGGCAGCTACCTGCCCCAGGTCTACAGCTCGTCGACCTACGCACACAGTGGCAACTACTCGCTGAAGCTCTATGGTGTCGGCTACTTCATGCTGCCGCCGATGAGCGTGCCTCTCGACAGCCTGCAGATCTCCTTCTGGAACTACACCACCTCCGCCTACTACGGTCTTGAGATCGGCGTGATGGAAGGCAACACCTTCGTGCCCATCCAGGATGTCACCCCGTCGGCCAGCAGCACGCACGTGCAGACCACCGTCTACCTCAGCACCTACACGGGCAACAGCCGCATCATCGCCTTCCGCAACTACTACACCACCTCCACCTCCACCTACTACAGCTACCACTACCTCGACAACATCGAGGTCACCTACATCCCCACCTGCGCACCGGTGCTGGGCATCACCTCTACGGGTGCCTCCACCTCATCGATCGATGTCGACTGGACCGACCAGTCCACGGCTACGGCATGGGAGATTGAGTATGGCCTCCAGGGCCACACCTTCGGAAGCTCTGCCGCAACCCGCGTGATTGTCACCTCGCACCCCACCACCATCACTGGCCTCGACACGTTGACCAACTATGACATCTACGTGCGTCCCATCTGCTCTGCTACCGACACCGGCACCTGGGCAGGTCCCACCACGCTGATGACCGCCATGTGCGAGAACGCCATCATCGTCGAGAGCTGGGACAGCACCATGAGCACCAGCACCAGCAGCTACGCTCCCATGGGCTACAGCACCTACAACTACACCTACGTCCAGACCCTCATCGACTCGGCGCAGTTCGCCGACATCCAGGGCGACATCAGCGCCTTCGCCTTCAAGCCCTCCACGAGCAGTACGGGTAACTACTTTACCCACATCACCATCTACATGGCCAATGTGCCGGAGACCAGCCTCAGCAGCATGATATTGCCCGACACGACGACGCACCGCTTCGTGAAGGTCGTCGATGACCGCAACATGAACTACACCACGGCTGACTGGCAGCTGCACAGCTTCGACAGCAACTTCACCTGGGACGGCCACAGCAACGTGCTCTTCGCCATGAAGCGTGACCACGGTAGCTGGAGTTCTGGTGCCTCCTTCCAGGTCCACAACACCACCGGCATCCACACCCGGTACATGTATCAGGACAGCGGTCCCATCAGCATCACCAGCCCCAGCGCCAGTTCTTCCGGCTCGGGCAGCTATGTCGGCGACCTCCGCTTCTATTCCTGCGGCGGCGCTGCCACTTGCCGTCCGCCTGTCATCACCTCGACGACGGGTACCTACCAGAGCGCGACGATGACATGGACCGGCAACGGCACGGACTACGAAGTTGCCATCAAGCCTGTCTCGGCCACCGACTGGGGTGTTGAGATTCCTGTCACCGCCACGACCTACACCTTCACCGGCCTGCAGCCCGCCACGCCGTACCAGCTGCGTGTGCGTCAGGACTGCACGGCTGACACCCTCGGCTACTCCGACTGGGTCACCACGACCTTCACCACCGACAGCCTGCCTTGCCTGGCACCCGACACCTTCGGCGTGATTGGCACGACCAACGCCACGGCCACCTTCGCCTGGCTGCCTGCCGGCAACGAGACGGCCTGGGAGATCTTCGTGTGGAACAGCACCTGGGATTCCCTCTACAGCGTCCCCAGCATCCCCGCCACGGTCAGCGGCTTCACGGCCGGCGTGACCTACAACGCCACCATCCGCGCCCTCTGCGGCGACGCCTCCAACATCGAGGGCGAATGGGGCGACACGGTGCAGTTCACCGCCGCGACCTGCGAGTCTGTCACGGGCCTCGCCTCGAGCGACGTGACCTTCAACAGCGTGACCCTGAGCTGGACAGCAGTGACGGGCGCCATGGGCTACCGCGTGGTCTGCACCGACGGCCAGGACTACGACACCGTCACGGTGACTACCAACACGCACACCT
>CAJOIV010000002.1:13360-98802 GCA_905234665.1 uncultured Bacteroidales bacterium | reverse complement strand
TCCCCGGAGGAGGTCGATGAACCGCTCGCCGTGGTGCAGCCCGAAGGTGCCTGTGTTGACGCCTGTGAGGACCACTTCGCGGGTGCCGGTGGCGGCGATGGCTTCGGCGGCACGCTGGGCGAAGCACCCGACGACGGCCACCACGGCCTGCGGGTTGGCGCGGACGGCCTGCCGGATGGCCGTGCGGCATTTCTTCTCGGCTACCGAAGTGACCGTGCAGGTGTTGACGACATACACGTCGGCCTCCTCGCCGAAGTCCACAACCTCATAGCCCTCCCGTTCCATGCGGCGCAGGAGGTGGCTGGTCTCTGCAAAGTTGAGTTTGCACCCCAGGGTGTGCGCGGCAATCCTCATCGCTCAAAGTCGAAGACGCCGCCGTCCTCCATCGTGCGTTTCTGCAGTTGCAGGCTGTGCAGCATTTTCTTGCAGTCTTCGTCGGGGAAGATGCTGAAGTCCGGTCGGGGGTCGAGTTTGAGGGTCTCGCGGCCCTCGTCGTCGAAGGTGATGCCCATGATGTGGTCCGTGGCCACCATGATGCGCGCCTCTTGGTTGACAAGCGAGAAACGCCCGTTTCCGATGTGCCGGTAGAGGTCCTCGTTCCCCTCGTAGTCGGTCATCTTGTTGCCGTTCTCGAGGTAGATGATGACCTTCTTCTTGCCTTGGGGCACCATATAGAGTATGTCGTAGATCGAGACCATCTCGGGCTCGGGGGTCAGGATGCGCACAAAGCGGTCGGTCATATCGCCTCTCTTCCAGACCTCGTCGACGACGGTCTGCCCGCCTTCGTAGCGGTGGAAGTGTCCGTTGCGGTCGCCGTTCTGGTAGAACCCGTCTCGCACGAGAGCGCCGCTGTTGTCGTATTCAACCATCTTGCCCTCAAGGGCGCCGTGGTTGTAGTGCACGGTGACGTACCCATTCTTGCCGATGCGTTTCCACCAGCGGCCATGGCGGTGGTTGTCGTCCCAGTTGCACACCTCGGCCGTGTCGCCCGAGGCGGTGAAGGTGGCCTGCATCCCATGGCGCACACCCATGCGGTAGTTGGTGATTTTCACCAGACGGCCCTTCTCGTTGTAGAACTCCCAGCGTCCGTTGCGGTTCTTCTGGTAGTATTCGCCTTTGGCCAGCAGGCGCCCCTTGGGGTCGTACACCTCGTGGCTGCACACTTTGCCGGGCACCGTGTAGGTGTTGCGTATCCGCACCGTGCCGTCGGCATAATAGTAGGTGAAGGTGCCTGTCTCAAGGCCGTCGACGAAGGTGCCTTCATACATCTTGGCGCCCTGCTTGTCGGTCTTCACCCACGGCCCCTGGCGGCGGCCCTGGCTGTCAATGGTGTTCTGCGCCCCCGCGGCAACGGTGCCGAGAAGGGCGATTGCGAGGATGAGAGTCTTCAATTTCATATGTTTTCCGGGTGTTAGAATGCGTAGGTGTCGGATAAAAAGATTTTGCAAAAATACAATTTATTTTTCATTCCCGCGTTGTTAAAGGTGATTTTTTAATGAACAAGACAAGGATTATAACTCTGCTCGTCCTTCTGCTGACCTCTGTAAGCATTCAAGCCCAGGGAGTTGTGCGGGGTGAAGTGCGCACGCCCGATGGTGCCCCTGTCGAGTTTGTAAACATCGGAGTCCTCGGCAGCACGACCTCGGGAACGGTCACCGACGCCCGTGGACGCTATCGTCTCCAGCTCCGCGAGGCCGACTCTGTCACCCTCCGCTTCTCCTCGGTGGGCTATCAGCCGAGGGAGTTCCGCGTGTGTGTGCGCGGTGGCCAGGTGCTGGTGCTCGACTGCGAACTCACGCCGGCTTCGACAACCCTCGAGGAGGTGCAGGTCAAGGACGAACGCATCCGCACCTCGACTTTCATGCAAATCGACGTCGAAAGGCTCGAAAACACCCTCGGACCCCAGCAGGGGGTCGAGTCGCTCGTCAAGACCCTCCCCGACGTGTCGTCCAACAACGAGCTCTCCTCCCAGTACTCCGTGCGCGGCGGTTCGTTCGACGAGAACCTCGTCTATATCAACGGTGTCGAAATCTATCGCCCCCAGCTGGTGCGCAGCGGACAGCAGGAAGGCATGAGCATCATCAACCCCGACATGGTCGACCACCTCATGTTCTCCCCTGGCGGCTTCGACGCGACCTACGGCGACAAACTCTCCTCGGCGCTCGACATCTTCTACTCCCGTCCCGTCGAACGCCGTTTCCGCCTTTCGGCCTCCCTCCTCGGCGGCAGCGCCTCCGCCCAGGGCAGGGTGGGCGACAGGCTCTCGTACAGCCTGGGCTTCCGCCTCCACAATAACCGCTACCTCTTCAACAGCATGGCCACCCAGGGGGCCTATACAACCTCCTACACCGACCTCCAGGGTGTGCTGGGCTACAAGGTGAACGACAACCTCGACCTCTCCCTCCTCACCATCTGGACGCGCAACATCTACGGCCTCGTCCCCGAGAGCAGCACTGTCTCTTTTGGAAGCTTCAACGAGTCGCTGCTCCTCAACATCTATTTCGATGGCGCCGAAACCGACCGCTACAACACTCTCCTCGCGGCCTTCACCCTCGACTGGCACCCCGTCGCGCCCGAGTCAGGAATCACAAAATACCGCCTCCGCTGGACCACCTCGGCCCACCTCAACCGCGAGCAGGAGCTCTACGACATCCAGAGCCAGTACTTCCTCTACGAAGTGGGCCTCGGCGAGACCGGCGACACCAACCGCTTCGACCGCGGCGTGGGCACCTTCCTCGAGCACGCCCGCAACTACCTCCGGCTGGGCATCTACTCCACCGAACTGCGCTTCTCCCACGACGCCCCCCTGGGGCTCTGGACCCTCGGACTCAAAGCCCAGGCCGAGCAGGTCCACGACAGGCTGCGCGAATGGAAATGGGTCGACAGCGCAGGCTACGCGTTCCCCACCCAGCACCCCGTCCCCGGGCTCGACGACACCATCCCCTACAACCCTCTCCTGCAGCGCTTCGCCTCTGCCGACAACGGCATCCTCACCCTCCGCGCCACAGCCTACGCCCAGCGCGAGGTGGCTTGGGAGTCGCGCCGCCTCGCACAGTGGCGTCTCGTGGCAGGCGTACGCTGTCAGGCCTACGGCACCTCCTACAATACCGCAGCCTCCCTCCACTTCGACCCCGACCCTCTTCGCATCCCCACGCCTCTCGCTGAGCTATAAGCCCAATATCCAGAACGATATCCTCTACCGTCTGGCCGCCGGCATCTACCAGCAGCCCTACCTCTACCGCGAAATGCGCCGCCCCGACGGCTCCCTCCTCGCCGGCCTCCCGCCCCAGTGCTCCTACCAGGCCGCCGCAGCCCTCGACTGGAATCTCCACATCGCCTCCATCCCCATTAAATTCACCGCCGACATCTACTATAAGTACATCACCCATCTCGTACCCTACACCATCGACAACCTCCGCATCCGCTACAACCCCGATCAGGATGCTGTCGGCTATGTTGCCGGCCTCAGCCTTCGCGCCACCGGCGACTTCGTCCCCGGCCTCCAGTCTTGGCTCTCTCTCTCCCTCATGCAGACACAGGAGAACCAAGGCTACGGTTGGATCCGTCGACCCACCGACCAACGCTTCAGCATCAAACTCTTCCTTCAGGACTACATACCCACCTTCCCCTGGTGGCGCATGAGCCTCAACCTCGTCTACGGCTCACGCCTCCCCGTGACATATCCCTACCAGAAAGACCTCACCAACCAGTTCCAGCTGCCCCCCTACTTCCGTGTCGACTGGGGCAACACCGTCCAGCTCACACGCTTCGACGCCATCCGGCGCTCCGCCATTGGACGACTCTTCACCGACCTCTCCCTCGGCGTCGAGGTCTTCAACCTCTTCAACTACCGCAACGTCGTCTCCTTCATCTGGGTCGCCGACTACACCGCCATCTACCACGCCGTCCCCAACTACCTGACCGCACGTCAGCTCAACGTCAAACTCACCGCCACCTTCTGATTCCCCCCATGACCTTTCCCAACACCTCCACCCCCCTCGTCAAACTCGACCTCACCTTCGAGGCCGGCAGCCGCTACCAGCCGCAGCCTTCTGTGGCCCATGCCGCTGAACGCCTCATCGGCGAGGCCACTGCCAGACGGTCGGCCGCCGACGTGGCAGACTTCCTCGACTTCCGTGGCATCATCCTCGAACGCTCGGCCGACACCTCCACTTCCTGCCTCTCCTTCTACTTTCTGCGCCGCTATGCCGGGGAACTCCTTCCCCTCGTGCGTGAGATTGTCGAGCAGCCCCTGCTCACCCCCAGCCTCTTCGATGCCTACGTCAGCAAGCGCCGCCAGCAGCTGGAAGAGAATGCCCGCAAGACCTCCCTCGTGGCACGCAACCTTTGGTATCAGACCCTCTTCGGACCCCGTCATCCCCTCGGCGTCTACGCCACGCCCGAGGATGTCGACCGTCTCACCCCCGACACGGTCACTGCCTTCTGGCGAGACCGCTACCGCCTCCCCGAGGCCCAAATCACCCTTGCCGGCAATGTCGACGACGCCCTCGTCGCCCTCGTCAACGACTCCCTGCCCCTCTGCAGCAGCGCCACTCCCGCCCAACCGCCCCTGCCGCCATCGGACAGCCTAGCCCCGATCCCTGCGGCCCCCATGGCCGTCACCCTCCCCTCCGCCACCCAGGCCTCCCTCCGCGTCGGCCGCATCCTCCCATTCCGCTGGGACGACCCCGACTGCTACAGATTCATGATCCTCAACACTCTGCTTGGCGGCTATTTCGGATCCCGCCTCATGAGCAACCTCCGCGAGGACAAAGGCTACACCTACGGCATCAACAGCCGCATCCAGATCCTCCGCGGCTGCATCGTCTTTTACATCACCGCCGACGTGGCTCCCGATGCCGCCGCCGACTCTCTCGTACAGGTCGACGCCGAGATCCGCCGCCTCTGCGACGAACGCGTCTCCCCCGACGAACTCCACCGCGTATGCAACTACCTCCGCGGCGACCATCTCCGTTCCATCGACGGCATCTTCGAGCTTGCCGAACGCCACCGCCAGCTGGCCACCACCGCCCTCGACAGCCGTTTCTTCGACTACTTCCTCGACGCCCTGGAGACAACCACTCCCTCCGACATCCTCCGCGTCGCCCGCCAATACCTGAACCCCTCCGACCTCCTTCATGTCGTGGCCGGTCCACCCCAAGAAAAGCAGTCCGTATGTTAAAATCGTCCATTTCCAAGTGCCTTAGACCTTAAGCCCTTGCAAACTATTTTTCCCTCCAAAAGTTAAAAAACTTGACATCGCCTCCCGAATTTCGTATCTTTGCAGCCGAATTGACGCAATCCATCACTGGCAGACACAACAAAATCCCCTCAAGCAACAATATTCACAAGCAATAATAACGTGGACACAAAATTATCCTATTTCAATTTCACCTACCCCAGGGAACTCGTCGCCGAGAAACCCTCCAAACAACGCGACGAATGCCGCATGCTGGTCGTCCACCGCGACAGCGGCGAGTTTGAACACCGTATCTTCAAGGACTTTATCGAGTTCGTCAATCCGGGCGACGTGGTCCTGGCCAACAACACAAAAGTCTTCCCCGCCCTCCTCTATGGCGAGAAGGAGAAGACCGGCGCCAGAATCACGGTCTTCCTCCAGCGCGAACTCAACCGCGATATGCGTCTGTGGGACGTCGTCGTCGACCCCGCCCGCAAAATCCGCATCGGCAACAAACTCTATTTCGGCCCCAACGAGTCCCTCGTCGCCGAAGTCGTCGACAACACCACCTCCCGCGGCCGCACCGTCCGTTTCCTCTTCGACGGCACCCACGAAGAGTTTGTCAAGCACATCCGCAGCCTCGGACACACCCCGCTGCCCGACGAAATCCAGGCCCTCCGCAACATCGAGAATATCGACGCCGAGCGCTACCAGACCCTCTTTGCCAAGGTCGAAGGCGCCGTGGCCGCTCCCGTCGCGGGTCTCCATTTCAGCCGCGAGCTGATGAAACGTCTGGAGATTAAGGATGTCGTCTGGCAGGAACTGACCCTTCACTGCGGCATCGGCAACTTCAAGGAGATCGAGGTCGAGGACCTCTCCAAGCACCGCATGGATGCCGAGGAGATGCACATCTCGCAGTCCGTCTGCGACACCATCATGAAGGCCAAGGCCGACGGCAAGAAGCTCTGCGTCGTGGGCACCACCACCATGCGCGCCCTCGAAAGCGCCGTCACCATCCCCGGCAAGATCAGTGCCTACGACGGCTGGACCAACCGCTTCATCTTCCCGCCCTACCACTTCTCGCTGCCCGACATGATGGTCACCAACTTCCACCATCCCCGCTCCTCCCATTTCATCATGGCCAGCACTTTCGGCGGTCCCGAACTTATCATGAAAGCCTACGAACTCGCCATCCGCGAGAAGTATAAGTTCTCCACCTACGGCGACGCGATGCTGATAGTATGAGACCTTTGGCGGAGATATTGCGTCCCGAGACGCTGGACGACTACATCGGGCAGAAACACCTCGTGGGGCCCGGCGCCGTGTTGCGGACGCTCATCGAGAGCAGACGTATCCCCTCCATGATTTTCTGGGGACCTCCCGGCATCGGCAAGACCACCCTCGCCTCCGTCATCAGCAAGACCCTCAGCCGTCCCTTCTACACCCTCAGCGCCATCAGCAGCGGGGTCAAGGAGGTGCGCGAGGTCATCGACAAGGCTCAGAAGGAAGAGGGCGCCATCCTCTTCATCGACGAAATCCACCGTTTCAGCAAGAGTCAGCAGGACTCCCTCCTCGGCGCTGTCGAGCGCGGCGTGGTGACCCTCATCGGCGCCACCACCGAGAACCCCTCCTTCGAGGTCATCCCCGCCCTCCTCTCACGCTGCCAGGTCTATGTCCTCAAGGCTTTCGGCGTGGAGGAAATGCAGCAGCTCATCGACAGTGCCGTGCGACACTATGCCTCGCAAGGCATCACCGTCGAAGTCAAGGAGACCGAGGCGCTCTTCCGCATTTCGGGCGGCGACGCCCGAAAGCTCCTCAACGCCATCGAGCTGGTGGTTGGGCGCACTGGCGGCACCAGCATCACCCTCGCCAACGCCAACGTCACCGAGGTCATCCAGCAGAACCTTGCCTTCTACGACAAGCTGGGCGAGATGCACTACGACATCATCTCGGCATTCATCAAGTCCATGCGAGGCAGCGACCCCAACGCCGCCGTCTACTGGCTGGCCCGCATGATTGAGGGCGGCGAGGACCCCGTCTTCATTGCCCGCCGCATGCTCATCTTCGCCTCCGAGGATATCGGCAACAGCAACCCCAACGCCCTCCTCCTGGCCAACGCCTGCTTCCAGGCTGTCACCCAGATAGGCTACCCCGAATGCCGCCTCACCCTCTCGCAGTGCGCCGTCTACCTCGCCTCGTCCGTCAAGAGCAACAGCACATATATGGCCCTCAACAACGCCCAGCAGGCGGTACGTCAGACGGGCGACCTCCCCGTCCCCCTGCACATCCGCAACGCCCCCACCAAGCTCATGAAGCAGCTGGGCTACGGCGACGGATACAAGTACGCCCACGACTACCAGGGCAACTTCGTCGACCAGGAGTTCCTCCCCGACGCCCTGCGCGGCACCAAGTTCTACGAACCCGGCCAGAACCCACGCGAGGAGGAGACCCGCCGCCAGCTCCGCGCCCACTGGGGACAGAAATACGGCTACTGATGATTACTGACAAGAAGACATACAGAGAATACGTTGCACAGGACCTTCGTGCCTACCGCCTCGACAAGGTGGGGTTCTACAACTGGCTTTGGATGGACTGCCTCCGTTTCCAGCTGCGCCTGCGTCGGATAGAGTATCTGCACAATACCGCCGGTCGCAACCCCTTGAAGCGGGCGGCGTGCCTCTTGCTGGAGGTGGTGAACCACCGGCTGGCGACGCGCCTCGGCTTCACCATTCCCAAGAATGTCTTCGGTCCCGGCCTCTGCATCGTGCACTACGGCACCATCGTCGTCCATCCCGACGTGCGTGTTGGCCGCAACTGTCGCATTCATCCTTCCACCAGCATCGGCGACTATAACGGTGTCCCGCGTTTGGGCGACAATGTCTATATCGGTCCCGGAGCCAAGCTCTATGGCCCTATCACTCTGGGCGACAATGTGGCAGTGGGCGCCGGCGCGGTGGTCAACAAGTCGTTTGGGAGCAACGTCACCCTCGGTGGCGTCCCCGCCAAAGTCATCGCCGACAAGGGCGCAAAAGAACAGGGAGTCTATGGCTGAAGCGTTACTTACCGTTGAGCATCTCTCCAAGTCGTATGGCGACAAGGTCCTCTTCGAGGACATCTCTTTCGGCATCAATGCCGGACAGAAGACGGCCCTCATCGCCCGCAATGGCTACGGCAAGTCGACCCTCCTCAACATCCTGACCGACAAGACCCTCCCCGACGCCGGCCGCGTCACCTTCAGCGGTGACGCCCGCATGGCCTACCTGCCGCAGCAGCCGGTCCTGCTGCCGCAACAGACGGTGCGCAGCTTCGTCTATGCCGCTCAGAAACCCGAGCACGAGGACGAGTGGGTATTCGAGCAGCGCATCGAGGAGATTCTCAGCCGGCTGAAGCTCGACGACAAGCTCGACCAGCCCATGAACAGCCTCAGTGGCGGCGAGCAGAAGAAGGTAGCCCTCAGCCGCATCCTCCTCGACGACACCAACCTGCTACTCCTCGACGAACCCACCAACCACCTCGACATACAGATGATCGAGTGGCTTGAGGAGTTCCTCTCGCGCCAGCGCCTGGCCATTCTCATGGTCACGCACGACCGCTATTTCCTCGACCATGTCTGCCAGGATATCCTCGAGATAGACAACAGTCGCCTCTATCACTACCGCGGCAACTACGACTACTACGTCCGCAAGAAGGCCGAGCGGCAGTACAACGAGCGCATCGAGGTGGAGAAGGCCAAGAGCCTCTACCGCACCGAGCTGGACTGGATGCGGCGGATGCCCCAGGCCCGCGGCACCAAGGCGCAGGCCCGCATTGACGCCTTCTACGAGCTGGAGGCCAAGGCTCACACCAAGTTCGACGAGACCCGCCCGCAACTCACCGTCAAGACCGAGCGCATCGGCGGCAAGATTCTCGAGATGTACAACGTGTGTTATAAATGTGGGAATGAGAGAATGTGTGAATGTGAAAATGATGCGGCAGCCACTAACACATTCTCACATTTACACACTCAAACATTAATCGAAGATTTCTCCTATGTCTTTAAGCGCGGGGAGAAGATAGGCATCGTGGGTCCCAACGGCGTGGGCAAGTCGACCTTCCTCAACATCCTCACCGAGCAGCTGCGTCCCGACAGTGGCCGTGTCATTGTGGGACAGACCATCCAGTTCGGCTTCTACACCCAGGCGGGCATGACTGCCCGCGACGACATGCGAGTCATCGACATTGTCCGCGACGTGGCGGAGCAGATAGAGCTGGATAACGGAAAGGAGATGAGTGCCCACCAGTTCCTCACCTATTTCGGCTTCGACGACACTACGCAGTATAACTACTTCGCCAACCTCAGCGGCGGCGAGCGTCGCCGCCTCTACCTTCTCAAGGTGCTGATGGCGAACCCTAACTTCCTTATCCTTGACGAGCCCACCAACGACCTCGACATCTACACCCTCGAGATTCTCGAGCAGTTCCTCAAGGACTACAAGGGCTGCCTCGTCATCGTCAGCCACGACCGCAGCTTCATGGACCATATCGTCGACCATATCTTCGTCTTCGAAGGTGACGGCCGCATCAAGGACTACCACAGCAACTATACCGAGTATCTCGCCACCCGCAAGGCTGCGCAGAAGGTAACTAACTCCTCCCCTAAGTTAGGGGAGGTGGCCAGAGGCCGGAGGAGTGTGTCAACGACGCCATCCAAGGCCACCTACAAGCAGCAGCAGGAATACAAGGCCCTTTCCGAGGAAATTGAGGCCCTCACCCAAGAGCGCCAGCAACTGGAATTGATACTGTCCGACCCCACCCAAATTTCAACTCTCAACTCTCAACTTTCAACTCTTCAGGAAGCCTCCAACCGCATCGGCGAAGTCATCGCCCTCCTGGACGAAAAAGAGCTCCAGTGGCTGGAGCTCGATGAGATAGTCAACCCCACGTAATCATATTCCCCTACTGCCGATTTGCCTTCAACCATTTCCATATGGGTATTACCTGAATCTCTTTATCACCTTCAAACATCAAGTCCTCTTGGTCAAATGTGAGTATTGTACCCTTTTCTTTGTGAAAATAGGCCATAGCTTCGACTAGTCCTCTGATTTCTCGCTCTTCGTTTTCGTGAGAAAGAGTATCGCAGACCTGAATTACTTCTATTGGCGAATTGTTTTGGCATAACACAAAATCGCATTCATGTTGATTCTCGTTATAATAGAATAGGTCATACCCCATACGCATCAGTTCCAGGAAGACCTCGTTCTCCAGTTTACGGCCTCGGTCTTGCGAGAAGGAGGGAGTGGACACACGATGCAATCCTAAGTCAATGCTGTAAACCTTTTTGGGGTTCATCACTTGCGTCTTGTACGAATATGAGAATTTTGGCAGGAACTTGACCAGGTAACTGTTTTCAAGGTATGAGAAATAATCACTGACTGTGACAGGAGATTTTACCCCAATGACGGATGTTAGTTTGTTGGCGGACACACGGTTTGCTATGTTCCCCATCAAGTATACAAAGAGGCTCTTCAGTGCAATCTCATCACGTATGTTATAGCGTACTAAAATGTCTCTATAAAGAATATCGTTGATTAGGTCTATGAGAATACGAGGCTCCTTGGTTTGAATATATTCGGGGAAACCTCCATGAGAAAGGTATTCATTCAACGAACCGGCATTGCTCATCTGATTGGTAAAGCCAAGATACTCTTGGTAGGAAAATGGGAATAGCGTGTAGCTGAGATGCCTGCCTGTCAATCGGGTTCCCAGTTCCCGGCTTAACATGGAGGAATTGCTTCCCGTGACTATCACATGGTACCCCTGTTCCAGTTTGCTTCTTACATACACTTCCCATCCTGTCACAACCTGAATTTCATCGAAGAAGAGCCATGTGGGATTTCTTTCTGCAATAATAGCATCCAACACGCGAAAGTCGTTCATCTGAAAACCAAAAAGATTCGGGGTGTCGAAGTTGAGATAAAGAGACCTGTCAGTATATTGTTCCATTATCTGCTGTACCAACGTGGATTTACCGCAACGACGTATTCCAGATATGATATGGGCGAAATTTATTGCGGTGAAGTCTATTTTGGATAGGGCATCCCTTTGGTATGTGGCTTTGTTGGATGAGCCTAATTGCCATAATATCACTTCTTCAAGTATTGTTTTGCTAATCATAGGTGTGGCTTTAATTCGACTGCAAATATACGACTTTTTATTGATAATGGAAACTTCTTTTCATTGTCAATGAAAAGTTGTCCTATTTTTCTCGAGTGCCACTTGGAAGGAGATTCTCATCGTAGTCGCACTTTCTGTGTCTCCAATACACTTTTTAGTCGGAGTTTTTGTCTCAGAGATACACTTTTTAGTCGGAGTTTTTGTATTCCACTCTTCCCCGAGCCTCGGAGAGGCTCAATCCCATTAACCCCAGACAAGCGCAGCGCAGTCTGGGGTTAGCCGTCTGACCCCTTCCATCCTGCGTGCCGGAGGCACGCCACAAAACATTTTTTCTTGCCATATCGGAAAAAAGTTGTACTTTTGCAAATTGAAATGGAACAGGCACAGGTCATACAGCGCATCACGGAGCTCGGCAAGAAGGTCTTGCCCGAGGGGGCGTCCTTGTGGCTCTACGGCTCCCGTGCCCGTGGCGACGCCCGCCCCGACAGCGACTACGACCTGCTGATACTGTTAGACAAAGAAAGCCTGACCCTTGGCGATTATCTAACCCAGAAACCCCTTCGGGAACTTGGATGGGATATTGGGGCCGAAATCAATCCCCAGGTTTATTCAAAGCCAGAATGGAAGGGGTACTATTATACCCCGTTCTATGACAACGTCTCTCGAGAAAAACACGTATTGATATGAGTCTAAGTGAAGAAAACCGCCGCACCATAGTCAATCGAGAAATAGAGAAAGCATTGGTGAATTATGAACAGGCAGAAGTCATGAGGGAACATGGCTATTGGGATGCTGCTGCCAACCGACTTTATTATGCGGCGTTCCATGCCATCAGTTCGTTGTTGATACATGACAAACATGAAGTAAGGACGCATCATGGTGCGGGGATGCTTTTTAGACAGTCGTACATCAAAACAGGCATTCTTCAAGAGTCTCATTCCGACACCTTCACGCTGTTACAGACAATGAGGGAGAAAAGCGATTACAACTGCTCTTTCGATGCCACCCGAGGACTTATCGAACCGTTATTCTCCCCCTCAAAAGAGATGATTGACACCATTGTCGCGATGGTGAAAGACTGAACAAAAGGGGTTACCCCTTACCCTCTTTACTAGTCACCACCGACAGGAAATCCTGCCGGTGGTGACTTCTTTTTCAGTAGCGTGCCGACGGCACGCCACAAAACATTTTTTTGCCATATCGGAAAAAAGTTGTACTTTTGCACCCGCAAACCGCCAGAAAAGGTTTGCCGAGAAAGCGCATTTTCGCTTCAATCCGCTGACCGTGAACTTGGACACTTCACTGAAGCAATAGTCGGATGAGAGGAAAGTGATTGCTCACTTGGTTGGTATTCGTTCCCAAAACGAAATACTCCAAGTGGAGTTGTATCATAAGCCTTATCTACTATTGCACATCAATGGGAGTCCAAGCCCAACGGTCAGAGATTAGGCAGAATGGATGGCTCCACTTTCTTGTTGTATCTACCCGTCCCCGAGCCGAGACAGAAAACAAACAACATCATGAGAAAGAAATTATCCACCCTCGCATTCCTCACCTTTGCCACTTTTGGATTTGTTCATGCTTACAATTTTTCTGCTGTTGCACCATCAGGACAGACTCTTTATTACTCTATTACGAGTGATGGTGTGGAGGTGGTTTTTCCTGGTAGATCTTATAATTGGGGAGAGAATTGGTCTGGTTATACAATGCCGTTAGGTGATTTAATAATACCAGATAGTGTAAATAATTACGCAGTGGTATCAATTGGGGATAGGGCTTTTGCTTGGTGTACAGAACTTGAGTCGGTCACAATACCTAAGACAATAAAGAGAATTGGAGATATGGCTTTTTATGGCTGCTCCAATTTGACCTCCGTTTATTACAATGCAGTAAATTGCAATGATTTAAATGGATATAGGAGTGATGGTTTTGGGGGTGTTCCTGCTTTTAGTGCAGGAACAAGTATCACAAATGTAGTGTTTGGAGAAGATGTTCAATACATTCCTGGCAATTTGTTTTGCCAGTGTTCAGGGATTACGTCAATAACCATTACAAATTCGGTTACTGCTATTGGGGATTTTGCTTTTCATGGTTGTACAGGGCTAACGTCTCCAATATTTAACAATACACTGTTTATCAAATTACCAGTTTCTTATTCAGGAAGTTTCACAATCCCCAATGGAATAACCACAGTGTGTCACGACGCTTGTTCTGATTGTGTCGGTTTGACATCTCTTACAATACCTAATTCGGTTACCGTAATAGGCAATAGGTCTTTTTCTGGATGCTTACGACTTATGTCTGTTAATTTGGGGGAAAATGTTGTTTCTATTGGGTGCGAAGCGTTCTTCAGTTGTGGTCTAATTGGAGAATTGGTGATACCTCCAAGTATAATAACAATGGGTGGTGGCAGTTTCATGAATTGCTATGGCATTGATAGAATTACTTGTATGGGGCGTGTAGCTCCTATCTTAGAGACAGAAGTAACGTCAAATCATTTAAATGATTATCATTCCTCTATGGTATTTCAGGGATTGGACTCCAATATCACGGTCAATATCCCTTGCGGGACGACGAACCTGTATGCGGGGCGGTGGTCGTATTTCCACAACTTCAACGAGATTCCTTTCCTCTTCAATGTGGCGTCGGACAATCTGGCCTACGGGACGGTGCAGATGCTACAGGAGCCGTCGTGCGACGACCCCGTGGCCATCGTGAAGGCTACCGCCCGCACCGGCTACCACTTCGACCACTGGAGTGACGGCAGCACGCAGAATCCCTACACCTGCGTCGTCACAGGCAGCATGACGCTGACGGCCTTCTTCGCCTCCGACAACGGGCAGACGGGCATCGAGACTGCTGACGGGGAGGACAACGGCCCCAAAGTCTATATCGAGGATGGCAAGATTGTGGTGACTGGCGCCGAGGGTGAGGAGGTTTGCCTGTACGACCTGATGGGTCGGAGGATAGCCACACGGCAGGGGACTGGCGTACACGGGGGTACGCCCCTACGGTTTGATGTCCCTGCCGCAGGTGCCTACCTCGTCCGCATTGGCAACCATCCTGCCCGCCGCATCGTCATTGTCCGTTGATGGGAATGTGACGTATCGGACACATAGGGTGTTCTATTGTTCCTATTTTTGTTATTTTGGGAATAAAACCATGCGGGTCAATTCTCATTTTCCCATTTCTCAAGCAGGTCCTGGGCCTGTTTGTAGCCTTGGTCGGCGGCTTTGTCATCGCCCTCATGGACGAAAAAGAGCTCCAGTGGCTGGAGCTCGATGAAGTGGTGAATGTCAAGTAGGCGGGCCTACCGATTGACAATCTTGTGTGTGGAGGTGCCGTGGGGGGTGGTGACCTGCAGCATGAATACGCCCGGGGCGGGGAGATGCAGAACAATCTTCTCTTCCGTGACAGACTGGGTGTGCAGCAGTCGGCCATCGACGCTGTAGAGGCTGAGGGCCGTCACCTCGGGCGCGAGGGTCACTTCGCACTGGCCGTGGGCCGGGTTGGGCCGGATGGCGAGGACGGCAGAGGCGATTACGTCGTCAATGCCAGTGATGCCGATGGTAGTGAAGTTCGTCCAGACAACATCCCCGTAGTTCTCATCGCCACACAGGGCTGAGACTTCAATGGTGTATCTGCTTTCCGGGACGAGAGTCGGCATCTCGAAGTAGGGGGTGTCGACGGTTACAGTGGTTCCCCAGGTGTCGGGGAATTCTGGTTGGAATATGCCGTAGGTCAGCAGCCATTGACGGGTGTCGGTGTTGTCGACCCAACTGACACTGTAGCCGCTGATGCGGTGGTCGGGGGTGACGGTCAGGTTCTCTTCGTCCTGGTTCACCGTCAGCATATCCACATTGGCGCAGAAGGTGCGGTAGTGCACGGAATCCCACTCTCCGAAGATGTCGTCACCACATACGGCGGTGACATAGAAGTCGTACCAAGTGTTGGGCGTCAGGGTCTGGAGACGCTCCAGCTCATAGATGGCAAAGCTGCTTTCTTCTGTCTCGACCACGGTGCCGGTGCCGAGTTCAAAGCCCTGCGGGCCGTATTCCACCCGCCAGTGGTCGGGTTGCGAACTGCCTCTCCATTGCAGTTCCATTTCGGGGAATGCGTCGCAGACGTTGTTGACCAGTGTCAGGTCCAGCACCATGGCGCAGGTGTCGACGGCAGTGGAGAACTGCACCATGCTCCAATCGCCGTAGAGGCTGTTGGAACACGCTGCACGGACGTATGCGTCGTACTGGGTGCCGGCGGTCAGGCCTGTCAGAGTGTATGACGTGTTGACTGTGGTGGCTGTGGTGCCTGTGCCGGGGACGAATCCGGCGGCGCCGTATTCTATCTCATAGCCGGCAACGGTGTCGTTCACATTCCATGAGAGCACAGCCTCGTGGATGTTGGCAGAGGCCGTCAGTCCTGTGATGTCGGCGCAGGTGTCTTGCCAGAGCATGAGGTTGTCGATCCACAGCATCGAGCCCTGTTGCAGGTTGGCGTTGGCCGACGATACCAGGACCACAATCAGCGAGTCGGGAGCCTGGTCGACGGAGCCGGAGACCAAGGCGCTCAGCGGCTGGTATTCCACGGAGAAGGGGGTGTAGACATTGGTGTCGACCAGGTCGAGGTTGAACCCCACGCCCACGATGTCGCGTTGGTGTGTGACGGTGTTGTAGTGTGTCCCCAACAGGACGACGCCCCCGTTGTCGCCGCTGTCGGCCGACTGGTACTTGTAGCTGCCCGTCAGCCGCGAGGGTTCGTAGCCGTTCAGGGCAATGCCTCCTGTGATGTAGTCGTTGACGTCCATCGCCAGCAGTGTGGGCAGGAGTGTCGTGATGTTGTTCGTGTCGGAGAGCATGCTAGTGATAAGGGGAATCGTGGCGTTCATGTCGATCTGGCCGGTGGTGAGAATCGACGGGATGACCTGATTCAGAAGCGACGAGTCTATCGAGCTCCCCGCCACGCTGAGCACCGTCGAGCTGACGATGTCGCTAATCAGGAACGACTGCAGTTTCACCGCGCTGCTGCTGTCGGGGGCCTGTGCCGTGTCGGGCGAGGACAGGATGAGGGGGACGTCGGTGTTGATGTTGATGTTCATGCCCATCATCGACACCGTCTCGTTGACAGGATAGGTGGGGTAGCCCCAGCCGGTGGGGGTGGTGAAAGCACTGTATACAGGCACGTTGATAATCAGCACCCTGACGCTGTAGCCCTGATGGCTGGTCCATTGCTCGAAACTGCCGTTGGTCAGAGCCATGGGGATTTGTGCGTGAAGCGCTCCTCCCAAAGCCAGGAGGATGAATAAGGTTAGGCCTTTCATCTTTTCCATATTGTATAGTATTGTGTTATGCTCTTTTTATGTGTCACTTTCTCCCGTTCTTTCCACGCTGCAAAGATACACAATTATTTTGGTACGGGAGAAATTATTTCTCCAAGTAGCTCTCGATGGCATCCAGGGGGATGGCGTCGGCGAGGGTGTATTGGCCCACCTGCTCGCGGCGGAGGGAGGCGAGGAAGGCGCCGCTGTCGAGGGCGAGGCCGAAGTCGCGGGCAATGCTGCGGATGTAAGTGCCTTTGCCGCAGTGGATGCGGAAGTCTATCTGGGGCAGTTCGGGGGGAACGGAACCCAACGGGTTCTTGTATAATTGAGTATTAGGAATTGAGAATTGAGAACTGGGGTCGGCGACCTCGTGGAGCCAATTGTCCGGGTGCGGCAGCGAATTCTCCATTTTCAATTCTTCATTTTCCATTTTCCGGAAGGCGGTGATTTGGAAGTCGTGGATGTGGACGGTCTTGGGGGTGGGGGAGGGGGTGTCGGAATTGTCCTGTTGCCGTGCAAGTTGATAGGCGCGCTGGCCACCGATTTTCACGGCGCTGAAGATGGGCGGCACCTGCTCTATGTCGCCAAGGAACTGTCGGCGAGTGCTCTCGAGGAGGTCGGGGGTGATATGGCTGTAGGGGTAGCGGGCATCGATGGGGCGCTCGAGGTCGTAGCAGGGGGTGGTGGCGCCGAGCACCATGGTGCCGGTGTAGACCTTCTCGCCGTCCTGCAGCCGGGGGATGCTCTTGGTGGCCTTGCCCACGCAGACCAGCAGGAGTCCTGTGGCCAGGGGGTCGAGGGTGCCGGCGTGGCCTATCTTGAGATTGTGTCCTGGTTGACCTTTCTTCTTGATGCCGTAGTGGTTGCGGATGGCCGACTTAATCTTGTTGACGGCCTGGAAGGAAGTCCATTGTCGTGGCTTGTCGACGGGGATGACTACGCCATCGAGGAGGGTCTCGAGGTCCATAATCAGAAGAGGGGCAGGACGATGGCAAGGGTGCCGATGACGGCGCAGTAGAGGGCGAACCAGATGAGCTTGCCCTTCTTCACGAGGTTGATCATCCATTTGCAGGCAAAGCAGCCGCTGACGAAGGCGGCGACGAAGCCGACGATGAGGGCGAGGGGCGACAGACCCGACATGGCGGTGCTGACACCCACCTCGGCCATGTCCTTGGCGTCGAGGAGAGCCTCGCCGAGGATGGGCGGGATGACCATGAGGAAGGAGAACTGGGCGAGTTTCTCCTTCTTGTTGCCGAGGAGGAGACCTGTGGCGATGGTGCTGCCCGAGCGCGAGAGACCCGGCAGGACGGCCACGGCCTGGGCGATACCTATCACGAAGGCATGCCAGGGCGAGATGCTCTCACGCTGGCGGGGCTTGGCCCAGTAGGAGAAGGCCAGCAGCGAGGCGGTGATCCACAGGCAGATGCCCACGATGAGGAGGCCGCTGCCGAAAATCTCCTCCACCTTGTCCTTGAAGAAGAATCCCACGATGGCCACGGGTATCATCGAAATGAGGATGTTGACGATGTATTTCGTCCCCTCGTTTGCTCCTTTCAGGAGCAGACCTTTTCTGGGCTCGGCAGAGCAATCAAGATTGCTTTGCTCTCGCTTGACGAAAAGGTTCCCTATCCACTTGAAGAGGTCCTGGAAGAGCCATACAATCTCTTTCCAGAGGATGACGCAGGTGCTGAGCACCGTGGCGACATGGACGGCGACGGTGAAGGCGAGGTTCTCTTCGCCTGAGAGGCCGAAGAGGTGGGCGCCGATGGTGAGGTGTCCGCTGCTGCTGACGGGCAGGTATTCCGTGAGGCCCTGGAGGATGCCGAGGGCAAGGGCTTGCAACCAATCCATCGTTTACTGCTCTTTGGGTTTGTACATGATGGCCACCACTTCGGCGATGAGGCCGAGGATGATGAGGATGGGGGCCACATAGAGTCGGCGGGTGTTGAACATCTCGTAGTTGAAGACGTTGGGGTCGTCGCTGCCGCCGCCGGCGAGGAGGATATAACCCAGGGCGAGGAGGACGAGGCCTATGCCCATGATGATGTAGTTGGTCTTGGTGAAGACAAAGGAGAAGCGGGGCTTCTCTTCGGTTTTCTTGATTTCTTTTGCCATATTGATTGAATGTTTATTGTCTATTGTTTATTGGTTATTGTGTTTGGCGCGTCAGTTTTCAATAACCGATAACCAATAACCTATAACCTTTATTAGTTTCCCGTGCGGCGCAGGTATCGGTTGACGGCGAAGAGGGTGGAGAGGTAGGAAAGCACCATGCCGATGACGATGATGACGGTGGCGATGCCTGCATACCACAGCATGTGGTCCTTGCGCAGCAGCTCGAACCCCTCGAACGACTGGTTGAAGACGCCGGTGGCGACGGCCAGGGCTATGAGGGCGATGGCCGACCCGCAGATGCCGTACCAGATGCTGCGCCCGAGGAAGGGACGGGCGATGAAGGCGGGCTTGGCCCCCACGAGCTGCATGGTGCGGATGGTCTCGCGCTGGGCGAAGAGGGCGATGCTGATGGTGCTGCCTATCATCAGGAAGCTGACCAGCAGCAGGATGGCCATGAAGACAATCATGAACCATGTGAGCTTGTAGAAGAGGTCGTTCAAGGCCCCTACCACGGTCTCCTGATAGGTGACGTTGGTGACGTAGACGAGCCCCTTGACCTCCTGCGTGAAGAGGTCTATCTCCAGCTGGCTGGCCGAGCTGCCGTACTTGGGCAGCATCTCGGCGCGCAGGTTGACCATCATGGAGGGGTAGAGGGGGTTGTAGCCCAGGAAGCCCACGAAGTCTTCCTCCAGCTCTTCGGTGAAGAGGTCGGCGGCCTCCTGCCGCGAGATGTAGTCGACATGCTTCACCTGCGGCATGGACTCAATCTCGGCCTTCAGCGTCATGGCGTCCTCGTCGGTGATGTCGGGGACGAGGTCGACCTTGAAGGTGATGCGCTCCTGCATGTCGTGCGTGGCGCGGTAGGCGTGGTATTCCACCAGCAGGCAGAGCCCGAGGAGGAACATCACGAGCGTGATGCTGAGGATGGTGGAGGAGTGCGTCTCCCAGATGTTTACTTTACCCTTCATTGTAGAGTGTTTATTGGTTATTGTTTATTGGTTATTGTGTTGCCCCGTAGGGACTTCCGATTAATTGTCATGCGTCAGCCTTGGTTCCACTGTCGGTCACCGACCTTCGGTTCAATAACCTATAACCAATAACCTATAACCTTTTCCTTGTTTCAATTGGCCAGCATGACGGGCATGACGAGCATGAGGATGTCCTCGTGGCTCTCCTCGTCGGGGTTGATGGGGAAGATGATGCCGGCGCGGCTGGGGTGGGAGAGCTCGATGAGCACCTGCTCGCTCTCGAGGTTGGAAAGCATCTCGCTGAGGAACTTGGCGTTGAATCCGATGGCCATGGGCTCACCCTGATACTCGCAGGGCATCTTCTCGTGGGCGTCGTTGGAGAACTCCAGGTCTTCGGCGCTGATGTCGAGGACGTGGTCGGAGATGGAGAGTCGCACCTGGTGGGTCGATTTGTTGGCGAAGAGGCCCACGCGGCGCAGTACGTTGAGGAGCGACAGGCGGTCGATGGTCAGTTTGTTGGGGTTCTCCTTGGGGATGGCGGCCTCGTAGTTGGGGTATTTCCCGTCGACGAGGCGGCAGACGATGTAGAATCCGCCGAACGAGAAGAAGGCGTTGGTGTTGTTATAGGCCACGGTGACCTCCTGCTCGTCCTTGAACGAGGAGAGGATGGTGCGCAGCATGGTGACGGGTTTGCGGGGCAGGATGAAGCTCACGTGGGTGTCGCTGTGGACATCCGTGCGGCGGTAGCGCACGAGTTTGTGTGCGTCGGTGGCCACGAAGGTGATGTTCTCGGCACCCATGTCGCAGAAGATGCCGCTCATCTGCTGGCGCAGCTCGTCGGTCGAGGCGGCGAAAGCGGTCTTGCCGATGGCGTTGACCAGGGTGCTGCCGGGCAGGACGATCGAGGAGGTCTCGCGCTCTTCGGGCAGGGTGGGGAAGGTCTCGGCGTTCTTGCCAGCCAGGCGGTACTTGCCCTCGCCCGAGGTGATGCTGATGGCATAGCTGCTGTTGTCGACGCTGAAGGTGAGGGGGACGTCGTCGAGCGACTTGAGTATGTCGAGCAGCAGGCGGGAGGGCACGGCGATGTCGGCGAGTCCCTCCATGGCGCCGGTCTCGACCTCTATTCTGCTCACGAGGGTGGTCTCCAGGTCGGTGGCGCGCACGGTGAGCATGCCTTCGTCGAGGTGGAAATGGAAGCAGTTGATGATGGGGACGGTGTTGTTGTTGGTCAACACGCCGCTGAGCAGCTGCAGCTGGCGGGAAAGCACTTGGCTGTTGATGATGAACTTCATATTGTTGTCTGTTTTTTAATTATCTTCCGTGGCGCTGTGCGCCGTAATATCAAAGTGCAAAATTAATGTTTTTTTTTGACGTGGGAGGCTTTGCCCCGAAGTTTTTTTCAACAGGCGCGGTTTATCGTTTGTATAGTAGTGGGTTATCCTGTTACGCATTCTGCGTGAGGGGGGCGGCGGACTGTCCATTCCTCCGCGGAATGGGGGGCTTTCGGCCGGAGGGTGGGGTCAGTCGAGTTTCTCGCAGACCCCTTCGGGGATGTCGAGGTGGGCGTGGTAGGCGCAGATGGCTTTGGAGTAGTCGGGGTCGAGGTACATGCGGCCCGAGACAGCGTCGCCGTCATAGAATAGGTTGTGCGTGCGGTAGAGGATGACGCAGTTGTGGTGCACGTTGCCGTCGGCGTCGTAGTAGTCGGCGCCGATGTCCTCCGGGGTGGTGAGTTCGAGGATATAGCCGAAGTCCTGTTCCGAGATGCTCTGTGTCGGCAGGGTGCATTCCAGCCGGTAGATGGCCGTGCCGGAGAAGTCGAAGGTGCCTTCGTGCTCCCCGCAACCCGCAAGGAGAAGTAAGAGGGAAGAACTAAGAAGTAAGAAGGAAAGGGTCTTTTTCATGGGTTTCAATTCTCAATTTTCAATTTTCAATTTTCAATTCACTCCGTAGTCCCGCAGGGCCTCGTTGAGGGAGGTCTTCTTGTCGGTCGACTCTTTGCGGCGGCCGATGATGAGGGCGCAGCTCACCTGGAAGTCGCCCGCGGGGAAGTGCTTGGTGTAGCTGCCCGGGATGACGACGCTCCGTGCCGGTACGCGGCCTTTGATGGTGACGGGCTCGGGGCCTGTGACGTCGATGATGTGGGTCGAGGCGGTCAGCACGGTGTTGGCGGCCAGCACGGCCTCCTCCTCGACGATGACGCCTTCGACCACGATGCACCGGCTGCCGATGAAGCAGTTGTCCTCAATGATGACGGGGGCGGCCTGGACGGGCTCGAGGACGCCGCCGATGCCGACACCGCCGGAGAGATGGACGTTCTTGCCAATCTGGGCGCAGCTGCCCACGGTGGCCCAGGTGTCGACCATCGTGCCGCTGTCGACGTAGGCGCCGATGTTGACGTACGAGGGCATCAGCACCACTCCGGGGGCTATGTAGGCGCCGTGGCGGGCCATGGCGGGCGGGACGGCGCGCACCTGCTGCTCGGCGAATTTGTGCTTGAGGGGTATCTTGTCGTGGAACTCGAAGGGGCCGGCTTCGATGGTCTTGTTGGCCGTGAGGGGGAAATAGAGAAGGACGGCCTTCTTGAGCCATTCGTTCACGCGCCAATGGCCGTCGACCTTCTCGGCGATGCGCACCTCGCCGCGGTCGAGCCAGTTGACGGCCGAGTTGACGGCCTCGCTGACTTCGGGGGTCTTCAGGATGCTGCGGTCTTCCCAGGCCCGTTCGATAATGGATATGGTGTTTTGCATAAGCGGCTTTTATTTTAGCTTTTGGTTATTGCCTTTTGGTTTACTTGTAACGCGCTTTTCCCCGCTTTATTGTGCGGGGCGCAACAAAATCGCTGCGATTTCGGTGCGCTTTTGCCGCGCCTTCGCCGCGCCCTGTGTTCTTCGCCGATATATCGCCGTTTGTTCTTCGATTGTTCTTCGTTTAGAAAACGGAATACAATCGAAGAACAAACGAAGAACAATCGAAGAACAAAACAGCCCGCCCACAAGGCGCCACGAAGGGGCGGCGAGGTGGGGAAAAAGTTGTTGAGAAATCTTTCTGCGCGGGATAAAATAAAAAGGCAATCGTTGCGTTATAGTAGGATAAAATGAATTGCCGCAAGTTCATACTCTGCCTCGCCGTGTGCCTGCTGCCGACGCTGCTGTCGGCTCAGAACAAGGTGATTATGTCGAAGTACCAGTCCGACCTGCAGGTGCTTTTCGACCAGGTGTACAACGCCCCCGACGAGGCCATGCGCTTCCGCGCCAGCGACGAGGCCCTCGAGCTCTTCCGGCAGGCGCTGGCCGAGGAGAACTCCTTCCGCTGGCAGTGGGACTTCGGCTCGCAGGTGTCGGTGCTCACCGCGCCCGACGGCAAGTTCCGCATCTTCACATGGCACCTCATGGACGAGAACTACGAATATGAATGCTTCGGCCTCCTCCAGGTCTACAGCGAGAAGGCCGAGGGCTATGTGGTCCACACCCTCGTCGACAAGTCGGCCGACATGGTGAACCGGCAGGAGTCGACGCTGGCCCCCGACAACTGGTTCGGGGCCGTCTACCAGGAACTGGTGACCACCACCCACGACGGCAAGACCTATTACACCCTCCTGGGCTGGAGCGGCGTGGACTGCCTGACACAGCGCAAGGTCATCGAGCCGCTCACCTTCAAGGGCAACGCCGCCACGCCCCAGTTCGGCATGCCTGTCTTCAAGAAGGAACGCAACCTGCGGCGCATCGTGCTGGAATACCGCGCCGACGCGATGGTCAACCTGCGCTACGAGGAGCAGTTTGTCCAGGTGGTCGAGCGGGTGCGCCCCAAGCAGAAACGCGGCCGCAAGCGGAAGAAAGGGAAGGCCGTGGTGCAGGCCCCTACGGAGAAGGTGACCGAGACCAAGGAGCTGATGATTCTCTTCGACGAGGTGGCCCCCCAGATTCCGGGCATGGAAGGCCTCTTCCAGTATTATGTCCCCTCGGGAGTCGAGATGGCCTACGTGTGGGACGGCGGCAAGTGGGCGTTGCGCGAGGGCGCGCAGGGTCGCGTGGCCGACAAGAAGCTGAACAAGGATTTCGCACCCATCGAGAAGGCCGTCCCGGCATACAAATTGAGAATTGAAAATTGAGAATGGAAATGTCACTCCTTAGCACTATCAACACTCCCGACGACCTCCGGAAACTGCCGGTGGAACAACTCGGCCAGCTGGCCGACGAGGTCCGACGCTATATCATCGACACGCTCGCCACCCACCCCGGACATCTGGCTTCGAGCCTCGGCACGGTGGAGCTGGCCGTGGCGCTGCACTATGTCTTCAACACCCCCGACGACAAACTGATATGGGACGTGGGCCACCAGGCCTACGCCCACAAGATACTGACGGGCCGGCGCGACCGGTTCCCCTCCATCCGCACCTACGGCGGCCTCAGCGGCTTCCCGCGCATGGACGAGAGTCCCTACGACGCCTTCGGCACCGGCCACAGCTCCACCTCCATCAGCGCCGCCCTCGGCATGGCCGTGGCTTCCAAGCTGCAAGGCAACACCCGCCGCCAGCATATTGCCGTCATCGGCGACGGCTCCATGACGGGCGGCGAGGCCTTCGAGGGTCTCAACAACGTGGGCGTCTCGCGCGCCAACATCCTCGTGGTGCTCAACGACAACGGCATCAGCATTGACGAGGCCGTCGGCGGGCTGAGCAAGTACCTGACCAAGATCACCGCCTCGCCCAAATACAACCGGCTGAAGGAGTCGGTATGGACACGCCTCGGCGGCGACAGGGCGCACCCGCACGCCAAACGCAAGTCGGTCAGCCTGTTGCAGCACCTGACCTATGTGACCAAGACCGCCGCCCTCGGCGCCCCCAACCTCTTCGAGAGCCTCGGCATACGCTATTTCTGCCCCATCGACGGCCACGACATCGGCCAGCTGGTGGAGGTCCTCTCGCAACTGAAAGGCCTCAAAGGACCCAAGTTGCTGCATGTGGTCACCAAGAAGGGCAAAGGGCTCACCACCGCCGAGAAGGACCCCGTGGTGTACCACGCCCCGGGCCTCTACGACGCCGAGACGGGCAAGCGCGTGAAACCCGCTGAAACAGGCCAACCAAATAATGTCGGCCGGACACCGGCAAAGTACCAGGATATCTTCGGCCACACGATTGTCGAGCTCGCCGCCAAGAATCCCCGCATCGTGGGCATCACGCCCGCCATGCCCACGGGCTGCTCCCTCACCTACATGATGCACCAGATGCCCGACCGGGCCTTCGACGTGGGCATCGCCGAGCAGCACGCCGTCACCTTCGCCGCCGGATTGGCCGCGCAGGGCATGGTGCCTTTCTGCAACATCTACAGCTCCTTCATGCAGCGGGCCTACGACCAGGTCATCCACGACGTGGCCCTGCAGGGGCTGCACGTGGTCTTCTGCCTGGACCGCGCCGGACTCGTGGGCGACGACGGCCCCACGCACCACGGAGCCTTCGACCTCGCCTGCCTGCGTCCCGTCCCGGGCCTCGCCATCTGCGCCCCCATGGACGAGCACGAGCTGCGCAACATGATGTACACCGCCCAGCTCCCCGGCCACGGGCCCGTGGCCATCCGTTATCCCCGCGGCCTCAGCGTGCACCCCGACTGGCAGAACCCCTTCCAGGAGCTGGAAGTCGGCAAGGGCCGCTGCGTGCGGGAGGGCAAGGATGTCGCCATAATATCTATTGGACATATCGGCAACAACGCCCTCGAGGCCGCCCGCCTGCTCGAGGCCGACGGCGTCTCCGCCGCCGTCTACGACATGCGCTGGCTTAAGCCCCTCGACACCGACCTCCTCGACGCCATCGCCGCCGCGGGCTTCCGCCGCATCGTCACCGTCGAGGACGGCGTCCGCCTCGGCGGCCTCGGCTCCGCCGTGGTGGAGTACTATAGTAGTAAAGCCACCCGCCTGCCCGACATCCGCATCCTCGGCCTCCCCGACGCCTACGTCACCCACGGCAGCGTCGCCCGCCTCCAGCAGGACTGCTCCCTCGACCCCGCCTCCATCGCCCAAGCGGCAAAAGGAATTGAAAATTGAGAATTGAGAATTGAAAATATGAAAAAGCCCCTTATCCTTTTGACCTTTCTCGCCGTCGCGGGATGCGCGATGGCGCAGTTGGCAACTCCCGAACTCATGAGTCCAGCCCACGGACTGACAAATGCCAGTGTGCGACAGCAACTGCAGTGGGGGACAGTCTCGTCTGCCACGGGCTATATCGTTGAGGTCGACACCTCGGCCTCGTTCAACTCCCCTCTGCTCTATGCGTCCACATTGTATAGTACTTCTGGCATCACGAATAGCCAGTATCGCAACTACTTGCACTATAATACCACCTACTACTGGCGTGTGCGGGCCTACCGTTCGGGCGACACCTCGGCTTGGTCTTTAGTCCGGACATTCCACACCAGTGTCCGCCCCAGCCTATCCTCCCCAAGCAATGACACCAGCGCCATGGGCAGCTACTACCCCCGCCAGAATTTCCAATGGAATTGTTTCTATGGCTCCACGGGCTACACCCTGCAGGTCGACACCACGCCCACCTTCTCGTCCCCCATATTGCGCACTGTGGAGGTCTCCAGTTCTGTCTCCAGTACCGGCAGCGTCTCGCAATATGTATATAACATGCGCTACGGAACGATGTACTACTGGCGTGTCCGTGCCTACCACACGCAGGACACCTCCGACTGGTCTGTGGTGCGACAGTTCCATACAGGAACCGGCATGCGCCTCTATGACCCCTCCAACAGCGACAGTACGGGAACCTATTACACCCGTCAGAACTTCCAATGGTACAATTCCTACGGCTCGACAGGTTATTTACTCCAATTGGACACCACGCCCGATTTTTCCTCGCCCCACCTGCGGACAACCTCCATCGCCATCTCTGCCACCAATACCAACGAAACCCTTAGCCAGTATCTCTACAACATGCATTACGGCAAGATGTACTATTGGCGTATGAGGGCATACAACACGCAGGATACCTCCGACTGGTCGGAAGTGAGGCACTTCCACACGCGCGCCGACATGCGCCTCTATGGTCCCGCCAACACCGACAGCACGGGAAACCATGTCACCCGCCAGTACTTCCAATGGTACAACTCCTACGGCTCGACAGGCTATATCATCCAATGGGACACACTGCCCGACTTCTCCACAGCACAAGTATATACATCCATACCCACCAATTACGCCAGCAACAACGACGAGACCCTCGGCCAATACATCTATAACATGCATTACGGCAAGATGTACTATTGGCGCATGCGGGCCTACAACAATGCCGACACCTCGGAGTGGTCTGCCGTGCGGCACTTCCATACGCGCGCCAACATGAGCCTCTATGGCCCCTCCAACACCGACAGCACGGGAAACTATTACACCCGCCAAAACTTCCAGTGGTACAACTCCTACGGCTCGACAGGCTATATCATCCAATGGGACACCCTGCCCGACTTCTCCACAGCACAAGTATATACATCCATCCCCACCAATTCCGCCACCAACACCTCCGAGACCTTCGGCCAATACCTCTACAACATGCATTACGGCAAGATGCACTATTGGCGCATGAGGGCCTACAACACGCAGGACACCTCGGAGTGGTCCGCCGTGCGGCATTTCCACACCAGCAGACGGCCGACGCTCAATGACCCCGCCAACAACTCCACGGGATATAACATCTCCACCTACAAGCTCTATTGGAACAACCACTGCGGCAGCAGTTCCTATCTGGTGCAGGTCGACACCACCCCGGCGTTCTCCTCGCCGCTGCTGCGGACTCTGACCAAGACCAACGCGCAGACCAACAACGACAACTACCTCAATGTCCAGCCCACGGGTCTCCGCCCCGGCACCACTTACTACTGGCGCGTGCGGGCCATCAATACCGCCGACACCTCGGAGTGGTCGCTCACATGGCGGTTCACCACGCAGTACGACGTCACCACCGGCCCCACGCTCTCCTCGCCCGCCAACGACTCGGTGGGTGTCCTCCACAATTCCGCCCTCCTCGTCTGGAACGCGCAGACCGACATGACGGGCTACCGCTACTGGGTCAGCACGAACGCCTCCTTCTCCGACACCGTGGCGCGTGGCGCCACGACGCTCACCTTCACCAACATCACCAACCTCTATCCCTCGACCACCTACTATTGGAAGGTGCAGGGGGTCTATGCCACGGGCAATACCGCGTGGTCCTCCGTCTGGCACTTCACCACCGCCGACGTGCCCCTCGCCGCGCCCGTCCTGACAGCCCCCGCCAACCACGCGAGCGTGCAGCAGTCCAGCGTCCAGCTCTCGTGGGGCAGCGTCTATGGCGCATTGACCTACCAGCTGCAGTTCTCCATCGACTCGACCTTCCAGACCGCCGTCTCCTCCTACACCACCGCCACCACCCATTACAACCTCAGCGGCCTCCCCTCCAACATGCACTACTACTGGCGCGTGCGCTCGGCCAACAACAACGCCGCGAGCGAATGGTCCTCCACCTGGACCTTCAACACCAACACCTGTCCCACCACCTTTGCCACCATTGACACCACTATCGGCGATGAGGAGGGCTACTGGTTCTTCGGCACCTTCCTCTCCACCCCGGGCACCTACACCCATATCCTCCCCAACGCCCAAGGCTGCGACTCTGTCGTCACCCTCCACCTCGCCGTCAACCACTCCGTGCACGACACAACCGTTGTGCACGATACTACCTATATCAATGTTTATGTCCATGACACGACCATCGTGCATGACACCACCTACATCAATAACTATATACATGATACGACCATCGTCAACAACTATATCTACGACACGACCATCATCGACCACTACATCCACGACACGACCATCATCACCCTCCACGACACCACCATCGTCGACAATTACATCCACGACACGACCATCATCACCCTCCATGACACGACCATCATCACTCTCCACGACACTACCATCGTCGACAATTACATCCACGACACCACCATTATCACCCTCTACGACACCACTATCGTCACCCTCCACGACACGACTTTCCGCGACGTCAATTACTACAATTTGGAGGTCTCTTCCGTCCAGCAAATAGGCATCGCCGTGGGCAGCGGGCGCTTTGCCGACAGCACGGTGGTGGAGATTGCCGCCATACCCGTCTGCGGCAACCATTTCGTGCAATGGAGTGACGGCAACACGGAGAACCCGCGCCACGTCCTCGTGACGGACGACATCACCCTTCTGGCCACCTTTGACGTCGACTCGGTGGGCGTCACCAACGTGGATGCCCCCTCTACTACCATCACCGTGGAGGGCAACATCCTCATTGTCCAAGGCGCCGCCGGCCAGCGCATCCGCATCTTCGACGAGTTGGGCCGCCTCCTTGCCACCCACGACAACCTCCCCGCCACCCACTCCTTCCGCCTCCCCGCCACCGGCGTCTACCTCATCCAAATCGGCACCGCACCCGCCCACCGCGTGATAGTCAGGTAATTTGTCTGTCGGGCAATAATAATGGAAATCCTGCGTTCTAAAGGCAATAAATCAAAATACAACATACCATGACAACGATGACAATAACCTACGACGGGCGGAGTAAAGTGGCGCAGAATGTTGTGGCACTGATACGCTCGCTTAGCGACGTGTTCCACGTCTCTGCGGAACACACCAAGACCGCGACCCCTCTTCAGACCGTCGACCGCGAATGGACGGCCGAGGAGGAGCGCGAAGCTTTCCTTTATACCTCGAAAATGAACACTGCCCGCTGGCTGGCAAAGAACGAAATATAGAACTCTATGAAGTACGAACAACGCGATGTCGTTGAGGTGAACTTTATGTTTCCCGACGGTACCTTCAAGCCACACCCGGCATTGATCGTTTCGAACAATGAACTGCAAGAAAACGAAGGCTACATATACCTCTGCATGATTTCGTCGAAGGACTACAATCCGCAGTACACTTTCGCTCTCAGTGACGAAATGCTGACCAAGCCAATGAGCAAGAAGAGCTATGTGAAGTGCCAGCTGCTGATGGGCAACATTGAACGAGACGTGTTGCGCAAAATTAGTCGCATCAAGCAGCCTTACTTCAGTCAGATTGTGGAAAAGATTAAGAAGTCGATATTCTAACTATACATTATTAACCTCCATCCCCTAAACAACCCATCAACATGAAGAAACTCTTTTTCCTGGCCCTGATGGCCACGGCCCTGTGCTTCGCGACAGTCGCTTGCACAAAAGAAGAACAGAAACCCATTGACAACAATACCGAAATCAACGACAACCCGGGAACAGATGTGAGCACCAATCCCTTTGCCGGCAACACCTATAAGGCTGTTGGCGAAGGAAGAGACGAGGATGACTATTTCGCATTCCAGGAGACAAGAGTGTCGTGGGGCCCCGACAACTACTTCAACTACACCTACGACGAGACGACCTTCACCCTCGCCAGAGGCACTGTCGATGTGGCCACCGTCAATTATACCTTCTCCGCAAGCAAAGACACCCTCTCCCTCTCCTCGTCGGCCGGCATCTCCGGCACATACGTCAAGCAGAATTGAACAAAGATTTTGCCATGTCAGGAAAAGTGCGTATCTTTGCGGATCGAAAACGGAAACCATAAGAATGGGGAAACTGCTTCTTATACTACGATTTATACTCTCCGTATTCCCGGCCGACAAGGATGAGAACCGGCGACATGTGCATGTCGTGAGGCGCGGCAGCAAGCAATCGCACCGAGGCGATACGGTTGCCAAGATATGGATTGAACAGAACGGAGAGAAGAATATCGAGGTGGCGTGGTCGGAACTCACGGCCTCGGAGGAGCAGATGATCATCAAAGCCATCGACGAGCGTTGGGATGAAATCAACCGGCTTATCGACCAGGTGTTCGACGGCAAGAAAATACATGTCAAACGGATAAAATAAGCCACTATGTGCAAATATAAAGACACTGACCTTGGAATCAAGAAGCTCGACTTCGGGCAGAAACGCGGCATGATGGCCGTCTATCTCACCGATGGCCGTATGGTGATGGTGCCCGTGGGAATGTTCCCCGACATCAAGCGCCTCACCAGCAAGCAGCGCGAGGAGTGGATGATACTCGACGACCAGTACTTCACTTTCGAGCACGATAGCCGCATCTATTCTATCAAGGACGTTCTACATGTGTAGATATTGCGGCTTTGTCCCGCCATGCATTATTGTCTCCTATAACGTTGTGTGCTACAAAGGGGCGGAGGAATGTGCGATTTTCACTCCGCCAGTTTGAAGCGGAGGCGCCAGACGCGGGTATCGGGGTTGTAGTCGTGCGAGAGGATGCGGAAGGGGGCTATCTCGGCGGTGTTCTGGACGTGCGTTCCCACGCAGGCGCAGAGGTCGTAGTCGCCGATGCGGACGAGGCGTAGCGTCTCGCTGGCATCGTCGGGCAGTTTGCCGAGGTCCACTTCCGGCGGCACCTCGTCGCGGCGGACGAACTCGTAGGTGACATCCAGATGGCTGTCAATCACCTCGTTCACGCGGCGTTCAATCTCCGCCACCTGCTCCGCGGTGGGGCAGGCGTCGAGGAGGTAGTCGCATTTGCTCTTCTTGCGCTCGATGTGCGCGTTGCGCGACCGCGGACATCCGAACATCCGCACCATCGTCTGGTTCAAGATATGCTCCGCCGTATGCATCGGCGGGTACTCTTCTTTATTGTGGGCGTTTAAGACGGGTTCTTGTTCCATAACTGATAAACTTCTATAATTCGCTATAGCGATAATATCGTAGCTCCACAAAGTAGATAAGCACCCAGCACAACAAATGGAACAGAAGCAATAATAGTGCAACCGTCCATTTCTTTTTGGCTAGTGCCGTAAAGAATGCTGTACCTCTCCACAAAAAAGAAAGGCAGCCTATTATAAACGACAATAGGGGAAATGGAAACCAGTCATTCATATAGTCTGAATTATTGGCATACGAATAGAAATCGCCTGCCAAATCGAACAAATAGCACAGCATTGTCACACAGACAGGCACCCACCAATATTTCAACAGCCAAGCAAAGAAGCGCCCTGATGTTGAGGTGTGCATCGGCGGGTGTTCCTGCTTGTTATGAGCATTAAGTTCATGACCTTGCTTTGTCTCGGCAAAGCAAACGGCGTTTGCTCTGCTCTCACCTTCTGCAAGGTTGTGGTCGTTAAGGGTGGGTTGCTGTTCCATATTGTAAAGAGTCCAATGTTTCATCCTCACAACGCGGCGGGTGGAAAAATATTGTGCCAAAAAGTTTTGTTATGTGAAATACTTTTCGTACTTTTGCAGTCGCGTATTGGGTGCAGTGTGTCCCGCGGTGGGGCGCATTACTCCCAATGGGTGAAGTGATTATATCGAATAACAATAATAATAACAACAGACAAAAACTATACAGAAATGACACCGTCGCACATCGAACACATCGGCATTGCCGTTACCAACCTGGATGAAGCCATCCGTTACTGGGAAGATGTTATGGGTCTGAAATGCTACGCCATCGAAGAGGTCAAGGACCAGAAGGTCAAGACCGCCTTCTTCATGTGCGGACAGACCAAGATAGAACTTCTGGAGCCCACCTGCCCCGAGAGCACCATCGCCTCGTTCATCGAGAAGAACGGCGGCAAGGGCGGCATGCACCACATCGCCTTCTGCATGGAAGACACCGACAAGGCCCTCAACGATGCCAAGGAGAAAGGCGTCCGCCTCATCGACCAGCAGAGCCGCGGCGGTGCCGAAGGCCTCCACATCGGCTTCCTCCACCCCAAGAGCACCCTCGGCGTGTTGACCGAGTTCTGCTGCAAATAAAAAAGTTTATAGGTTATGGGTTATAGGTTATAGAAAAACTGTCGCACCCCTTTGCTGCGTAGCATCAATAACCAATAACCAATAACCAATAACCCTTAAAAAATAATACACTATGGCTTTTGAAGAAAAAATAAAGGAACTTCTCGACAAGAGAAGCGAGGCCAAAATCGGCGGCGGGCAGAAACGCATCGACAAGCAGCACGAGCAGGGCAAACTGACCGCCCGCGAGCGTATCTCCCTCCTCCTTGACGAAGGCTCGTTCGAAGAGTTCGACATGTTCGTCACCCACCGCTGCACCAACTTCGACATGCAGAAGCAGTCGTTCCTCGGCGACGGCGTGGTCACCGGCTACGGCACCATCGACGGCCGTCCCGTCTATGTCTTTGCCCAGGATTTCACCGTCTTCGCCGGCAGCCTCAGCGAGACCATGTCGCTCAAGATCTGCAAGATTATGGACCAGGCCATGAAGACCGGCGCGCCGGTCATCGGCATGAACGACTCCGGCGGCGCCCGTATCCAGGAGGGTTGCAACTCCCTGGCCGGCTATGCCGAGATCTTCGAGCGCAACATTATGGCCAGCGGCGTGGTGCCTCAGATCAGCGCCATCTTCGGCCCCTGCGCCGGCGGCGCCGTCTATAGCCCCGCACTCACCGACTTCATCATGATGACCAAGGAGAACAGCTACATGTTCCTCACGGGTCCCAAGGTGGTGAAGACCGTGACCGGCGAGGATGTGACCGTCGACAAGCTCGGCGGCGCCATGGTGCATGCCACCAAGAGCGGCGTGGCCCACTTCGTCGGCGAGACCGAGGAGGATACCATCAACCTCATCCGCGACCTCGTCTCCTTCCTCCCCTCCAACAACTTCGAGGAAGCCCCGCTGGTGCCCACCAACGACCCCGTCGACCGTCTGGAGGACAGCCTCAACAGCATCATCCCCGAAAACCCCAACGCCCCCTACGATGTGAAGGATATCATCCACGCCATCGTCGACGACGGCAAGTTCCTCGAGGTGCATGAGAAGTTCGCCCCCAACCTGGTGGTCGGCTTCGCCCACTTCAACGGCATCAGCGTCGGCATTGTCGCCAACCAGCCCAAGGCCATGGCCGGCGTGCTCGACTGCAACGCCTCGCGCAAGGGCGGCCGCTTCGTCCGTTTCTGCGACGCTTTCAATATCCCCATCGTCACCCTCGTCGACGTCCCCGGCTTCCTCCCCGGCACGGGTCAGGAGTACAACGGCGTCATCGTCCACGGTGCCAAGATGCTCTTCGCCTATGGCGAGGCCACGGTGCCCAAGGTGACCGTCACCCTCCGCAAGTCCTATGGCGGTGCCCACATCGTCATGAGCTGCAAGCAGCTGCGCGGCGACATCAACTACGCATGGCCCACGGCACAAATCGCCGTCATGGGTGCCAGCGGCGCCACTGAGGTGCTCTACGGCCGCCAGCTCAAGGAGATTGAAGACCCCGAGGAGAAGGCCAAATTCATCGCCGACAAGGAGAAGGAGTACAACGACCAGTTCGCCAACCCCTACAACGCCGCCAAATACGGCTACATCGACGATGTCATCGAGCCCCGCAACACCCGTTTCCGCATCATCCGCGCCCTCCAGGTGCTCGCCACCAAGAAGGACTCGCTGCCCATGAAGAAACACTGCAACATTCCTCTTTAATGTGTAAGTGTGTAAATGTGATAATGTGTAAGGAAGGCGGTAGCCACTCAAACATTTAAACATTCAAACATTCAAACAATAAGTAACCTTTATTATTAACCCGCAGGGACTTCACCCTGCACAATAGCAATCAAACAAAATGAAGAAGATTTTCTTAACCGCTTTCGTTGCTGCCGCTTTTGCCCTCGGCATGAGCGCCTGCTGCAACAACAAACCCGCCGAAGAGGCTGCCGACACCACCAACACCGAGTGCTGCGAGCACCAGCATGAGTGCTGCCACCACCAGTGCGAGTGCACTTGCGACAGCACCTGCGCCGCCAACAACTGCGAAGGCTGCGTCAAGTGTGGCACCGAAGAGTGCTGCAAGGTGAAGGCCGGCGAGCAGTGCTGCAAAGCCCAGGGCGAGAAGTGCTGCAAGCACGAGTGCGAGGGCAACCACGAAGGCTGCCAGCACCAATGCGAAGGCGAAAAGAAAGAGTGCTGCAAGAAATAACTCTTGCACACCGGCCCACACACGCCTCCGCCTTTCGGAGCGGAGGCGTGTGACCCAGGGCTAAAGACCTTGCTTGATTGTTATAACAATAAAGAAGACATGAATAAAGTATTCAAACCAATAGTAGCAGTCCTTGTGGGTCTCTTCCTGCTGGGCAGCACTGCAACGGCCCAGCCTGCCGCCCCCGATGCTCAGTCGGGCGCCACTCGGGCGGCTGCAGCTCCTACCCCCGAGGGTATGAACCCCGAAGGCATGCCCGCACCCTGCTGCCATGCCCAGAAACCCCTCGACTTCATGCCCGTCGGCATCTGCTACCTCCCCGAGAAACAGATTTTCGTGCTGGTCGACAGCATCGACTGCGCCGTCGACATCCTCCAGCGCACTCCCGACACTACCATCCGCCTCGGACGTTTCGTCACCGACAGCATCAAGAAACGCCACGACCTCAAGAACATCATCCGTCCCAAGTCGGTCGCCGTCATCGACGGTAAGGTCGTCCTCCTCGCCAGCTCGCAGAAGGACTCCTCCTACCTCGCCGTCCTCAGCCTTGACCGCCTGCCCGACACCACACCCCTCGCCACTGTCGCCTTCAGCAGCAACGCCGATGCCTTCGGATTCGACCCCATGGCAGGCGAGATTATCGTCGTCGGAAAGAACCCCGTCGGCTATGACATCCACATCCTCCAGTGCGGACGCGGCATAGAGACCATCGCCGAAACGGGCAAGCCCGTCCACTACCACGTCCCCAAACAGTCCGAGCGCATCAAAGAGTCCGACCCTGTCGGCGTCGGCCTCACCCTCGTGGCCATCTGCGTGGTCTTCATCGCCCTCGTCTGCATCTGCTTCATCATGAAGGGCTACGGCTCCGCCATCATGAAGATTCAGGACCGCAAGAAACGCAAGGTCGCCGAGCGCAACAACCTCGCCACTCCTGCACCCACCAAGGAAGTGGCAGGTGAGGTCTATGCCGCCATCGCCGCCGCCATCTACCTGTATGACCAAGACATGCACGACGAGGAAGACACCGTCATCACCATCCAGAAGGTCGAGCGCGCCTGGACTCCGTGGAACGCCAAGTTCTACAACATGAACAAGTATTTTAACAACAGAAGATAACAGCAACAATGAAAAACTTCAAGTTCAAGATAAACGGCATCGACTACAGCGTCGACATCAACGAGGTAGAAGGCCAGGAAATCAAGTTAGACGTCAACGGTACCCCTTATAATGTCACCGTCGACAAAGAGATTCGCCAACCCAAGCACACCACCATCGTCAGCAGCCGTCCCGCTCCCCGCGTGGCCACAGCTCAGGGCGAGGTGCAGCGTTCCGCTCCGGCTCCCGCACCCGCTGCCGCTGGCGCAACGGCAGGCCACAAGGTGCAGTCGCCCCTCCCCGGCACCATCCTCGACGTCTTCGTCAATGTCGGCGACCAGGTGAAATCGGGTCAGACCGTCGTCCTCCTCGAGGCCATGAAGATGGAGAACAACATCGAGGCCGACGCCGACGGTGTCGTCAAGTCCGTCAATGTCCGCAAGGGCGACAGCGTCCTCGAAGGTGACGCACTCATTGTCATTGGATAAATAACGTGATGACGTTATAACTAATAACGAAATAAGAACGCTACTATGTTTAATCTATTAACAACAGGTGGTTTCATGGACTTCTTGTCGACCCAGCTGGTCCAGTTCTTGGAGTACACGGGTTTCGCCAACGTCACATGGGGCCACATCATCATGATCCTGATAGGATTGATATTCATCTTCCTGGGCATCAAGTTCGAGTTCGAACCCCTCCTGCTTGTGCCCATCGGATTCGGCATGCTTGTCGGCAACATCCCCTTCTACCCGGGACTGAAGATAGGCATATACGAGACGAACTCTGTCCTGAACATCCTGTATCACGGAGTGCAGAACGGATGGTACCCGCCATTGATATTCCTCGGCATTGGAGCCATGACCGACTTCTCGGCCCTGCTGTCGAACCCCAAGCTGTTCCTCATCGGCGCGGCCGCCCAGTGCGGTATCTTTGCCGCCTACATGGGCGCCATGGCTCTGGGATTTGCCCCCAATGAGGCCGGTGCCATCGGTATCATCGGCGGTGCCGACGGTCCCACGGCCATCTTCATCTCCTCGCAGCTGGCTCCCGAGCTCATGGGTGCCATCGCCGTCTCGGCCTACTCCTATATGGCCCTCGTGCCTGTCATCCAGCCTCCCATCATGCGCCTCCTCACCACCAAGAAGGAACGCACCATCCGCATGAAGCCGCCTCGTCAGGTGTCGAAGCTGGAGAAGATCACCTTCCCCATCGTCGGTTTCCTCTTCTGCGCCTTCATCGTGCCGTCGGGCCTTCCCCTGCTGGGCATGCTCTTCTTCGGTAACCTGTTGAAGGAGTGCGGCGTCACCAAGCGCCTCTCCGAGGTCGCCTCCAACGCAATCGTCAACATCTGCACCCTCCTCATCGGCATCACCGTGGGCGCCTCGACGCAGGCCACCTCGTTCCTCACGGGCCGCTCGGTGCTCATCTTCGCCCTCGGTGCCGGCTCCTTCATCGTCGCCACCTTCATGGGTGTCTGCTTCGTTAAGCTGATGAACCTCTTCCTCAAGGAGGGCAACAAGATCAACCCCCTCATCGGCAACTCCGGAGTCAGCGCCGTTCCCGACGCCGCCCGTGTGTCGAACAACGTGGGTCTGGAATACGACAAGACCAACTACCTGCTGCAGCACGCCATGGGTCCCAACGTGGCTGGCGTCGTCGGTTCCGCCGTCGCCGCAGGTATCCTGCTCGCCTTCCTCCACTAAAAAGAGGACAACGCGACACGCTAAACTCTCAAAGTGTCCTCCGCCGATTCCGACGGAGGACACTTTTTTTTATCGTCTTTACTCTTACGCCTCAGTGTTTTATGCCAGCGCGCACAGCATAGGGAGAACTTTTTTTTCTCCACTTCACACTTTTTTCGTATCTTTGCACTCTGAATTAGAGTATAACAAAAACACTAAAACACATAAGCATGAAAAGCAAGACTTTGATACAGATTGTGCTGGGCCTCGTGATTGTGGGCCTGGGAATTTGGCTGTACCTCAGCATTATGGAGCCCGTCAAGTTCGACAACGAGTACACCAAGCGCCGCGACGCCTGCGCCGAGAAGTTGAAAGCCATCCGTACCCTTGAAGAGGCCTATAAGAGCACCTACGGCTGCTACACTGGCAGTTTCGACACCCTCTTCAACCGCCTTCTCAACGAGGACAGCCTCCGCGTAGTCAACAAGAAAATCAACTACGACCTGATTCCCGAGGGTGTCGACATCAACGAGATGACCGAGGCCGACGCCATCAAGAAAGGCTACAAGACCCTCGTCACCGAATATGTCAACCCCATCGACAACCTTGTTGCCAACAATAAGTTCAACCTGTCGCGTGAGGAGAACCGCGAGGAGATTCTCAACCTCCGCTATGTGCCTTATCCCCGTGGCGAGAAGAACGAGTTCCAGCTCCAGGCCGGTTTCATCGAGCGTAGCGGCTACCAGATGCCTGTCTTCGAGTGCCTGGTCATGATGGATGTCCTGCTCTCCGACCTCGACCACCAGCTCGTCGTCAACAAGATTTCGGAACTCAAGCAGAACCAGCGTTTCCCCGGTTGGAAGGTGGGTGATATGACCCAGGCCATCACCGACGGTAACTTTGAGTAAGATAAAGATATCCCTTTCCTCAGCAAATGAATACGGATAGCGAGACAAGATTATCCATCTGCCTTCAGTCGGATGGATTTTCTTTTTCCCTCCTCACGATGTCGGACGGACATGGGTCGGGAAAGAGGCAGTTGCTGGCGTTGGAGGAGAACCTCCCACTCCCATCGGGAGGCCAGGCCGGCGTTACAGCCGACACGCTGGCGCGCCTCGACAGGAATTATGGCGTGAGTCCACTCGGTATGGGCGGCATGCGTCTGGTGGTTCCCGCAAGACGTTTCGCATGGGTGCCTGCGCACCTTTTCGACCCCCACCGCAGCCGTCAGTATCTCGACTTCGTCGGCAATCCCGGCAATGAGCAAGGGGTGTTCCATATCCTCAACGAGGCGCTCGGAGCCTACATGGTTTTCGAGGCCGATGCCGAAGTCGTCACCCTCTTCAAGGTCTCCTTCCCCGGCATCGACGTACACTGCCCGCACTCCCTGCTCGTAACCTCCGAGTTGCTGCGAGACAGCGCTGCGCACCCCCTCATGCTGCTGCATATCAGTCACGGCCGTGCCGATGTCGAGGCATTCTATTCCGGCCGTCTGCTCCTCAGCAACAGTTTCGCCGCCGCCAATGCCGACGAGGCTCTCTATTTCGCTATCGACATTATGAAACGTCTCCACCTCGAAACTCCCGATATGGAACTGCGCCTTTGCGGCGAGGTGGATCGTGCCGTCTACGCCCGCTATCAGCGCTATTTCCCCAACATCGGGCTCCACGTGGGTACCCCTGTCGCCAACACCGACCCCACCGCTCCCGCCGTTCCCACCTACAAGTACCCTCTCCTTTTTAGTTTTTAGATTTTAGTCTGTACAATCCGTGCGCATCATTGCAGGAAACCTCCGAGGCCGTCGCCTCAACCCGCCAACGACACTCCCCGTGCGTCCCACCACCGACATGGCGCGCGAAAGCCTCTTCAATATCCTCAACAACTACGTGGATTACGACGAGTGTTCTGTCCTCGACCTCTTTGCGGGTACAGGGGCCGTCTCGTTGGAGTTCGTCTCCCGCGGCGCCAAAGAGGTCACGTCGGTCGACATCAATGTCCAGTGTACCGACTTCATCAAGGCCTCGGCACAGCAGTTCGGTGTACAGAACCTCCATGTGGTGCGCTCCGATGTCTTCGACCTCCTCAAGCGGGCCTACAAAAAGTTCGACATAGTCTTTGCCGACCCTCCCTACGCACTGGAGGAACTCGCCAAACTGCCCGACCTCGTCTTTGAGAAAGAACTGCTCACTCCCGATGGCATATTTGTCCTGGAACACCCGCGCGAGTTCCAGTTCGAGGACCATCCCCATTTCTGGCAGCACCGCCACTACGGCAAGGTCAACTTCACCTTCTTCGCCCAAACCATCGAATAATAAACCCTTAGAATATGAACGCAATAGTCAAAACCAATTTCTCTTTCCCGAAGCAGAAAAGCCTTTATGTGGGCAAGGTCCGCGATGTCTATAACATCGACGACAAATACATGGCCATGGTGGTCTCCGACCGCATCAGTGCCTTCGACGTGGTGCTCCCCAAGGGTATCCCCTACAAGGGCCAGGTGCTGAACCAGATTGCCGCCTATTTCCTCGACGCCACCGCCGATATCGTCCCCAACTGGAAACTCGCCACCCCCGACCCGATGGTCACCGTGGGCCTCAAATGCGAGGGCTTCCGTGTCGAGATGATTGTCCGCGGCTACCTCGCCGGCAGTGCCTGGCGCGAGTACAAGGCCGGCGCCCGCACCCTCTGCGGCGTGCCCCTGCCCGAAGGGATGAAGGAAAACCAGAAGTTCCCGCACCCCATCGTCACCCCCACCACCAAGGCCGACGAAGGCCATGACGAGAACATCTCCCGCGAGGAGATTATCCGCACGGGCCTGGTCTCCAAGGAGGACTACGACCAGCTCGAGAAGTACGCCCTCGCCCTCTTCCAGCGCGGCACCGAGATGGCCGCCGAGAAGGGCCTCATCCTGGTCGACACCAAGTACGAGTTTGGCAAGCGCGACGGCAAGATCTACCTCATCGACGAAATCCACACCCCCGACAGCAGCCGCTACTTCTATGCCGAAGGCTACGAGGAGCGTCAGGCCAAGGGCGAACACCAGCGCCAGCTCTCCAAGGAGTTCGTCCGCGAATGGCTCATGGAGAACGGCTTCCAGGGCAAGGAAGGGCAGAAGGTCCCCGAGATGACCGACGCCATTGTCAACTCCATCACCGACCGTTACATCGAGCTGTACGAGCATATTGTGGGCAAGCCCTTCGTCAAAGCCGACGACTGCGCCGATGTCGCCGCCCGCATCGAGAAGAATGTCACCGACTTCCTGAATACGCTCTGATGGAAATCGAGCGGAAATACCTGGTGCGCGAACTCCCCGACGATCTCGACAGCTACCCGCATGTCGAGATAGAGCAAGCCTACCTCTGCACGTCACCCACCCTGCGCATCCGCAGGATGGGTGACCGCTATATCCTCACCGTCAAGCAGCACCTGCGCGTCCCTGGTACCACGGCCATTCACAACCGCGAGGAGGAGTTTCCCCTCGCCCCCGAGTCCTACGCCCTCCTGCGGGCCAAATGTGAGGGTATCCCCGTCGCCAAGACCCGCTACCGCATCCCCCTGCCCGACGGCCTTGTCATCGAGCTCGACATCTTCCACGGCCCCCATGCTCCCCTCGTCCTCGCCGAGGTCGAGTTCCCCTCCACCGACGCCGCCAATGCCTTCGTCCCGCCCATATGGTTCGGCCCCGACGTTTCCACCGACCCCTGCTACCGCAACTCCTACCTCGCCTCCCTTTCTAAATTAAAGGGGTATTCTACCAATAGCAATAGAATTGTGAGCGCATCATGAAATACCACATATTATGAGTACAGAACTATTCATACCTCAAAAACAGCAGAGCGAAACAATCAAGGATGCCATTTACGAAGTTCGTGGACAAAAGGTGATGTTAGATTACGACCTTGCGGCTATCTATGGTGTAAAGACCGCTGCCTTGAACCAGGCTGTCAAGCGTAATATTGACCGTTTCCCGACGGACTTCATGTTTAAGTTGACAGAAAGCGAGTGGCAGGAAATCGACCGTAACATTCAGAATCCCAATATGCGGTCACAGATTGTGACAGCATCCCCGAACCGACGCAACAAGTCGAACCCTCCTTACGCCTTTACCGAACATGGTGCAGTGATGCTCGCCGCTGTCTTACACAGTCCAAGTGCTGTACAGATGAGTGTGATGGTGACCCGCGCATTCATCGCAATGCGACAATCAATCACCACAATGCTCTCAATGGATTTGAAGGTTGAGCAGATTTCGCACAAGGTTGACCAACTGAACGCCTACGTGGAAGAAATCCTGCATGACCAGAACGACATCAACGAGCAGCAAGAACAGACCAACAATGAGATTGCAATCCAAATCGAAGCCATCAACGATGCCCTTGATGAGTTAAGGGATACCCAATCTAAACCTCGCAACCCTATCGGATTCAGGAGACATAATTAATTACCTGTACTCTCAACATGAAGCGCATTCCCCATACCTTTACCATTGTCTTCGCCCTCATCGTGTTGGCGGCGGTCTGCACGTGGATTATCCCTGCGGGTGAGTTCCAGCGGCAGGTGGTCGATGGGCGCGAGGTGGTGATGAACGACTCGTTCCATTATGTCGACGCCGCCCCCCAGACATGGCAGGTCTTTTCGGCCCTCTTCAACGGCTTCGTCGACAAGGCTGACATCATCGTCTTCATCCTCATCGTGGGAGGTGCCTTCTGGATACTCAACAACACCCACGCCATCGATGTGGGTGTGATGGCTTTCCTGCGGCGCATTCAGCGGCTCAACAAATGGAAACTCTTCCGCTGGATAGGTGTCGAGAACATCATCATCACTCTCGTCATGCTGATGTTCAGCCTCTTTGGAGCCGTCTTCGGCATGAGCGAGGAGACCATCGCCTTTGTCGTCATCTTCATCCCCTTGGCTATCTCCATGGGATACGACTCCATCGTGGGCCTCTGCATGTGCTATGTGGCTGCCCATGTGGGCTTTGCGGGGGCTATGCTCAATCCCTTCACCATCGGCATTGCCCAAGGCATCGCCGGCATCCAGCTCTTCTCGGGAATTGAGTACCGCCTCTTCTGCTGGGTGGTCCTCACCATTGTCGGCATCGCCTTCGTGCTGTGGTATGCCAAGCGCGTGAAGCGTAACCCGCAAATCTCTCCAACCTACCAGCTTGACGAGTACTGGCGGGGCAGGGCGGAATCCACAGGGCAGGAGTCCCTCACCGTCCGCCACATCCTCGTCCTCATCCTCCTGCTCCTCACCATCGTGGCACTGGTGGTCGGCGTGCTTGTCTTTCATTGGTATATAGCCGAGATCTCGGCCCTCTTCCTCGCCATGGGCATTCTGGCGGGCATCATCGACCATCAAGGTGCCGACGGCATCGCCAAACTCTTCATTGCGGGATGCAAGGACATCCTCTCAGCCGCCCTCGTCGTGGGCCTCGCCAGTGGTATCATCTTCATCCTGAAAGACGGGCGCGTCATAGACACTATGCTCTATGGCCTGACGAAATCTCTCGCCGAGACGGGCCAGGTAGCCTCGGTGGGGGTGATGTACGCCTTCCAGACGCTCCTCAACCTCATCATGCCCAGCGGCTCGGCCAAGGCGGCCCTCACCATGCCCATCATGGCGCAGTTCGCCGACCTCATCAACGTGAGCCGCCAGACCACCGTCCTCGCCTTCCAGTTCGGCGACGGCTTCACCAACATGCTGACGCCCACCAGCGGCGTCCTCATCGCCTGTCTCGGGGTGGCCAAAATCCCCTATGCCACATGGCTCAAATGGGTGTGGAAATTCATCCTGGCCATGATAGTCCTCGGCTTCCTCCTCATTCTCCCGACCCTTTTCCTCACCCTCCCCGGCTTTTAGAAGTAAGAACTAAGAACTAAGAAGTAAGAACCATGAAACGTTCCCGCATTCTAATACTCGCCACCGCGATAATTTTCAATTCTCAATTCTCAATTCTCAATTCCCTCTCCGCCCAGGACGAGGCATACGCCCGGCGCATTATCCGCAACCTCTCCTCGCCGTCGATGTATGGCCGCGGAGCCTCCTACAAGGGCGACTCCATCGCGGCAGCCTACCTGGCCGGCGAGTTCCGCAAGATAGGGGTGAAGCCCCTCGCGCCGGGGTACCTGCAGCACTATTCCTATGCCTGCTACAGTCATGAAGGACCTGTGTCCCTCAGCATCTCGGGCACGGAAATGAAGCCTTACGAGCAGTTCCGCATATATCCCGCCACGCGCCACGCAGTGCCCAAGAAACTCGATGCGGCGCGGTGGAAGAAGAAGATGAAGGACGGGACATGGATATTCTCCGTCGAAAAGCTCGACACCTATGGACCCATCGTCGGAGTCGCCACAGAGGGGGCTCCTGTCTGTGTCGAAGTGCTTGACAGCCTCCTTCCCCGGCATCCGCGCAAGGTGGAGCTGACCGTCCCGCTGAACCATCATCCCGCCTATCAGTCGCAGAACGTCGTGGGATATGTGCAAGGGGAGGTGGACTCGATGATGGTCTTCACGGCCCATTACGACCATTGCGGCACGATGGGTGACGGGGTCTACTTCCCTGGCGCACACGACAATGCCAGCGGCGTGGCGGCGGTGATGGATATTGCCCGCCGCTCGGTACTCTCAAAGCCCCACTACACGATGGTCTTCATGTTCTTCAGTGGCGAGGAATCGGGGCTCAAAGGTTCGGAGTACGCCGCCGGGCATCCCTTGATAGACTATTCCAAAGTGCGTCTGTTGTGCAATATCGACATGTTCTGCGGCGGTGACGAGGGACTGATGGTCTTCAACGCCAAGTCGGCCGACACCAAGGTCTACTACGAGAGGCTGAAAGCCCTCAACGACCAGCGCAAGGTGGCTCCTGAGGTGCGTCCGCGCGACAATGCACCCAACAGCGACCACTACTGGTTCACCTCGCGCTGTCCCGCCATCTTCATCCTCACCATGGGCGGCCCCTTCGGCGGCTACCACGACCCTGCCGACACCTGCGACGCCTGCAGCCTGCGACACTACCGCGACTATCTCAAACTCCTCCTTGATGCCTTGGGCATCTAAACTCCTCCATTAACTTCCGCCCCTCCCTTCCGCGTGCCAGCGGCACCCCATAAAACTTTTTTCTTGCCATATCAAAAATTCTTCGTATCTTTGCACCCGCAAACCGGAAGGAAAGGTTTGCCGAAAGAAAGCGCATTTTCGCCTTATTCTTGATGATGAGAAACTGGACACTTCTCATGAAGTTACGTAAAAGAATAACGAAAGATGATGCTCCTGTTGGATAGTATTCTTAATCGGAATATGTCCACACGTGGGGCGATTCAGAACATCAATATTTTTACGTAACAGGGAGTCCAGCCCTATCATCAAGAAATAGAGACACAATGGATGGCTCCACTTTCTTCGTGGATATAACCCGTCCCCGAGCCGGGACAGAAAGAATAATCAAAAACAATAAAACACCATGAAACGTTTATTATCATTTCTTCTGCTGTTTGCCGTGGTGCAGACGGTGATGGCACAGGATGCCATCGTAACAAAAGATTCGGAGCGCATCGACGCCAAGATTGTCAGAGTGACCAAGACGGAAGTGCGCTACCGCACACCCGACGGGCCACGGGGCGTACAGACCATTCCCACGGCGAAAGTCTCGTCCGTCATCTACGCTGACGGCTCGGTACGGTCGTTTGAGAATGTGGATGAGGACGACTCCGCCACCCCTACAGGGGAAACCGCTGCCACAGGCAATCCCCAGTACAAGGGGCTCATGGCAAGCGTGGGCACTCAGGTGCGCGCCAACCTTGGCGGGAATCTGGATTTTGGCGCGGGTGTCAGCGCGGGCGGATTCATCAGCGGGAATTCCTATTGGGGAATAAATGTAAGTGCATTGTATCCTTACAAGGGTCGTAAGAATAATATAAATTGGATGCTGGGGGTGGAAAACCGGATTTATGCCTTGGTGGATGACTACGCCGACTACTTTGTGGATTTGTATGCAGGAAAGGAGTTCTTCACGGGTGGCAATAACTCACAGCGCAAGGAAACTGCCTTGGCGTTCCGCGTGATGCCGGGTGTAAGGTTCTCATTGTCGCCGACTGTAGACCTCCGGGTCAGTGCAGGATACATGTCCTATTTTTATTCCTCTTATCGCGAAAACATGTACGGGCAGTATGACGGTGCGGCTGTCAAGGTGGACTTAGACATCCACCATGCGTTCCGCATGGCGGATATGGTGAAGCCCGCACGGCAGACCCGCGCTTGCGGAATACAATTGACGACAGAGGCGAGGATGATGAGCAAGATATACGGTGCCACTTTTGCCCCCGGCTATCTGATTACTCCGAATCTGTCGGCAGGCATTGGGTTCACATACTGCCACGGGTCCATCGGAAGCATACACACAGAGGGACGGCCGGATGATTACTATGATGACTATTATAGCTATGATTATCAGGTGTCTGACTTCTATAGGCTGTTTGCAAGGGTCAACTACAGAATCCTCGACGGCACTGTCTCTCCCAAGGTATCGCTCGACTTCGGCAGAAAGCATGTGAATGTAGGTAATAATGGGGGATATAATGCAATGTATGCTTCTCCGTCGGCAGGTGCCTCTCTGCGGTTGGGGAAGAACACTTACCTCGACTTGAGTGTCGGCTATGAGAAGACTTTCTCCAAACTCACCCCGAGCAACGACGGGTCGAATGCCGAAACACTGAACTACAACGACATTCATGCATACTCCAAACTGCCCGCAGGCCTCTACTTCTCCCTCGGAGTCACCCACACGCTCAACCTCCTCACGCTTTAGGTTTTGCCCGAGGTGCAGACCGCGATGGCACAACGGCATAGCAATATTTTCAATTTTTAATTCAAGAAGCCTCCTCCGTGAGTCCTACATTTTAACAATTTCTTTAACATTTCGCGCCGCCCCTCCGCTGCGGGGCGGCAGCCCACGGGGGGCGGCGCGGCAGCGGAGGCAAATGTTAAAGAAATTCTTAAAAAGTCAAACTCATGTCAAACTTATGTCAAACCCATCCCTAACCCACAATTACCCTATCAGTCCTTTGACGACCTCCAAGGCCTTGTCGAGTCCTTCGGGGTTCTTGCCTCCTGCGGTGGCGTAGGCGGGCTGTCCGCCGCCGCCGCCTTGGATTTCCTTGCCCGCGGTGCGGACGAGGGTGGCGGCGTTGAGGCCGGCGTCGATGCGCTGCTGGCCGAGGCAGACGGTGAGGGAGGGCTTGTCGCCGAAGACGCTGCCGAGGACGACAGCCATGTCGGGATGGTCGTTGCGGAGGGCGAGGAGGGCGTCTTTGAGGGGCGAGAGGTCGGCGTCAACCTTCATGCAGACCACGGGCGAGGTGGCGAGTCTGGCGGCGATGTCGCTGCAGAGGGCGTTGGCGCGGTCGCGCTGGAACTGCTCGATTTGGCTGCGGAGGGTTGCGCCTTCGTCGAGGAGACGCTGCACGGCGGCGGAGAGGTCCTTGGGGTTCTTGAGGAGTTCGCGGAGGGTGTCGAGCTGGTCCTGCATCTGGTTGCAATACTGTTCGGCGGCGCTGCCTGTGACGGCCTCGATGCGGCGCATGCCGGCGGCCACGGCGCCCTCACTGACGATGCGGAACGAGCCGATGTGGCCGGTGTTGGGGGTGTGCGTGCCGCCACAGAACTCGACGCTGTCGCCGAACTTGATGACGCGCACACTGTCGCCGTACTTCTCGCCGAAGAGGGCCATGGCGCCCAGTTTGCGGGCCTCGTCGATGGGCATGTTGCGGTGCTCCTCGAGGGGAATGGCGTGGCGGATGGCGATATTGACCTGCTTCTCGACCTCGCGGATTTCCTCCTTGGTCATCTTGGCGAAGTGGGAGAAGTCGAAACGGAGGCGCTGGTCGTCGACGGACGAGCCTTTCTGCTCGACATGGGTGCCGAGGACGTTGCGCAGGGCGTGGTGCAGCAGGTGGGTGGCCGAGTGGTTGCATTGGATGGCAAAGCGGCGGCACTTGTCGACTTCAGCCTTGTAGGGCTGGTCGAGGTGCTCGGGCAACTTGGCGGCGATATGGACGATGAGGTTGTTCTCCTTCTTGGTGTCGAGGATGGTGACCACGTCGCCGGAGGGGTGGGTGAGGGTTCCGTTGTCGCCTACCTGACCGCCGCTCTCGCCGTAGAAGGGGGTGCGGTCGAAGACGAGCTGGTAGAACTCCTTGTCCTTGGTACGGACGCGGCGATAGCGGGTGATGCGCACCTCGGTGGCGATTTCGTCGTAGCCGATGAAGGCCTCTTCCACTTCGGGGACGAGTTCCTGCCAGTCGTCATTTTCGACGGCGGCGGCGGCGCGGGAACGGTTCTTCTGGGCCTCAAGGCCGCGGGCGAAGCCTTCCATGTCAACGGTCCAACCCTTCTCGGAGGCCATGAGCTGCGTGAGGTCGATGGGGAAGCCGTAGGTGTCGAACAGCTCGAAGGCGAAGTCGCCGTTGATGGTGCCGGGCTGTTCGGTGCGGCCGATATATTCCTCGAAGCGGCGGATGCCGGAGGCGAGGGTGCGCAGGAAGGCCTGCTCCTCCTCGAGGATGATGCGGGTGACGAGCTGCTGTTGCTTGGCAAGCTCGGGGTATTGGTGTCCCATCTGCTCGACGAGGGTGGGGACGAGCTGGTTGATGAAGGGCTCCTTGAATCCGAGGAAGGTATAGCCGTAGCGCACGGCACGGCGCAGGATGCGACGGATGACGTATCCTGCCTTGGCGTTGGAGGGCAGTTGCCCGTCGGCGATGGAGAACGAGACGGCGCGGAGGTGGTCGGCGATGACGCGCATGGCGACGTCGTCCTCTTCACGCTGTCCATAGGTGCGGCTGCAGAGGGCGGCGATCTTCTGGATGAGGGGCTGGAAGACGTCGGTGTCGTAGTTCGACTGCTTGCCCTGTATCACCATGCAGAGGCGCTCGAAGCCCATGCCGGTGTCGATATGCTTGGCCTTCAGGGGTTGCAGTGTGCCGTCGGCGAGGCGGTTGAACTGCATGAAGACGAGGTTCCATATCTCGATGACGAGGGGGTTGTCCTTGTTGACGAGTTCTTTACCGGGCACTTTGGCTTTCTCCTCGGGGCTGCGGAGGTCGATATGTATCTCGCTGCAGGGGCCGCAGGGACCCTGCTCGCCCATCTCCCAGAAGTTGTCCTTCTTCGAGCCGCGGAGGATGCGCTCCTCGGCGATATGCTCCTTCCAGTAGCCGTAGGCCTCGGTGTCCATCTCGAGGTTGTCGCCCTGGTCGCCTCCGAAGACGGTGACGTAGAGGTTCTCCTTGTCGATGTGCATCACCTCGGTGAGGAACTCCCAGGCGTAGGCGATGGCCTCCTTCTTGAAGTAGTCACCAAAGCTCCAATTGCCCAGCATCTCGAACATCGTGTGGTGGTAGGTGTCGTGTCCCACCTCTTCGAGGTCGTTGTGCTTGCCGCTGACGCGCAGGCACTTCTGTGCGTCGCAGGCGCGGGGGTAGGGCGCGGGGGCGTTGCCGAGGAAGATGTCCTTGAACTGGTTCATGCCCGCGTTGGTGAACATGAGGGTGGGGTCGTTCTTCACTACCATGGGAGCCGAGGGGACCATGGTGTGCTGCTTGCTCTGGAAGAAATCGAGGAAGGCTTTGCGGATTTCGTTGCTAGTCATTTTCAATTCTCAATTTTCAATTTCTCAAAACTCGTCCCTCTCCACAAGGAGGATGGCGTTCTGCGGGACGATGAAGTACTTCGTGCCGTTATACTTGATTTCGATGGCGTTCTTGGAGAGGAAGAGGGCCAGGTCGCCGGGCTGCACCTGCAGGGGGAGGTAGCGGGTGCTCTTGGCGCGGCTGTCCCACACCTCGCCCTCGTCGAGGGTCGGCAGGGGGTAGCCCGGGCCGCATTTGAGGATATAGCCCGAAAGGACCTTCTCGTTGTCCTTGTAGCCCGCGGGCAGGTAAAGCCCGCTCTTGGTGCGGTCGACGGCGTCGTCGGGTCGTATCAACACCCTGTCGCCCACCACGATAATCTTGTCAATGTCGTTTGTCATGTTTCCCATAACGCAAACCCCGCATATTTATTGCGCGCACGGAATACTTTTTTTGTTCGTTGTTTGCCGCGTTGCATATAAGAACATCCCCGAGGGAGCCATCATCTCCATGCCCATGTTTTGGCAATCTTAGACTTCCTATATGAAGTCCCCGCAATTGATGGAGCCTTAGAACATGATGCCGCAGTCGTAGGGGACGATGATGCGCGACGAGGTGCGGGGGTCGGAGTCTTCTCTCTTTGGATATATAAAGTTGACGGTCTCTCCGATGCGTTCCACGAAGACGGTCATCTCAAAAAGCCCCGTCCAGTCGTTCCACCAATAGGCGGTGACAGTGGCGTGATCGCCATCGAGAATCTCGACCCGGGTATGTATCTCCGGCGTGGTGGCCAGGCTGTCGCGCAAGGCAAGCGAGCGTTGGCGCACTTCGTCGAGGGAGAAGATGCCACAGTAGTTGTTGTAGCCGCCGTGCCAGTATTTGGGCAGATAAGAGTAGGCCTCGGACAGTTGGTAGGCACTCCAGATGCCTTCGGGGGTGAAGTCGACCCGGATGTGCGGGACGAGGTCATATCTCAGCATTTTCACGTTGCGGGGAGGTTTGGGGTCTTCTACACGACGGGAGTAGAGATTGACGAAGCCTCCGTCGTAGCCGCCTGTGTAGTGTATGTCGAGTGTCCAGCCCTCCTCCATCGTGACACCTCGCAGCGAGGCAATCAGGCCGCTGGCATCGGGGACAGAGTCGGTGTTATAGCCGTTGATTGCATCTGAGAATGTGAGGCTCAGCGCATCGATGGCTCTCCGGAAGTCGAGGTACTGCCGGAAGTAGGGGTCGGCGACCGGCGACGGGGTTGCCTTTTGGATATACCATATTGTCGATTCCAACATCTTCTCCTCGGTCACTATGGTGTCCAAAGTAATGTCCGAATGGACATCCACGTTTAGTCTGTCTGTATAGCGACCATTACATATCCTGACAGTGTGGGGGCCTTCCGGGACACCGCTCAGCGCAAATGTGCCGTCTATGCCGGTCTTTGTCCTGAGCATTGGCGACATATCTGTCACGAGCACAATCGCCCCCGGGATAACGCTCACGCCATTGTGGACGCAGCCCCGGATGGTGAAGCCCCCTTCCTGCGCATTGAGAACGAGGGGAAAGAGGAGTGTCAGTGTCAGTAGTTTGATTTTCATGGTGCGTCAATGCTAACGGGTGATGAACCAGCCTGTCTCGGGACGGAGGGCGAGTGTCTTCTCGTCTTGTCCGATGCCGACGAAGCCGGCCCACAGGGTGAGGCCGACGACCTCGCCGTCGGCAGTTTGGAAATTCAATGGCACCATCGAGAGCTCGGGCGGCAGGTCATTGGCGCCGTCGTAGAGCCCTTTGAGGTCGTTGCGTTGTTTGTCGTAGTCGTAGGGGTAGAACTTCACAATCCAGCCGTCGGCCAGCGTCGTGGGGTCGCCACACATCTCATGCTTCAGGTCGTGCTCCTTGAACATGCCGCGCCAGAACTCCTTGTCCACCTCGCCCTGCGAGGCGAGGACAATTTTCCGCAGCACGGGCAGCATCTCGTCGACCCACCAGTCGAGCTTGTATTGGCGCAGGAACTCCACGCGGTCGACAATCGACTGCCAGTCCTCGGGCGTGCCGTGGAGGATGACCTGCGGGATGCCGCAGATTGCCATCCAATACTCGAAGTAGGGCTTCATGCTCTCCATGGCGGTGATTTGCGACGCCACGCGCGAGGCGGGTGTCGAGGTGGAGAAGTCGCCCGCCAGCACGTCGATGAGTTCCTGTCCCGTGTAGGCGGCTATCTGGGAGGTGAACTGCGGGAAGACACGCTCCCACGGGCTGTTGGGGTTGTCGAGGCTGATGCCTTTGCTGTTGACGAAGAGGGGCTTCTTGCCATCGAAGTCGACGAACAATGGGCGCAGCTCCTCGGCGTTGTTGTTCACGTGCAGCGAGAAACCCTGGCAGATGAGCAGCCACAAGGCTTCGGGCGAGAGCTCGAAGGGGCGGTGGTCGGCATAGGCGAGGTACATGGCGGAGAAGAACGGGTGGTTGGACTCCACCAGCGGGCGTGTCTGCCGTGTGTGGGCAATGACCTTGCTGTCTTCCCTGTTTACCTCCTTCAAGATGCCCTGCAGTATTTGGTTGTAGGACTTGGTGGCCAGTGCCTTCTCTGGCGGCTTGAGGGTCTCCACATCGATGATGAGGGTTTGTGTCTTGGGGGCACCCGCTTCCGTGGCGACGGTGTCGTCAGTCCGGACGGCGTTGTCTGACTCAATGCCCTTGCCGTTGCAGGTGACTAACGGCAGGACGGCAAGAAGAAGGATGATGCTATGTTTCATGGCGTGATAATCTTGTCAATGTCGTTTGTCCTGCTTCCCATAACGCAATCCCCGCGAATTTATTGTACGCGCGAAAGTTTTTTGTCCAGAGACAAAATTATTTGCACAGATTGGAAAAAAGTTGTATCTTTGCAGCGTGGAAGTTCGGTGCGGCGTCGGGGCGAATTCGCTGAGGGCTCGTTAGTTCTTCGATTTATCTTCGTTTGTTCTTCGATTCTTCTTCGTTTTGAAAACGGAATACAATCGAAGAACAATCGAAGAACAAACGGCGAACAACACAGGGCGCAGCGAAGTCGCGGCGAAGGTGCGGCCCGCTTCCAGAGAACCCGCCACGGCGGAAAGGAAAAGAAGTCGACAAATAATACAAACAAATAAAAACAAGAGAACTATGGCAGAATTTATCAATGACTCTATTATCCTGAAGGGTCGAATGAAAAAGGACAGTGTGACGTTCTATGTGAAACAAGGGAGGACAATAATGCGGTCGTCTATCAGCGAGCAGCCCAAGCGGCGGTCGCGCGGCCAGTTCATGACCCGTCAGCGGCTGGCCCACAGCACCTCGCTGTGGAAACGGCTGAAAGAACCCGTGCAGCCCTTGTTTGCGGGCGGCGCCAATGCCTACGGCCGCTTCAACTCGCTGATGCGGAAACTGCCGGTGGCGTACCTGACGAAAGAGGAACACCACGCCGACTGCACCCTGCTGCTGCCCGAGATGCCGGTGAGCGACGGCGTGCTGCCCGACATCGAGTATTTCCTGGGCGAGGTGGGTGGCCGTCCGGCCTTGCTGACGTCGTTGCGTCTGGCCTCGCACAGGTCGACAATGATGGGGCGGCTCTGCGCCCGCGGCGGCGGCCTGGCAGGCTGCGACACGCTGCGGCTCTATCGCTTCGAACAGACTGTGCGTCAGGACGGCCCGTGGGTGGAAGTGGAGGTGGAAGAATGGGACTTGACGGGTAAAGACGCGGCGCATCCCTTCAGCGGTATCGAGATGTGCGAGGTGGACGGCCGCCTGGCCCTCGTCGGCGAGGTGCTGGGCGACACCAACCGCGGTTGGGCGCTGGTGCCTGTGGCAGGCAACCGCTCGTCGAGCCAGACGGTGGTGACGCGCTGCCGCCTCTACGAGGAATACACCACCGAGGAGGCCCTGCAGCGCTCGGCCAAGAGCTACGGCGGCCTGACCGGCGAAACCGAGGAGGAATAATCGGGCGAATCAATAAACTATAACAAATATGAAAAAGAGTTTGATCATCGCTATCCTTTTGGCTGGGGTCGGAACGCTGTCGGCCCAGACCGTAGTGACGGGTCGTCAACAGAACCACTATTATAGCCGGTGGTTTGACACATGCTATTATTATTTCACCAATACGGCAGCCACACCGTATCCGTGTTCTGGATGTTTTATATATCTCAATATGTGGGATGCCATTGCGTCGGGTTCGGGAAGAATGCAGGTTGCCGCGCCGGATTATACAGACAAGCCTTTGGCGGTGAAAGGCATCGCCATTATGCAAGGGATTGACTCTTTTAGCAGTCAGAACTGTGTGATTGACACTTTCGACGAGGAGTATGTGAGCATTGGCTACTATGACAGCGCCACCAACACCATGAACATTCTGGCCACTGCACGGTGGGACACCATCGCGAACCCAAATTTATGGAAACTACAGATGATTGCGGACACCACACAATATGTCGACCAAGTGACGCAGCCGATAGGATACCGCACATGCTACCTCTATGAAGCCTATTTCGACCATCCGGTGACGGTGGACTCGGTGTTCTATATGATTGGAACGAAGAACGGCAACAGGGACTCTGTCAATAAGGATGGAAGACATTGTTCTGCGCACCGCAAGGTATTGTACCAGACGGTAACTACCGGACGTGTTGACAACCGATACAATAACACTTGTGTACCAGATTCCTTTCCAAGTTATTACTTCAATCAATGGAATGGGTGGGAAGAATCTACGCCAGCCAGTATTTTTGGATACGGACCGTTCATCCCCATTGTCGATAAGGACAACGTGTTGTTGACTGTTCATTCGGCAGACTCGACAATGGGATATGGGTCTGGTGGTCCCTTTGTCGAAGACAGCAGTTGGACGGAGATTCGCGCATGGGCCAATTATGGTTTTCGGTTCAGATGCTGGAACGACGGCGACACCACGAATCCCCGGCGTGTGTTCGTGACGTGCGATACGGCGTTCACTGCCTATTTCGACCCTATCCCCTACCATACCATAACTGTATCTTCTAGCAACTTATCGTGGGGCTATGTAATAGGCGGTGGCACTTATCCCGAGTCGGAAGGCGCACCGATACGGGCATACACCTATGGTGGATATGAGTTCGTCTGTTGGAGCGACAGCGTGTATACCCCTGAGCGTGTGGTTTACATGACCAGCGACACAAACCTCGTGGCCATCTTCCGCGAAATACAGGACACGACGGCCATCGCTTCGGCGGCACCCGACGAAGGCGTGGTGTTCGCCCTCTCGCCCAACCCGACGACGGGCAGCGTGGTGCTGACGGCCACGGACTTCGAGAGCCACCGCTACGACTACCGCCGTGCCGCCGTGGTGGTGCTCGATGTGGCGGGACACGAGGTGTACCGCACTCCCCTTACAGCCCCGAAGGTCACCGTCGACGGCCTTGTGCCGGGAGTCTACTTCGTCACCCTCATCACCCCGCAGGCCTCGGCCACACAGAAGCTGGTTGTCCGGTAGGGATGGCGAAGCACCCTCTCCGATGGAGTCCCTTCCTGGTCTCAGGGAGGGGACTCTGTTGAAAATATTTCGGGAGAGGTGGGGGTAATTGAGAAAAAAAACGTATCTTTGCACTTTGGCAGCGGCTATGTGCCGCTGTGGAATTGTTTGACAAGTAACGAGTTGAGGGCCAATGGCCGATGAAGGAAAACTGATATGCACAAGATAATACCATATTTGACAGGCATTCTGCTGATGTTTACAGGTGTGTCGCCATGTTTTGCACAGCGTGTGGAGGCGACATGGGAGTCGCTCAACCAGCGCGGCTATCCGGAGTGGTTTGCCGACGCCAAATTGGGCATCTTCGTGCATTGGGGCCTCTATTCCGTGCCCGCCTACGCCCACGAGACAGGCTATGCCGAATGGTTCTACCGCGGCCTGATGGAGGGCGACAGCGGCCGCGTGGCTACACTGAACAACTACATCCGCCTGTGGGAGCCCCTGCTGGGCGACCAGTGGAGCGGCCGCATGACCAATGTGGAGGGGATGACAGTGCAGACACCCAAACTGACAGACCGCTATGCCCTGTTCGTGCCGCTGTGGAGGGCCGAGCACTGGAATCCCGACCAGTGGGCCGAGCTCTTCGCCCGCTCGGGCGCCAAATACGTCCTGCTGGTGACCAAGCACCACGACGGCTATTGCCTGTGGAACAGCCGCTACCAGCCCAACTGGAACAGCATGGCCACGGGCCCGCGGAGAGACATCGTAGGCGAACTGACACGCGCTGTGCGCCGTGTGGGGCTGAAGATGGGCTTCTACTACTCGCTGACGGAATGGACCAATCCGCGCCACATCTGGTACGTCGACCCCGACAGCACGATAGGCGACTATGTGGACCACTATATGATACCGCAATTCAAGGAGCTGGTGACGAAGTACCAGCCGAGCGTGATTTTCGCCGACGGCGAATGGCGCAACACGGCGGAGCAGTTCCACGCCACGGAACTGATAGCGTGGTACTACAACACCGTGGGGTCGGAGGCCATTGTCAACGACCGCTGGGGCGCCGGCACCCAACACGGGTTTCGCACCCCTGAATACAAGGCCGCGACGAAGGAGGTCCTGGCCGACACGCAACGGCCGTGGGCGGAGTGTCGCGGCATGGGGCGCAGCTTCGGCCTGAACCGCAACGAGCCGTTGAGCAACTATATGACGAGCGACTCGCTGATACGCCATCTGGTGAAGTTGGTGGCGGCAGGCGGCGGGCTGACCCTCAACGTGGGTCCCGAGGCCGACGGCACCATCCCCCTCATCCAGCAGGAACGCCTTGAGGACCTGGGCAAGTGGATGCAGGTGAACGGCGAGGCCATCTACGGCACCCGGCCCAACAGGAAAATGTGCGAGCGCGACAGCACGGTGTTCTACACCCGCAAGGGGAGCACCACATACGCCATCTGCACCCGGATGCCCGAGGGCGAGGTGGTGCTGACGGGTGTCGAGAAGCCCGAACGGGGCACGAAGATCACCCTCTTGGGCACCGGCAAGGAGCTGCGCTGGTTCTGGCTGGGCGGCAAGCTGCACATCCGCCTCGGCGGCTTGAGCGCGAGGGAAATCGCCGCGCTGAAGTCGGCATGGGTGTTTCGAATTGAAAATTAGGAATTAGGAATTAGAAATTAGGAATTATGAAGAAGACAATCTGTAAAAGCCTGGTATTGCTAGTGGGACTAGTATTACTGGCGGGAGGGGCAAAGGCGCAATTCAACCCGGCGCAGGGAGGCCTCTCGGCGCTCTTCGGCTACTCCACCTTCTACCTGCCCGAGGAGGGAAAGCCCTATGTGGAGACCTACCTCGACTTCGACGCCTCGACGCTGAAGTTTGCCCGGACAGGGGATTTCACTCACCGCGCCACGGTGGAGGTGACGCTGGTGGTGCGGCGGAGCGACTCGGTGGTGTATGTCAAGAAGTACGACCTCAACAGTCCTACCGTCACCGACCCCAAGCAGAACTACTTCACCTTCCTCGACCTGCAGCGCTTCTATCTCGACAATGGCATCTATGACCTGGAGTTTTCGCTGCGCGACAAGGTCAGTGGTGCCTCGCCTACAGTCTACAATGACAAGCTGGTGGTCTACTACGCCCAGGACAAACCCTCCATCAGCTCGGTGCAGCTGATGTCGAAGGTGTCGCCCACCGAGCAGGAGAACATCCTCTCCCGCGCGGGGATGGACATGCTGCCCTATGTCAATGACTTTATGCCCGCGACGGTGACCAGCCTGAAGCCTTATTTCGAGATATACAACCTGAAGAGGCAGGATGTGGGTGGAGAACAGTTCGACGTGGTATGCACTATCGTCAAGAAAGAGACGGGAGCCGCTGTGCCAGGTTTCGAATCGAAAAGACGTCACCATGTGGCGGGTGCCATCGTCCCTGTCCTGCAGGAAGTGGACATTGCCGCCCTCCCGTCGGGCAACTACGAACTGGTGGTGGCGGCACGTGACCTGAACGGCGAGACGCTGCTTTCCACCCGCGTTGGTTTCCAACGCTCCAACCCCAAGGTGCAGGCGTCGGGTGCGCCTGTGGATGTGGCGACTTCCTTTGCCGGCCTCATCACCGACGAGAACCTGCTGAACTACTACCTCAAGGCGCTTTATCCCATCTCCAACGAGCACCAGAAACGTATCGCCGAGGGGCTGGTGGAGAAGAACGACCTGCTGGGCAAGCAGACCTATCTCTATGAGTTCTGGACCGACCGCTCGGGACTGAACGCGGCGGCGGATTGGGAGCAGTACAGGAAATGGCTCGAGTATGTCGACGAGCACTACAGCTATCCCCAGACCCCCGGCTACCGCACAGACCGCGGCCGCGTGTACCTGCAGTATGGTCCCCCCGACCATATCCGCGACGAGAAGAACTTTGTCGGCGCCCTGCGCGTCGGCTCAGGGACAAGCTCGCAAGTCATGATCAGTGGCAACGCCCCCGAGTCGCGCGGACACATCTACTATCTTCCCTATCAGCTGTGGCGCTACAACAGAATCGAGGGCGACGACGCGAACCGCGTGTTCCTCTTCTGGGACGAGATGCGCAGCGGATATTACAAACTACTGAACTCCAATGCCCGTGGCGAGCATCTAGACCCCTATTGGGAGCACCGCCTCAGCCAGGGCCAGTTGGACGACGATGTCGTGGGTGAAGTGGGCGAACAGTTCAACAGAGGGTATTAATGTGTAAATGTGACAATGTGACAATGTGTAAGTGAGGCGTCAGCCACTCAAACATTTACACATTCACACATTCAAACAATGAAAATACTTGCGGACATACTCTATGTGATAGTCTACTATCTGGTGGGGTACCGGCGTCGGGTGACGCGGGAAAACCTCGCCCATGCCTATCCCGAGAAGTCCGACAGGGAACGGAGGCACTTGGAACGTGCCTATTACCGCCATATCAGCGACCTGCTGGTGGAAGCACTGCACAACCTCTATGCCTCGCCGAAGGCCATCGTGGCGCGCTACAAGTTCGTGAACCGCGAGCTGGTGAACAAATACTACGAGCATGGACGCAGCGTGGTGCTGATGTCGTCGCACTACAACAACTGGGAGTATATGATCACCTCCCTCAACTTCCAGATACTCCACCACGCCGTGGGCGTGGGCAAGCCCCTGCAGGACCGCGGGGCCGGATACATCACCCGTCGGCGCGGCCGCTATGGCACGGAGATTGTGGACCAGACCACCGTGCGGCAGACGATGGAGTACTACCATCGCTACAAGGTGCCCGTGGCCTACATGATGCTCTCGGACCAGTCGCCGAGCGACGTGCACAAGTCGTTCTGGACCATGTTTATGCACCAGGAGACACCCTTTATCTACGGAGCCGAGTATTTCGCCCGGAAATACGACATGCCGGTCATCTACTACGACGTGCACAAAGTGCGGCGCGGATACTACGAGGTGAAGTTCTCGCTCATGTGCGACAATCCCACCGAGGTGCCGCAGTACACCATCGTCTCACGCTATATCGACAGCCTGGAACGGACCATCGCAGAGCGGCCTGAGTACTGGCTCTGGTCGCATCGCCGATGGAAACGCCAACGGCCTGCCGAGATGCCTATCTACGATTATAAAGCATTGAAATGAGAACAGCTGTAGTCATACTGAACTGGAACGGCCGCAAGATGCTGGAACGTTTTCTCCCCTCCGTCACCGCCTGCACGACGGGCGACGCAGAGGTCATCATCGCCGACAACGGCTCGACCGACGACTCGCTCGACTTCCTCGCCGAGCACTATCCCTCGCTGAGGGTCATCGCGTTGGACAAGAACTATGGCTTTGCCGGAGGCTACAACAAGGCACTGGCGCAGATTGATGCCGACTGTTTCGTCCTGCTCAACGACGATGTGGAGGTCACCCCCGGGTGGATAGAACCCGTTGTCGCACAGATGGCAGCCAACCCGCAGACGGCCATCTGCCAGCCCAAGCTGCTGATGTACGACCAGAGAGACACCTTCGAGTATGCCGGCGGCGCGGGAGGATTCATCGACAAGTACGGCTACCCCTTCTGCCGCGGACGTCTCTTCACCACCCTGGAGCAGGACCACGGCCAGTACGACGACCCCTGCGAGATATTCTGGGCCTCGGGAGCGGCGATGTTCGTCCGCGCCGATGTATGGAGAGAACTCGGCGGGCTGGACGGCGACTTCTTCGCCCACATGGAGGAGATTGACTTCTGCTGGCGCGCCAAGAACGCGGGCTATCGCGTGGAGTACTGCCCCGCGAGCGTGGTCTACCATGTCGGCGGAGGCACCCTCCCCAAGTCGAACCCCCGCAAGACTTTCCTCAACTTCCGCAACAACCTGGCCCTCCTCTATAAGAATCTGCCCGACAGCCGTCGCCGCTGGGTGCTGGCAGCCCGCATCGTGCTCGACTATGTGGCCGCCTTCAAGTTCCTCGCCGAGCGCAAACCCCAGGAGTTCTCGGCCGTCGTGAAGGCTCACAAGGAGTTCCGCAAGTGGCATCCCGCCCTGCGCGAGAAACGCCGGCAGACACATCCCCAGCCCGTCGGATGCATCTACGAGGGTCTCCTGCTGGTGCAGTATTACCTGCTAAGACACACCAAGTATTCCCAACTGCAATAATACGTTATACCTAAGATATGAAAGTAAGAGTCCGTTTCGCCCCCAGCCCCACCGGCCCCCTCCACATCGGAGGTGTCCGCACGGCGCTGTACAACTACCTCTTCGCCCGCCAGAACGGCGGCGACATGATTCTCCGCATCGAGGACACCGACCAGACCCGCTTTGTGCCGGGTGCCGAACAATACATCATCGAGGCCCTCGACTGGCTCGGCATCAAGTTCGACGAGGGTGTCCACCTTGGAGGCAACTATGGCCCCTACCGCCAGAGCGACCGCAAGCCCCTCTACCGCCAGTATGCTGAACAACTGCTCGAGGGCGGATGGGCCTACTACGCCTTCGACCGCCCCGAGGAGCTCGACGCCAAACGCAAGGAGGCCGAGGCTCAGAAGAAGGTGTTCCAGTATGACTGCAACACCCGCGGCGCGATGGTCAACAGCCTGACGCTGCCCGCCGACGAGGTCGAGCGCCGCATTGCCTCGGGCGAGCCCTACGTCGTGCGCTTCAAGTTCCCCGAGAATATCGACATCACCGTCCACGACCTTATCCGTGGCGACGTGACCATGAACTCGCGCCTGCTGGACGACAAGGTCCTCTTCAAGTCGGACGGCATGCCCACCTATCACCTCGCCAACATCGTCGACGACCACCTCATGGAGGTCTCGCACGTCATCCGCGGCGAGGAGTGGCTGCCTTCGGCACCCCTGCATGTGATGCTCTACAAGGCATTTGGCTGGGAGGAGACCATGCCGCAGTTCGCCCACCTGCCCCTGCTCCTCAAGCCCGAGGGCAACGGCAAACTCAGCAAGCGCGACGGCGACCGTCTCGGCTTCCCCGTCTTCCCCCTCGACTGGGTCAACCCCGAGACGGGCGAGAAGTCCAGCGGCTACCGCGAGCAGGGCTACCTGCCTCAGGCAGTGGTCAACATGCTGGCGCTCCTCGGGTGGAACCCCGGAAGCGGGGTCGACGACCGAAGTGGAGTCAATCCCCGCTTACAAGAGTTAATGAGCATGGACGAGTTAATCAAGCTCTTCTCCATCGAACATATCAGCAAGAGCGGCGCCCGCTTCAATGTCGAGAAGGCCAAGTGGTTCAACCACGAGTACCTGCAGCAGATGTCGGACGAGTGGCTCGCCGACCAGTTCCTCCCGCAGCTCAAGGAGCACGGCGTGGATGCTGAAAGAGACTATGTCGTCAAGGTCTGCGGCATGATGAAGGAACGTCTCAACTTCCCGCAGGAGCTGTGGGACCAGGCGCACTACTTCTTCGTGGCCCCCACCGAGTACGACCCCAAGGCCGTCGCCAAGCGCTGGAAACCCGGCATGACTACCCACATGGCCAAGGTGATAGAAATCCTGAACACCGTCCCCTTCGAGCACGACGCCATCCACCACGCCCTCCTCGACGAGTACATCCTCGGCAACCAGCTCAACATGGGACAGATCATGAACTCGCTGCGCCTCGCCGTCGTGGGCAACACCGTGGGACCCGACATGATCACCCTCGTCCTTACCATCGGCAAGGAAGAGACCATCCGCCGCGTTCAGCGCGCCATCGAAGTCATTGGAGAAATTGAGAATTGAAAATTGAAACCGACTCCCGTTCACTCCTCCCCTAAGTTAGGAAGAGAAATGCCAGTGGCATTTCGGGCAGAGCCTTGAGCGCAGAAAAGGGGCGGAGGAGTGTGTAAAAGGTCGAAAACAAAAACTAAAAAGATTATACAACATGGAAAACCAAGAAAACATCACAAACGAAACCATCGAAACTCCCGAAACCATTGAGACCACTGAGACTCCAGTTGAGGCTCCCATTGAGACTCCCGAGACTCCCGTTGAGACTGCAGAAAATGTCAGCCCGGACACCGGGCGCTGCTGCAAGGTGACTCCCACCTGCCTGATGTGCGCCAACATCGTCCTCTTTATCGGACTGGTGCTCATCTACATCTTCCACTTCGCCGGCATTGGCACCCACAGCAAGTACAACCCCGACGCCTCCGCACCCATGGTCGCCGAAGGCGGCGTGCTCAAGGTGGCCTACGTCGACAGTGACACCCTCCTGGCTAAGTACCAATATGCCATCGACCTGCAGGAAGAGCTCAATCAGTACCGCGACCAGCAGATGGCCAGCGGCCAGCGTCAGATGGAGCAGTTCCAGAAGGACTACAACGACTTCATCCAGAACGGCGAGAAGATGAGCCTCTCGCAGCAGCAGGCCAAGGAAGCCGAACTCAAGCAGCGCTACGAGAAACTCTCCACCCTCGAGGCTGAAGTGACCAACAAGGTCATGCAGAAGCAGCTGGAGTCGAATATCGAGCTCCTCAACCGCATCTTCGCCTTCGTGCGCGAGTACAACGCCGCCAACCAGCAGTTCGACATCATCCTCCGCAAGACCTTCGTCGACAGCCCCACCATCTACATGAACCCCGGTATGGACATCACCGACGAAATCATCAACGGCCTCAACGAGGAATACAAGACCGTGAAGAAGAAATAGTGGCGACAGCTACTGAATGAAAAAAGAAAGGCTTGGGCGGAACGCTCAAGCCTTTTGGTTTCTCATCGCCTTGCTCAATTCCCAGAGGACGATGGCGGCGGCGCAGCTGACGTTGAGGGAGTGCTTGGTGCCGTATTGCGGGATTTCGAGGCAGCCGTCGCAGAGGGGAAGCAGACTTTCGTCCACGCCCTCCACTTCATTGCCAAAGATGACCGCTACACCGGCTTCCGCTCCACTTACACATTTACACATTCCCACATTCTCACATTGGCGCCACAAGGGCGCCGACCCCAGTTCTCCAAGTTTGATGCTGTCGTCCACCTGCTCGACGGCGTAGAGGGTGTAACCGTCAGCCTTGAGGGCGCGGAGGCATTCGGCGGAGGTCTCGTAGTACTGCCATGCGACACTCTCCTCGGCGCCAAGGGCCGTCTTGTGGATGTCGCGGTGGGGTGGGGTGGAGCAGATGCCGCATAGGCATATCTTCTCGATGCGGAAGGCATCAGAGGTGCGGAAGATGGAACCTATGTTGTTTTGGCTGCGGACATTGTCGAGCACCACCGTGAGGGGCAGCTTCTCCGCCTCGCGGAACTCCTCGACCGTCAGACGGTTCATTTCTTCTGTCGTCAGCTTCTTCATCATCTTCTCAATTAATGTCAGCCCGGACACCGGGTCATCCCACGCTGCCTTCGAGTGAGATGCTGAGCAACTTCTGGGCCTCGACGGCGAACTCCATGGGGAGTTTCTTGAGGACGTCCTTGGCGTAGCCGTTGACAATGAGGCCCACGGCGCTCTCGGGGCTGATGCCGCGCTGTTGGCAGTAGAAGAGCTGGTCTTCACTGATCTTGCTCGTCGTGGCTTCGTGTTCGAGGATGGCGGTGGAGTTGTTGGCCTTGATGTAGGGCCAGGTGTGCGCGCCGCACTGGTCGCCCAGCAGGAGGCTGTCGCACTGCGAGTAGTTGCGGGCGTTCTCGGCGTTGTGGTTCACCTGCACCAGACCGCGGTAGCTGTTCTGGCTGTGGCCTGCGCTGATGCCCTTCGACATGATGGTGCTGCGGGTGTTCTTGCCCACATGTATCATCTTGGTGCCCGTGTCGGCCTGCTGGTAGTTGGCGGTGACGGCCACGCTGTAGAACTCGGCGGTGGAGTCGTCGCCCTGCAGGATGCACGAGGGGTATTTCCATGTGACGGCAGAGCCGGTCTCGACCTGCGTCCACGAAATCTTGGAGCGTGAGCCTTTGCAGATGCCGCGCTTGGTGACGAAGTTGTAGATGCCGCCCTTGCCCTCCTTGTCGCCTGGGTACCAGTTCTGGACGGTGCTGTACTTCACCTCGGCGTCCTTCAGGGCGATAATCTCGACGATGGCGGCGTGCAGCTGGTTCTCGTCGCGCTGTGGGGCGGTGCAGCCTTCCATATAGCTGACGTATGCCTCTTCGTCGGCCACGATGAGGGTGCGTTCGAACTGGCCTGTGCCGCGGGCGTTGATGCGGAAGTAGGATGAGAGCTCGATGGGGCAGCGGACCCCTTTGGGGATATAGCAGAAGGAGCCGTCGGAGAAGACGGCCGAGTTGAGGGCGGCGAAGTAGTTGTCGGAAGCGGGCACCACGGAGCCGAGGTACTGGCGAACTAGGTCGGGGTGCTTCTGGACGGCCTCGCTGATGGGGCAGAAGATGATGCCCTTCTCCTCGAGGGCCTTCTGGCTGGTGGTCTTGACCGAGACGGAGTCCATGATGGCGTCGTAGGCCACGCCGCTTAATTGTCCGTTGGCGTCAGAACCGCCGACGCCCGCGAGGACTTTTTGCTCCCGCAGGGGGATGCCCAGTTTGTCGAAGGTGGCCAGGAGCTCGGGGTCTACCTCGTCCATGCTCTTCTTTTGGGGCTGCTGCTTGGGGGCGGCGTAGTAGATAATGTCCTGGTAGTTAGGAGTCTCGTATTCGAGGTGAGCCCAATCGGGTTCCTTCATCTGTTGCCAGCGGCGGAAGGCGTTCAGGCGGAACTCCAGCAGCCATTCCGGCTCATTCTTCTTGCGCGAGATGAGTCGCACGACCTCCTCGTTAAGTCCCTTGGGAATGGTCTCCGTGTCGATATCAGTGGTGAACCCCCACTTATACTCGTTGTTGGTAACCTCTTGGATTATATCGTCTTGTTTCTCTGCCATTGTGTTTATCTTGCTTCTTAGTTCTTACTTCTTACTTTAATAACGTGCCTCGGCGGATTATATTGCTCTGTCGGGTAACTAAAAAAAAGAAAAGATGCTCGCCTTGGGGAGCATCTTTTGTAAGTGCCTGTGTGACACATTATCGGACAACAACAACGCGTCGTACGGGATAGTCGCCTATGCGGACAATGTAGACCCCTGCGGCAGGAGCGTCGAAGGTGATACTCCCGTTCTCCACATGACCTTTGGCCGCGAGCCGCCCCATCATGTCGTAGAGGCATGCCTCCTCGCCCTCGGCTCCCGACACCACAATCCTGCTTCCGTCGGCATATACCTTGATGCCTTGCCTGTCGGCCTCCCCGATGCCTATAGGGCCGCTGTCCGAGACGAAGAAGGCCGTCAGCGTCATGCTGCCCGTCACCACGCAGGTGTAGGGGTTCTGGGTGCTGCCGTCGCTCCAGTGGTCAAAGTGGTAGCCGTTGCGGGCTGTGGCCCGCACAATGGCCACGGGGTCGTCGCACGAAGGATCCTGCACCATCTGCGCCGTCCCCTGCGCGGGGTTGTCCGTCGCCACCTTGAAGAGGAATGGAATCTCGTTGAAGTTGTGGAAGTATGGCCAGCGGCCGGCATAGAGATTCGTCGTCCCGCAGGGGATGTTGACGGTGATGCTCGTGTCCAGCCCGGCAAAAACGGAGTTACCCAGCGAAGGAGCCACACGTCCGAGACAGGTAATCTCGTTGATACCATAGCAGTTGCGGAACCCCTCGCTCCCGATAGTCGTCACACTCTGCGGGATGACCAGCTCCCCGATGATGCCGCAGTCCTTGAACGCCTGGCTGCCTATATTGACAACCCCCTCTCCCAGACTGACGGAAGTGAGCCGGAGGCAGCCAGAGAAGGCCTGAAACCCAATAGCGGTAACGGAATTGGGAATGGTGACGGAGGTGAGGCTTGAGCAACCACAGAAAGCATAGTCCCCGATGGAGGTGACGGAGGTGGGGATGATAGTATTCTGGCATCCTGTATGTAATGTGTTGGTATTGGTTTCTATGATAGCATTGCAGTTGTTGCGACTATCATATACTCTATTACCATTCGCTACTACAATTGAGGTGAGGCCTGTGCAGCCAGAGAAAGCATAGTCCCCGATGGAGGTGACAGAGTTGGGGATGGTGACGGAGGTGAGGCCTGTGCAGCCAGAAAGAAGATAATCTGGGATGATCTGGACAGTACTGCCGAATGTGACAGAAGAAATAGGGCAATTAGTAAATGAATAATAGTCACCAACCCCTATGGAAGTGCAGTTGGTGGCATTAAAAACCAGCGAGGTGAGGCTTGTGCAGTCAGAGAAAGCCCAAATCCCGATGGAGGTGACGGAGGTGGGGATGGTGACGGAAGTGAGGCTTGTGCAGCCAGGGAAAGCCTGGGTCCCGATGGAGGTGACTCGATAGGTGATGTTATTGTAGGTGACAGTACTGTCAATAACAAGTGCTCCACTTACGTTGCTCTGTTGAACTTCAACATTATGAGTGCCGGAGAAGATGGCATAATTGAGTGTGTGTCCGCTGGAGGTGACGGCGGAGAATCCGTAGGCGTGGAAAGATCCTGCGGCTACGAGGAGAAGGAGGGCGAGGGTGGATAATTTCTTTCTCATGGGATTGATTGCTTTTTGCCTCGGCTCGGGGACGGATAGACACAACAAGAAAGTGGAGCCATCCATTGTGACCCTATTTTCAATGGTAGGGCTTCGACTCCCTTAGGTAAAAAATATGGTTCAGTGAATTGCTCCACCGATGGATGTATCATAGGAATGGATACACTCCAACAGGAGCATTCATCTTCCCATTATTCCCTATACCTATGTGAGTTGTCGAAGTTCACCATTGCAGGAATAAGGCGAAAATGCGCTTTCTCGGCAAACCTTTACTGACGGTTTGCGAGTGCAAAAATACGACTTTTTTCCGATATGGCAAGAAAAAAAATCACCACCGGCAGAATTCCCTGTCGGTGGTGATATGTAGCGGGGGTGAGGGGTAACCCCTTTTGTTCAGTCTTTCACCATCGCGGCGATGGCGTCAATCATCTCTTTTGAGGGGGTGACCTTTTCAAGAATATCATCGGAAGACACGCTGTAAGCCCAGTTGTAGTCACCTTCATCGCGGATGGCTTCCAATTTCTGATAGATGCTTGAATAAAGACGAGGCAGTTTGCCCGTCTTAATGTAGTGTAATCCGAACAACGCGTGTGACCCTTTGTGCGAAGTCACTTTGTGACCATCATGTATGAGAAGAGCAGTTACTGCATGGAATAATGCATAATACAATCGGTTTGCAGCGCTCTCCCAATGTTCGTTGACTATCATTAATTGGGCAGCATCGTATGTACGATAGGCTTTCTCCAGTTCCAGTTGTACTATTATTCTGCGCTCTTCATCCGATAGGCTCATCTTAATACTACTTTTTCTCGTTCAACATTCTTGTAAAATGGGGAATATGTCCATGTGTTCCATTCGCTTCTTGGATAAACGTGAGTGTTTATCTCGGTGGACAAATCCCATCCTAATTCCGACATGGAATATATGATATCTGTATCCTGTTCTTTCAAGGTATCCTTGTTCAATAAAACCAGCAGGTCGTAGTCACTGTCGGGGCGGGCGTCACCACGGGCACGGGAGCCGTAGAGCCACAAGGAAGCACCCTCGGGTAGTATTTTCTTGCCGAGTTCTGTGATGCGCTGTATGACCTGTCCCTGTTCCATTTTGATTTGCAAAAGTACAACTTTTTTCCGATATGGCAAGAAAAAAGTGCTACTTTTTGTAGTGGGGGTGGTAGGTGTGGAGGGTTTCGCGGAGGAATTGGCGCGACAGGTGGGTGTAGATTTCGGTGGTGGAGAGGCTTTCGTGGCCGAGCATCTCCTGGACGGCACGGAGGTCGGCACCGTTCTGCACCAGCTCGGTGGCGAAGGTGTGTCGCAGGCTGTGGGGCGAGACGCTTTTGCGGATGCCCGCCTTCTCGGCGGACTCTTTGATGAACTGGAATACCGCCACGCGAGAAAGGTGATGGCCTCGCAGGTTAAGGAAGACGTATTTCTCTTCGCCGGGCTGGATCTTCAGTTGGCTGCGCTCGTAATGGATATAGTCGACCAACAGCCGTAAGGCGTGGGCGTTGATGGGTACCCAGCGTTCCTTGCTCCCCTTGCCGAAAATCTGCAGCATCTCGTCATCGGTGTAGATGTTGGACAGTTTCAGGTTGACGAGTTCCGACACCCGCAGGCCGCACCCATAGAGCACTTCGATGATGACGTAGTTGCGGGCAGATCCCGGGAGGCTGCGGTCGAGGGTGGCCTGCATGGCAGCCACGTCTGCGTCGGTGAGCACGTCGGGCAGGTGTTTGCCGCGTGACGGCATGTCGAGCAATTCGGCGGGGTTTTCTTTCAGTGTGCCCTCTATCACCAGCATCCGGAAGAAGGCGCGCCAGCCCGAGATGATGCGGCACTGGGTGGAGACGGCGATGCCCGCCTCGTTCAGCTGCAGCAGCAGTTCGTTCATCTGTTCCTTTCCGACGGACTCGGGGGATAGTCCCAACGGCTCGGCTAATCGGCGCAGGTGTTCGACATCGCGCAAGTAGGCCTGCACCGAGTTGCCCGAGAGTTTCCTCTCCAGACGCAGGTGCGCCTCAAAGTCGTGGATATGTTGGGTCCAGGTCAATAAAGGTTATGGCTTATTGGTTATTGCTTCCTCATCCAGACGAGGAAGTCCCAGAGACTTTCGTCCATTTCCTTGAGGTATTTGGGGTTGAGGTCTTCGCGCTTGGCCTGGAGGTTGATGCGGCCGTATTTCGCTGCCAGGCTTTGGATGGCTGCCGTGCGTTTTCGGAAGTAGGGACTGCTGTGGGCCGGGTTGCGTTTGAGGGGAGAAGGGAGCGTGGCGGCCAGCTGGGCGGCTTCGTTGCGGGTCAGCTGGGCAGCGGAGTGGTGGAAGTAGTGCTGTGCCGCCGCCTCGCAGCCATAGATGCCGTCGCCGAACTCCACGATGTTGAGGTAGCACTCCATGATGCGCTCCTTGCTCCAGAATGTCTCTATGAGGATGGTATAGTAGGCCTCGGCGGCTTTGCGGAGCATGGTGCGTTTGTGGGGGAGGAAGCAGTTCTTGGCAGTCTGCATGCTGATGGTGCTGCCCCCGCGCACGCGTCTGCCGCGCTGGTTCTCCTTGTATGCCTGTTTCAGTTGCTTCACGTCGAACCCATTGTGGTAGAGGAAAAGTCCGTCTTCGGAGGCGATGACCGCTGTCACCAGATGGGGTGAAATCTCGTCGATGGAGACATAGTCACGCTCGAAGCGCACCGGGCGGTTGCTGTCGCTCGCCTGTTGGAAGAACCGTTGAACCATGAGTGGGGTGAGGATAGGGTTCCACAGTATGCCGGTCAACACCTGAACGATGGTGAACAACCATATCGACAGGAGTGTGATCCACGTCACGCGCCATATCTTGCCCCAGAACGACAACTGCCGCCAGCGGCGGCAGTTGTTCTTCTTTCTGTTCTTCCGGACTTTCTTTTGCATGACGGGATTAGTACAGGTTGTTGTACTGCTCGATGGTCTTCTCGATGCGCTGTTTGTCCTTGAAGTAGTTGTAGGTGCTGATCTTGAGTTCGGCACATGCCTCCTCGTCGCAGCAGACGGTGCCGTGGGGGTGCATCTGCAGCATCGAAGCCGTCCACATGTGGCTGACGCCGTTCTCGATCATATGGTGCAGGGCGCGGGCTTTCTTCGGGCCGTTGCAGAGAATCAGAACCTCGCGGGCATCCATGACGGTGCCGACACCGACGGTGAGGGCCTGCTTGGGAACCTTGTTCATGTCGTTGTCGAAGAAGCGGCTGTTGGCGAGGAGGGTGTCGGTGGTGAGGGTCTTGATGCGGGTGCGGGAGGCGAGGCTGCTGCCCGGCTCGTTGAAGGCGATGTGGCCGTCGGGGCCGATGCCGCCCATGAAGAGGTCGATGCCGCCGGCCTCTTTGATCATCTCCTCGTAGTGGGCGCATTCGGCCAGCAGGTCGGGGGCGTTGCCGTCGAGGATGTGGACGTTCTCTTTCTTGATGTCGATGTGGTTGAAGAAGTTGTTCCACATGAAGCTGTGGTAGCTCTCGGGATGGTTGACGTCGAGGTTGACGTATTCATCCATGTTGAACGTGATGACGTTCTGGAAACTGAGGACACCCTTTTTATTCAACTTCACCAGATGCTGATAGAGGCCAAGAGGGGAACTGCCGGTGGGGCAGCCGAGGACGAAGGGCTTCTCGGGTGTGGGGTTGGCATCGATGATTCGTTTGGCGACATAATTGGCCGCCCAGACTGACATTTCGTCGTAGTCTTTTGCAATGATTACTCTCATGTAGGGTAAAGATTAAATGATTAATGGTATATATTACGCGCTTGTTGTCAATATGTTGATGGGAGAATAATGGGAGAAGCCATCTATTTCACCCGAGTGCAAAAGTACGAATAATAATTGGAATGGAACGTGTCCGTTATGTTAAAAGTTGTAAATCGCGCGCGCTTTCTTGAGCCAGGTGAGCTGCTTTTTGGCGTAGTGCCATGTGTTGAGGGCGATGCTGTCGGCCACCTGTTGGCGCTGCGCATCGGAGAGGAGAGTGGGGCTTTGGGGCCAGAGTGAGAAGAATTCTTTGTAGCCTACGGTGTTGAGGGGCTGGAGATGACGCAGGTGGTAGAGGCTGCGGGCCTCCGCTTCGAGGCCATCGTCGAACATCTGACCCACCCTGGAGAGGATGCGTTCGCGGAGTTCTTCGCGGCTGCGTTCAATGATGACGGGTTCGACGGTGAAATCGCGGGGTTCGGTCGGACGGTCGAGAAAGCGGCTGTAGGGCTCGCCGGCGGTGAGGCATACCTCGAGGGCGCGTTGGATGCGGACGGGGTTGGCAAGGTCGACGCGGGCGTAATAGTCGGGGTCCAGACTCTTCAAAAGGGCGCGGAGGCTCTGGATGCCTTCGTCGTGCAGCTGACGCTGGAGACTGGCACGCAGTTCCGGCGTGGGGTCGGGGAGGATATTGATGCCACGGGTGAGGGCCTGGATGTACAGGCTGCTGCCACCGACGGCCACGAGGGTGTCGTGTTGCTGGAACAGCTGTCGGGTGAGGGCGAGGGCCTCCTGCTGGTAGGTGAAAACATTGTAGGGCTCAAGGACAGAGCGGCATGCGATGAAATGGTGCGGCGCGGCGGCCAGTTCGTCGGGCGAGGGACGGGCCACGCCGATGTCGAGCTCGGAGTAGAACTGGCGCGAGTCGGCGGAAATGATATGTGTGCCATGCTCTTGGGCCAATTGTATGGCGCGGGCGGTCTTGCCCGAGGCGGTGGGACCGAGGACGAGGAGGAGTCGGGGCATCACTGCTGGGGCGTTAAGCCGAGTTTGGCGGCCTCGGCGATCATGAGTTGCCATGCGGCGTCGCGGTCGTTGGGGATGAGTCCGTCGAGGATGGCGTCCTTGATGGCATCCTTGATGGTGCCGATTTCGCGGCATGGCGGCAGGTTGAAAGTGTGCATGATGTCCTCGCCGCTGACGGGAGGCTGGAAATTGCGGATGCGGTCGCGCTCTTCCAGTTCGACCAGTTTCTTCTTCACCAACTCGAAGTTGCGCATGTAGCGGCGCACTTTCTCAGGGTTCTTGCTGGTGATGTCGGCGTTGCAGAGGAGCATGAGGTCGTCGATGTCGTTGCCTGCGTCGAAGAGAAGCCGTCGCACGGCGGAGTCGGTCACCTCGTCTTCGGCGAGGACGATGGGACGGAGGTGGAGGAGGACGAGCTTTTCGACATAGTGCATCTTGGCGTCGAGGGGGAGGCGCAGATGGGTGAAAATCTTCTTCACCATCTTGCTGCCGCGCACCTCGTGGCCGTGGAAAGTCCAGCCGAGGCGGGGGTCGTAGCGTTTGGTGGCGGGCTTGCCGATGTCGTGGAGGATTGCGGCCCACCGTAACCAAAGGTCATCGCTCGCAGCAGCCACATTGTCGAGTACCTCGAGGGTGTGGTAGAAATTGTCCTTGTGCCCGTGGCCGTCGACCGTCTCGACCCCCTTGAGGTTGCTGAGTTCGGGGAAGATGAGGGGGAGGAGACCGCATTTCTGCAGCAGCTTGAAGCCCACGGAAGGGACAGGGGAGAGTATTATCTTGTTGATTTCTGTGGTGATGCGTTCGGCCGAGACGATATGGATGCGTTCTGCGTTGCGGCCGATGGCGGCGAAAGTGGCATCGTCGATGCGAAAGCCCAGCTGGGAGGCGAAGCGGACAGCCCGCATCATGCGGAGTGGGTCGTCGGAGAAGGTGATGTCGGGGTCGAGCGGGGTGCGGAGGATACCCTGGTCGAGGTCGCGGATGCCGCCGAAAGGGTCGAGGAGGGTGCCGAAGTCGCCGGTGTTGAGTGCCACGGCCATGGCGTTGATGGTGAAGTCGCGCCGGTTCTGGTCGTCTTCGAGGGTGCCGTTCTCGACCACGGGTTTGCGACTGTCGCGGCTGTAGCTCTCGCGACGTGCGCCGACGAACTCTATCTGCCACGTCTGGCCGCCGTAGCGGTAGTGGAAGGAGGCGGTGCCGAAATTCTTGAACACGGCCACCTCGATGGCCGGGTTGATGTCGTGGGCGGCGGCTTTGGCGAGCTCAATGCCCGGCCCGGTGTCCGGGCTGACGTTAGTACCGCCGGCAGCATTCTTATTGCCGAGACAGACGATGTCGATGTCGGTGCAGTGCCGATGGAGGAAGTAGTCGCGCACCACGCCGCCGACGGCATAGGCCTTCACGCCGAGTCTATCGGCGGCGGCTCCGACAATGCGATAGATAGGGTTGTTGAGCTCGACATCCATTATTCTTTGTCGTAGTCGTGGGTGTTGACGAGGTTGCCTTCGGCATCATAGAATTCCCAGATGCCGGTACGCTGGCCTTCAGTGTATTGTCCACGGTAGTAGGGGATGCCGTTGGGCTGGAAGACGGTGTAGGAACCCTGCTCGATGCCGTTTTCGAAGAAAGCTTCGGTCTGGGGTAATCCGCCTGGGTAGTAGAATATTACGCGGCCTTCGCGTCGGCCGTTGACCAGACGCTCGGTGCTGCGCACGGTGTAGTTGCTGTAGAACTGCACCACGTCGCGGTTCGGGCCGGAGCAGAAAACCACGGTGGTGGGGGTGCCAAACATGCCGAGATCGGTGACATAGACCGAGTCGAGGGTCCCGTCGTACCAGCTATTGCCTGTGCGGTTGAAGAACTGCCAACCGGAGCCGAACTGCCGATTGTCAGAGAAGTCGGCGCTGGCGAAAAGCTGTCCGTTGTCGAACCAGTACTTCCAGGTGCCGTCGGGCTGTTCGGGCTGACCCTTGAAGAGCTTCTCGAACTGCATCTGGCCGTTTTCGTAGTACATGTGTTCGGCGACGAGAATGGGGCTCTTCTGGTTGCCGCGATAGGTGTAGACCAGCATGGGGTTGCCGTTTTCGTAGCTCTGGACCACCTTGTCGAATGTGTTGTGGCAGGAGGAGAGGAAAACTAAAAGGCAAAGGCTAAAAACTAAAAGGCTGACGCGTCGCATAATTCCTAATTCTTATTTTGCTCTGAAGTAGATGGTGATAGGGACGCCGTGGAAGTCCCACATCTCCCTGAGTCGGTTCTCGACAAAGCGGCGGTAGGGGTCACGGATGTACTGAGGGAGGTTGCAGAAGAAAACAAACTGAGGGTATGCCGTGGGCAACTGGGTGATATACTTAATCTTAATCCATTTTCCCTTGACGGCGGGCGGTGGGTTCTGCTCCTTAACGATGGGCAGAAGGCGTTCGTTGAGTTCGCTGGTACTGATGCGTCTGGCCCGAGCCTCATAGACGGCCCGCGCAGTCTCCAACACCTTGTGGATGCGCTGCTTGTTGATGACTGAGGTGAAGACAATAGGCACGTCCTCGAAGGGGGCGATACGGCTGTGGATGAGGTCCTCGTATTGCTTGTGGGTGTGGTTGTCCTTCTCGACGAGGTCCCACTTGTTGACCACGATGACGACCCCCTTGTGGTTGCGTTGAATGAGTGAGAAAATGTTGAGGTCCTGCTGCTCCAGCCCTTGCGAGGCATCGAGCATAAGGATGCACACATCGCTGTTCTCGATGGCGCGGACACTCCTGAGAACGGAGTAGAACTCGAGGTCTTCTTCAACTTTCGATTTGCGTCGCAGTCCGGCGGTGTCGACGAAGTTGAAGTCGAACCCGAAGAGGTTGTATCGTGTGTAGATGCTGTCGCGCGTAGTGCCGGCGATAGGTGTTACGATATTGCGTTCCTGTCCGGTAATCATGTTGATGAAGGAACTCTTGCCCACGTTGGGGCGGCCCACCACGGCGATGCGTGGCAGGCCGTCGGTCTCGTCCTCTGAACCTTCTTCGAAAGGCTCGACAAGGGCGTCGAGCAGGTCGCCAGTGCCGCTGCCGCTGATGCCTGCAATGGGGTAGGGGTCGCCCAGACCGAGGGCGTAGAATTCGGCAAGACCTTCCATCTCTTTGGGATTGTCCACCTTGTTGGCCACCAGCATCACGCGCTTGGGGCTGCGTCGCAGCAGGTTGGCCACATCCTCGTCCATGGGGGTGAGCCCTTCGCGCACGTCGACGAGGAAGAGGATGGCGTCGGCCTCTTCGATGGCCAGCTCCACCTGTTTGCGGATTTCTATCTCGAACGAGTCATCGCCACCCACGACATAGCCGCCGGTGTCGATGATGGAGAAGTGTTTGCCGTTCCAGTCGGAATGGCCGTACTGACGGTCACGGGTCACGCCTGAGGTCTCGTCGACGATGGCCTGACGCGACTCCGTGAGTCGGTTGAAGAGAGTGGACTTGCCTACATTGGGGCGTCCGACGATGGCTACGATATTGCCCATGGTTATTCGTCTTGACTGGATATAGAGACCTCGATGCGGCGGTTCTTGGCGCGGCCCTCTTTGGTCTTGTTGGTAGCTATGGGTTCTGTCTGGCCTTTGCCGATGGCGGTGATGCGGTTGCCGTCGATGTCCTTCCCTTCAAGAATCTTCTTGAAGTTCTCGGCACGGCGCTTCGAGAGGTCGAGGTTCTTCTCCGGCTTGCCCACATTGTCGGTGTGGCCGGTGATGACGACATGCACGTTGGGGTTGCGGTCCATGACGTTCTTGAGGTTCACCCACGAGTCTTCGTTCAGTTCCGAGAAGATGGGCATGTCCTTGCCCGTCTCGTAATAGGCCACGTCCTTGTAGCCCGACACGAAGGCGGCCTCTTCGCGGACGCGCTGTTCTTCCTTGGCGCGTGCGATGGAGTCGCGGATGGCCTGTTCGCGTGCAAGGGCTTCGTTCTTGATGCGTTCCAGAGAGTCTTGGACGGCGCGCAACTGGGCTTCGGCCTCGGCTTTGGCCCGTGCAATGGCTTCGGCGTTGGCACGCGCAATGGAGTCGGCCTCGGCTTGGGCTTGGGCGCGTGCGGCCTCCATGGCCAGCCGGTTGGCTTCTGCGACGGAGTCGGCCTCGGCTTTAGCGCGCGCTTCGGCTTCTTCCTTGGCGCGAGCCAGCGAGTCGGCCTCGGCCATCAGAGCCTCACGGGCCAGGCGCTCTTCCTCGAGCTTGCGTTCAGCCTCTTTGCGTTTGTTCTTCTCGCGGACGTTGTTGACGAAGTTGATGCCGATATAGGCGCGCACGGCCTTGATGTCGGTGGCATAAAGGTTCGACAGGTAGTCGACGGCACTGTAAAACTGGAGTCTCTCGAAGAGGTTGAGGCTCACTCCGATGCCAGGGCTGAAGAAGTTCATCTTGTTGCCGTCGTAGGTGATGGCGTTGGCGGCGGAGACCTCCAGCCAGTTGAAGAGGTTGAAGGTGGCCGAGAGCGAGGTGCTGTGACGGAACGTGTTGCCGGTGTAGAAAATACCACGGTTCCATTCTCCGTGGAACAGGGCGCCGACGCGCAGCATGCGACCCAGGGTGTAGGAGGCACCCAAGTACATGCGGGTCGGAACACCGCACCAGTAGCTCTCGCCATCCTCGACGGTGGCAATCATGCTCTTGAGGCTGTCGACAAAGCCCTGCAGATAGGTGCTGTCGAGCTTGTAGCTGACGGGGTTGCCCTCCTCGTCGAAGGTGATGTTGACTTTGCTGAGGTCGATGCCTTCAAATGTGATGACGTGGTTTTGGTGCTTGGGGATGACGGTCTTCACATTGCTCGTCCATTGAATTCCGGGACCGAAGTCGAGCAGGCTGGCGCTGAACGAGAATTTGCCCAGGTCGTACTTCGCACCGATGTCGAATGTGTAGCCCAGATTGAGAGGGAGCGTTTCGTCGATAGAGACGGCGATGGAGTCATCCTTGCCTTCGTGTTGGAACCTCTCGAACTTGACGATACCCGCCGCGTTGGCTTTATAGTCGGCTTCAAGGCGGAGCACATTGTTGTCCTCATTGGTGAGAATGAGATTCAGGTTGTCGGCTCCGACGTTCTGGATACCGTCGAGCAGGTTGAAACGGGCTCCGACGGTGAGGGGGATATTGGGAAGTGTGTAGGAGAGACCGAGAGAGTTGTATATGTAGGCTTGGCCTACGAAGAAGTCGGTTGTGCCCATGTTGAGGGTGGCGTACTGGCCTGTGTTGCCGTCTGTCAGCAGGTGCAGGGCGTTCAGTGGCACGGTCAGATTGCTGTTGACGCGCATTCCCGAGGCATAGTTCACAAAGAAGTTCTTGATTCTGAAACCGAAGCCAATCGCGTCGACATCGACGTTAAGACCAATCCATGTCCCTTTTTCCTGAATGAGGTTTATGATGTGGTTCAGGTCGACGGTAGTGGTGTCTGTCTGAGTGTCGTATTTCAGCCCCAGGTCGTTGTAGCTGAAAGGCATCTGAAACCCCATGCCGATGCGCGGGAGGGTGAGGTAGAAGGTCGACTCGTAGGGGAAGAACGCCGGGTTGAGGCGCGTCTGCAGCGGCGAGTTGAACGAATGGTAGAAGACGTCGTTGCTGTTGAGCAGCTGGGCGTTGGCCTTGCTGCCAAAGCATGCCATGACAGCCATGGCAATCGTCAGCGTTAACAAGTGGGTGTTATTCTTCATGGCTGCAGACTATTTCAGGATTGGACCGACGGGGATGTTGAGATGGAGATGTGGTGAGACGCGCAGCGACACTTTGAGTTTCATGCGGTCTACGTCGCGGAAGATGACGAAAGGCTTCAGCTCAGTTCCCACGGGGGGCAGGGCAACGGGCGTGGTGGCCCTGAGGGAGAGTTCGAGGTACTTCGACTTGGCCAGCTGGCGGACGATGTCGGTGGTCACCTTGATGCGTATCTCCGAGTGGCGGCGCTCGCCGTTCGACATATAACCCTCGTAGAGGCCTGTCGAAAGTTCTTCGGGGACGATGGTGACGCCCGAGGTGTAGATCAGCTGGTTCGAGTCCATGGCCTGGTCGGGCAGCAGGTTGCCGGTCACGTCGTTGTAGTTTGAGTCGAGTCCGCGCAGCTGGAGGATGAGGTTGGCGGGCAGGCCGTTGTCGGCCTGGATGTAGAGCCAGTTTTCGGCGGTGTCGTTGAGGGAGACGCTGATGGTGTCGTTGCCGGCAGAGGGGTCTTTGAGGATGGAGTCGAGCTTGCTCATGTCGGCGGCGATAGTGTCGGTCTCATGCAGGTTTCCGACATAGAGAATGGCGGGAAAGTCGACCAGCGCGTGGCAGTCGACGATGAGGCTGTCGATATGCAGCGAGTCTTTCAGGTAGCTGGGAGTGAGATTGTTTCCGCTGGCGGCGACATTGACGGAGGTCCGGAAATGCACGCGTTTGGCTTCGCTGTTGACCCAATAGCTGGCGTCGTAGGGGTCGGGCATGGCTATGAGCTTGCCCTCCAGCAACTCCTCCGGGGTAGCGTGTGCGTCCCAGTAGAGGTCGGTGGAGTAGGTGGTGCTGTCCTCAAAGTCGATGGTCATGTGGAGGGTGTCGAGGAAGAGTTCGGCGTCGCTGGCCAGCAGCTCGCTCGTCGACCCCGAGACCTCGGCTTTCACGTATGCCGTCATCTGCAGGTCGAGGCGCTTGATGACCATGTCGTGCTTCTTGAGCTCTTCAAGGCCTATCTTGTTGCCGTGGTTGATACCCTTGCGGTAGACAACCTGTTTGCCGGCCTTTGTCAGCGAGCCTTTGCCGGCCTTGTAATCGTCGAAGGTATAGCAGTTGTGCAGCAGCGAGTCTTTCTCCAGCGTCAGCAGACCCGTCTCGGGGTCGGCGAGAATCTTGAATTTGGCGCCCGAGGGGACGAAACCCATCAGGGTGCCCAAGTCGGCGTCAGCCCACGCCACGGGGAAGCCGTATGTGGGGTCGAATTCACCATGAAACGCCATGGGGTGCCTCAATTCGTCGAAGTCTCCGTCCCTTACACAGGCCGAGGCCAGCAGTACAACAGCAAGTGCCACAATGGATAGTCGTTGTTTCATAATGTTATGGGTTTTTTAATTGCACTCTTCTTTGAAAATGCAAAGATACGTATTTTTTTTGTATTTTTGCACTTCCAAACGAAATTATTTTTCTCATGACGAAAAAACACAACATCCTTTTCCTCTTTCTGTTGCTCCTCTCGACGGCCGTTTCTGGGCAGCAGACTTTCACCTATGCCATGCGCGACACCCTCCCGCTGAAGCTCGACCTCTACCAGCCCGCCACTCCCCGTGGCGACGGCGCCTGCGTGATGTATCTCTTTGGTGGCGGCTTTGCCGTGGGCGCCCGCAACGACTCGGCCTCGACCGTCGCCTGCACGCTCCTCGCCGAGCGGGGCTTCACGGTGGTCTCCATCGACTACCGCCTCTACATGCGCCATGCCCCTCATGTGCCGCTCCTCAAGGCATACACCCTCTTCGACACTGCCATCGACCAGGCCGTCGAGGACTGCTCCGAGGCCATCGCCTTCGTCTGCGGCCATGCCAAGGAATGGAACATCGACCCCACGCGCATCGTCCTCACAGGCAGCAGCGCCGGCGCCATCACGGTGCTGCAGACCGACTGGTGCCGCGCCAACTCCCTGCCTCTCGTGGCCTCCCTGCCCCAGGGGTTCCGACCCGCGGCGGTGATACCCTACGCCGGCGGCGTCAACTGCCGCAACGGCAAGATGCACTATGCCACGCCCCCCGCGCCCACCTGCTTCTTCCACGGCACCGTCGACCGAATCGTCTCCTACAAGCGTTTCCGCGGGTCCGTGCACGGCGCCCTTCATGGCGCCGCCACCGTCGTCAAGGAGTTCAAGAAGAAGGGCTACAGCTATTGGATACTGCGCTACGACGACCGTGGCCATGAGGTCGCCGGGGCCTTGCCCTCCACCGTCGACGAGTTCTGCGCCTTCGTCGACGCCACCCTCCGCGGCCACCACATGGCCTACGACGCCACCTGCGTCAACAGCGAAATCCGCCAGAGCCGCTGGACCCACATGTCGCTCTTCGAGCTGTACGGACTAATAAAGAATTAAACACACTCCTCCGCCCTTCTTGCGCACAAGGCTCTGCCCGAAATGCCACTGGCATTTCTCTTCCTAACTTAGGGGAGGAGTGGCTGGTACGGGTTTCAATTCTCAATTTTCACTTTCCTTAGGTCGAGGGCGTTCATGGCATTGCTGCGGAGGCCGGTGACGTTTTTGTGGGTGAAGTGTAGTATCTGGTCGTAGTATAGCACCATCACGGGGGCCTCTTCCATGATGAGGCTGTCCATCTTGTGGTAGAGGACGATGCGCTCCTCCTCGTCGGTGGTTTTCTTGGCGCGGCGGTACAGGGCGTCGTACCTGGCGTTGCTGTAGCGGGTGTAGTTGGCCCCTGCCGGGCAGCGGTTCTCGCTGTAGAAGAGCTGCAGGTAGTTCTCTGCGTCGGGATAGTCGGCTATCCAGCTGCCTCGGAACCATCCTGCTTTCCCCTGCGAAATCTGTTCACGCAGGGCGGCGGGCGGGTTCACGTCCAGTTTCACGTCGATACCTATCAAGCCCAGTTGCTGCTGTATGTACTTGCAGAGGTCCAGATAGTTGCTTGTGGTGCCGAGCGTCAGTGAGGGGAGTCCTTTCCCTCCGGGATATCCGGCTTCGGCGAGGAGCCGGGCGGCGCGGTCGGGGTCGTATCTGTAGCCATAGGACGCCACGGTGTCGAATCCCGGCAGGCCGCAGGGCACCATGCCTCCCGTGCCGGGCTGGCCGATGCCGTTGCGCAGGTAGCGCATCATCTTCTCGCGGTCGAAGCCGCAGTTGATGGCTTGGCGGATGCGCTTGTCTTTCAACGGACTGTCAGAATCGCTCATGTTGAATCCCAGGTACTCGGTGTTGAGGAAGGGGGTGCTGACCATGTCGATGCGGTCGGCGTACTTTTCCTTCAGTTCGCCCGTGCGGGTGAGCAGTTCGTCCTTGTAGGAGGCGTCGAGCGAGTTCATGAAGTCGAGGTTGCCCTTCACAAACTCCAGGAACATCGTCTGTTTGTCGACGATAAAGGTGACCGCCACGGCGTCGAGATAGGGCAGGGGAGTTCCTTCCTCGTCGCGCTCGAAATAGAGTGGATTCCTGCGCAGCACCAGTTTCACCCCCTCTTTCCAATACTGGAACTGGAAAGGCCCTGTGCCGCAGGGGTGCTCGCGGAAGTCGGGGCCGTAGTGCTCCACCACCTCGTGCGGGACCACGCTGCAGTAGGCCATCCCCAGCAGGCTGAGGAAGGGCGCGAAGGCCTGTTTCAGATGGATGACGAAGGTGCTGTCGGTCGGGGCATAGAAGGTGTCAACCTCGCCCATCACCCACCGTCCTGGCGACGCCACCGACGGGTCTGTCAGCCGCCGCAGACTATAGACAAAGTCCTTCGCCACGACGCGTCGTGTGCTGTCTTTACACACTCCTCCGCCCCTTTGGGGCACCTCCCCTAACTTAGGGGAGGAGTGGCTGGCGCGGTCAGAAGCAATGTCACCGGCAATGTCAGAAGCAAGTTGTATCTCCGGCTGCTCCCCTAAGTTAGGGGAGCTGTCAGCTTGGCTGACTGAGGAGTGTGTAAATAGTTCGTTCTTATGGAAATAGACATCGTCCCGTAAAGTGAAGGTGTAGGTCAGGCCGTCAGGGCTGATGGTCCAGCCCTTGGCGATGCAGGGTTGTGGCTGCAGCTGCTCGTCGAGTGCCACGAGTCCGTTGTAGAGCTGTGTGCAGCCCCAGATGATGGTCTGGTCCTTGGCGAAGGCGGGGTCGAGGGTTGCGATTCCAGCCGACTCGTTGTAGCGGAATATCATCTTGTCGCTGTTGTCCGGCACTCTGCAACCCGAGAGGAGAAGAAAGAGGAGTAAGAACCGAAGGTCGGCGACCTTGTGGAGCCAACTAAGAAGTAAGAGGCTGGCGCGGTTCATTGTGTGTTTGGTTGTTTTTTCTATAGCTACCATTCTTTTCTGTACACTATTTTCCCGTCGACGAGGGTGAGGGCGACGGAGTCGCCGTGGGAGGCGTAGACGAGGTCGGATAGGCTTTTGGCGGTGGAGAGGAAGAGGCAGGCGGGCTGGCCGGGGGCGATGGTGTGGCCGAGGGTGGCCAACGACAATATTTGCTGGGCGGGGACGACGGTGGGGTCGCCGCGCCATCCTTTCTGCAGCAGGGCGGCGGTCTTCATGACCTCTATCATGTCGAGGTTGTTGCTGGAGGCCGAGCCGTCGGTGCCGAGGGCCACGCGGGCGCCTGCGTCGAGGAGTTCGAGCATCGGGAAGCGGTAGCCGCTGCCCAGCTTGAGGTTGCTGTTGGGGCAATGCACGCAGGTGATGCCGTGGTCGCCGATGAGGCGTATCTCGTCGTCGGAGAGGTGGAGGCAGTGGGCGGCGATGATGTTTTTCCCTAGTTTGTCTAGTATTCCTAGTTTATCTAGATACTCCCACGGGCGGCAGCCGTGCTCGCGGAGGCAGTCGTCCACCTCTTTCTGTGTCTCGCTCATGTGGATGTGCATAGGGAGGCCCAGTTCCTTGCAGGCATCGGCGCAACGGCGGAGGCCTTTGGCCGTGACGGTATAGATGGAATGGGACCCCCGTGTACGCCCGAAGCACCGTGTACGCCCGAAACACCGTGTACGCCCGTAGCACCGTCGAGATTGGGCGTACACAGGGGTACGCCCCTACGGAGGATATCATCAATTTCCTCCCCGTCGCCAAAGACGTTGAGGCCGAGCATGGCGCGGATGCCACTGTCGCGGACGGCCTGGGCCATGGCGGGGAGGCGGAAGTACATGTCGTTGAAGGCTGTGGTGCCCGAGGCCAGCATCTCGCGGCAGGCCTGGAGGGTGCCTTGGTAGACCAACTCGTCGGTGAGCTTCTGTTCGGCGGGCCATATATATTTTTTGAGCCAGACATCCAGCGGCTGGTCGTCGCCGAGTCCGCGGAAGAGGGTCATGGGGGCGTGGGAGTGCATATTACAGAGCCCGGGGAAAACAGCAAGGCCGGAACAGTCGATGATTTCTTTACACACTCCTCCGGCCCTTGCGGGGAAGAATGAAGAAGGTTCAGAGGATAAGAGTTGTCGGCTCCTCGGACTCTTCGCCTCGTCGCCCTCGTGGTCTCCACTGGAGACCTCTCTCATAGGGGAGGAGTTGCTGCCGCGGTCACAATCCGGCTCCCCCTCTAAGTTAGAGGGGGTGGCAGCCGCTTGCGGCTGACGGGGGCGTGTGTCTAAAGGCATGATACTATCGATAAGGCCGCCCACAATGGTGATGTCGACGGCCTTATCGTTGAGTGTTGCGTTGCGCAAGAGTGTCATTGCACGAGCAGGAGGATGTCGTTCTTTTGGCCTTTCACGACGCCGCCGCGGATGTCGAAGGTCTTGGTCTCGTCCTCTTTGGTGACGAGGGTGACGGTTCCTTTGGCAAGCGAGGAGATGATGGGGGCGTGGTTCTCGAGCATCTCGAAGGCGCCGGCGGTGCCGGGGAGCTTGAGTGTCTTGGCCTCGCCCTCGAAGAGCGTCGTGTCGGGTTTGGTTATCTTAATCTTCATAAAGGTTATTGGTTATTGTTTATAGGTTATGGAGGACTGACGCGGCTGTACTGCGCAAGCATCAATAACCCATAACCTAATAAACTATAATAAACTTTACTTCGTTTCCGCCAAAATCTTCTCGCCCTTCTCGATGGCTTCCTCGATGGTGCCGACGAGCAGGAAGGCCTGTTCGGGCAGGTAGTCGACGTCGCCGTTGAGAATCATGTTGAAGCCCTTGATGGTGTCCTCGATGTTCACGAAGCGGCCTTCCAGTCCGGTGAATGCCTCAGCCACGTGGAAGGGCTGCGACAGGAAGCGCTGGATGCGGCGGGCGCGGGAGACGACGAGCTTGTCGGCCTCGCCGAGTTCCTCCATGCCGAGGATGGCGATGATGTCCTGCAGCTCGTTGTAGCGCTGGAGAATCTGTTTCACCTTCTGGGCGGTGTTGTAGTGCTCCTCGCCGACGACGGCGGGGGAGAGGATGCGCGAGGTGGAATCCAGCGGGTCGACGGCGGGATAGATGCCGAGCTCGGCGATTTTGCGGCTCAGAACGGTCTGGGCGTCGAGGTGCGCGAAGGTGGTGGCGGGGGCGGGGTCGGTGAGGTCGTCGGCGGGGACATGGAGCCGCGCTTGGTGGAGGTGATGCGCTCCTGCATCATACCCATCTCCGTGGCCAGCGTGGGCTGGTAACCCACGGCCGAGGGCATACGGCCGAGCAGGGCCGACACCTCAGAGCCTGCCTGGGTGAAACGGAAGATGTTGTCGATGAAGAGCAGGATGTCGCGGCCGCCGGTCTTCTCGTCGCCGTCGCGGAAGTACTCGGCGAGGGTGAGGCCGGAGAGGGCCACACGGGCGCGGGCGCCGGGGGTCTCGTTCATCTGGCCGAAGACCATGGTGCACTTGGAGTCCTTGACGCACTGCGGGTCGACCTTCGAGAGGTCCCAGCCGCCCTCTTCCATGCTCTTGGCGAATTCGGGGCCGTAGTTGATGACGCCGGCCTCGATCATCTCGCGCAGCAGGTCGTTGCCCTCACGGGTACGCTCGCCGACGCCGGTGAATACCGACATGCCGGAGTATTTCTTGGCGATATTGTTGATGAGCTCCTGGATAAGCACGGTCTTGCCCACGCCGGCGCCGCCGAAGAGGCCAATCTTACCGCCCTTGAGGAAGGGCTGGATGAGGTCGATGACCTTGATGCCGGTGAAGAGCACCTCCTGGCTGGTGGCGAGGTTCTCGAACTTGGGGGGCTCGCGGTGGATGCCGTAGCGTTTCTCGTGTGCCGGGTCGGGCATGCCGTCGATGGCCTTGCCGATGACGTTGAAGAGGCGGCCGTTGATGTTCTCGCTCACGGGCATGGAGATGTGGCCTCCGATGGCCACGGCCTCGGTGCCGCGCTGCAGGCCGTCGGTGCTGTCCATGGCGATGGTGCGCATGGTGTTTTCGCCAATGTCCTGTTGGCATTCGAGGATGACTTCGGTGCCGTCGGGGCGAACCACACGGAGGGCATCGTAGATGTCGGGCAGAGCCACGCCGTCGTCGAAGGTAACGTCGACCACAGCGCCGATGATTTGGGAAATTTTCCCTTTAAGCGTGTTTTCCATGTATGATGTTTTCGTTTCTTATTTCTCTATTCTATAATGCTTTTGCGCATGCATGGGCACGGGCGGGGTGCATTTGTTTCAAGGTGCGAAATTACGATTTTATTCTCAAACAGCGAAATTTTTAACACATTATTTTTGCACTTTTTTCGCAATGCTCTGGCTTATATCAGTTTATAGAGACGTCCAGGGAGGCACCTGATGATGTTTTTCATTTCCATGGCGAAGACTGTCGAGGCGGTTTTCTGCATGGGGAAGCCGCTTTGGGCGGCGATTTCGTCGAGTGACATTTCGCGGTTGTCGGCGAGGAGGTCGGCGATGTGTTTTTCGTCGTCGGACATTTGTTCGAAGAGTTGCTGCTGTTTGCCGTTGTCGGGGTGGCCGGCGGGGGGACCGTCCCAGCCCATCTGGTAATAGATGTCGCCCGCGTTGCGGAGGAGGATGGCTTTGTTGTTGGTGATGAGGTTGTTGCACCCGGCGCTATAGGGTGCGTCGAGGTAGCCGGCGGTGGTAGCCGATGGCCATGTTGGCGGTGATGAGGGCGCCGCCGCGGGCTGTGGATTCGACGACGACGGTGGCGTCGGAGATGGCGGCGATGATGCGGTTGCGGGCGGGGAAGTTGGAGGTGCTGATGGGGGAGTCGAGCGGGTATTCGGTGAGGAGTGCGCCGCCGTTGGCGAGCATCTGCCGTGCGAGCTCTCTGTTTTGCTGAGGGTATATGCGGTCGAGGCCATGGGCGAGGACGCCGACGGTGGGGATGTGTGCGGCGACGGCGGCGGAGTGGGCGGCGGTGTCGATGCCGTAGGCGAGACCGCTGACGATGAGAGGCCGGTCGGCGGCCATTTCGTTCACGAGGCGGTGGGTGGTGGTGGTGCCGTAGGCGGTGGCCTTGCGGGTGCCGACGACGGCGATGGCGTGGTGCGGGTTGAGGTCGCAGTTCCCGAGGAGGTAGATGAGCGCCGGGCAGTCGTCGCATCCGGGGCGGTTCATGCGCTGGGGGTAGTCGGGGTCGGTGAAGAAGAGCGCGCGGATGTGTTTTTCTTCGAGTCGGCGTGCGGCTTGTTCGGCGTCGGCGAGGGTGGTGCGATGCTCGATGGCGTCGATGATGGCTGTGTGTTTTCCGAAGATGTCTTGCAGCTGGCTGTGGGATAGTGAGTAGACGTCCTCTGCCTGAGGGAGTAGGCGGGCGAGAGTGCGCAGGCCTTTGTTGCCGAGGCGGGGGATCATGGTGAGGGCTATGTGGTGGACGTTCATGCGGCAGGGTGTAGGTTGGGGTGGGGGAGGCTCTACTGTTTTATGCGTTGGATTTTCGCGGCAAAGAGTCGCAGGGAGGCGTAGGAGTCGAGGAGGCGCTTGCGGCAGGTTGCGGGGTCGACCCACAGGGCCTGGGCGATGTCTTCGTCGGTCTGGGGACGGGTCTCCTGCCGTGGGGCGGTCATGGCGAACCAGGAGGTCTGTTTGAGGTGCCATCCGCCGTATTTGTCGTAGATGTGGTAGGTCTTGAGTATCAGTGGTCCTACTGTCGCGGGGTCGACGCCGGTCTCTTCGCGCACTTCGCG
>CAJOIV010000002.1:4925-13319 GCA_905234665.1 uncultured Bacteroidales bacterium | reverse complement strand
AAAATCATGAGGCAATATCCGTCGGGACTTGACACCAACCCTCCGGCGGCTTTGACGCAGCGGTAGTGGTCTCTCAGGTAGTGGAGCAGGCGCCTCTGTCCGTGCGCGACGTTCACGCACACGTCGTGCCCTGCAATCAGGGCGGCAAAACACTCATCAAGCCGGCTGTCGTCCATCGCGCGGCAGCCGTCGGGCACCGCCGCGGGCGAGCCTGCGGCGAGGTGCATCAGCGAGTTTTCGTAGGCGATAGTCATGGTGGGATAACGTTGCGAAGGGCTTTTTATTGTGTGTCGGTGCAACTTTCCACCGGCGTGACAGCGGGCTGTGTTGTTCGATGTTTGTTCTTCGATTGTTCTTCGATTGTATTCCGTTTTCAAAACGAAGAAGAATCGAAGAACAATCGAAGAACAATCGGCGAAGAAGCGAGGGCGCGGCGAACCCGCGGCGAAGGCTTTGCGGGGGTGTGGCGAGGGCGTCCTGGCGTTTCTTTTTCTTTTTTTCTCGCGTATACCAAAAAAAATGTGTACATTTGCCGTATGAAAAACACTAACGAGACGGCCTCGCAGATGGCCAATTTCTTACTGCAAATCAAAGCGATAAAGCTTAACAATGAGCACCCGTTCACGTGGGCGTCGGGTCGCAAATCGCCCATTTACTGCGACAATCGCATCACTTTGTCGTATCCCGAGATACGCACCTTCATCCGTCAGCGTTTCGTCGACGTGGTGAATGAGAACTGGGGCAATGTCGACGTGATCGCCGGCGTGGCCACGGGCGGCATCGCCCAGGGCGCGCTGGTGGCTCAGGAACTCGGCAAACCCTTCGTCTATGTCCGTTCCGAGGCCAAGAGCCACGGCCTGACGAACCAGATTGAGGGCGAGATCCACGAGGGTCAGTCGGTGGTGGTCATCGAGGACCTTGTGTCGACGGGCAAGAGCAGCCTCATTGCCGTGCATGCCCTCCGCGAGAAGGGCTGCATCGTCAAGGGCATGGCCGCCATCTTCACCTACGGCCTGGATGTCGCCGCCAAGAACTTCGCCGAGGCCGATGTCGAGCTGCGCACGCTGACCAACTACGACACCCTCATCGAGGTGGCCTCGAAAGAGGAGTATATCCGCCCGAGCGACCAGGAGTCGCTGTCGGCGTGGCGCAAGAACCCGGAGGCGTGGAGCGACGCGAGGATGGGAAATTGAAAATTAGGAATTAGAAATTAGGAATGAGGAATTAAGAAAACCTGCGGCAGCCACTCCTCCCCTAAGTTAGGAAGAGAAATGCCAGTGGCATTTCGGGCAGAGCCTTGTGCGCAAGAAGGGCGGAGGAGTGTGTCAAACCGGAGGAGTGTCTCAAAACCCATTAACCCCATTAACCCCACTGCCCCCATGAAAAGGCTGCTGCTCTTCTTAGTTCTTAGCTCTTACCTCTTACCTCTAAGGGCGCAAGAAATCAGCAATGTGGCCTTCACCCTGCGGGGCGACACGCTGCGCATCACCTACAGCCTCGACCGCAAGGCCGACATCCGGGTGCGGGTGTCGGTGGCGGGAGGACGCTATACCGATGCCCTTGAGGGGCTGACGGGCGCGGTGGGCAAGGATGTGAAGCCCGGCGACAGCCTCGAAATCATGGCTGTTCGGCTGAAAGAGATACAGGGGGAGACAGACTCGACGCTCGACTTTATGGTGGAGGTCGACGACGGCTCGCTTTTGATAGAACTCGACCCGGTGTCCGGGCCGGCTTTTTCTGCGTCAGGGCAGTCCGGACGGCTATCCTTCCGCATGATGCCCGTGGAGGGCGGCAGCTTCATCATGGGATGCTCGCGACAGCGCGGAGAGGTGAACACCTATATAGACGAGCTGCCGACGCACAAGGTGACGGTGAACAGTTTCTATCTGGGCCGCCACGAGGTGACGCAGGGGCTCTGGAAAGCCGTGATGGGGGAGAATCCCTCCAAATGGACTGGCAACGACAGCCTCCCCGTCGAGCAGGTGTCGTGGAACGACGTGCAGATATTCATCGCCCGCCTGAGCCAGATCACGGGTCTCCGTTTCCGTCTGCCGACAGAGGCGGAATGGGAATATGCCGCCCGCGGCGGAGTCCGCAGCCGCGGCTACACTTATCCCGGGACCGCCACGATGGTGTTCGAGGCCTGCTGGTATGGCGGCAACAGCGACGGGCACAGTCACCCTGTGGGGCGGCTGAAGCCCAACGAGCTGGGCCTCTACGATATGGGGGGCAATGTGCTGGAATGGTGTAGCGACTGGATGACGGCCTACAGCGAAGGGCCCCAGACGTCGCCGCAGGGTCCCAAGCACGGCGAGAACCGCATCTTGCGCGGGGGCTGCTTCAACAGTCCCACCTGGGGCTGCAGCGTCTGGGAACGCTCCTGGTACCTCCCCGACTTCCGCTACCCCTGGCAGGGGTTGCGCCTGGCGCTCGACATGGAGCCGCTGGAGAATTAATTCTCTTCCCCGCACAATAAAAGAGGGAAACCTGCGTTAGTCGTGCAAACGACTAAACGACATGGAGACCGCTGAAAGAAGATACCCCGTAGGAATTCAGACCTTTTCGGAGATTCGGAAGGGCAATTATGTGTATATCGACAAGACCGACCTGGTGTGGGAGATGACGAGACTGAAATATGTCTTTCTCAGTCGCCCGCGCCGTTTCGGCAAGAGCCTCCTGTCCTCCACGCTGCACTCCTATTTCGACGGCCGCAAAGACCTCTTCGAGGAACTGAAGATTATGGCGTTGGAGAAGGATTGGGAGCAGTACCCGGTGATACACCTCGATGTGAGCGAGGCCAAGGGCTTTCCTTCGGTGTCGGAGCTGCAACGGGTGCTGAATCTTCTGATGGAGCCCTTGACAGCGGTGTATGGCAAAAATGAGAACGAAATAACTCCTGGCGACATACTCCGCGGTCTTATCCGCCGCGCCTATGAGAAGACAGGAAAGCAGGTGGCCATCATCATCGACGAATACGACGCACCGCTCTTGGATGTGCTGCATGACGAAGAACAACTCCCCGCCTATCGTCAGGCGATGCAGGAGTTCTATAAGACTCTCAAGGCCAGCGAGCCCATGATACGCTTCTGCTTCATCACGGGCATCACTAAGTTCAGTCAACTCTCCATCTTCAGCACCATCAACAACCTGAAGAATGTCACCATGCTGCCCCAGTTCTCGGCCATCTGCGGCATCACCGAGCAGGAACTGGTCACCGACATGGCCGAGGACATCCGCAGGATGGCCGAGGCATACGAATGCTCACCTGAGGAAATGCACGCCAAACTGAAACAGCAGTACGACGGCTACAGGTTCTCGAAAAAGGAGGAGGAAATCTACAATCCCTTCAGCCTGATGAACGCCTTCGGCGACAAGATGCTGAACAGCTACTGGTTTGCCAGCGGCACGCCCACCTTCCTCATCCGCCAGATGCAGCATTTCCGCACGGACATCACCACGATGGAACACATCGAGGCAGTCGCCTCAGCCTTCGACCGTCCTACCGAGGCTATGGAGAGCGCTTTGCCGCTCCTCTACCAAAGCGGATACCTCACCATCAAGGACTACGACCGCGAGACAGATTCCTACATCCTCGCCATCCCCAACAAAGAGGTGCGCGTTGGATTTATCGAGGGACTGATGCCCACCTACATAGGTCTCGACGGCAGTTCTGTGCAAGTGGGCTTCGCCATGAAATTCTGGCGCGCGCTGAAGAGGAACAACCTCGACCTCGCCATGCAGGAAATGAAGGCTTTCCTGGCGGGCATTCCCTACGTCGAGGGCTTCCAGAAGAAACTGGAGGCGGCGAAGAACTACGAGGGGTTCTACGAGTACACCTTCTGGCTCATCTTCAACATGCTCAATGTCTACGCCCGCACGCAGGTGAAGTGCGCCGGCGGCCGCATCGACTTCGTCGTCAAGATGCCTGACACGACCTACGTCTTCGAACTGAAGGTCAATGGCACCGCGCAGGAGGCCCTCGACCAAATCAACAGCAACGGCTACGCCCTGCCCTACCAGACCGACGGCAGGAAGGTCGTGAAAGTCGGCGTCCAGTTCGACCGCAAGACCATGACCGTCGGGGAATACCTGGTGGATTGAAGAAACGGCCGAGGGGGTGTTCGCAGGTGCAGAGTGTTAAAAATACATAAATAATGTTAATGAGGGGGTCCGAAATGGGTACTTCGGAGTCTTATATGTATGAAGTCAGGAATGGACTTCGGAAAATGAAGCAAAAAGACAAAGAATGTTGAACCCCTAAAGACTGAGATTATGAAGAAGATGACCTACCTTCTCGCGTTCCTCGCGCTGACAACCCTCACCGCCCACGCCCAATACTTCGATTGGGTGAAGACGTATATGGGGCGAGATATAAATAACCGGAGAACCAATGAAATTATCGGGTCGGTGGTGGACTCCGCCGGTAATTTGTATATTCTTGGCCATTTCGGGCCGGATGCAAGCATTAATGGAGTTCACCTATTGCCTTTTACACCCACGACGCGCAGCGTATTGATTGCAAAAATGTCTCCACAGGGCGACCTTCTGTGGCACAAATGTATAAACAATACTTTGAATGACGATTATGCGCACGACATCAGACCGGTTGGGGATTCGGCCTTCATGGTGATGGTCTCGTTCGACTTACCATTTCATCACTATTTAACTCATGACCATTTGTACTATTTGGATACCCTATTGACAGAAGACAATGGCTATCTGGTCCCAACCGACAGTATCGGTTACTATGCAGTCAATGGCTTTATTACCTTCGGTTTTGATGGACATGTCGAAGAACAGCACTTCGTGCAGGTAGCGCCATTGGATAATGACGGGAACACCTTCCCCAACACTCAAAACGACCCAAGGGCCGCCACAGAAATCCTCTCAAACATGTTGTTTGACATAGACAATGAGGGGAATCTCGTAGTTTGTAGGTATGGGTCTGACCGGAAACATATATCTTGCGACACCTGCCCCGAAGGGTATATTGAATATTCCGTGGAAAACGGAGGGGTTTCCGGTTTGAGAATAATCATAGACGGAACCCGCTCGTTGTACCTGTACCCAAGAAACCAACCTTATGGATGGACCCCGCAAATAATCGTGTTTTCCCCACATTTCGACTCAATCCTAAATCACCTCTATCTGTTTGATTCCATACTGGGCAATGACATAGTAAGACCGGAAATAGGATTAAAATCCATTGACATTGACCATAGAAACAACATCTATCTGACACTGAACGCTGCACACTTGAATGCCGACCATAGCACCCCGTCCCGCTTGAGTTTAGGGAATTCTGACAGCTTGTATTGGGATTCTGCTCCGGAAAACTCATCGGCAGGATGCGTGATAAAGATTGATTCCACCCTGCATCCATTATTCATAAAACAATTGACATGCACGCCCGACCCAACGGGATTCTTGAAGGTATACTCAATGAATGGTGTCACTTTTGATACTTCCACGAATACTTTCTTCGTCCTGGGAACAGTTTCCCGTGACCCGCTGTATTCCACAACCGAAGGGGTGTATATAACATATAATGGTGACACATTGGATTTAAGGAACAATCTTTACTGGATAAGACTTGGTATGGATGAGGGGAACTTTGTATCTTTGGGAAAGGTCGGCTCAACGGTCTTCACTGGTATTCCTACTGACGGTGCATGCAATATAGTGGCGAAAAACAACAGGGTTATATCACAGATTCGATCCATTGATTATACAATTTTTCACGATGAAATAATCGCTAACACCTCAATGCATGAATTCGGGTTCATGATATGGGACTACGAGGGTCATGAAGTGCAATATATTAGCTACCATGCGGGGGATTTACGGTGTAGGTTCAATATGGTGCAGTTGATTGACAGTTCTTTGTATCTGGGTGGCTCCACATATTGTGGCGGGACATTTGGCAGCTACACGTTAAGCACCTCTGCCAATAGCACGGCACTTATTGCCAAGTATGTCGACACCTCTTTCATGACGCCGTATGTCTATACCGACCCACGTGTTGGTCAAGCCATTGAATGGGAACAGGACCTTTCGTTCTTCCTCTCCGATTCTCCCGTCGTCTTGACTGCCACTGCCACGAGCGGATTGCCGGTTTCCTACGTTTGCTCCGACACGGCGGTGGCCAGGGTTAGCGGCAGTACCTTGCATCTCCTGTCGGATGGTGTCGCCACGATAACCGCCTGCCAAAACGGGAATGAATACGGCTACTACCCCGCCGCCCCTGTCACAAAGACGCTGACCGTCAGCATCGACACCACCATCAACGACACCACCATCGTCGACACTACCATCATCGACACCACAGGCATCTTGCCTGTCTATGGCTCGCACATCTCGGTCTACCCCAATCCCACCACGGGCCGGGTGACAATCGACATGGACCATCTGCCCAGCTCCCGTACCCCTGCACGCGACAGCAGCGACATACAGGTGACCCTCACCGACAAGTCGGGTGCCTTTGTGAAATATGGCAACCCCTTCCGTCAGCGCGTCAACGTCAACTGCAGCGGCGCCGACCCCATCGTCGCCGCCACCCTCACCGACATGGCCGGCCGCCGCGAAGAGGTGCGCCTCACGCCCCAAGGCGACGGCCGCTATATCCTCGACCTCACCTCCCGCCCCCAGGCCACCTATCTCCTCACCCTCACCACCGCCTCCGGCCATCGCCACACCGTCCGCCTGCTGAAACAATCGGACATCTTTTCATGGTAATTATTAAAACCCTTATTCAATATGAAAGAATGCAAGAGAAACCCTTTGTTCTCCGCTTGGCTGCACTCCGTTAGCCATCCTGTGGAACGCTATCGAAAGCCACTAACTTTCTTCATACTATTGGCGGCGTTCGTCGTGCTATCATCCTCCGCTCACGCCCAGCGCTTCGATTGGGTGAAGTCCTACATTGGAGAGAGCGACTATAACGGACTGACCGACTTAAACACAATAATAGGAAGCGCGGTCGACAATGAAGGAAACTTGTATATCTTGGGAGAGTTTACAAAAGGGGCGCAGATAGACGGCACCAATCTGCTCCCGTTCACACCCTATGGCATTGACAATAAGACAAAGAATGTTGTCATTGCTAAATTGAGTCCGGAAGGTCAACTGTTGTGGCACAAGCCAATCCACACGAATTATGGTTCTCCCACAAACGGCATAGGCATACAACTTGTAGGCGATACATCCATCGTCTGTATGGTTATGCTTTCGCGCCCTGGTGTTAGGAATCAAAATTACACATACTTTTTAGACACGCTCTTTCTCGAAACCAACAATTTCGCCTTCCCCACAGACAGTGTCAACGGCGCATGGTTCCTTGCATACTTGGAGTTCGGTTTGGATGGCCATTTGAAAGACAAACACTTCCTGTCTGCGGCATGCATCAATTCCGACGGAACAATTATGATGAAAGACTCATGCCATTACAGAGATATTGGTTTTAATTGCGATGCATTTTCGGTAGATGATGATGGCAATATCATTATGGCTCATCCTGTAATATCTGGAACCAATCTGTTTGACGACAGTACGTTTTGGGGATATCGGCTCTTGATTAACGGAGGCGAGAGGCATTTTGATGTCCATGTACCCGCCTTTACGTCGTATAATAACTATCAGATTATTAAGTTTTCTCCTCGTTTCACAAATATCCTGCACCAGCAGCTTCTTTTCGAACCTAACATACCGAATCTTAACGGGGTTGACACTTATATCACTTCTTTGATGTCATCCGGCAAAGACAACTCAATATACCTTTTGTTGAGTATGCATGCAGGCTCGGTTGCCGTTTTAGACTCTGTTGATTTCCGTATCACAGGAATGCCGGATATACATATCCAGACAGAAAACAGTCTTGAATATTCAGTCCTTCTAAAATATGACAGCGTGCTGAATCCTCAATGGCTATTCCAGCTGGATTATGAAAACAATAGCAACAATCATGAGTTGTGGAATTGCTATCTGTTTAATGCACTAAGCATAGACGAGAACGGAGATGTGTACTGCCTCGGACGCATTTGGTCGCTTCATCAAGAGCAAATCTATAGGGCTGATACGTTTAACATCAACGTGCGAAATGGTATCTTTTTTGCACGATTAGACAAAAATACAGGACGGGCTTTGTCCATTGGCGAGGTACGGTCATACCGTACAATGGTACCGCAACTATTGGAGCACATAGAAATTGCAACCAACAACAATCTTGTCATAGCACAAATATCATATCAGCAAAACATCCATATACAAGATAGTGTTATAACAAACTCAAGGTCAACTGGCTTTTTCGTGTGGGACAAAGACGGCCACGAAGTACAATTCATCGACTACAACTCTCCAAGCCCAACTAATGACCCGCGTGGAACCATCCTTCGCGAC
>CAJOIV010000002.1:0-4913 GCA_905234665.1 uncultured Bacteroidales bacterium | reverse complement strand
GGCGGCGGCACCTTCGGCAATCACACGCTTCCATCAGGCGAGGACCGTGCGTATGTGTTGAAGTACGTCGACACTTTCTTCGCTACTCCGTATGTCTATGTCGAACCCGATGACACCACAAACCACGGCGGCGGCGGCGAGGTGCGCATAACCGTGGTGGACCCTTCTCAACGCGCACCACTGGTGCTTGTTTCATACCCCAACCCGTTCCGGCAGAAGGTGACCATCGAGAGCAGCGAGACCTTGACAGCGACCGCGTGGCTCACCGACCTCACCGGCCGCCGCGAGCAAGTGCGCCTCATCCCGCAAGGCCACTCAAGCAATAACACATTCACGCAATCACACAATCAAATCTACACCCTCGACCTCACCTCTCGCCCGCAGGCCACCTATCTCCTCACCCTCACCACCGCATCGGGCAAGACTCATACCGTCCGCCTGCTGAAACAATCGGACATCTTTTCACGATAATGATTAAAACCTAATTCAATATGAAAGCAATCAAGAAAAACATACTGCTTGCAGCGTTCGTCGTGCTGTCCCTCACCGCCCACGCCCAACGTTTCGACTGGGTGAAGTCCTATTGGGGAATAGCAACGAATGGCGGTCAGGCTGACGGCAACAAAATTATAGGCACTGATGTCGACTCGGACGGCAATGTGTATGTGATAGGTGAATTCACATTGGGCGCACAAATAAATGGCGTTGACCTATTGCCGATGACTCCTTATGGACCCTCCAATAGAACAGTAAATGTTGTCATAGCCAAATTGTCACCCACTGGTGAGTTGCTGTGGCACAAAGCCATTCATTCAAACAATGGGCTCCATACTAGACCCATAGGCATAAAATGTGTGGGTGATACATCCATCGCTTGTATGGCTGATGTCGATTTGCCCGGAGGTAACCATTATGCGTATTTTTTGGACACACTCCTTCCTAATTGGGAAAGTGGTTCTTTTTTGATGGACATTGACTCAATAATGTCGGGATCGATGACTGCTTGGCTGCTGTTTTCACCCGATGGCGACCTACAGGAAAGGGAACTGCTGTCAATGAGTTATATTGACATTAACGGCAACGATATTATGGGGGACAGGAACTCTCCGAATGGGTCTCAGTATGCCAAAATGTATTATAACCAAGCTATGGCCGTCCAAGCTTTTACTGTTGATAATGATGGCAATATCATAATGACGCGTGGAGCATGGGACCATCTGTTCTTATACTGCGACACCTGCGATTACCATCAGCAAGAATGCTCACCGGAAAATGGCCTAATCACTGGATTTAACATTCTAGTCGGCGATACTGGAGGATTGAGAAAACTACGTTGTTCAATACCAGAGCCAACATCGCTTAAGAATTATCAACTGTTGAAATTTTCACCGCATTTTGACAGTCTGATTGCCACTGCATACTACTTCGAAATGTCGCCAGATGATACGGTTGTCAGCCACATCTCCCTCTCCGATCTACACTCTGTAAAAACCGATAGTAGGAACAGAGTGTATGTTACAGGATCTATTGTGAACGATGCGAGTTACAGAAATGCATTTAATCTTGCGATTCCCAATAGTGACAATTTGATTCTTGATGTGCAGGAAGCCAACAATACAACAGGATTCTTAATCCAATATGATTCCCGACTGGTACCTCAAAGAATAGCCCAACTTAAAGGAGTCAACAACAATTCTCAGTTTACTATGAACTCGACGTTCCATTGTATCAATTTTGACGAGGACAGCAATGTTGTCATTTTAATTGACGTCGGTAAAACTACCGATGATATGAATGATGACAGATACTTCTTGTATGATACAACCCGATTGGATATAGGCTTAACCACCTGCTTTTTGAGAATTGACACAGTCTGGAACTATTTGTCTTCAGGGCAAATCAACAGCCCATCCTCTATTTCCAGATTAAACAAAAGAGTCAAACAGTATGACATTGCCGTACAGAACAACAGAATTATGGCACAAGTCAGATATTGGAATAGTCTGGCTACGATAGACAGCACATTTATCACATCGGGGCGTTCTCACGGCCTAATTACTTGGGACTATGATGGGCATTGTATATCTTTCATCGACTACCACTCGCCCTCTTTAAACACGGAAATGGGTGGCACCATTCTTCGGGATAGCATCCTATATCTGTCTGGAACATTCCAAGACGGAGCGACTCTACAAGACTTTTCCGTACCAAGCAACGGCTACTGCAATGCCTATATCGCCAAATTTGTTGATACCGCCTTTATGACGCCGTATGTCTATGACACCACAAACCACGGTGGCGGCGGCGAGGTGCGCATCACCGTGGTGGGCGACGAGGGAGCTTTTGTGGCCTACCCCAACCCCTTCCGGCAGAGGGTGACCATCGAGAGCAGCGAGACCTTGACAGCGACCGCGTGGCTCACCGACCTCACAGGCCGCCGCGAACAGGTGCGCCTCACTGCCGAGGGCACAGGCCGTTACACCCTCGACCTCACCGCCCGCCCCCAAGCCACCTACCTCCTCACCCTCATCACCGCATCGGGCAAGACCCACACCGTCCGCCTGCTGAAGCAGTCGGACATCTTCGCTCGATAAAGAAAACGGATTAATAAACGCACAAAAACAACACAACTATGGCAAGAAAGACCCTCACCTTTGCGCTCCTCGCGCTGCTGGCAATCACCGCCCACATAAATGTTGTTGCCGGTCAAACCGTCACCACGTCCAGCGGCAGGTTCGACTGGGTTACAGGTTTCGGCGGACGGGATGTGCATAACACAGGTAATGTAAACAGGGTCGTCAGTCAGCATATCGATAGCGACGGGAACCTGTATGTGTGTGGGATCTATCCAGGTATGGGCGCACGATTAGGCGACACGCTGAACTTGCCCTTTGGCCCTTACGGAGGTTTGAATCCCAATATGTGTGTGCTATTTGCTAAATTTTCATCCGACGGCAGCCTATTGTGGCATCGCGAAGCCTATGGCAACTATCACGCAGCTTTTTCAGGATTCGCACCGATGGGCGACACAGCATTTGTGTTGGCTTGTTCTTTTTCCGACCCGTCGGGCAACAAATGGATGAACCTTTTCGGCACATTGTACGACGAGGAACATCCAATTATGCTGTGGACCGGCAGCCCGTTATTTGCGGGCACGCTACACCACACAGTATTTCTTACCATAAACACAGATGGCGACATCGTCCGCCAGCATATTGTCAATACCGTCAGTCTCGATAGCGACGGCAATCCCCTTACGGCCGGCAAAGTCTACAACACGTCGCAGGAGTGGATGGAAAGCCTTCTGATGAGTGGAATTTCACCTATGGGTATGACGGTTGACGGTGAAGGCAACGTTGTGATAATGCGTTATGTGAGACAAGATGTTTACCAAGCATTGTGCGACACCTGCGCGGAGGGTTTCCGCTATCTTTCACCACACAGGGGCTCTATCAGCGGTTACAGGATTTATCTTGACAGCAAGCAGTTGACGGACATACAATATCCTAACGGAACGTATGATTTCAATTTGCAGATGCTGAAATTCTCGCCCAGGTTCGATAGTCTTCTTTCCTCGCATCTGGTTATCTACGACACCGTTGGCGAAGGCGAGAGCGAATACAGCAATATGGAATATGCAGATATGAACGCAGATGTACAGTGGCTGGAGGAGACAGTGTATATGAATACCGACAGTGAAAACAACATCTATATCAGCGGCACTGTGGTGACCCCCCTGTATGGTCGGCTCGACACCATTATTGCTGTGCGTGATTCGATAACAGGCGGGTGGAACACAGTTCACATATACGACACCACCTTCTACCGTGACTTACTGCTCGACAGCAGCGACCCTTCAATACGGATACACACCCATCATTTATGTCCTGAGACGGGTTTTCTTGTCAAATATTCGCCATCTCTTGACCCGCAATGGGCGAACCATTTGCATTGGGTGAAACGTTCCAACACTGAGAACGGGCTAGCATCAAGCATATATCTCCAAACCGAGATTACTGGCGAAGAAGTGTACGTTTGTACAGGTTTCAATCAAGGATATTTCGGCGATTCGGTGCGATACTACTCCGTCGTTTGTGGAATGGGCGATACCCTGACAACACATCTTTACAAAGGGGCGGGTTTCATACGGTTGAACACTGAAGATGGCGGATACATAAGCTCTGGTTGTGTCCCTTCGTCCTGTGGCACTGGAAATGGCTATGGATTGGCAGTACAGAACAACCGTGTCTTTATGCAGGTGTCCTATCCGCGCGACCTTATTGGAGTGGACACGGTCTATCAACATAATACTGTCGGGCAGAACGCAACCCTTGCGTTGGTCGGAATGGATAATGAAGGGAGACTGATTTCCGTCTACGACTATGGCAACAATGAGTCGGGTTGTAACTCTTTCTTTACACAGGTATATGACAGCACACTTTACTTGACCGGTCAGGTCTCCAACCCTCTGCATCTTGGTGACGTGGATTATTCTCCGCATTATCCATACTCCTGTTATATAGCCAAATATTGTGACACGGCTTTTATGACCCCCTACGTCCACACAGGCGACACGGGCAATGTGAGCATCACGCTGGTGGAGGGTGGAAACGCTTTCGTGGCATACCCCAACCCATTCCGGCAGAGGGTCACAATCCGCCTGGATGGTACGCAGGCATCCTGCCTGCGGGAGACCGCCATCCTCACCGACCTCACCGGCCGCCGCGAGGAGGTACGCCTCACCCCCATAGGCTCTGGCCAATACTCGTTGGATTTGACCTCCCGCCCGCAAGCTACCTATCTCCTCACCCTCACCACCGCCGACGGCAAGCAGCACACCGTCCGCCTGCTGAAGCAATCGGACATCTTTTCACGATAATGATTAAAACCTAATTCAATATGAAAGCAATCAA
>CAJOIV010000001.1 GCA_905234665.1 uncultured Bacteroidales bacterium | reverse complement strand
TTTTTGGGGTAATAAAATTATTGATGCGTGTGGGAGAAAAAATTTTTGCAAAAGTACGCAGAATTCTTCAATCTTGCAAATTTTTAACATTTTGGTCACAGGGTGACAAGGGAGTGACTTCGGTGTGGTCCTTATGTGACGCTTATGTTCTTTCGGTGTTCCTTCGGTTGTTCTCCAACTGTTTCCCTACTGTTCTCCAACTGTTCTCCAACGTAGGATAGGAGAACAGTGGGAGAACAGTTGAATATCAGCAGGGTAAGTACCGAAGGAAGGAAGAAAGATCATAAAAGGAACACCGAGAGACGACTAGGAGAAGATTAAAACTAAAAACTAAAATGTAAAAACTAAAAAATAACGAGTCACTAATCACTCATAACGATATTTTTATTTTATATATTTCTAAATATATCGATTTTTTTGCGTATCTTTGCCATTTATTAAGCACCTACTGCTATGGATACTATTATCATTTTAGACTTTGGTTCTCAGTACACTCAGCTTATCGCACGCAAGATACGCGAACTCAATGTTTATTGCGAAATACACCCGTTTAACAAGATTCCCGCCCTCACCGAGGAGGTGAAGGGCGTTGTTTTTTCGGGCAGCCCCTATAGTTGTAACGCGCCCGACGCGCCGGTGCCCGACATGAGTGGCATCAAGGGGCGTCTGCCATTGCTGGCGGTGTGTTATGGGGCACAGTATCTGGCCAAGTATGGCGGCGGCAGTGTGCAGCAGAGCGGCACGCGCGAGTACGGCCGTGCCAACCTCCAGTTTGTCGATGCCGCAAACCCGCTGATGAAAGGGGTCCCCGTAGGCAGCCAGGTGTGGATGAGCCACGGCGACACCATCGAGCGTGTACCCGAGGGGTACCGCTGCATCTGCTCCACGGCCAGTGTGCGCTATGCCGGCTACCAAATCGAGGGCGAACCTACCTATGCCATCCAGTTTCATCCCGAGGTGCACCACTCGGTCGACGGCCTGCAGCTGCTGCGCAATTTCGTGGTGGACATCTGCGGCTGCGACCAGTCGTGGACTCCCGAGTCGTTTGTCGAGACCACCGTGGCCGCCCTGCGTGAGAAAGTGGGTGACGACAAGGTGGTGTTGGGCCTTTCGGGCGGTGTGGACTCCACCGTGGCCGCCGTGTTGCTCAACAAAGCCATTGGCCATCGGCTGCACTGCATCTTTGTGGACAACGGGTTGTTGCGCAAGAACGAGTTCGAGAATGTGCTCAAGTCCTACCAGGGCATGGGGCTGAACGTGAAAGGGGTGGATGCCAAGGAGCGTTTCTACAGCGTGCTGGCCGGCGTGACCGACCCCGAGAAGAAACGCAAAGCCATCGGCAAGACCTTTATCGATGTCTTCGATGCCGAGGCCAAACAGATTACCGATGCCAAATGGCTTGGCCAGGGCACGATATATCCCGATGTGATTGAGTCCAGTTCGGTCAAGGGCCCGTCGCAGACCATCAAGTCGCACCACAACGTGGGCGGCCTGCCCGACTATATGAAGTTGCAGTTGGTCGAACCGCTGCGCAGTCTTTTCAAGGACGAGGTGCGCCGTGTGGGCCGACAGCTGGGCATCGCCCCCGAGCTTATCGGGCGGCATCCGTTCCCGGGTCCCGGTCTGGCCATCCGCATACTGAGCGATGTCACGCCCGAGAAGGTGCGTATCCTGCAGGAGGTCGACGACATCTTTGTGCAGGGCTTGCGCGACTACGGCTTGTACGACAAGGTGTGGCAGGCAGGCTGTATGCTGCTGCCGGTTCAGTCGGTAGGCGTGATGGGCGACGAACGCACCTATGAGAGCGTCGTCGCGCTGCGGGCCGTGGAGTCGGTCGACGGCATGACCGCCGACTGGAGCCACCTGCCCTACGACTTCCTGGCCAAGGTGTCCAACGACATCATCAACCGCGTCAAGGGGGTCAACCGCGTGGTGTACGACATCAGTTCCAAACCCCCGGCAACGATTGAGTGGGAATAAGGAGAGTTGAGAATCGAAAATTGAGAGTTAAGAATTGAAAAGAAACTAACGTTGGAGATATGAAGCAACGCCATCTGAAATATCACGGTCGGAAGTTGAAGACGCTGTTCCTCATGGGCATGCTTTTCACCTTCCCCCTTTTACCTTTCAATTCGGCTCAGGCGCAGATGCCCGGTGGCAAGGCCGTGCAACTCTCGCACAAGACCGAGATTGTCAACGGCAAGCGGTTTTTCATCCATATTGTGGAGCAGGGACAGACGGTCTACGCCATTTCGCGCGCCTACGGCCTGAAGGAGGTCGAGGCGGTGACCAAGAAGGATATCCATTTCCTGCAGGTGGGCGACACGGTGTGGCTGCCTTGCAAGGGACAGCGCCTTTCGGACGGCACGCAGGCACCGCAAGCCACCGGCGCGGCCACCACGGACATCCGTCCGCAGGGCTCCGCCGCCAAGACGGGCACTGCGGCCAAGGAGGCCGACACCCCCGAGGAGCCGCAAGGCCCTCCCGCCATCGTGCGGCCGCGGGTGAACAGCCAGAGTATTGTGGTGTCGCTGATGATGCCGTTCAACCTCAGCCAGATGGACAAGATATCGACCTCCAAGTTCGATGTCGAACAGCGGGGCAAGATTTCCTACAAGAGCTTGGAATTTATCCAGTTCTATGAAGGGCTCCTGTTGGGATTGGACAAACTGGAGCGGCAGGGCTACCATATCACCCTGAACGTGGTGGATGTGGAGGGCACGAGCGACGAGGCGGTGGAGCAGGCGTTCCGCTCGCACAACGTGGCGCAGTCGGACCTGCTGATAGCGCTGCTGACGCGCCAGCCTTTCGAGAAGGCCGCCAGCCTGGCCCGCGAGGCGCAGCTGTTCATCGTCAATCCCGTGGCCGACCGCTCGGAGATAGTGAAAGGGAACCCGTATGTGTTCAAATGCACCCCGTCGCGCGAGGCTTGTGCCGCCGCCGTGGTGCGTGCGGTGCGGCGGGCGATGCCCGAGGCACCGGTGCTGGTCATCCATTCCCCCGCCCGCGAGGAGAAGCCCCTGCTGAAAGCCTTGACCGCCGAGATGGACCGCTATGGCGATATGAAGTATTCGCAACTGGAATGGTCCAATCCGGCCAAGGTGACCCCTATCTTGAAGAGCAATCCGCGGATGGCCGTGGTGAGCGTGTTCGACAAGGATAAGTCGAGCAAGCGCATTTATGTGTCGCAGCTGCTGAACAAACTTTCGTCGTCAAAGGGTAAGATGCCCATGCTTTTCACCTTCGACGACTGGGTTGCCAACTATACCGATGTGGACTTCGCCCAGCTGCAGAACCTCTCGTACCATACCTTCTACACCGAGTGGGACCTGTCCGACAAGCGGCAGAAGGATTTCGTGGACCTTTTCCGCGAAAAATACAAAACCGAGCCCGTGGGTCCCTATGCCGGACGGGCGTATGATGTGATACTCTATTTTGTCACCGGACTGCAGGCCAAGGGGACTGATTTCTTCAAGAACCCCGCCATCGCCGCCCCGCAGGGGATGCTCAGCCCGATGACGTTCTCCCATACCCGTGTCGATTGCGGTTTCGAGAACCAGTCGGCCCTCCTGTATCGTATGACCGACTTCCACTTCACCCCCGTCCAATGAAACAAACCACCGTCAAGAAAGAGTTCCGCCTTACCGGCCTCGGCCTCCATACGGGCCGTACCGTGACGGTCGCCGTGCGCCCCGCGCCGGCGGACTTCGGTATCGCCTTCCGTCGCACCGACCGCTTCAATATCCTCACCCAGCCGGCCCTTTCGACCAATGTCACCGAGACTGCCCGCGGCACCACCATCGGGAGCGGCCGCCACAGCATCGCCACCATCGAACATCTGATGTCGGCCTTGCACGGCTGTCAGATTGACAACGCCCTGATTGAGCTGGACGGCGGCGAGGTGCCCATCCTCGACGGCTCGGCGCGTCCGTGGCTGCTGCAGTTGGCACGCGTGGGGTCGTGTGAACTTGATGCCGATCGGAAACCGTTCCGCTTTGCTGAGCCCGTCCATTTCGAATACAAGCCCACCGGCTCAGTGTTCGACATCACTCCTGCCGAGACTTTCTCGGTGGAGTGCACCATCGATTTCCCCGACAGCGTCATCGGCCGCCAGACGGCCCACATGGACGACCTGTCCCAATATGCCGCAGGTATCGCCCCCTGCCGCACTTTCGTATTCCTGCACGAAATCCTGCCGCTGTTGCACCTCAACCTGATTAAGGGCGGGAGCCTCGACAACGCGCTGGTGTTCGTCAACCGCGAACTGAGTTCGCGTCAGATGCGGCGTCTGGAACGGACATTCCATAAGGATCCGTCGCAGTTCCGGGTGCACGACGGGGTGCTCAACACCACCGACCCCTATTATCCCAACGAACCCGCGCGGCACAAGCTGCTCGATTTCGTGGGCGACATACGCCTCGTGGGATGCCCCCTCGAAGGCCATTTCTCGATTTACAAACCCGGCCACAAGGCCAATGCCGCTTTCGGCAAATATTTAATGGAACATATAAAAAACGCATGATACTATACGACCTCAACCCCAACGCCAAAATAGGCAAGGATGTGACTATCGGAAATTTTACCACGATATACGACGATGTGGTGATTGGTGACGGAACATGGGTGGGCCCCAATGTGACCATCTTCCCCGGCGCCCGCATAGGAAAGAACTGCAAGATATTCCCCGGCTCGGTCATCTCGGCCATCCCGCAGGACCTTAAATTTGCCGGCGAATACACCATCTGCGAAATCGGCGACAACAATGTCATCCGTGAGTGCTGCACCGTCAACCGTGGCACCTCGGCCTCGGGCAAGACCGTCATCGGCAACAACAACCTGCTGATGGCGTATGTCCATATTGCGCACGACTGCATTGTGGGCGACAACTGCGTCTTTGCCAACAACGCCACCCTCGCCGGCCATATCGTGGTGGGCGACTATGTCATCCTTGGCGGCAAGACGGCCTGTTTGCAGTTCATCCATATCGGCTCGCATGCCATCACCAGCGGCGGCTCGTTGGTAGACAAGGATATCCCGCCCTTCGTCAAGGCGGCACGCTATCCCATCTCCTATGCCGGGGTCAACTCCCTCGGGTTGCAGCGCCGCGGCTTCTCGCGCGAGGCCATCAACAATATTACCGACATCTACCGTTTTGTCTTCCAGAAGGGATGGTCTATCAGCCATGCCGTTGAGGAAATCAAGGAGCAGTACGGCCACACCGACGAAGGCAAGCAGGTGCTCAGTTTCATCGGCGCCGCCACCACGGGCCTGATGAAGGGCTATACGTTTATGAAAAGAGACTAATACCAAGAATATGATGAAGAAGATACTTATTGTGCTGGCAGTGGTGTGTGTGACCGCCCTTGCCTCGTGCAGCAAAAGCAGCCGCTGCGAATGTATCACCATCCGTGGAACTGAGAAGGCCCGCAGCCTGGTGCCGATGGACGGCGTCAGCGACTGTGCCGACCTCGACAAAGACTGGGAGGCCGCCGACGGTTCGAGCGACATCGTCATGCAGAAATGTACCCCTGAGGTAATCGCGGAGTAGCACACGGGTACGATGGCACAGTCGGAAAAGTGTCAGTCCGCACCCGACGGGCGGAGGTGTCCGCTGCATGGGAAGCGGAAAGAGTTGTGGCTGGTGGCGGCCGCCACGCTGGCAGTGCTGGCAGTGGCGCTTGCGGTGACGAGCAATTTGCCGCGGCCACGGATGTATGAGGCACGGTATGAATTCCGTGTTCGCAATTATTTCAGAAATGTGGAAGGCCCTGAACGGGTGATGGCGGGTCTCGCGCTGCGCGACAGCTATTGGCTGTGCAAGTATGTCGACAGCCTACCGGTGCCGGAAGGGCTGACCCGGCGGATGCAGTACGACCCGACGGAGAAAATCACGCTCTTGGTGCGGGGAATGGACAGCACGACGGTGGCAGACTATGCCGCCGGATTGTATAGGCTGGCGTGCGACACAATGGCCCGTTACGGGGACGAGATGTGCGGCAGGGTGGCCATGGAACTCCGTCGCCAGATTGCCCAGCTGCCTGCCCCGACAACGGATAGCCTGGAGGCGCTGCAGAAGGAGTTGTATGCACAGCTGGCTACCCTGGAGGCCGACAATGCGGGCGGCATCAAATACGTATACCTCTTGAATGGTGCCGAGCTCCAGCAAGTGGGGAAGACCCCTTCGCGGGGATGGATTGTGCTGCTCTCGACCCTGGTGGCATTGCTGTTCGGCGTGGCGGTATGCCTGCTGAAAGATTTGTCATGGATGGGGAGAGGCAAACGGACGGAAGATGAGAATTGCTGATTTCGGACATCGGATGCTGGTCTCGAAGATGGGCCACATGGGGGTCTTTCTGGCCTTGTATGTGTTGTTGGCCGTCGAGTACGTGCGTTTCGTGTATCGGAATTATTCCTATTTGATGGGGTTTGACCTTCGGCTGAACCCCGTTGCTATCATGACGGGCCTGCTGTTCCTGGCGATACTGGTGTGGGTGATGTTTGCCACGCCGCGATCCGACGAAGGGGCCTATGCCGTGTCGATGATTGTGGCGGTGCTGTTCTGTCTGCCTGCCATCGTGATGTATCAACTGGCGGGGACCTCCGGCTTCATCCCCTTGTATACCCTGCTGTTCCTGATTTTGCTTCGGACGCCGCTGCTGCGGGTGCAGCCGTGGCCGCTGCCACGGATACCTGTCCGTTGGCAACGGTGGGTGCTTCCGGCGGTGTGTGTCCTCTGCCTGCTGCCCTTCCCGCTGGCCTATGGGTTTCATATCGATTGGTCGGTGTTTTCCATGGGAAGCCATACCTATGACGTGAGGGCCGAGGTGGCTGGCCACGACACGCTGCTGACCGCCTATCTGATGGGACCGCTCCGCATGGTGCTGCTGCCGCTGCTGATTGTCTATGGCCTCATGAATGTGAAGCGCGACTGGTGGATGGCCTTGCTGGGGGTCGCGGGACTGCTGCTGCTTTTTATGCTCAACCCTCAGAAGAGCATCTTCTTCTCGATAGCGGTGGTGCTGGTATTCTTTCTCTTCAAGAGCTACCACGCCAAGGCGGGGATGTTGCTTTACGGGCTGACGGCGGTATGTATCGCCACGGTGCTGCTGAATCTGGTCACGGGAAATCTGATGGCGGAGTCGATAGCGGTGCGGCGGCTGTTCTTTATCCCGGTGATTGTCTGCGACAACTATTTCACCTTCTTTGACGGGCACCCGGTGTGTCTGTCGCATAGTTTTCTGGGCCATTGGTTCAACTATCCCTATGAGATGGAGCCCTCCCGGCTGATTGGCACCATGATGTACAACCGGGCGACGACCAACTGCAATACAGGCATCGTGGCCGATGGGTTTATGAATTTCGGCCATCTGGGGGCGCTGTTCTTTGTGTCGGCGGGTGCACTGCTGCTCCGCTGTATCGACGCCCATCTGGGTAACGCCCGTTTCTTCGGGCTGCTGGCACTGCTGACAATCACATTCCTGAACAGTGCGCTGTTCACCTCGCTGCTGACACACGGCGGGCTGGTGTTGCTGCTGGCGGCTTTGTTTTTGATACCTGAGGGGAGGAGGGAGACATGAGCAATCGTTTGCTGAAAAAAATCGGTTCCAGTGATTTTATCAAGAACAGCTTGACGCTTTCCGGCGGGGTGGCGCTCGCACAGGTGCTGCCGTTTCTGTTCTATCCTGTCTTGGGACGAATCTTCACCGCCGAGGAATTCGGCCTGCTGGCGGTGCTGACCTCCATCACCTCCGTCTTGGCGGTGGTGGGTTCCGGAAAATATGAAAGCGGCATATTGGTGGCCGGCGACAAGAACGAGGCGGCCAACCTGGCCCTCTTCGCCGTGGTCATGGGACTGGCAACGATGGCTGTCAGCTGGGTGCTGATGCAGTTTGTGCTGATTCGGCCCCTCACAGCGTGGCTGGACGAGCCGCAACTGGAGCACTGGATATTCGTCTGTCCGTTGGCGGCATTCTTCATCATCGTCTTTAACGTCTATAACGAGTGGTGTGTGCGGGAGTCGTATTTCAAAGCCCTCTCGGTGAACAAGATTGTCAATTCGGCCGCCATCACGCTGAGCAAGACCCTGCTGGGCTTCGTGAAGATTTGCAGCCAAGGGCTGGTGGTGGGCGATTTAGTGGGACGCGCCATCTCGGCCGCCGGGTGTGTGGTGCGGGCCCTGTATCACGACGGGAACACCTTCCGCCAGACACGGTGGGCAGAGATGCGGCGCTGTGCCGTCAAGTTCAAGGAATTTCCGAAGTACACGATGCCGGGGCAGCTGCTCAACACCATCGGCCAGGCAATACCTATCTTGCTTATCACCGCCTTCTTCAGCAAGGACGAGGTGGGACAGTTCTCCATGGCCATGACGATATTTGCCATTCCAATCAATGTAATCAGCACGGCGTTGCGTGATGTGTACCGCCAGCGTGCCAACGAGGAATACCGCCAACGGGGCGAGTGCCTTGCCAGTTTCGACCGGCTGCTGAAGCTCCTGCTGCTGTTGGGCGGTGCGGGACTGTTGCTGTTTGTGTGGTTCCTTCCGTGGCTCACCCAGCTTTTCCTGGGGGCGCAATGGCTGCCGGCAGGACAGTATGCCCAGATATTGGCCCCGGCGATGGTGCTTTCGCTGGTGGCGGGTCCGCTGAGCGGCATCTTCATCGTCACTGAGAAGCTGCGCGCCTTCTTCTACTGGCAGGTCATCTATGTGGTGACTACGCTGGTGTCGGTGCTGGTGGGTGGATGGCTTTTGGGCACGATGGAGGCCACGCTGATTCTCTTCGCCGTCTTGCGCGGCGTTGCCTACCTTATCAGTATCTTGATGACCCGTCGATATGCCAAGGGCATCAGGACGCGATAGCCTTTTCTTTTCGGGACGCCAGGGATAAAACCAGCAGGCAGTATACGATGGCGATAAATTGTGCGCCCATCTGTCGGTTCAGCATGGATTCGAATGCCATCTGGCTGGTCATGGCGAGAATGGCTAGCGGGACCAGAAGGGTACGTCGGTTTTTGCGAAGGGAGGCCACAAACGGGGTGAAAAGCATGAAGAGAAGCATCGCCGCTCCGACCAACCCTGTTTCGAGGATGGTTTCGAGGTATTGGTTGTGGGTCCCGAGGGTTTCCCGGACGGCTTTGTGGTAGCCCCTCTGGGTGTAGGACTCGAGGAGCGGCGGCATGTAGTCGCCGGAGCCGTATCCGAAGAGGAGGCTCCTCTTCGCTGTCTTCAGTCCGCATTCCCATAGGATTTCCCGCTCGTCGGCCACATGGTTGGCATCCCGGTTTTGTAATGGTGTAGTGAACCTCGAGAAGGTGGAGGGAACCGCCCAATAGGCACCGGCAAGCAGACCGATGGAGAAGAGTGTGATGCAGAGGCCCGTCTTCCAGCGTTTGCGGACAAATGTGAGATGGACGAGACAGGCAATGGCCAGAAGTCCGATGGTGAGTATTCCGGAACGGGAGGCGCTCATGAAGAGGTAGGCCACCAGTGCGGCAGCGGCGGGTATCAGCAGGAGCAGTCGCCGTTGACGGGTGCTTTTGTCCCTCTCGACGAATTGGGTGTATAGGAATGCCAAAGCGGTGACGAGGTACAAGGCCAAGTAGTTGTGGTGCAACCCTAGGGGGTCCATCTGCCAGTCTCTCAATTCGGCAAGTGGGACGCCTTTCAAGTATTGGATGCCACTGACGGCCAAACAGACGATGAAGCGTAGGAGGAGTGTGGCGGTGAGCACTTGGAACAGGGAGCGAATGCGGTGGCGGGTGAGGTAGTTGGTATCGTTGCAGAGGCAAAGGAGCGGGAGCAGGAGGAAGTAGAGCTTGATGCCCGCCGTGGACCATCCTTCGGCATGGTCGGTGCTGACGATGGCGGAGACCGCATAGAGTATCCAATAGGCAACCATGGCCCACAGGCATATCCGTTGCAGTCGGTCAAGGGAGGGATTCCCGATACGTCGTGTGCTTATGAGTTTGACGAGGGAGGCAACCACGAGCAGCATGATGGCGATGACGCCGAGCCGCCACCAGAGCACGACAGCGGCCACGGACAGGCACAAAGCGCCGAAAGTGAGTTTTTCCTGCCAGGGCAGGCCGTTGAACGGATTGCGGGTCATCGGTCGTCGGATAGGTATTGGTACATGATTTCGATGGGGTGCAGGGCGTGGATGCCGGTGCCGTCGAGAATCTGCTGGCGGCAGGAGGTCCCGGGGGCGGCCACATAGGTGGGAATTTCGTGCGGCACGGAGTCGAGGGCCTTGCGGAGGGTGGGGAAGAGTAGCATTTCGCCGATGGCCAGCGAGGTGGCGTAGTGCTCCTTCTCGTAGCCGAACGAGCCGGCCATGCCGCAGCAGGAGGAGGGGATGACATGCAGGCTGCATCCGGGAAGGAGGCGGAGCATGGCGGCGGTTTTCTCAATGCCTACGAGGGACTTCTGGTGGCAGTGGCCGTGGAGCCATACCTCCAGATGCTCGGATTTGAACTGCTGCGGGGTGATATTGCCTTTGTCCACTTCGCGCATGATGAATTCGTCGAAGAGCAGGCAGTGCTTCCCCAGCCGCTCGGCATCGCCACGCAGGTCGGCGGGCACGAGGTCGGGATATTCGTCGCGGAAGGAGAGGATGCAACTGGGCTCGATACCTACGAGTGGCGTGTTTTCGGTGACGAGATCTTTGAGCTTTCGCACGTTGCGCTCGGCATAGCGGGCGGCCAGATGCAGGCATCCTTTCGAGATGGCGGCGCGGCCGCTCTCGGCATGATTGGGAATGACGACACGGTATCCCAGACGGGTAAGTAGAAGGGCAAAGGTGAGCCCCAGATGGGCCTCCTGCAGGTCGGTGAATTCATCGGCGAAAAGGTATACAAGTTTGCCGGAATCATTCTGTTTGATATGTTGGACCTGTTGCCGCATGGTGCGTGGCGAGAGGGTGGGGATGCTGCGCTCGGGGGCGAAGGAGACGGTTTTCTTGATGAGTGCCGCGCTCCAGGGCATTCGGGCGAAAAGGTTGTAGAGGGGATAGACGAGGTGCCCCAGACGTTCGATGGCGGCCATGCGGGCCACCATCCAGCTGCGGAAGGGGGTGCCCTGTTGGTCGTAGAGCATCTGCAGGACTTGCGAGCGGATGCGGGTCATGTCGACATTCGACGGGCATTCACCCCGGCAGCCTTTGCAGGCCAGGCAGCTGTACAGCACTTCCTCGATTAATTCGGGGTCGGCGACGGGACCTTTGCCACGGCGGCGGGACTGTCCGTTGTCGGAGGTGGGGATTCCACGGGTGAGCACTTCGCGCAGGATATTGGCCCGGGCACGGGTGGAGAGCAGTTCGTCGTGCGACACCTTGAAGGTGGGGCACATGGTGCCGCCGATGGTGTTGCTTTTGCGGCAGTCGCCGGCGCCGTTGCACTGCTCGATGCGGCACATGAGGTCGCCGTCGGGGCAGAGGTACTGCTGGTGGACTTCATAGCGCAGGGAGGTGTCCATGGGCGGGGCATCGACGATTTTGTGCATGTTGAGCACTCCGTCAGGGTCCCAGCATTGCTTCACTTGGCGCATCAGTTGGTAGACCTCTTCGCCGTATACCATCGGTATGAATTCGCCTCGCAGCCGTCCGTCGCCATGTTCGCCGCTGAGGCTTCCGCGGTATTTCCGGACCAGACGTGCCGTCTCCTCCGCCACTTGGCGGAAGAGGCCGCGGTCGTGCGGCTGCTTGATGTCAAGGACAGGGCGCAGATGCAGCTCGCCGGTGCCGATATGGCCGTAATATACGCAACTCATTTCCAGCCGCTCCATCATCTGCTGGAATTCTTCCAGGTAGGCGGGCAGTTGCTCGGGTGCCACGGCGGTGTCTTCGATGACTCCGATGGGTTTTCGGTCGCCTTTGACCCCGGTGAGCACGCCGAGGCCGGCTTTGCGCAGCGCCCATACACGGTCAATGTCGTCGTTGTAGACACGGCTGCAGTGGTAGGCGAGGCCGCTTTCCAGCAACTCATGCTCCAGGGCATCGGCCTGCTGCTCCATGGGTGAGGACTGTCCGGACGTTGTGTCGCCATTGAATTCGGCGATAAGCAGGGCGGCGGGTTCACCTTGGATGAAGAAGCGGTTGCGGTCTTGGGTGCGGTTGTTACGGCAGAGTTCCAATATCTTGCCGTCCATCAACTCTACCGCAACCGGGTTGTGCCGCAGGGCGACGAGGTTGGCCTGGTAGCTGTCGGGCAGGGAGTGGCAGTGGGCGCAGAGCACCATTTTCTGTTTCGGTGGGAGCGGATCGAGCGACACCTTGACGGCGGTGACGAAACAGAGGGTTCCCTCGCTTCCGCAGATAAGGTTGCACAGGGCCTGACTGCCGGATTGCTTGAGAACCTGAACGGCCTCGTCGATGGCGTAACCGCAACTGCGGCGGCGCAGCGACGGGTCGGGGAAGTTGTTGGCAATCAGCTGGCGGATGTGTGGGTCGTCGGCCCATCCTTGCAGTTGGGCGTATATCTTGTTCAGCAGGCTGTCCCCATTCGGGTTTTCTGGCGGCACGTCGGTGTCGAAATGGCTGCCGTCGCTCAGCACCCCTTGCAGAGCGAGGACATGGTGTCGGGTGCTCCCATAGACGAGGGAGTGCGTCCCGCAGGAGTTGTTGCCCACCATGCCGCCGATGCAGCAGCGGTTGCTGGTTGAGGTTTCGGGGCTGAAGAAAAGCCCCATGGGTTTGAGGATGATATTGAGTTCGTCGCGCACCACCCCGGGTTCGACCCATGCCCAGCGTTCCTCGGTATTGATTTTGTGGATGTGGTTGAAGTGTCGGCTGATGTCCACCACGATGCCGTTGCCGACCACCTGACCGGCAATGCTGGTGCCGCCGGCACGCGGGATGAGGTGGGTGTGGCGCCGACGGGCTTCGGCGAGGAGGTCGACAATGTCGGCTTCGGATTCGGGGTAGGCCACGCCCAGCGGTATTTCGCGGTAGGCCGAGGCGTCGGTGGCGTAGGCTATGCGGTGGAGCGGGTCGGTGTGGATGATAGGCAGGCTCATGGGCTGGCTTGGATGGGGCAGGTTTAACGGGAGAGTCCCGTTAGAAACTCAACGATATGGTTCAAGATATTCTCGGCGGCATGGCCGTCGCCAAAAAGTGGCGGGAAGTGGACCGGGCGGTGAGCCAGTTGGCCGTAGGCATCGAGAATCCGCTTGTAGTCGGCGTCGGCAATGAGGCCGGCATGGTGTTGGACTATCTCGACCCACTCGGTCTCAGGCCGCAGGATGACGCAGGGCCGTTCGAAGAAGAAGGCTTCTTTCTGCACGCCTCCGCTATCGGTCATCACCAACAGGGCGTTCTGCTCCAAGAGGGTCATCTCAAGGAAGGGGAGCGGCGGTAGGATTCTCACCAGCGGCTCGACCTCCAGCAGGGATTGGTGGAGCGGGGTGAGTTTGCCGCGGGTGCGCGGGTGCAGGGGCAGGACAACTGGGATGTTCTCGGTGTGGGCGATATGGCATAGCGCCCGCAGGATGCTTTCCAGCCGCTCGGGCTGGTCGGTGTTGTGGTCGCGGTGGATGGTGGCGAGGATGTACCCTTCGCGCGGAAGCGCCAGCCGTTGCTTGATGTCGCACCGCTCGGCGGCGATACGGGCGAAGTGGAGGCTGTTATCGTACATCACGTCGCCGCTGAGGATGATTTGCTGCCGCTGTCCTCCGATGCGGCCTTCGGTGGCGATTCGCTGCAGGTTGTCGACGGCGGTCTGTGTGGGGGCGAAGAGGAGGGTGGAGAGTTGGTCGCACACGATGCGGTTGATTTCTTCGGGCATATCCATGTTGAAGGAACGCAGCCCAGCCTCAATGTGGAAGATGGGGATATGCAGTTTGGCGGCAGCCACGGCGCCGGCAAGGGTGCTGTTGGTGTCGCCGTACAGGATGATGCCGTCGAAAGGTTGTTGGAGCAGCACCTCTTCAATGCCGGCAATCATCTTGGCGGTCTGGGCCCCGTGGGTGCCGGAACCGACCCCGAGGTTGTACTCGGCTCGGGGGATCCCCAGTTCATCGAAGAAGACCTGCGACATATTGCTGTCGTAATGCTGGCCGGTGTGGAGGATATGTTCTGTGATGGTATCGGAGAATCCGTTGGCGATGGCGCGGCTGACGGCCGCGGCCTTGATAATCTGGGGGCGAGCCCCAATCACGGTGAGAAGATGCAGCGGGGCTTTGCGGATGCGGAGGTGGCTGCTATTTTGTGACATAGTGGATGAATTGTTCCGACAGGGTGCGGTAGTTGAGGTGCTGGGTGGCGTAGAGGCGGCCTTTCTCTCCCATGGCGGCGCGGTCGGAGGGGGGCATCAGGGCGAGGGTGTGCAGGGCGTGGCAGACTTGTTGCACGTTCTCGGCTTCGACTTGTATGCCACAACCCACGCGTTCGATAAGGCTATTGGGTTCGTCGACGGAGTTGACGATGGGTTTGCCAGAGAGCATGTAGTCGGTGATTTTGTTGAAGGAGGTGCCGTACTGGTGGAGGGTGCTGTGGACGCCGCCGGCGTAGCAGATGTCGAAGTTTTGCAGCAGCAGAGGGATGCTTTGCTTGGGAATGGGGGGCAGGAAGTGGATGTTGCGGAGTTGGTAGTGTTGGGCTGTCTCGATGAGTGCGGTTTTCTGTGGCCCGTCGCCCACGAGGACGAAGGCGAGGGTGGGGTCTTCCTGCAGTTGGCGTGCGGCCTCGACCAGGATGTGCATGGCGGTGGACTGGGTGTGCCCTCCGGCAAATCCCACGATGGTTTTGCCTTCGTCGTGCAGTTGGTTGAGGAGTCGGGTGTGCTCTTCGGGCAGTTGGATGTGGTCGAGGTGTTCCCATTCTTCTTGCACGTATCCGTTGGGGATGCAGCAGAAACGGTCGGGAGTGAGGCCGTGGCGCTGCATGTGTGGGAGGGCTTTGTCGAGCATGGACACGACCATGTCGCAATGGCGGTAGGCGTAGTTTTCGCAGTGCTGGAGCATGAAGATGAAGGGATGCCACGGCTTGTAGCCGCCGATGACGATGACGGAGAGTGGCCAGAGGTCGTGGACTTCGTAGACGAGGCGTGCGCCGGTGCGGCGTGCGATGTAGCGGCAGGGGTAGATGTCGAAGGTGTAGACGGAAGAGGCGATGACGATATCAGGGTTGAAAGAGATCAGTTCTTTGCGGTGGCGGTAGACTTGCGCCACGAACTGGAACATGGTCTGTACCCGTTTCAGTCCGTTGCCTTGGTATTGGGCGGTGGGGAGCCAGAGGTATTGGATTCCATCGAGAGTTTCGCGGCCGGGGGCGGGTTGCGTTTTGCGGAGGTGCGAGAAGGAGGCTCCGACGATGGTTACGCGGTGGCCCATGCGGACCCACTCGCGAGCCATGTAGTAGGAGCGGAATTCCATGCCGTATTGGGGCGCCCCGGCATAGTGACTAATCATCAAGATGTTCATAGGCTCGACACGAGGGATTCCACGATGGAACGCATTTCTTCGCGGGAGAGGTAGGGGTGCATCGGGAGGGAGAGGACGCTCTGGGAGAGGAGTTGTGCGTTCGGGGTTTCGACGTAGCGGTGGAGCTCCTTGAATGCTGTTTGGCGACTCATGGGGATGGGGTAGTATACCATGGTGGGGATGCCTTTGGCTTTGAGTTTGGCCTGGAGGGCTTCGCGGTTGAAGGTGCCGTTGCCCGAGGGAACGCTGAGACGGACGGTGTATTGCGCCCAGCTGCTGTAGCGACCTTCGGGAACTATGGGCGGTGCGACGTTGATTTCTTTCTTGCTGTATCGGGTGATGCCGGTGATGAGCTGGGTGTAGTATTCGGCGCAGCGGTTGACGTCGGCGAGTTCGTGGGTGCGGAAGGCTTCCAGCTTGACTTTGAGGATAGCGGCCTGGAGGGTGTCGAGGCGGGAGTTCATGCCGATGCGCACGTTGTCGTATTTGTAGCTTCCCTTGCCGTGGACGCGGAGGGAGTCAATCAGTGCGGCCCAGTCGTCGTTGTCGGTGAACACGGCGCCGCCGTCGCCGTAGCAACCCAGCGGTTTGGCCGGGAAGAAGGAGGTGGTGCCGATGTCGCCATAGCCGCAGGCCCGTTTGGAGTTGAGGAGGCCTTTGCCGTCGGACGAAGGGCCCCGCAACTGGCCGCCGAACCCTTGTGCGCCGTCCTCGATGATGAAGAGCTCTTCGCGGTCGGCGATGGCGCGCAGGCGCAGATGGTCGGCGGGGAGGCCGAAGAGGTCGACGGCGATGATGGCCTTGGGACGGAGGGTCATGTTGTCGCGCACGGCCTGCAGGGCTTCGAGGAGGCTATCGCAGTCGATATTGAACGTTTCGGGATCCACGTCGACGAAGACAGGCGTCGCACCTTCGAGTGCCACCACTTCGGCGCTGGCGAAGAAGGTGAAGTCGGGGACGAAGACGGCGTCGCCCTTACCGATGCCGAGGGCTTTGAGGACCAGCGTCAGGGCGTCGGTGCCGTTGGCGCATGTGAGGCAGTGCTTTGTGCCGACATATTCGGCCAGCTGCTGCTCCAGTTCTTTCACGGGGGCGCCCATGATGTAGTTGCCGGCGGCGGCGATGTCTTGCATGGCCCGGTCGAGGTCGGGCTTCAGTGTTTGGTACTGTTTCTTTAGGTCTCTGAACTCCATGGCGTTTGTGTTGTTTATTCGGGTATTAATGTTTTGTACAGGCTGAGAAGTGTTTGCTCCTGGGTGGCCCAGTTGTATTTTTCTTTCACCGCACGGCGTCCGTTCTCACCCATCTGCCGCGCTTTGTCGGGGTTGTTGACCAGGGTGTTGATGGCGTTGGCGATGGCGTGCGGGTCGTGCGGGTCGACGCAGATGCCGCAGTCATAGCCTTCGATGATTTCTTTCCATAGCTCGAGGTCCGTAGCCACCACGGGAATGCCCGCCATCATGTACTCGAACATCTTCAGCACCCCGAGGGTCCCTTTCCGGTAGCCCACGTTGGGCGAGTAGTCCAGCAGCACGATGCCCACATCGGCGCGTGCGTAAAGTTCCATTACCTTTTCCGGAGGCAGGATGCCTTGGTAGTCCACGCGACTCCACATGGGGAGGTCTTGCAGATTCTTGAAATAAGAGGGGATGAAACAGGGCCCCGCCAGCAGATAGCGGGTGCAGGTGTATTGAAGGCTTTGGATGACGTATTCGTGCATGTATCGCTCGTCGACCCCGCCGGCAAAGCAGATGTAGTGGGGTTCGCCCTCGTGGGGCGTGTGGGGCGGCAACTCTCTGTAGTCTGGATAATTCGTCACCATGACGCTCTGCCGGTTGATGGCGGAGAGCCGTTCCAGGATGCTGGGGGTGACGGTCACGAGGGCGTCATAGCGCTTCATGAGCCTGCGCTCGTAGCGTGCGTAGAGGCGCGACAACGGTTTCCGGCTCCAGCGGGGCAGGTACTCTTTTGTGAGTATCTGCATCGGTACGTCCTCATGGGAGTCGAAAATGACCTTCTTCCCCCTCTTGCGGAGCTTGGGGCCCATGGATAGCAACTCGGGGTCGTGTAGGTGGTATACGGCTGCATCCACCTCGAGCGCCTTCTGCAGCACTCGCTTGAGATGGAACTGGCGTTTCAGCCGGCTTTTGGGCAAGGGGACACCGATGCGGTGAACCCCACGGACTGTGTCGTCCTCGATGTTGGGGGCAATGAGCCACACCTCGTACTGCTTCGCCAGCGAAACACACTCCTTGTGGAAGATGCGTATGTCGTTGGCGGGGTGCAGACTCGTGATATGACAGATGCGCGTGGCCATGGGTCAGTATTTCATGTCGTCCCAGCCAAAGGGGTGCGGCGCCAGGGACAGTTTCGCCAGGGGGTGGTAGTCCCCTTTCAGTCCGATGGGCGTTGCGTGTCGGATGTCGGCGACAATCTCGATGCAGTTCCGCGCCTCGCTGATGCGGAAGCCTCGGCCGGCCAGAATCTCCTCGTAACTCTTCGTGTGCAGTTCCGTGAACCCCTGGCTGAACTCAAACTCGTCGCCGTCAATCATGATTGTGCGGTAGGTCTTCTTTTCGCCCTGCACCGCATTCGGCGGCAGACAGGCGGCGTTGATGCTCAGGAAATAACGCACCCGGGCTTTCTTCAGGCGCAGGAATCCCGCCACCCGGTCGTGGCTCATCACATGCACGATATTCTCCTGCACCGGTCCGAAAATCCACTGCAGCATATCGTAGAAGTGGACCCCGATATTCGTGGCCACCCCGCCGCTCTTGTGCACGTCGCCCTTCCAAGAAGTGTAGTACCATTTGCCGCGCGAGGTGATGTAGGTCAGGTCCACATCGTACACCTTGTCCTGCGGACCCTCGTCGACCTTCTTCTTTAGCGCCACGATAGAGTCGTGCAGGCGCAGCTGCAGAATCGTGTATGCCTCGTGGCCCGTCTCCCGCTCCAAATCCACCAGATTGTCGATATTGCGCGGGTTCAGCACCAGCGGCTTCTCGCAAATTACGTTGCACCCCAGCCGCAGTCCGTAGCGGATAAAGGCATCGTGCGTATAGTTCGGCGTGCATATCGAAAACCAATCCAGCGGGTTCTCCGTGCGCTGCTGCTTCGAACAGTAGCGGTCGAACTGCTCATGCTCCGTGAAAAAAGAACACTCGGGGAAAAAACTGTCCAATCGGCCCACGCTGTCGAACCTGTCGTAGGCGGCCAGAAGGTTGTTGCCCGTGTCAGCAATGGCTTTCAAATGTCTCGGGGCGATATACCCTGCCGCCCCTATCAATGCAAAGTTGGACATTCGGTTTAGTAGTTTAGTCGTTTAATAGTTCTGTGCTTTAGAGTCTTCCGTCAACCAACTCCCTCGGCATAATGGCCTTCACGTCGAAAATCACATGGTTCTTCTCCAGCAGCGCGTCGAAATCAATCTCCATCTCGCGGAACTGACGGTGTGCCACCGCCACAATCGCCGCACTGTATTTATCCTTCGGCAACTCGTTGACAATCCTGATGCCGTACTCTGCCTTCACCCGCTCCGGCGATGCCCACGGGTCGAACACCGTGATGTCTGCATTGTACTCCTGCAGCGCACGGTAAATGTCGATTACCCTCGTGTTGCGCACATCTGGGCAGTTCTCCTTGAACGTGAACCCCATGATGATAATCTTCGACCCCAGCACCTGGATGCCCTTCTTCAGCATCAGCTTGATCGTCTGGTCCGCCACGTAGGCTCCCATGCCGTCGTTCATCCTGCGCCCCGCGAGAATAATCTCGGGGTTGTACCCCATCCGCTGGGCACATTGGGCTAGGTAGTAGGGGTCCACCGAGATGCAGTGCCCGCCCACCAGGCCGGGATTCATCTTGATGAAATTCCATTTCGTCCCCGCGGCCTCCAGCACGTCGTACGTGTCAATGCCCATCAGGGTGAATATCTTGCTCAATTCGTTGACAAATGCGATGTTGATGTCCCGTTGGCTGTTCTCGATAACCTTCGCAGCCTCCGCCACCTTGATGCTCGGCGCCTTGTGCGTGCCGTTGATGAGAACGGCGTTGTACACGCTGTCAATAAGGTCGGCCACCTCTGGGGTAGAACCGGAAGTGATTTTCAGAATCTTCTCCACCGTATGCACCTTGTCGCCGGGATTGATGCGCTCGGGGCTATAACCTGCGAAGAAATCCACATTATAGCGAAGACCCGACGTGCGCTCCACCACCGGCAGGCACTCGTCCTCCGTCACCCCCGGATACACCGTCGACTCATACACCACTACGTCTCCCTTGCCAATCACCCTCCCCACAGTCTCGCTGGCACCGTATAGCGGCGTCAGGTCCGGCGTGTTGTTCCGGTCCACCGGCGTCGGAACCGCCACCACATAGAAATTGCAATCTCGGATATCCTCCAGCTCCGCCGTGCAGCGGAAACCGTGCTTCTCGATGGCCTCCTGCAACAACTCGTCAGCCACCTCAAGCGTCGCGTCGTGGCCCGCCATCAGCGCCGCCACCCGCGATCGGTTCATATCATACCCTATCGTCGGAAACTTCGTCGAGAAAAGTCGGGCCAGCGGAAGCCCCACATACCCCAATCCTATCACCGCTATTCGTATCTCTTTCTTCTCCATAAATTGTTTTTATATAATTATATACCGCGCACTATCGTGCGCCGGCATCGGTTAAAACTATCTGCAAATATACGAAAAAAACACGAGTTACGAAAAAAAAATCGTATTTTTGCATTTCGAAATGTATTACCTTATCACTGTTTTCGCTCTGCTGGCCATTGAGATGCTCTATTTCCTCCTGGCCAAAAAATTCCATGTCGTCGACCGCCCCAACGAGCGCAGTTCCCATCACAAGGCTGTGCTGCTGGGCGCCGGAGTCATCTTTTATTTCGCCATCCTTTATCATGCGCTGGTTCACCACATCCCCTATCCGCGATTCCTTATTGCCGCCACCCTCCTGGCGGTGGTGAGTTATATCGATGACTTGCGGCAGTTGCCCAGTTGGTTGCGACTGGGGGTGCAGTTCGGTGCCGTGATTCTGGCATTTTATGTGGAACTCTCCACGCTGCAGGTATGGCAGATGATACTGCTGCTTGTCGTCTTTTGCGGCGTGCTCAACGTCTACAACTTCATGGACGGCATCAACGGTATGTTGGCGGCCTATTCGCTTGTTGTGGTCGGTACGTTCGGATACCTCAATATCTTCGATACCCCGTTTGTCGACAACGCATTCATTGCCACGATTCTTATCGGCATCCTCATCTTCGGATTTTTCAATTTCCGCAACAAGGCGCGTTGTTTCTCGGGTGACGTGGGCAGTATCGTTATGGGTTTGGTTGTGCTGTTCCTTTTTGTGCGCTATGACGGCGCAAAGCCCGATATCGGCGAGACGGTGAGTTATCTCTGTCTCATCATCGTCTTCCTGGCCGATGGATTGCTCACCATCGCCAAGCGGTTTCTCAATGGCCGCAACATCCTGCAGGCCCACCGTGAACATGCTTACGAGACGCTTGTCAACGACCTCAAGGTTCCCCACTTGTGGGTGTCGGGGGGCTATGCGTTGGCGCAGCTGTTAATCAATGTGGGCTATATCATGGTGCCCGACAAGAACCTCTATACCTTCCTTGTCGCCATGGTGTTGGTGCTGGCCTACGGCCTCTTTTTCTTCTTTTGCAACCAGAAGGGGAAAATCCATCCCGTCACCTAACCCTTTTCAGATTAGATAGCCTTATCAAATTAATTATCTCCAGGCATAGCCTGGTGGTCGAGTTCGCAGTAGATGCTGTTGTTGCTCTTGAACTCGGGCACGATGTGTTTCATCTTCGCCACCAAGCGCCGGTCGTCGAGGGTGGGCATGAGGTCCCATAGCTCGGCATATTCGCGGTTGATTTCGTCGATGGGGTATTTGCGTACCTGTGCCCGCATGATCTTGGGGTGGTAGGTGGGCATGTTGTTCTCCTTGGTGGCCAGCAGCTCTTCGTACAGTTTCTCGCCGGGACGCAGGCCGATTTCCTTGATTTCGATTCCATGCTTGCCCGAGAGCTGTATCATCTTGCGGGCCATATCGTATATCTTGACGGGCTTGCCCATGTCGAAGACGAAAATGTCGCCCCCTTCGCCCATGGCGCCTGCCTCGAGCACCAGGTTGCAGGCCTCGGGGATGGTCATGAAATAGCGGATGATATCTTTGTGGGTGACCGTCAGCGGGCCGCCGGCGGCGAGTTGCTTCTTGAACAGCGGGATGACGCTGCCGTTGGAGCCCAGCACGTTGCCGAAGCGGGTGGTGACAAAGTGGGTCTGCTCGGTGCTGCGGCTCTGGATGTATATCTCGGCCATCCGCTTGGTGGCCCCCATGACGTTGGTGGGGTTCACCGCCTTGTCGGTGCTAATCATGACGAATTTCTGCGCTCCGTACTGGATGGCGAGGTCGGCTACGTTCTTTGTCCCGAAGACGTTGACATAGATGGCCTCGTAGGGGTTTTCTTCCATGAAGGGAACGTGCTTGTAGGCGGCGGCGTGGTAGACAATCTGCGGGCGGTAATGGGCAAAGACCTCTTCCATGCGGCGCTGGTCTTTCACATTGGCGATGACGAACTCCATGCGGTCCACATACTGACGGTAGGGTTCATCGCTTTTCAGTTCGAATTGCAGGTCGTACATCGGCGACTCGGCTTGGTCGAGCATGATGATTTTGCTGGGTTTGTATTGGATGAGCTGTCGGCAAATCTCGCTTCCGATAGAGCCGGCGGCACCGGTGACCAGCACCACTTTGTCGATGACTTCGCGAACGATGTTGACGTTGTCGAGCCGGATGCTCTCACGCTCCAGAAGGTCTTCGATTTTGACGTCCTGGATTTGGTTGAGGTTGAAGGAGTCGTTGATCCATTTGCTGATGTGGGGCACGGCCTTGACAGTGAGGCCGAGGTCCAGACCACGGGTGGTGATGGCCTGTTTGTGCATCAGTCGGATGTTGGGGATGGCGATGACCATCAGCTTGACGTCCTTTTGCTTGATGAACTGTTCGTTGAGGACGTCATTGAACTGCATGACATGGATGCCGTTGAGGGCGGTGTCGGTTTTCTTGGGGTCGTCGTCAATGAAGGCTACGATGCGGTATTCGTTCAGCGGGTCTTGGACTAAGGCGTTATAGGCAATCACGCCGGCGGCGCCGGCACCATATATAATGACGTTGGTGGTGGGCCGGCGTTTGCGGACGTAGTCGTTGTAGAGTCGTTGTAGCATCAGTCGTACGCTGGCCATGAGTCCGATTTGTATTGCAAAGGTCATAATCAACTCGTTATATGAGGGTGTATAACGGTTGTTGACGATGGGGTGGTTGTTGTTGACGATGTTGAAGGCGGACAGCGCTATAATGGGGATGATGTTGGCCAACAGGATTTTGTATATGTCGTACATGCCTGAGTGGCGGATGATGCTGCGGTGGGTGCCCACACCGATGTAGCAGAAGATTGACAGTGTGGCAAGGATGAGGTATTTGCCGATTACTTCCACCCACTCGATGGGCAGAGAGTTGTTATGGTTGCGGAATACTTCGGTGATTCCGAATGCCACGGCCAGCGTGATGAGGTCGATGACCAGGATAATCCATCGGGAGGCGGTGGTGTGGCGGTATCGTTTGGCAAACAGGAAAAGGAGTCTTTTGAACATATTGTGTGGTTGTTTGGTATTCTTTATGCGGAGTGCAGTCCCAGCTGGAACCGCAGGTCGTCGGCGCCGTGGAAGACGATGCCCTGCATCCCGAGGTTGCGGGCGGCCTGGACATTGTCGGGGTTGTCGTCGATGAAGGTGCTGTCGGCGGGGTCGAGGTGGTATCGGTCGAGAAGCAGATGGAAGATTTGCGGGTCGGGTTTGACGAGTTTGACGTCGCCGGAGACGATGTAGTTGTCAATCATCTGCAGTATTTCAAAACGCTGACGGGCGGCGGGGAAGGTCTCCATGGACCAGTTGGTGAGGCCGTAGATGCGGTAGTTGGGGTTTTTCTTAAGCCCTTGAAGCAGCGCACGCATTCCGGGCATCTCGCCGGGGAGCATTTCTGCCCAACGGGTTTGGTAGAGGGAGATGGCTTCGGCGTAGTCGGGATAGCGTTCCTGCAGCTGGCGGATGGCCGTTTGGGTGTCGTCGCCGGCATCGATGCGGTCGCGCCAGTGTTTGTCGCAGATGTGGCCCCAGAAGTACCAGTGGCGGGCTTGGTCGCCGCCGAAATAGGGGAGGAAGACCCGCTCGGGTTCCCATCGCACCAGTACGTTTCCGAAGTCGAAGATGAGGTTCATGGGGTGTGGCGCACTAGCGGTTGGCGTACATTTGTTCGTAGTATTTCTGGTAGTCGCCGCTGGTGACGTTGTCCATCCATTCCTGATTGTCGAGGTACCATTTAACGGTGAGTTCGATGCCTTCTTCGAACTGGAGGCTGGGCTCCCAACCGAGTTCGCGTTGCAGTTTGGTGGAGTCGATGGCGTAGCGCATATCGTGTCCGGCGCGGTCGGTGACGTAGGTGATAAGGTCGAGGTCGGCGCCTTCGGGGCGGCCGAGGAGTCGGTCGACGGTGGCGATGACGACTTTGATGATGTCGATGTTTTTCCACTCGTTGAATCCGCCGATGTTGTAGGTTTCGGCGATTTTCCCGTTATGGAAGATGGTGTCGATGGCGCGGGCGTGGTCGACGACGTAGAGCCAGTCGCGGACGTTTTCGCCCTTGCCGTAGACGGGAAGTGGTTTGCGGTGGCGTATGTTATTGATGAATAACGGGATGAGCTTTTCGGGAAATTGGTAGGGGCCGTAGTTGTTGGAGCAGTTGGTGACGATGGTGGGCAGTCCGTAGGTGTCATGGAAGGCACGGACGAAGTGGTCGCTGGAGGCCTTGGCGGCGCTGTAGGGGGAGTGGGGTTGGTATTTGAGGTCTTCGGTGAAGAATGTTTTGCCGTAGGCGAGGTGGTGCTTTCCGCTGGAGGCTTTGGTGGAGAAAGGTGGGACGATGCCCTCGGGGTCGGTGATTTCCAGCGCACCGTAGACTTCGTCGGTGGAGATGTGGTAGAAGCGTTTGCCTTCGTAGTTTCCGTCCCACACCAGTTTAGCGGCTTGGAGGAGGGAGAGTGTGCCCATGACGTTGGTCTGTGCGAAGGTGAAGGGGTCTTTGATGGAACGGTCGACGTGACTTTCGGCGGCGAGATGGATGATGCCGTCGATGTGTTGGCGCTGCATGAGGTCGAAGATGGTGTCGAAATCGCAGATGTCGGCCTTGACGAAGGTGTAGTTGGGCTTGTCCTCGATGTCTTTGAGGTTGGCGAGGTTGCCTGCGTAGGTGAGTTTGTCGACATTGAAGATGTGATAATCGGGGTATTTGTTGACAAACAGACGTACGACGTGGCTTCCGATAAAGCCAGCACCACCAGTGATTATAATGTTTCTTTTCATTGCAACGTTTTTAGAATTAATATGTTAATTAATATGGACACAAGATGCTCCAATTGCAAAGATAAGATTTTTTCTTGTAATATTGATTTTTTTCAGTATTTTTGCAGCGCACAAAAAATTGGACATCAATATGAGTAGCAGTCACGCACCGTATAGGATAGCCGTCGCTGGGACGGGTTATGTAGGTCTTTCAATAGCGACGTTGTTGTCGCAGCACAACCGTGTAACGGCGGTGGATATCGTGCCGGAGCGGGTGGAGATGGTGAACCGTAGGGTGTCGCCGATCCAGGATGAGTGTATAGAGGATTTTTTTGCGCACCGGGAGTTGGACCTCACGGCGACGCTCGATTCTGAAGAGGGGTACAGAGACGCGGAGTTTGTGGTTATCGCGGCTCCGACGAATTACGACAGTGTGAAGAATTTCTTCGACACTTCGGCGGTGGAGGATGTGATTGAGAGGGTGTTGCGTGTGAACTCGCGGGCGACGATGGTGATTAAGAGCACCATCCCTGTGGGGTATACGGAGGGTGTGCGCCGGCGTTATGGGTGTGACCGCATCATTTTCGCACCGGAGTTTCTGAGGGAGAGCAAGGCGTTGTATGACAATCTTTATCCCAGCCGCATTATTGTGGGGTATGACCAGGGGGACGCGGGTCTTGCGGAGCGTGCCCATCTGTTTGCCGACTTGATTGCCGAGGGGGCGGTGAAGAGGGATGTGCCGGTGCTGTTTATGGGTTCGACTGAGGCGGAGGCGGTGAAGTTGTTCGCGAATACGTATCTGGCGTTGCGGGTGAGTTATTTCAACGAGTTGGACACATATGCGGAGTTGAAGGGGTTGGACACGAAGCAGATTATCGACGGGGTGTGTCTGGACCCCCGTATCGGGACGCATTATAACAATCCGTCGTTCGGCTATGGCGGCTACTGCCTGCCGAAGGATACGAAGCAGTTGCTGGCGAATTATGCGGATGTGCCGCAGAATATGATGAGCGCGATTGTGGAGAGCAACCGCACGCGGAAGGATTTCATCGCCGACCGGGTGTTGGAGATGGCCGGGTATTATACTTATTACAGCGACAATAACCGTTGGAGCCGGGAGCAGGAGCGGGAGTGTGTGATCGGGGTTTATCGGCTGACGATGAAGACGGGGTCGGACAATTTCCGGCAGTCGAGTATCCAAGGGGTGATGAAGCGTATCAAGGCGAAGGGGGCAACGGTGATTATTTATGAGCCTACGCTTGCAGACGGCACGACTTTCTTCGGCAGCCAGGTGGTCAACGATTTGGCCGAATTCAAGCGTCGCAGCCAGGCCATTGTTGCCAATCGCTACGATGCCAGCCTTGACGATGTAAGGGAGAAGGTCTACACGAGAGATATTTTCAAACGGGACTGACCCCGACAAAAGGTCAGTCCCGTTTGAGGTCTGTCACGCAGACTTGGGTCTGAGGTGTCAGTGGATGACGATGACGTGTTGCTGGCCGTCGTCGATGAGTTCTATCGTGGTTGGTGCAGATGTCGTTTCACGGGTAGCGCCACGCTCGTATTGGATGAGGTAGGTGCTGGCGCCGTGGCGGTAGCGGATGGTGAAGGATTCCCAGTCGGTGGGCACCCGGGGGTCGAGGGTGATGCGGTCTCCTTGCTTGTGGAGACCGAGGATGTTTTCGATACCGGTTTTGTAGGCCCATGAGGCGGAGCCGGTGTACCATGTCCAGCCGCCGCGGCCAGGGTGCTGCGGGTTGCTGTAGATATCGGCGGCGATGCAGTAGGGTTCGACTTTGTATTTGAGTACGTCGGCGAGGGTCTGTGTGCGATGGACGGGGTTGATGAGCGAGTAGAGGAAGTAGGCCATATCGTAGCGGCCCTCTTTGAGTTGTGCCATGATGTACCACATGGCGCCGTGGGTGTATTGGCCGCCGTTTTCGCGGACGCCGGGGGGATAGTTGGCGATGTAGCCCGGGTTGTGGCGGTCGCTCTGTGCGGGGTCGCCGTTATTGCGGACGAAAGGAGGGGTGAGGAGTTGGATGATTTCGTGTTCGCGGTTGACCAGCCGGTTGTCGGTCTCGCGCATGACGCTCTGCTTCTGTTCGGGAGTTGCCACGTCGGTGAGGATGCTCCAGGCCTGGCTGATGAGGTCGATTTGGCATTCGGTGTTGTTGCGGCTGCCCATGGGGTCGCCGTTGTCGTAGAAAGCGCGGAGGAACCATGCGCCGTCCCATGCGTTATGCTGGAGGGCGAGGACGATGCGTTTGCGGAAGTTGGAGAGTTCTTCGCAGTAGGAGAGGTCGGCGTTGGGCATCAGGGCGGTGAGGTGTTCCATCTTGGGGAGGAGGTCGGCGAGGAAGAAGGCGACCCAGACGCTCTCGCCGCGGCCTTGGACACCGACGTGGGACATACCATCGTTCCAGTCGCCGCAGCCCATAAGAGGCAGGCCGTGGGCGCCGGTGCGGGCCATGGCGCGGTTGATGGCGCGGCGGAGGTGTTCGTATAGGGTGGCATATTCGAAGTCGGGGTTGGCGTGGTCGGTGGCGGCGAGGGGTTGGCCGGAGCGGTAGTTGATGCCGCGTTCGGCCTCGCCAGAGGCAAGGCGGTCGCCTTGGCAGAAGGGGACCTGCTCGGAGAGGATATCGGTGTCGCCGGTGACGGAGATGTATTGGTAAGTGACGAAGGGTAGCCAGAGGTAGTCGTCGCTGAAGGTGGTGCGGGCGCCGAGGTGTAGGCTTTCGTGCCACCAGTGGAGGACGTCGCCTTCGGTGAACTGGTGCGCGGCGTGGTCGAGAATCTGCCGGCGGGCGTAGTCGGGGTCGCTGTAGAGGATGCTCATCACGTCCTGAAGTTGGTCGCGGAAGCCGGTGGCGCCGCCGACTTGGTAGAAGCCGGCGCGGGCGAAGAGACGCGAGGAATAGACTTGATAGAGGTACCAGCGGTTGAGCATGTAGTTAAGGCTGCGGTCGGGGGTTTCGACCTGGATGTGGCCGAGTTTCTCGTCCCAATAGGCGAGCACGCGGGAGAATTCGTCGTGGATGGAGTGGATGGTGGGAGTGGAGGTGTGGGTTTCGGTACCGCTGTCGACGGCGAGGATGAAGGCGAGTTCCTTTTCTCCCTTGGCAGGGATGCGGAGGAGGGTGCCGAGCCGCTTGCGGTTGGGGTATTGGAGGGAGATGTCGGAGAGGGGTTCGGTGGCGGTGATGCGGAGCGTGGTGTCGCGGTAGATGGGGTGGTAGACATTGCGGACGCGGAGGGTGTTGGCGTCGGGGTTCCACTCGGAGTGCAGGTAGCGGGCGGTCTGCTCCTCGCAGAGGCCCAAGACCAGCTTGAAGGCCATGCCGATTTGCACTTCCCGCTCGTCGTCGCATTTGTTTTGGACGGCAATCTGGTAGTATTTCTCCGGGCGGTCGGTGGCGACGAAGAGTCGCACCTTGACACTGATGTCGTCGTAGTCGGCGTCGAAGGCGGAGAAGCCCTGTCCGTGGCGCGCGGTGGCGGGTACGAACTGGTGGCCGTCGATGAGGAGCATCTCGCTGGCGTTGTCGCGCACGATGTCGTTGCTCCAGCTGGTGAGTTTGAACTGCTGGGCGTTGTGTGCAAAGGTGAATCCGGCCATGGTGGAGCTGACGACGCAACCGAAGACATCTTTGACGTTGGCTCCACTTTGGCCGCCGACGTCAAAGCTGTTGGCAATGACGTTTACCCAGGGCATGGGGGTGTTGGTGTTGGTGACGACGTAGTCGTGGCCGTTGTTGTCGAAGCCGCCATACTGGTTGTAGAAGTCGAGGCCGCTCCACACGCGGAACTCCTTCTTGGGTTGCAGGACAGGGTACTCGACCTTGTCTTGGTAGTGCTGGTTGGCAATCTCGAGTCGTCGCAGCTGCTGTGCGATGGTGATACCCTCGCGGGTGTTGAAGGAGAGGCGCGCCACGACGTGCAGGAGGGTGCGTTCGGCATCGGACAGTTCCTCGCCGTTGAGCACGTAGACGTGGCCGGCGTCGGTGTGTTCGGCCCAGAGGTGCTCGGTGTTGGCCATATTGCGGATGAAGTGGGTGAGGCCGTCGCGTTCCTTGGTGCCCTCTTTCACGTCGTTGATGAAGACGAGGTCGAGTCGGAGGCCGTGGACCTTGAAATATTCAAAGGCACGCAGCATTTCCTTGGCGAACCCTATGTATTCGGGGTTGTCGATTTCCATGAGCAGGATGGCCAGGTCGCCGCTGATGCCGAAGCGCCACAGGCCACTTTGGGAGAGTGTGTTCTTGGCGAGCAGGTCGTTGCGTTTGTTTCCGAGGGTGGCCGTCTGGGCCATGTATTTCGAGATGCTGCTGTAGAGGCGCATCTGGGAGCCTTTGAGGAGGGACATGCTGGTGCGCATGTTGTTGAACACCGAGGCGGTCTTGAAAGCGTGCTCGATGTCGCCGGGGGTGTGGTACTGTTCGGCGAGCTGAAGGAGTTGCTCGCGGGCTTTGGCGAAGCCGGTAAGCAGGTAGGCTTCGGTGCTCTTTCCCGCGGGGATGTGGAGCCGGCGACGCATGCTCATCACGGGGTCCAGGGTGGTGCCCACGGTGCCGGTGAGGGTGCGGTGGCTCTCGATGATGTCGGCGTGGAGCAGGCTTCCGCCGCGGCCGAGGAATTTCAGTCGCGATGTTTCGTATTCCACGAGGTTGTTCCATTCCGCGCCGCTGTCAGTGTCGGTGGGCTCGGAGACCCACAGGCTGTGAATCATGAAGTGGCGGGTGTCGTGGGCGCCCGGGCGGCTGAACAGGAGCACCTCGTGCTCGGGGTCGTATTCCGAGAACACCTTCATGCCGGCAAACACGCGGTGGTTCTCGTCCTCCTCGGAGGGCGCCAGTACCACCTCGCCGTAGGAGGTAATCTCGAGGTCGATGTCGAGGGTGCCCTTGTTGGTGAATGTGAAGCGGCGAATCTCGGCGCTTCGGTCTTTCAGGACAGTAATCTCGGTTTTGGTTTCAATGTCTTCGTCCACACGGAGGTAGCTTATCTTGTCGCTGGCGAAGCTCACGTGGTAGCTTTCGGGCATGACGTCGAGCGGGGCGTAGGTACCGCACCACAGGCGGTCGCTGCGCAGGTCGCGGATGTAGAGATAGGTGCCGTAGTGGTCGGAACTGATTTTCCGGTAGCGGTTGAGGAGTATGTTGCGGTAGCGCGAGAAGCCGCTTCCGCGGTCGTTGAGGAGCACGGTGTATTGGCCGTTGCTGATGACCCCGATTTCGGGCACGTTGGCGATGGTGTCGAAATCGCGGGCGTCGCTCTCCGTCTGCACCTTCGAGTAGCGGTAGCGCTTGTACTGCGTGACTTTCAGGTCGATATATGGCTTTACCTGCGCTTTTTCCTTCAGGAGGGTTTCCATGGAGCGCATGGCGGGTTCCTGCATGAAGTACCGCTGCAGGCAGCGCTCGCCGAGATAGTTGGCCAGCGAGGCCAGTATCATGCCTTGGTGGTGTGCGTAGTGCGCTTTCACCGGCACGTGGTCCTCCTCGTCGTAGCTCTCGAAGAAGCCGAAGCCGCCCTCTGTGGCGGGTGAGTACATATCCAGCTGCTTGAGCTGCTGAATGTTGTCGTATACAGCGCGGTCGTCCACACCGATGGCCATCAGCGAACTGTAGGGCGAGATGACAATGCGGTCGGGAGTGGTGTTCTGGAATTTCAGGTATGGCACACCGAAGGCGTGGTATTTGTAGTTCTGTGCGTCGTCGAGTTCGTTGTAGGCAGTCTCGGATATTCCCCACGGGAGGATTTGGCGGCTTGTCTGGGTGTTTGATTGCTTGAGCGTGTTTTTGATAAAGGCCCGTTGGGCGCGGATGGCGAAATTGTAGGTTTCGTCCATCAGCGTGTGCTTGTAGGTGGGCAGGAAGATAAGGGGCATGAAGTACTCAAACAGAGTGCCATACCATGAGGCCACCCCCTTGTACCCCTTGTACTGCACCAGGGTTTTGTCGAGACAGAACCAGTGCTTGTACGGGGCGTCCCCCTGGGCGATGGTGAGGAACGAGGTGAGGCGCGCCTCCGAGGCGAAGTTGTTGTAGTGGTAGGGCAGGAGGGTGTGGCTGCCGCTATCGTAGCCGATGCTGAAGACATCCAGCTCGGGATTGTAGAGTTTCATGAAGTCCGTCTGCACAATCAGGTGATTGACCTTGTTGAGAATGGTCTCGGAGAGTTCGGAAGGGTCCGGCAGGTCGGTGAGCCACCCTTTCACGACATATAGGCAGGCGATGAAATTACCGCTGTCACAAGTGCTTACAAAATAGTTGGGCAACTTGTTGAGGGATTGGAGGTCGTACCAGTTGTACAGATGGCCGTTCCATTTCTCCAGCCGCCCGACGGTGTCGACGATATGACCGATGCGCGAGAGGGCCTCTCTCGAGGTGATGAATCCCAGTTCGGCGGCGCTCACAACGGCGGTGAGCGAGTAACCGATATTCGTCGGCGAGGTCTTGTAGTCCGTCTTCTGTTCGCGGTTCAGCTGGTAGTTGTCCGGGATGAGCCAGTGCTTCTCTTCCGTCAGCAGGCTGTCGAAGAAGTGCCAGGTGTCCTGGGCCAGTCGGCGCACCTCGGCGGTCTCTTTCTCGGTGAGGTGCTTCTTGTTCTGCGGGAATTTCTTGCCCAGCCAGAACATGAGCAACGGCGCGGCACACCACACCACGCAAGCGAGCGCTGAAGCGATGACGGCCATGATGTCCGCGGGGGCCATCCCACTGCGGTTGTTGAGCATCATACCAGTCAGCAGCGCGAGGGCAATGGCGCATACATAGTTGAACCAGAATTTCCCGAGGTAGTCGCCCAGCGTGCCTTTCGTGCTCTTGGCCGCCTCGTCGCTCGTAATCCATGCCAGCAAGTCGTGGTGGCTCACCCACATGCGCCAGCAGGCCCGCACCGCCGCGTCCGTGTACATCCACGCCTCCTTCGGCAACAGGGCGAACTGGACGAGGGAACGATAGATGATCACCCTGAAGCCGCGGATCAGGGTGGCGTAATAGTGGTATCGTTTGCCGAAGGAGGGCAGCTTCGTAATCTGTCCGAGGATGAAGAAGACAATCGGGCTGGCCACCACGATGAACGCCGCCAGGATGTACCACGCAGGGCTGATATGCATACTGCAATAGCCTGTGCCAGTGGCGTTGACATACCCTGCAAGGATCATCACCATCACCGCCAGGCTCAGCACGCTCCGGCGCAAGTTGTCGAATATCTTCCAGCGGCCTATCGTGTTCACCTGGTTCTTCACCCTTTCGCCCCTCTCGTTGCGCACCCTCCTCTTCAGCCAGCCTATAATCTGCCAGTCGCCGCGCGTCCAGCGGTGGTGCCTTTTGGCGTCGTCAATATAGTTCGAGGGGTTGTCGTCAAACAGTTCCAGGTCGTTGATGAGGCCGCAGCGGATGTGGCAGCCCTCGATCAAGTCGTGGCTCAATATCAGGTTCTCCGGAAACGTGCCCTTCAGCACCTGCTGGAACACGCGCAGGTCATAGATGCCCTTGCCGCAGAACGAACCCTCGTTGAAGATATCCTGATACAGCTCGAAGCTCGCCGTCGTGTAGACATCCAGTCCGCCCAGGCCGGCAAACAGCTGCGCGTAACGGCTCTTGTTAGTCACCTCCACATCCACGTTCACCCTCGGCTGCATGATGCCGTAGCCCGCATCCACCCTCCGGCCGTCGGCACTCAGACGCGCCCGGTTCAGCGGGTGCGCCATCGCCCCGATCAGCTTCTGTGCCGAATAGAGCACCAGCTCCGTGTCCGTGTCCAGCGTGATGATGAACTGTATCGGGCAGTCGTCCGGACCCCTATATCCGTTCACGCCCCTCTTCCATTCCGTGAGGGTCTCGCAGCGGAAACGTCTCTCCCTTTCCGCCTCAGAGGTCTGTCCCAACACCAAGTCGTTGAAGTGCAGGATGGCTCCGCGTTTGCGCTCGTGCCCCAGCCAGGTCCGCTCCCCCTCGCTCCAGGCGCGGCGGCGATAGACGAAGTTGAATATCGGTGCACCGTATCTCTCGTTCAGCTCCTTCACCTTCTCCAATCCCGCTTCCACCACCTCGTCATCCCATGGGGCGTCGGCCTCTTTGTACGCCGCGGCGTCGCCGATAAGGGTGTAGTAGAGGTTCTGCGGGCGGCTCTCCAGTCGCTGCCCCTCGCTCGCGCGGTTGATGTTGCTCAGATAATATACCTCCAGCTGCTCCAGCAACTCCACCGTCTTCGCCTTGTTCTTCAGTATGGTGGGCATGATGACCATCGTGGCGTACTCCTTGGGGATGAGGCCGTCCTTGAACTTTATCTTGAAAGTGTTCACGGGCTTGTGTATCCTGTACAGCAGCTGGTTGAAGAGGTCTATCACCACCTGGCTCATCGGTACCAGCATCAGCACAGTTATCAAGGCGGTGACCCATGAAAAACCGCCCCATGTGGCGCCGCAGGCAAAGAGGGTCGACAATAGCAGCGAGGCCAGCGCCACAATCCACACATACCAGTGGGCACGCGCGTTCCACCGTTTCGGCGGGAACAACTGCCAACCTACGTGCTCCTCCCTCCCGTCAGCCTTCTCCACCACCTCCTTCACCAGGTCGTACTCTTTCATCTTCCGCCTCTTGGCCATGCGGACAATCTTGGCGCGGTAGTCGTCTTTCGTTTTGTCGTACATCTGGTCGTACATCCCCGCCTTCTCGCTCTTCAGCATCCGCTCCGAGAAACTCACGGCATCCAGCAACTCCGCCATCGGCAGTTTCGTCATCTTCTTCAGCGAATTGAAGATGTTCATCATCATCAGGTTCTGCCCCGCCGCCTCGTTGAGGTGCTCCATGTCGGCCAATTTCTTGTCGGTGGGGGAGTAGTGGTAGGCGTGAGCCTCTTCCAGTTGGCGGCACAAGTCGGCCAGTTCCTGGATTAGGATGTGTTTGATAAGCGGCAGCAAGGCGCATACTTCGGGATAGGTCAGGTAGTCGTGCTGTTTCACCTGCACTTGGCTCAGGTAACGGAACAGCAGCTTCTTGTCGATTTGGTGGTGGCTCTTCTGCAGAAATCCGGTCAGCAGCTGTTGCAACTGCTGTATGCGTCGGCTGTCAATGCGCCGGAACTCGCGTCCCCGGAGGTCCTCCTTCATCACTTTCTCCTGCTCGCTGAGCATATAGTAGTTGTCCAGCACCCATTCGTTGGTGCTGCCCACCAACCGCTGCGATTTCGTCTCCTCCACCAGCAGCAAATAGTAGTGGGTGATAGTCTTAATATTCTCTCTAAATGCTTTATACGTGCTTGCCATATCGTTTGTGTTGCGGAAAATATCTTGCAAAGATACAAAAAAAATCTGAATATGGCGTATCCAAAATCCGTTTTTCTTCTATTCCTCTGTCACACGGCGACATGGGTGGTGGCAGGGGGCGGTTTCGGTGTGGTTCTTATGTGACGCTTGTGTTCCTTCGCTGTTCTTTCGGTCCTTCTCTAACGTTTCTCTAACACTTCTCTAACACTTCTCTAACGTACCTTAGGAGAAGTGTGGGAAAAGTGTTGGGTATGTGCAAGATAAGAGTAAAAGGATGGAAAAAGGAACATAAAAGCCACACCGAAAGAACATTAGGACTGGATAGAAGCCGCTATTGCATCATTGTTAGGGGAAAATTTGGAGGCGTTTTAAGGGGGATCCAGTGACGGGGAAAGGAGGATTTTTTTGCACAATGTTGTCAATTTTAAGAAAAAAATCGTATATTTGCCTTTTATAAAATAGTGTTATAAAATGTCTATTGTTTTGTGCTACAAAATAATAGACAAATTTGGGTATGTTATGCATATAGCTATTGCGGGCAATATAGGCTCAGGAAAGACCACATTGACAAAGATGCTGGCGCGCCATTACGGCTACCGCCCCATCTATGAGTCCACGGAGACGAACCCCTATATCAACAGTTTCTACGAGGATATGCGCCGGTGGTCGTTCAATATCCAGATTTACTATCTCCACACCCGCACCCGCCAGCTGCTGGACATACACAAGGAGAACAAGAATATCATCCAGGACCGCACGCTGTACGAGGATGCTTATATCTTTACCCCCAATCTTCATGCCATGGGGCTGATGAACACCCGCGACTTCGATAACTACCAGCACACCTTCGAGCTGGTCTCCTCGTTCCTGCAGCCGCCCGACCTGCTGATATACCTCCGTGCCGATGTGCCGACACTGATACGCAACATCCAGACCCGCGGCCGCGAGTACGAGAGCGGCATCCGTCTGGACTACCTTACAGGCCTCAACAAACGCTATGAGGACTGGATTGAGAAATATAACAAAGGCAAGATGATTATCGTGGACCTCACCAAACTCGATTTCGTGTCGCACGAGGAGGATTTGGGGGTGGTGTACAACATGATTGATGCCGAAATCAACTCCCTCTTTACCGTTTGAGATGAATCTCCTAGCCGTCATACCCGCCCGTTACGCCTCCACGCGATTCCCCGGCAAGCCGCTGGCTTTGCTGGCAGGGAAGCCTGTCGTGCAATGGGTGTGGGAGCGCGTGTCGGCCTATGTCGGCGAGGACCACACGGTGGTGGCCACCGACGATTGCCGTATCATGGAGGCTGTGCAAGCCTTTGGCGGCCGTGCGGCGATGACTCTCGCCACCCATCGCAGCGGCACCGACCGCTGTGGCGAGGTGCTTGCAGCCTGCGAGTCGCAGGACCGTCGGTACGATGTCGTGATCAATGTGCAGGGCGACGAGCCTTTTGTCCGTGCAGGGCAACTGTCCGCCCTGGTGGACTGCTTCGCCGATGCAGACACGCAGATTGCCACCCTCAAGACAGAAATCCACAGCTATGACGAACTGGTATCGCCCAACAACGTGAAGGTTATCTGCACCCCCGAGGGGAAGGCGGTATACTTCAGCCGTCAGCCGCTGCCCTATCTGCGTGGAGTGGCTCCCGAGCAGTGGTTGGATCATCAGCGATATTACAAGCATGTAGGCATATATGCCTTCCGTTCCGCCACGTTGCATGAGGTGACACGGCTGGTCCCGTCGGCACTGGAATGCAGCGAATCCCTGGAACAATTACGATGGCTTGAACACGGCTATACAATCCGCGTCAGCGAGACCGATGCCGCCAATATCGGTATCGACACCCCCGCCGACCTGGAGGAGGCCGCAAAATATATCGGTTCCGCAACCGACACAGTGACAATGTAACAAGAAAAAACAACCAAGATTATGAATATAACAGAACTTATCGTAGAATTCGTCCAGCAGGGCAATGTGGTAGAGTTTCCGGGCATGGGTACGCTGACCGGCAGCAATGTGAGTGCGCATCACGATGCCGCCACCGGCACCTACTACCCCGCACGCCGCACAGTGGCTCTCACCGCCACTATGTCGGGCAACAAGGCCATTGTCCGCCATATCGCCGACAAGGAGTGTGTCACTATTGACATCGCCGAACAGATGTGGGGCAATTTCGTGGCCGCATTGGACGAGAAGTTGAAGAAAGATACCGCCGGACACGAATTCCCCGGTCTCGGCACCCTGCGCCAGCAAGGCGGGAAGGTGGTCTTCGAGGCCATCGAGGGTCTTGACCTTGACGCCGGCAAAAAGCATGAGCAGCCGCTGGAACATGTGGCTACCTATACTCCCAAAGAGGCCCCCGACCCCTTTGCCGCTTTCGACGCCCCGCAGCCTGCCACCCCGGCAGAGGCCCCTGTCGAGACAGCCCCAGAACCCATGGCCGCCGAGCCTGAACCAGAGGTTGAGACCGCGGCCGCTGTGGCTGCAACGGCTGCCGCTGCGACGGCTTCTGCCGCCGACCTCAGCGAGATAAAGAAACAGCTGGAGAATATGCCTTCGTCGGCCGACAAGGGGAAGTCATCCCGTCAGGCCGCCAAGGAGGCTGCCAAGGCCGAGAAGGAAGCCGCCAAGGCATTGGCCGAGGCTGAGAAAATGGCCGCCAAGGAGGCCAAGGAATTGGAGAAACAGCAACGCAATGCCGAGAAACAAGCCGCCAAGGAGGCTGCCAAGGCTGAGAAAGAGCGTATCGCTGCCGCCAAGTCGGTGGAGAAGACCAGCCAACAGGCGAAGAGAGAGTCGGCCAAGGCAGTGAGAGCTGCCGAGAAGGCCGCCGCCAAGGAGGCTCGCGAGGCCCTGAAGGCCGCCAAGAAGGCCGAGAAAGCGGCCCGCAAAGAAGCCAAACCTGCCGATCCGGACCGTCACAAGGGGCGTGCCATTGTGTGGGTGGCCATCATTGCACTGGTACTGTTCGGCGCAGGCGTTGCAGGGTACAGGTTCTACCGTGGCTATGTGCCCGAAACCCAAGGTACAAACAACGCGCAACATATAGAACTGCCGCCCTACAGCCGCTTCTCGCGCGATTTGGGGACTGTGGCCTACGACGAGGCGTTAATCGACGACAGCCGTATGAAGGTGGACGCTTTCATGGACGAGTACATCCGTGCTTATCTGTCCGACCGCCACTACCTCAATGCCCGTGCCGTGGTGATGGAGCGTATTGACGAGTATGCCAACCAGCGCCTGCACGAGCTGATGACCGACGACCGTTTCGCCGTGCAGCGTCTCTTCCCGTTCAACGACTACTATTTCAACTTCTGCTATGGCGAATTGCAGCAGGCGGGTGCTTATCGTGCCCGCTGCCGTGTGCAAGGCGAGCTGATGGATGCCGAGCGGCTTGACCAGTTCTTGGATGCCCTTATCAGCGAGATGGGTCTGCATCCCGACGGTACCCGTGCCGGTGCTGCCGCTGGCAATGGCGCTGCCGCCAATAACGCAGCCAAGAACGCGGAATATGTTGAGAATGTGCCGCCGGCTCCCACGTTCAAGGCCAGCAAGCAGGGCTTCGACATCATTGCCGGTTTCTGCACACAGAAGAGCCATGCCGACAAGATGACCAACCAGCTGAAGAGCCTGGGCTGCGATGCTTATATCATCAATCGCAGCGGTCTCTACTATGTCAGTATGGGCTCCGCTTCCTCGCAGACTGCCGCCGAGGCGTTGTACAGCCATATCAAGAGTTGGTACAAGGGCGACATCTCGATTAAGAACTGGAACGAATGATACTTGCCGCACGCCGATGGGTCACCATAAGTTAGAACGCTTCGCGGAGAACCTCACCTTCCCCAACCTGTTTCAGGTGTCGTATGAGATGCTGCAGCATGAGGGGTTTGCTTTGCGTGGCCATTGGCGCGACTATTTCGGCAACGACAACCCGGTGACGTTGGAACTGGGGTGCGGAAAGGGCGATTATACCATCGCCTTGGCGCGCATCCACCCCGACCGCAACTATGTCGGCATCGACATCAAAGGGGCGCGGTTGTGGCGTGGCGCCAAAACCGGTGTGGAGGAGAAGATGGGTAATGTGGCGTTTGTGCGAACCCGCATCGAATTGATTGAGCAGTTCTTCGCCCCCGACGAGGTGTCTGAGATATGGATTACCTTCCCCGACCCGCAGCCGAAGAAAGAGTTCAAACGGCTTACCTGCGAGCGTTTCTTAAACCGCTACAAACACTTCTTGTGCCAGGGTGCCCCGCTGCATCTGAAGACCGATTCGCAGGAACTGCATGAGTATACCCGTGACGAGGTGATACCCGCCGGCGGCTACCGCATCGAGTATGCCACGGCCGACCTCTATGCCACTCCAGCCGACAGTCGGCCAGACATCCCTTGTCTGGCTGAGGCACAGATGACGCAGACATTCTATGAGCGGATGTACCTGGCCGAAAGGAAGCCCATCACCTATCTGAAATTCTATCTGAACTAGACAAAGCTGATTAATATTAACAATATAAAAAATCTAATTTTATGTCAGGACACAACAAATGGTCAAAGATTAAGAGAGCCAAAGGCGCAGCCGATGCCAAGCGCTCGAAACAGTGGAGCAATATTCTGAAACAGGTCACCATCGCCGTGCGTGAAGGCGGCCCCGATCCCGACAGCAACCCCCGTCTGCGTCTGCTTGTCCAGAACGCCCGCGGATGCAATATGCCCAAGGATACTTTGCAGCGTTCTATCAACAAGGCCAACGACAAGGATGCCGCCCAGATGCAGGAACTCACGTTTGAGTGCCACGTCAGTCACGGCATCGCCCTCTTCATCGAGGCCCTTTCCGACAACAACAACCGCACGGTTGCCAACGTCAAGTCTATCATGAACAAGAATGGCGGCACCCTCGAAACCAACGGTAGCCTCAGCTTCCTTTTCGACCGTAAGGGTGTCTTTGTCGTTCCCCGCAAACCTGATATGGATATTGAGGAACTGGAGATGGAACTCATCGACGGTGGTCTCGAAGAGATGGAGGCCGACGACGAGTACCTGACCCTTTACACCGCCTATGAGGACTTCGGCAACATGGTGAAGATGCTCGAGCAGAAAGGTATCGAATGCGAGAGCGCCGAGTTGCAGCGCATCCCCAACACCCTCCGTCAGGTCGATGAGGACACTATCCGCAAGGTCATGAAGGTCATCGGAATCCTTGAAGAGGACGACGACGTGACCAACGTTTATCATGATATGGAAATCCCCGACGATTTCGAGGAGGAATAGTCTTGTGTGTAAGTTTTTGGTTTTGGTTTACAGTTGTTGGTAACAGCAGCAAGAACTTAAACTAGAAACTGAAAACTAAAACGATGAAACTTTATTTAGTACCGACGCCTGTTGGGAACCTCGGCGACATGACCTATCGTGCCGTCGAGGTCCTCAAGGGGGTCGATTTAGTGTTGGCAGAGGACACCCGCACATCGCGGGTGGTGATGCAACACTATGGTATCGATACACCGCTGCAGCCCTATCATATCTTTAACGAGCACAAAACCCTGCAGTCGATTGTTGACCGATTGTTGGGAGGCATGAATATCGCCCTGGTGACCGATGCGGGCACACCGGGCATCAGTGACCCGGGCTTCCTGCTGGTGCGCGAGGCGGTTCGCAACGGCATCGCCGTCGAGACACTTCCTGGGGCGACGGCATTTGTCCCGGCGCTGGTGGATAGCGGCTTGCCATGCGACAGGTTTGTGTTCTTGGGCTTTCTGCCTCATAAGAAAGGCCGTCAGACAGCCCTTGTGCAGCTGGCGGGCGAGAGCTGCACGATGGTGATTTACGAGTCGCCATTCCGGCTGGTGAAACTGCTGGAAGAGTTGAAGGAGGTGCTGGGCGGTGACCGAAACGTGAGCGTGTCGCGCGAAATCAGCAAACTGCACGCCGAGACCGCCCGCGGAACGCTGGAGGAGGTGCACGCCCACTTCGCCGCCAAGGAAGTCAAAGGCGAGATTGTGGTGGTCGTGGCGGGACAGGATGACTGAGACGGGTGATTGTGTAACAAAAATGCGTTGAACGTATGCCACTGGAGGTATTTATCAATCGGTTGCTCTGCGCCTTGGTGTGCGGATTGATTATCGGCATAGAACGGCAACTGCGCCGTCGCAGTGCAGGGCTGTCAGTGAACACCCTCGTGTCCGTGGGCGCGTGCGTGTATATCCTTATTTCAGAGAGCGTTATCATGGGCGCCATGCAGACGGGCGGACCCGTCAACAACGACAACCTGCGGGTGCTTTCGCAGGTGGTGTGCGGCATCGGTTTTCTGGGGGCCGGCGTGATTATGAAGGATGGATTCACCGTCCATGGCCTCAATAGCGCAGCCACCCTGTGGTGCAGTGCCGCGGTGGGATGCCTGTGTGGCTACGGCATGTGGCGTCAGGCAGCACTTGCGGTGGCGGTGGTCGTGGCGGTCAACTGGATACTGAAGAATATCGAGCAGCGCATCGAACGAAAGAAGCAGGACGAAGAGCCCTAGAGAGGGCTGTTTCCCGTAAAAGGGGCTGTCCGGCAGGACAAATGAAACTTTTTAAGCGGTTTTGCGTATACTTATAGCTGTGGACGTGGCTTGTGAGCCCCGTCGCAGAGGCAAGGTAAACCGCATTATGAAGAAATATTCTACACCTGAAGAACTGTTGAAAATGGATATCGAACTAGATAAGCTGACGTTGGACGGCACCGATGTCGACGGCCTTGCGGCGAGGACGGAGATAATCCCCGTTGTGTCGAAGGAGGACGAGGCATTTCTGCTGAATGAGGATGTGCTGCCCGATGAGCTCCCCATACTTCCCATCCGCGACAACGTGATGTTCCCCGGCGTGGTGATGCCCATCGGGGTGTCGCGCAAGCGGTCGCTGCAGTTGCTGCGGCTGGCTGAACGCAAGAACATGCGCATTGTAGTGGTGTCGCAGATTAACGACACCGACGAGCCCACGATGGAAGACCTGTACAAAATCGGTGTTGTCGCGCGGGTGTTGCGGGTAATCGATTTGCCCCTTCAGGGAAGCATGGCGGTGCTGCAAAGCACAATGAAGTGCAGTCTCGACAACATTGTGCGCACCCAGCCCTACTATACAGGCCACGCCACCCTGATTGACGAGAACTTCAAACCTGAACATCCACGCCAGTTCCATAGCCAGGTGTCGGAGATACGCAAGCGGTTTGCCGACCTGCAGCAGAAGAAATTATCGGTAGGTGGCCACGGCATCAGCAAGAACGACATCCTCAGTTCGCTCGGCAATATCACGTCGGACCGCGTATTGGTCAACTATGTGGCCTCGCGGTTGGATGTGTCGGTGGCCGACAAGCAGCAGATGCTGGAGTGTTTCGGCTATGAGCGTCGGGCAGAGATGCTGATGGGATATATCGAGGGCGAGCAGGAGTATTTCCGCATTCGCGATGACGTGCAGGACAAGACCCGTCAGGAGATAGACCGCCAGCAGCGGGAGTACTACCTCAATCAGCAGATGCGGGTGATTCAGGACGAACTCGGTGGCTCTCCTGCCGACCAGGATATCGAGCGTCTGATGGCGCGGGCACAGAAGAAACACTGGAGCAAGACGGTGGCGGCGGCATTCGAACACAGCATCGAGCGGCTGCGCCGCTCCCAGCCGCAAACCCCCGACTATACGGTGGAACTGAATTATGCCGAGTTGTTGCTGGAGCTGCCATGGGAGTCGTACAGCAAAGACGACCTCCGCACCGACCATGCCCAGAAGGTGCTAGACAAAGACCACTATGGACTGGAAAAGGTGAAGGAGCGCATCGTGGAATATATCGCCGTCCTCAGCATGAAGGGCGATATGAAGAGCCCCATTCTCTGTCTTGTGGGACCTCCGGGCACAGGCAAGACCTCGCTTGGTAAAAGCATAGCCAAGGCCATGCGCCGCAAATATGTGCGGATGGCTTTGGGTGGCCTGCACGACGAAGCCGAAATCCGCGGCCATCGCAAAACTTATGTCGGTGCAATGCCGGGTCGCATCATCCAGAATATCAAGAAAGCCGGTGTCAGCAATCCGGTGTTTGTGCTGGACGAGATCGACAAGGTGCAGGGTATGAGCCATAACGGCGACCCCACGTCGGCCCTGTTGGAAGTGCTGGACCCGGAGCAGAACAACGCGTTCCACGACAACTACCTGGATTTGGATTACGACCTCTCGAAGGTGCTTTTCATCGCCACGGCCAATACGCTCAGCACCATCCAGCCGGCGTTGCTTGACCGCATGGAGGTGATAGACCTCAGCGGCTATATACTGGAAGAGAAAATTGAGATTGCCCAGCGGCACTTGATTCCCCGTCAGCTGGCCGACCACGGTTTTGCCAAGAGCGGGATTAAGTTCTCGCCCGAGGTGCTGACTGAAATCATTAATAAATACACCCGTGAGAGCGGCGTGCGACAGCTGGAGAAGACCATCGCGAAGATTGTACGCCGTCGTGCCGTCCAGAAGACTTCGGGCAAAGAGTTCTCGAAAAACATCTCGGCCGACGAGTTGAAGGACATCCTCGGTCTGCCCATCCACAACAGCGAACGTCGGGGCAAGCAGCCCAAGGTGGGCGTGGTGACCGGGCTGGCATGGACGCAGGTAGGGGGCGAAATCCTCTTTATCGAGTCCAGCATCAGCAAAGGCAAGGGAACCCTCTCGATGACGGGCAACCTGGGCGATGTGATGAAGGAGTCGGCCACGTTGGCGTTCGAATACCTGAAGGCCAACGCCGAACAATTCGGCGTGGATAGCGAGAAGTTGGAGAACAGCAATATCCATATCCATGTGCCCGAAGGGGCGACACCCAAGGACGGTCCTTCGGCGGGTATCACGATGTTTGTCGCCATGGTGTCGGCATTCACGCAGCGCGCGGTGCTGCCTTCGGTGGCCATGACGGGCGAAATCACGCTTCGCGGGGCAGTGACGCCGGTTGGCGGCATCAAAGAGAAGATTCTGGCTGCCAAGCGGGCCGACATCACCGATATCATCCTCTGCGAGGAGAACCGTCGCGATATTGAGGAGATTCCGCAGATATACCTCGCGGGACTGACATTCCATTATATTGAAGAGATGTGCGAGGCGCTTCCGATAGCCTTCGGCACAGAGAAATAACCCATAGACAATGCGTGCCTACATGAGAAAGTTTGTTCTGCTGACGGTAGCCCTCTTGGCTCTCGGGCCAGTGAGAGGCCAGGGTGAGGCGTTCCTGACCATTGAATGTCAGGAGAACGTGAAACTTCCGTGGGGACTCTATAACCTCTCGGTGGTCGACGGTCGCCTGTATGGATGCAGCGCCGGCATGATGATGACCGATGTGCAGTCGGGCGATTACGTGTGGGCGATGGAGCCCGACACCCTGCTGAAACGGATGCACGAGGGGTTGCAGTATGTGGTACGCAACCCGCGCGACGGACGACTCTACTTTTGTGTCGCCGCCGAAGGAGGGTCGCAGTTGTTTGTAAGGGTGAAGGACAAAGGATGGCTGGCCCGCAAGAACCGGCGGGTGACCCCGCGGGGTTGGACGGACGATATCAACCACCCCACCTTCTCGGCCGACGGAAACTACATGGTATTCTCGTCACGCGGCAAGGGCTCCCTCGGGGGCTACGATCTCTGGTGTTCGCACTGGAACGGCAGAATATGGGAGACCCCGGTGAACATGGGGGTGCGAGTCAACACTGCCGGCAACGAAATCCATCCGACATTCTATTACGACTATCTGCTCTTCGCCTCCGACGGATTGAACGACGGTCGCGGATACAGCATCTGTGCCACCCATGTGCGGCCCAACGCCAGTTCCGACATGATTATCTTCGACAACTACATCGTCCAGCGGTTGCCCGAGCCTATTAACAGTTCGGTCGACGATTGGGAGATGGTGGTCGACACCGCCGCCCGCTGCGGCTACTGGATTTCCACCCGCAACGGACATGAAGAGCTGTTCCGTTTCAAAGGCCGCCTCGATGGAATGATGCTGCAAGGCACCGTGACAGACCACAATGGCACTCCATTGGGGGGCGCCAATGTGGTGGTGACCCATGAGGGGCGCAAGATTGGCTCGGCACAGACCCGTGCCGACGGCACCTACGGCCTCTTCGTACAGCCTAATGTGGAAGGCAGGCTGAGCATTGAGAAACCCGACTATTTCAAAAAGAGTTACGTTTTCTCGTCCGCTCGCGTGGATGACAACGCCTTGATTGCGGAGATGCGCTACGACGTGCGGCTGGAAGCACTGCCCCTCGGCACACCTTTGACGTACGATAGCATCTTCGGCACCAATGCAGGAACCGACTTGGAACCCCGCAGGATGGAGGCCTTGACATCGGTAATCAGCTTCCTGCGCGACAACCCGGAGGTGGAGGCCCATTTCACTCTTGAGTGCGACCAGACCACCGACCAGACGTTTAATATTCTGCTTACGGAGCAAAGAATCAGTTCTTTACGTACATACGTGTCGTCTCAGCTACCTACAGGTACCCCGATTTTCTTTCATAACGGCACGGAAACAGGGGAAAACACACCGTCGGCCAGCAGGCAAAACAGATTGACGGTGCTCCTTCGCCATGCGGAATAGTTTCTGTAGTTAGTTAAACTACAATGGATTGAAATATCGGTATTGAGGGTTGGGCAAATTTTTTTTGAAAAAAATTTTGTCAGTACAAGAAAAAGTAGTACTTTTGCAACCGTTTTCAGAGAGAAAAACACCTTTTAGTTCGGGGCGTGGCGCAGTTGGCTAGCGCACTTGCATGGGGTGCAAGGGGTCGAAAGTTCGAGTCTTTTCGCCCCGACAGAGAGAAGGGGATTCGGTTATCCGGGTCCCCTCTTTTTATGTCCTTTTTCCCACAGATGGCGGTGGGGCGGAACGGCTCTGGTTGACGATATACACGCCAGCGAAAACCAGCAGGGCGGCGGCCAGTTTGGTCCCGGTCAGGCGGTCCATGCCTGTGAGGATGGCCGCGGCAATGGCGATGATGGGCTGCAGGTAACCATACATGCTCACCAGTGTAGGGCGGATGCGTTTCTGCCCGTAGGGGATGAGGTAGTAGGCCACGAAGGTGGAGAATACGATGACGAAGGCAACCTCCCACCATATCCGGGCGTTCATCGCCTCGGGATGCACGTTGGCCAGTTGCGGGAGGGTGAAGGGAATGCACAGTAGGAAGGCCACAAGGAACATCCATTTCATCAGTGTCACCACCGAGTAGCGCGCGATGATGGGGCGGCATATTCCCAGGTAGAGGGCGAAGACTGTCGCGTTGCTGAAACAGAATACCAGTCCCAACGGTTGTGTCTCGCTGGGACCGCCGCCCAAGGCGACGCTCTGCAATACAAGCCACACGATGCCGCCGAAACTGACGGCGACGCCCAGGGCTTTCTTCCAGGTGATGGGTTCGCGCAGGAAGATGGCTGCCACGAACATGGTGAGGATGGGGGTGATGGTGTTGATGACGGTCAGGTCGACGGGAGTGGTCAGCGCGATGGCATTTAAGAAGGTCAATTGCGGAAGGAAAACACCCAGCATGGAGGCTCCTGCGATTTTCAGCAGGTCGCGGGGCGGCACCTTCTCATTCGGGGTGACGAGCGAGAGGAGCCAGAACAGCACCCCTGCGCCGGCGGTGCGCATGGCAAAGAGCACGATGGGGGGCAGGCCGCCGCTGTTGGCGATATCGCGGCACATCACCACATTGAGGCCGAAGATGAAGTAGGCCCCGGCGGCAGACAGGTGTCCGAGTGCAATTCTCTTGTCCATGACCGAATCAGAATTCCGGTTCCAGCAGCCACATGCGGGTGCTGTTGGAGCCTTTCAGCAGGATGGTGGCACCGTTGAGGGGGTGCTGGTGGAAATGGGCAACAGCGGCCTCGACATCGGGAAACCAGAGAACCTTGTCGCCTCCCGACATGGGTTGGAATTCAGGACCGACAAGGACAATCTGGCTGTAGTCGCCCGCGAGGGCCTGCTCAACGACGGCCTGGTGTTCTTGCTGGCTCTCCTTGCCGAGTTCCTTCATGCCGCCCAGGAGGGGCACCTTGCAAGGGTAGGGGAGGGCGGCGAAACTTTCCAGCGCAGCCTTCATGCTGGAGGGGTTGGCATTGTAGCAGTCGAGGAACAAACGGTTACGGCCGGTGTCCTTGTATTGCGAGCGTCGGTTGGTGGGTTCGTATTGTTCGAGGGCCTCCTTGATGTCGAACGGCTCTACACCGAAATGGAGCCCCACGGCCACGGCGGCCATGCAGTTGTCGAAGTTGTAGTTGCCCAGCAGATGGGTGCGGACGTTGTAGACGTTGTCGCCCACCTCGAAATAGAAATGGAGGTAGGGGTCGCTGCCCACGAGGGTGCCGCGTACGTCGGCATTGGCAGGACTGCCGTAGGATACCACGTGGAGGTGGGAGGTGAGAAGTGAGGGGTGGGAGGTGAGGATGGAATTGCCGGCATTCACGAATACAAGGCCGTGCTTTCCGGATAAGTGCCGGTATAGCTCTGTCTTGGTGTGCACCACCCCTTCGAAACTGCCGAAGCCCTCGAGGTGGGCACGACCTACGTTGGTGATGAGTCCGCAGTCGGGGTCGGCAATATGGCATAGGGCCTCTATCTCCCTAGGGTGGTTGGCTCCCATCTCCACGATGGACAACTCGGTGTCGGAGGGGATGGAAAGCAGTGTCAGCGGCACCCCGAGGTGGTTGTTGAAATTGCCCTTGGTGGCGGAGGTACGGTACCGCTTGCTGAGCACGGCATGGACCAACTCCTTGGTGGTGGTCTTGCCGTTGGTGCCTGTGATGCCGATGACGGGCATCGTGATATGCCGGCGGTGTTCGCGGGCCAAGTCCTGCAATGTGGTCAAGACATCGGGCACTACCATGCAGCGGCTGTCGTCGGTGTACTGCGGGTCGGAGGTGACACACAATGCCGCCCCTTGCTTCAGCGCTTGGGGTACGAAGGCATTGCCGTCGAAATTATCCCCTTTGAAGGCAAAAAAGATGCATCCGGGGATGATCTGTCGCGAGTCGGTAGTGACCGTCCTCGACTGGAGGTATACTTGATAGAGTTGTTCGATATCCATTAAACAAACCATTAATTTACTAACCCTTTTAACGATACTGGCAGGATTTTAGTATACCCACAGACAAACTTTCTCATAATGGGCGGCTTGCTGTTCGGAGACTGCCATATTGTCAGTCGGGGCGGCGGTGGCAGGAGGGTGGCACATTAGTTGATAATAGTGAGGTGTCAGTCTACGTCGACTGGCAGGTAAACCACAAAGAATAAAACAAAAAACAAGTAATATTATGAGCAAAATCATTGGAATCGACTTGGGTACAACGAACAGTTGTGTATCAGTCATGGAAGGTAACGAGCCCGTTGTCATCGCCAACAGCGAGGGCAACCGCACCACCCCCAGCGTGGTGGGCTTCATCGAGAACGGCGACCGCAAGGTGGGCGACCCTGCCAAGCGTCAGGCCATCACCAACCCCCACAACACCGTCTACAGCATCAAGCGCTTCATGGGCGAGACCTACGACCGCGTCCAGAAGGAAATCGCCGCAGTGCCCTACAAGGTGGTCAAGGGCGACAACAACACGCCTCGCGTGGACATCAACGGCCGTCTCTACACCCCGCAGGAAATCTCCGCCATCGTGCTTCAGAAGATGAAGAAGACCGCAGAGGACTACCTGGGTCAGGAGGTCACCGAGGCCGTCATCACCGTCCCCGCTTACTTCAACGACAGCCAGCGTCAGGCCACCAAGGAGGCCGGCGAGATTGCCGGATTGAAAGTCCGTCGTATCGTCAACGAGCCTACGGCAGCCGCTTTGGCCTACGGCCTTGACAAGAAGGCGCAGGATATGAACGTGGCAGTCTTCGACCTCGGCGGCGGCACGTTCGATATTAGCATCCTGAACCTCGGCGACGGTGTCTTCGAGGTGAAGAGCACCAACGGCAACACACACCTCGGCGGTGACGACTTCGACCAGAAGATTATCAACTGGCTCGCCGACGAGTTCAACAGCGAGAAACACATCGACCTCCGCAAAGACCCCATGGCCATGCAGCGTCTGAAAGAGGCCGCCGAGAAGGCCAAGTGCGAACTCTCCAGCAGTCAGGAGACCGAAATCAACCTGCCCTACATCACTGTGGCCGACGGAGTGCCTCAGCACCTGGTGAAGAAACTTTCCCGTGCGAAATTCGAGCAGCTCTGCGACGACCTCATCCAGGCTACTATAGAGCCGTGCCGTCAGGCAATGAAGGATGCGGGACTCAGCAACAGCGATATCAACGAGGTCATCCTCGTGGGCGGTTCCACCCGTATCCCGGCCGTCCAGAAGAAGGTCGAGGAGTTCTTCGGCAAGACCCCCAACAAGGGTGTCAACCCCGACGAGGTGGTCGCCATCGGTGCTGCTATCCAGGGCGGTGTCCTCACCGGCGAAATCAAGGACGTCCTTCTGCTCGATGTCACGCCCCTGAGCCTCGGTATCGAGACCCTCGGCGGTGTGATGACCAAGCTCATCGACGCCAACACCACCATCCCCACCAAGAAGAGCCAGGTGTTCAGCACCGCCGCCGACAACCAGCCCGAGGTCGAAATCCACGTCCTGCAGGGCGAGCGTCCCATGGCTGCGCAGAACAAGACCATCGGCCGCTTCCACCTTGCCGGCATCCCGCCAGCACCGCGTGGAGTGCCCCAGATTGAGGTCACCTTCGACATCGACGCCAACGGTATCCTCAACGTCAGCGCCCTCGACAAGGCCACCGGCAAGAGCCAGAACATCCGCATCGAGGCCTCCAGCGGCCTTTCGGAAGACGAAATCAAGCGCATGAAGGCAGAGGCCGAAGCCAACGCCGACGCCGACAAGAAGGCCAAGGAGGAAATCGAGAAAATCAACGCCGCCGACGGCATGATCTTCCAGAGCGAGAAGAACCTCAAGGAGTACGGCGACAAGATTCCCGCCGACAAGAAGTCCGCCATCGAGTCCGCCCTCACCGAGCTCAAGGCCGCCCACAGCGCCCGCAACGTCGCCCAGATCGACCAGGCCATGAACAAGATCAACGCCGCCTGGCAGTCCGCCTCCGAGGACATGTACAAAGCCCAGCAGCAATCCGGCGGACAGAACCCCGGCGCAGGTTTCGACCCCAGCAACATGGGCGGCGCAGGCCAGCAGGGCAACCCCAACCAGTCCAACAACGGCGACGACAACGTCACCGACGTCGACTACGAGGAAGTGAAGTAAAAATAATGTTTAACCAATTAAATCGGAAGAACTATGGGAATCAAACCAGGTCCGAAAAGGATTGCAAAGTCTACGGGGAAACCCGATAGACGACAGAGAGACAACAAAGAGACTCCGGGCAACACCCCCTCTCTAAAACCTCACCACCATAAAAAAGGTGATTGAGTAATTCTCGAAATGCGAAAAAGAGAGACCGATTGGCCTCTCTTTTTTGTTTGTGGTTTGCCTCAACATGCTCGGCAGGCATACCACTTCGTGGGTTATGTGTGGGTTCTTTGTGCCTTCTTTGTGGCAATATTAAAACCACTGAAAACCAACAGAATACAAGAAACTGCATATAAAGTGCACAAAATGCTGATTTACAGCACTATTATTGGGTGATCTCTCGGTGATCTCTCGACGGAGTGTCGGCGGTCTGCTTACCAATCTCAATTCTCATCAGCATGTATTTGTATAAAGTCCATTAGTTCCCAGAGCTATTGTTGATTCTTTGTAAGGAAACACAATAATAAAGTGGTCTCTGCGTTATAAAATCAACTTGTTGGGAGATTTTACAGGTTCAACCTGTCGGGAATTCCGACAAGTTATTGCAAAATAATGCGACAACTTATGAATTGTGACATTTTTTGTTCCGAAATGGAACACATAATAAAAAGAATATGAGTAATTCAATACTTGTCATTGGAAATGGATTTGATTTGGATTTAGGTCTTAAAACTAAATATTCCGACTTTGCGAAATCCAATTGTTGGCCACATGTGGAGTTCAACAAACTCCCAATTTCAAAAAATGGGATTCTTGATTTAGGTGAAGAACCCCATAACATTTGTATGAAAGACTATATAGAAACAATTCGAACTATGGTATTAGAAGAAAATGCTTGGTTTGATTTGGAAAAAGAATTATTGAACTTTGCAGCCAATATTGCAGTCAATAATACATTTAGCACAGCAAAAGAAGATGAAATCTATTTTAACAATCTCCAATCAGGATTGCAGAAATTCATTGAAGAGGCGCAGAAAAATTCTATAAACACAATAAAAAATGAATGTTGCGCTGCTTCGATATTAAGGGCGAACTGTTTTGATATGGTTTATTCCTTTAACTATACGGACATAAACTATTTTAGCAAATTAATAGGTCAGTACCAAGAAATGCATTGTCAGCATTTACATGGAGAACTATCAAATAGTTCTATTATTTTAGGTGTAGATGAAACACCATTGCCTACAGGATATGAATGGTTGCATAAAACGTCGAACCGTCATTATCCGCATCATGACATCAATAATTCATTAGAAAATGCAAATGATATCATTTTCTTTGGGTTGTCATTTGGTAGCATCGATTTTATATATTTTGAAAGATATTTAAAGGAACTTTCCACTGGAAGAGCTATCGAGGAAACAAGCAAGCAAAACATTACTATCGTAACAAAGGACAATCAATCACAGTTGGCAATCAAGCAAAGAATACGGGAAATGGATGTTGAATTACGGCGGCTATTTGAGCAATCTCATTTGAATTTTATCATTACGGACGATAAAAACGATTTTGCAAAACTCAATGAAATCCTTTTTACTCTTACAAACAGAATGATGATGAAAAAAATGGGAATAAAGTAAGGTATCCCCATGGTGAGTTCATTTCTTTGTTGTAAAATCTTCAAGATTATATATATTAAAAATCATGAGTATGATTCCGAAAAACCATGCTCATGATTTCTGTATAATTTGCGAGTGCATAAGCCCCCCCCCGACATGGCAAAATAAAAAATGAAATGCTTTGGGGGAATGATGAAATAATACTCGATACCATCGAAATATTCAGTAATATTCTCCTTATGATGCTATAGTTTTCTTGATTCTTTTTCTATTTCAATATATTCCTCATAAGTCAATCCATCTTTACAGATTCTTGCGAACAATTCATTTGCCAATGAAACCTTTTCTGCATTGTATGGCTTCAAATAGTGCTGAGGATTCACTTTCTCCTTCAGTCTCTTCAATTGCGTTTCATCAATCAGCGTAATGCCCAATTCTGTGATGGCCGTTTGCGAAATCTCATTCAATGCTTGCTCCCCAAGTCCAACAGTCATTAGTCTTTGGTACAAGGCATTTGCTGTCTCGACTTTCTTCATGTCATATTTTTTCATGAAATTTTGAGGATTGCAAAGTCGTATAAGCCTATCCTGCAATGTTTCCTCTGCCAATTTCTTTTTCTTGTTTTCAATGATAGAAAGAGGAATAACTGAGCCAAGCATTAGAAAGGTAATAATTGCCGCCCACCAAATGCGGTATTTCTTCAAGTCACGACTTTTATTATCAAAACGCCAATCATACTTCACTTCCCAAATAGCTGTTCTTTGCATTCTGTTGTATACTTGGTAATATCCATTATATACTCCTGGGTAGTCTGTTTTGCCAAATAAACCGTCAACAAAGGAATATGTTGTCGGCAAGGAGCTAGCACTATTTACATGATATTTATCCCAATCAGTTGCTCGAAGCATGCTGTCGGTGCTTTCTTTTCCCCACCTATTGCAATCATAATCATAACTCCAAAGAAAAAAGTATTCATTATCTACCATATCTTTAAGGTTCCAAATACTGGATTTATTTCCACCTGCAAATTTGTTTCTATTTGATGATTTGGGGTCTTCTGTTTCAAACTCGTATGCACTATTAAGAGCCTCCTGTATTGTTGGCATAAAGCCATAAAAGAAATTGTCATCCTGCTTTTTTAATCCAACTTGATAAGGGTATTCAATAAACTCGTCAATTCCCTCCCAGGCATTATAGTATTTTAACCCATGGAACATCCATCCGGTCCATTCGTTGTCCGAATTCCAACTGTTTTCTGCTTTATATTTGGGCTTTAACTTGTATAATTTCCAAATATCACCATATTCAGATTTCCACTGTTCAAGATTTCTCCCATAAGAATCGTTTAGACTTCTTTGCCAATCTTGCTGAGGGTTGTCAATTTTTTGAGGCCTTTCGGGGATGGAAATTTGTTCGTATGCCACATTTTTCCCTGAATAAACAACATCCATGTAGGTTGATTGGCTGTCGAAATAATCACTTAATGCATCGTGTGCCTGCATCCACAGTTTTTTCTCTTTCTTGTCAACTGCCATTTGGGTAAAGAAAAAGGTTCCAACGAGGCCAACAAGCCATACTGCGATAATAATCCAAATAATACTATTCCTTTTCATCTTTGTTATTCTATTGCTAATTGTTTTCCGTGCCGAATAATATCGTTGACCTCATCCTTGATGATTACTAATGCAAATGTATTCATGACCATTCCTATTTATTTAAATGCATACATTCTACTACATAGAAACCGTTTGACATTCCTATTAGAATTACGTACCCTCCTCCTTGTTCAGTCGGTATCACAAAACAGTCCTTCCCATCAACCATTTTGGTGTAGTACTCTTGTAATTCCTTTGCAAGATTAGTTAATGCATCGCGGGGAGAAAGATTATTCATTTTACCAATGAACCTAACACATTTTCGAATTTCACTCTGTTCTATAGTGTTTGTTCCAAATCCATTTAAGGGTTCCATGTAAAAGTCCAAACTATAATTACAAAATGCAGCAAAAGTATAGTCAGAAGGTTCTACCATATTAGCATCTTGGAAATAACCATATTGTTTCATTAGTGAAATAAAACTTGATTGTGACAAATCAACGAGAGTTATTAGATTACTTTTTGTTGGTATGATGATTTTGTGGGCGTATGCATACTCACCAGTTTTATCCCAGTATTTGAAGTCTAGTTTTTGAGCATGGATATTCCCTATACACAGAAAGGTGATGCACACAAGTATTATTCTCTTCATTGTTTTTTATTGGCGTTTTTATCCTGTTGCCTCTACAGTTTTATAATGATTAAACAAATTCAGCTTACAGTTCATAGTGCAGGAAGCCGATGTCGTGATAAGAATATAAAAAAGGCGCGAAACCTTCGTTTGTGAATCCTTATTTACGAGTAGGCGACTGGTAAAAAGCCTTGGAACAAATAAGGTACGAATGCTTCACGCCAATGCGTGAACTTTCCGTAAACTTATTCTAGTTCCGTAATGATTACCAGTCTTTACTCGTTAGAACAAGCACTTCAAGCTCTATCTATTTCTTTTCTATTTCTACGTTTTATGTCATATTCATTTTATCAATTTCACGCTTACAATCTCTCTATTTCTTCCGCTGTCAGTCCTGTGTATTTTGTAATCAATTCAGGCGTCAGTCCGTCGGCCTTCATGCGGCGGGCAAGTTTCGCCATTTCTTCGTCGACGGAGTCCTCGTAGTCGTCGGGAGCAGACTCCCATGCCTCCCAATCGGTGTCGGCGAGGTACTTGGCCACCTGCTCACGTAGTTCGGGAATGCCGTTGATTGCGGTGTTATAGAGTTCCTTGTCGTCAATTGTAGCATAGTCATGCACCAGAACATGACGCATACCTTGAACTACTTTCCACGGAGTCGCGGGATGTGCCTTCTTGAAAGCTTTGCTCAACATATAAGCCGCTTCACCCACAATCTCCACGTTCTTCATTACAGAATAGTAGGTGACTTTGTCGGCGACAAACGACTCAAAGGTGTGGCCGTTGATAAATCTCGTCACATTCTCGGAGTACTCAAGAATGTCCTCCAATCGGCCTTTATCTCTCGCTCTTTCTCTCATAAATCAGTATTTTATCGCGGTTGGCAGTTTTCTCAGCGTATGGGCGAAGCGTACCGTCCACTACCAAATCAACATCACGACCCAATAGTTCCTGCAAGTCCATCAGCATACCACCGTGGGTAAACAGCGTGAACGGTTTGCCTGAAGCATAGTCCGGCACAAAAAGTATATCCACATCACTACGGGGGGTCTCCTCGCCACGGGCGAAGGAACCAAAAAGCCACGCCTTCAAGACAGGTTGTGTCTTGAAGTAGTCGGCGATGGTCTGGGTTATCTGCTGTGTGCTCATAGTTGTATTCCCTCCTCTCTTACGTTATATTTGAAAAGTGACTCTTTTGGGGATCATGATAGTGGATGTTTTCAATTTGCAAAAGTACTCATTTTTTTCCATTCAGCGAAAAATAATTTGTTCTATTCGTGGAAAACCGTATTTCTACGATGTTTCCTGAAAGAAAGGACAGCTCTTTCTTTTGTCCAGTTAGAGCCTACACCGGCTTGTTTTTTGTTGCGAAGGATACAATAAATTATGTTAGGTTTCGTTAAAGGGGCTAAAGTATTAACCAATTAAACCTATTGTACCATGAAGATTTGTAACAAAATGTTTGCTGAAGGGCTTGGAACCTTCGTGCTGGTCCTTGGCGGCTGCGGTACCGCGCTGTTCGGACATGTCGGATTCCTGGGCGTCGCTATCGCCTTTGGTCTCACCGTCATCGCAATGGCTTATGGCATAGGCCATATCAGTGGTGCCCATCTCAACCCCGCAGTCTCGTTCGGCGTGTGGGTCAATGGACGTATGAGCTTCAAGGACATGCTTCTCTACTGGGTGAGCCAGGTCATCGGCGCCATTGTTGCCGGTGCTGTCCTCTATGCCGTCTGGCATGCAGCGGGATTGGGACAGACGGGAGTCTTCGCCGCCAACGGCTTTGGTGCCGACTTCGCCGCCGCCACGGGCAATGCCGACTACCAGAGTGTCTCCATGTGGGGTGCCTTCCTCGTCGAGGCTCTGCTCACCTTTGTCTTTCTGATGGTTATCCTCGGCGCCACCGACGAGCGCAGCAACACCAAGGCTGCCGGCCTCGCCATCGGTCTCACCCTGACGCTCATCCACCTCGTCAGCATCCCCCTGACCAACACCAGCGTCAACCCTGCCCGCAGCATCAGCCAGGCCATCTTCAGCAATGCCGACGGCTGGAGCGCCTGCGGCCAGCTGTGGCTCTTCATCGTTGCGCCTCTCGTGGGTGCCGCCCTCGCCGGTCTGGCATACAAGTGCCTCGTCGGTGAATGCTGCTGCAAGAAGGGCTGCAAGAAAGACTGATTACAGTCTGTCTATAAGAAAAGCGTCCGGTTCAAAACCCGGACGCTTTTCTTATGGTACGTTCATAAGGCTTACTGCCGTGTGAGGCGGTAGAGGGGCTTGTCCTGGGAGTAATCTTCCTCGGCAATCCAGTATTTGGCGGTGAAGAGGTCGAGGCCGACGGCGGTCTTTTCATACCAGAGCTTCTCGCCCGAGGAGAGGATGAGGGCGTGGGTCGGCATGTCGAAAGAATAGAAGATGTGGAAGGTGGCGGTGTCGGCCTTGCCGTTGCTGGGAGTGCGGATGAAGAGGGTGTCGGCGAACTCGAAGGTCATGCCGCTCTTGGCGTCAGTGTAGATGCCTTTCAGGTCGTCGAGGCGTTTCTGGAGGATGATGCGTGCGAAGGCGTCGTAGGGCGTCATGTCGCCGGGGTCGTACATCTCGAGGGTGTCGCATTCCGGATCGTTGGGGCGGTGGCACACGAGGATGCGTCCGCTGGCGAGGCTGTCGAGGGTGGCGGTGTCACCCTCCATGCCCACGGCCACCATGGGCGAGCCGGGGATGGCCCGGATGAGGAAGGTGTCGGCCGAGAGGCGCTGCAGGGCGAATCCGTAGCCCCCTTCGTGGAGGTTGCCTCCGATGAAGAGGAGGAGAGTGCTGTCGTTGGTGATGGTGTCGGGCTGTCCGACGAAGAATTCGTAGCCGTCGGTCCAGCAGGTGCCGTTGAGGTTGAAGGGCTCGGGGGCAGGCTCCTTGGTGGTGCAGGAGGACAGGGAAACTAAAAGGTAAAAACTAAAAGCTAAAAGGGGGAGGGAGTGTTTCATAATTAGGAATTAGGAATGAGAAATGAGGAATTAGGTTGAGGGTTGATCCTTTTTCATTTTCCCAGCAGGCATTGCTTCACGTATGGGGCGAGTTTGCTCTGGGAACGGAGTTTCAGCAGTTTCTTGACCAGCTTGGACTTCCCGATGACTTGGCTGTTCTCATCGTAGTACTTCAGCATTTCGTCCACTGCCACGTTGGCGCAGATCAGGGGGCTGTCCTCGGGATTGTCGAGTTCGTGGCGCGTCCAGGCGGCGATATAAGCAATGAGAAGGTCGGGGTTGTTCACGTCTACCAGGCCGTCGACAAGATAGACTCTCACTTCCGGTGAGCCTTCCAGCCAACGAAGGAGGAAATTGGTGCATTCCTCGCGCTTGGGAGCGTTGTAGCCCGCCGCGGCGTTGAGCAGCCATTCGCAGCAGTTGTGCACGTCGTTGTTGTAGTTGGCGTACTCCGACGGCCACACCTTTTCGGGCCAGATGGGGAGTGAGAACTGAAGGTTGCGTACAGGCTCTTCCGTGGCCTGGGTCTGGGCGCTGGCGCCGAGGGCGGCAACCATCAGGAAAAGGGAAGGGATGATTTTCTTCATATTTCTTGTGTCTTTATTTATCTTACTTCTTAGCTCTTAATTCTTAGTTCTTAACACACTCCTCCGCCCCTTTGGGGCACCTCCCCTAACTTAGGGGAGGAGTGGCTATCGCGGGTTTCAATTTTCAATTCTCATTTTCCAATTCTCAATTATCCACGGCCAGGCCGCCCATCGAGGTCTCGCGGTAGAGGCTGGGGAGGTCCTTGCCGGTGCGGTTCATGGTGCGCACCACCTTGTCGAAAGAGATGATGTGCTTGCCGTCGCTCATCATGGCGTAGATGTTGATGTCGAGGGCGCGGAGGGCGGCCATGGCATTGCGTTCGATGCAGGGAATCTGGACAAGTCCGCACATCGGGTCGCAGGTCAGGCCCAGGTTGTGCTCCATGGCCATCTCGGCGGCGTATTCTATCTGCTGGGGGCTCCCGCCGAAGAGTTGGTTGGCGGCCACGGCGGCCATCACGCAGGCGCTACCCACCTCACCTTGGCAGCCCACTTCGGCACCCGAGATGGAGGCCAGGGACTTGATGACGTTGGCGAAGATGCCCGCTGTAGCCATGGCGCGGAGTATCTCTGTGTCGCTGAAGTTGTGGGCTTTCTTCAGGTGGTAGAGCACGGCGGGGAGCACGCCCGACGAGCCACAGGTGGGTGCGGTGACAATCATGCCGCCGTAGGCGTTCTCCTCGCTGGTGGCGAGGGCATAGGCGGCCACCAGCGCGCGGCTCTGGAGGGAAGGCTTGAATGCCGAGGCGCGGATATAGTATTGGTGTGCTTTGCTGCGCAGGTGCAGGCCGCCGGGGATGACGCGGTCGTTCTGCAGTCCGGCCTCGATGGTCAGCTGCATCTGCTGCCACATGGCTTCGAGGTAGTCCCACAGGCTCTCATCCTCGTGACGCTCTACATACTCCCAGAAACCGAGGCCTTCTTTCGCCATGTATTCCATGACTTCGGTCATGGTGTTGTGGGGGTAGACGGGGAACCCGCTGGCAGGTATATCTATCGGAACGAGACCCTTCTCAGTAGAGAGGTCGCCGCCGCCGATGCTGTACACCAGCCAGTCTTTCATTGTGTTGCCGTCGGCGTCCAGTGCTTCGAAAAGCATCCCGTTGGGGTGGAAAGGCTTGACGATGTCGGGCTTCCACACAATCTCCACATCCGTGGGCGCGAGGCCGCGGCGGATGGCCATGTCTGTGTGGTGTCCCTTGCCGGTGGCGGCGAGTGAGCCGTAGAGCGTCACGCGGTAGCGCACAGCCTGTGGCGCCCTTCCCTTGAAGAGCTCCGCGGCCCTGTGGGGCCCCATCGTGTGGCTGCTCGAAGGGCCGTAGCCCCGCTTGTATATCTTCTTGATGGATTCCATACCAAACTGCAAAAGTACGATTTTTTTCCGATATTGCGGGATTATTTGTACTTTTGCATTCGGATACTTTTCTGCACAAGCGTCCAATTGTTATGAATATCACGATAATAGCCAATGGGGATTTCCCGCAAAGAAAGAGTCTTCTCGACACTCTCGCAGCCGCCGACAGGGTGGTCTGCTGTGACGGGGCATTCGAAAAATACATCAGGTGGGAAGGGAAAGGACGGCAGCCGGTCGCCGTGGTGGGCGACGGGGACTCTCTCTCGCCCGAGGTGTTGAAAGAGGCCGAGGCCATGGGAATCGACTTCGTGCGGGTCAAGGTGGAGGAACAGGAATACAACGACTTGACCAAGTCGGTGAAGTATGTGGTGAAGGAATTACGCTCCTCCGGGTCCCAACGGGATGCCCGCGCTGTCGAGGGGGTGCAGTCTGACTGCATCACGATTCTCGGGGCAACAGGGCTGAGGGAGGACCACACGCTGGGGAACATCAGCCTGCTGGCATATTATATGGAGCAGTACCCCGGAATCGCGTTCCGCCTGCTGACGGATTATGGCACATTCCTCCCCGTGCGGGGCGAGGCCCGCATCGCGACGTGGCCAGGGCAGCAAGTGTCCATCATCTCGCTCACGCCCGATGTGCCTGTCACGCTGGAAGGGCTGAAGTGGCCTGTCGACGGACGCTGCCTCACGCAGTGGTGGCAAGGGACATTAAATGAAGCCACCGCTGAGACCTTCATGGTCCGCGGTGGCACGTTGCTTGTTTATCTTTTGGAGGTTTGAGTTTCTGACACACTCCTCCCCCCTTCGGGGAGCATGAGGAGGATTTGGAGGCAAGGAGTGGCTCGGCTCCTCGGACTATTCGCCTCGTCGCCCTCGCGGTCTCCACTGGAGACCGCTCTCATAGGGGGAGCAGCTGGCTGTCGCATCACTTAAAACTCACAGCTTCTTTTTGTAGGCTTTCAGAGTGTTCTGGAGGAGTGAGACGATGGTGAGGGGGCCGACGCCGCCGGGAACGGGGGTCACGGCGCTGCAATGCTTGTCGACATTGGCGTGGTCCACGTCGCCGATGATGCTGTAGCCGTTCTTCTTGGTGTCGTCGGGAATGCGGTGGATGCCCACGTCGATGATGGTGACGCCCTCCTTGACCATGTCGGAGGTGACAAACTTGGGCTTGCCGATGGCTGCCACGAGGATGTCGGCCTGGCGGGTCAGTTCGGGCAGGTTTTTGGTGCGGCTGTGGCAGAGGGTGACGGTGCAGTCCACGCCTTTGCGGCTGAGCAGGTTGGCCACAGGAGTGCCGACGATATTGCTGCGGCCCAGCACCACGCAGTGCTGCCCGCTGGTGGGCACGCCGTAGCGCTGTAGGAGGGTGCAGATGCCCATCGGGGTGGCGGGGACGAAAGCCTCTTCGCCCAGCACCATGCGGCCGATGTTGATGGGGGTGAAACCGTCCACGTCCTTGTCGGGCGAGATGGCGTTGATGACCTTCTGCTCGTTGATGTGCTTGGGCAGGGGCAGCTGGACGATGAATCCGTCAATCTCCTCGTCGTTGTTGAGGAACTGGATGGTCTCGAGAAGCTGCTCCTCTGTGGTGCTTTCGGCCATGCGGTAGACCGAGGAGGTGAATCCCACCTCGTGCGAGGATTTCTCTTTGTTGGCCACATAGGTCTGGCTGGCACCGTCGGTGCCGACGATTACTGCTGCCAAATGGGGCGCGCGCATGCCTTTGGCTCTCAGCTGGCGCACTTCGTTGGCTATCTCTTCTTTGATTTGCAGGGCCAAAGCCTTGCCGTCTAAAATCTGCATAGTATGATGAATGTTTGAATGTGTAAATGTGTGAATGTGTGAGTGGTTCCCGCCCTTTTTTTTTACCTTTTAGTTTTCTTCTACCGCCTGCGGCGTTGGGGCTGGGGGAGTTTGCCTTTGGTGCTGATGGTGCGCATCATCTTGCGTGTCTCCTCGAACTGCTTGAGGAAGCGGTTGAGCTCCTGGATGCTGCGGCCGCTGCCGGCGGCGATGCGCTGTTTGCGGCTGCCGTTGAGGCACGAGGGGTTGCGGCGCTCGTAGGGGGTCATGCTGCCGATCATCGACTCGATGGGCACGAAGGCGTCGTCGCCAATCTCCACGTCTTTGGTCAGTTTGCCCATGCCGGGAATCATGCCGATGAGGTCCTTCATGCTGCCCATCTTCTTCACCTGGGCGATTTGCGAGAGGAAGTCCTCGAAGTTATACTCGTTGTGGATGAGTTTCTTCTGTATCTTGCGGGCCTCGGCTTCGTCGTACTGCTCCTGGGCGCGCTCCACGAGGGAGACCACGTCGCCCATGCCGAGGATGCGGTTGGCCATGCGGTCGGGGTGGAACACGTCGAGGGCGTCCATCTTCTCGCCGATGCCGACGAACTTGATGGGTTTCTGGACGGAGTAGCGGATGGTGAGGGCCGCGCCGCCGCGGGTGTCGCCGTCGAGTTTGGTGAGCACCACGCCGTCGTAGTCGATGCGCTCGTTGAAGGCCTTGGCGGTGTTCACGGCGTCCTGGCCGGTCATCGAGTCGACCACGAAGAGGGTCTCCTGCGGCTTGAGGTTTTCCTTCAGGCTGGCAATCTCGTCCATCATCTGCTCGTCGACAGCCAAGCGGCCGGCGGTATCGACGATGACCACGTTGACGCCCTTCAGTTTTGCGTCGCGCAGGGCCTTCTGGGCGATGTCGACGGGGTTGGTGTTGCCCTCCTCGGTGAAGACGGGCACGCCCACCTGCTCGCCGAGGGTCTGCAGCTGGCTGACGGCGGCGGGACGGTACACGTCGCCCGCAACGAGCATGACGTTCTTGCCCCGTTTGTTCTTCAGGTGGTAGGCCAGCTTGGCGCTGAAGGTGGTCTTACCGGAACCCTGCAAGCCGGCGATGAGGATGACTGCGGGCTGTCCGGCTTGGCTTTTGATGTTGATATCCACGGCCTCCGAGCCCATCAGCTCGGTCAGTTTCTCGTGGACAATCTTCACCATCAACTGTCCGGGTTCGATGCTCTGGATGACGTTGCGGCCCATGGCTTCGGCCTTCACCTTGTCGGTAAATTCTTTTGCCACGGGGTAGCTCACGTCGGCGTCCAGCAGGGCCTTGCGCACCTCCTTGACGGTCTCGGCGACATTAATATCGGTGATGCTTCCTTTTCCGCGCAGCGTGTGTAACGCTTTCTCTATCTTGCTACTAATACTTTCGAACATATCGTCTTCGTGTCTGTCTAATGAAGTGCAAATATACAACTTTTTTTTTATATGGCCAAACTTGATTGGCTAACGGGGCAGAAAGTCCATCCGTCACTGCAGGAAAAGGCCTGTCGTTTTTGTGGCATCCCCAACAGGCTTCCCTCCTTATGCCGCAACTTTCCTATGGGGTCGGGGCGGCTTTGCCGCGCCTTTGCCGTGGGCTCGTTTCTTCTTCGTTTGTTCTTCGATTGTTCTTCGATTCTTCTTCGTTTTCAAAACGGAATACAATCGAAGAACAAACGAAGAACAAACATGGAAGAAAAAACTCCGTTACGAGGCGTCGGCGAGGGGGCGGCAATGGAGAGGGAAATGAAAATAAAACTTTTTTTCTTTTCCATGAAACATTTTCGGCAATTCCGCGTTACATGGGTAAAAAAGGATAAAAAAAGCGGATTTATGAGACAACTGAAAATTACCCATTCTATCACTAACAGAGACATTAAGTCGTTGGACAAGTACCTGCAGGATATATGCAGCGAGGAGCTTCTCTCGCCCGAGGAAGAGGTGCAGCTGGCCCAGCGCATCAAGCAAGGCGACCAGGCCGCGCTCGACCGACTGACGAAGGCCAACCTGCGTTTCGTTGTCTCTGTGGCCAAGCAGTACCAGAACCAGGGCCTCTCCCTGCCCGACCTGATCAACGAGGGTAATGTCGGTCTCATCAAGGCCGCCAAGCGTTTCGACGAGACCCGTGGCTTCAAGTTCATCTCCTATGCCGTGTGGTGGATCCGCCAGTCCATCCTCCAGGCCATCGCCGAGAACTCGCGCATCGTGCGCCTGCCCTCCAACCAGCTCGGAGCCCTCAACAAACTCAAGAAGGAAATCAGCCGTCTCGAGCAGGAACTCGAGCGCCCGCCATCGGAGGAGGAGCTGGCCGAGATGCTCGGCATCCCCGAGGAGAAAATCAAGAGCATCCTCGGCATCTCGGGCCGCCACATCTCCATCGACGCACCCCTCGTGGCCGACGAGGACGTGAACTTCGTCGACGTGCTGCCCAACGAGGACACCCCGCCCACCGACAGCGCCCTGATGCAGGAGTCACTCTCGCAAGAGATTGAGCGCGCCCTCTCGACCCTCACCGAGTATGAGCGCGAGGTCATCAAGATGTACTTCGGCATCGGCATGCCTCACGCCCTGAGCCTCGACGAGATTGCCATGAAGTTCGGCCTCACACGCGAGCGTGTCCGCCAAATCAAGGAGAAAGGCATCAAACGCCTTCGCGTCAGCAGCAAGAGCAAACACCTGCAGGCGTACCTGTAGAGTTGAGAATTGAAAATTGAGAATTGAGAATTGGATCTCATTCTGAAATACTTCCCGGAGATTACGGGGCGGCAGAGGGAACAGTTTGCCGCCCTGCTGCCTTTGTATGAGGAGTGGAACGCCCAGATCAACGTCATCTCGCGCAAGGACATGGAGCATTTCTATGAGCACCACGTCCTCCACAGCCTCGCCATCGCCAAGGTGCAGCCCTTCAAGACCATGGCCGAAGTGCTCGATGTGGGCACCGGCGGCGGTTTCCCGGGCATCCCGTTGGCCATCATGTTCCCCCATGCTCGATTCCTCCTGGTCGACTCCATCGGAAAGAAAATCAAGGTGGTGAGCGATGTCATCGACAAGCTCGGGCTCGAGAACGCCCGCGCCGAGCAAATCCGCGCAGAGCAAGTCGAAGGGGAGTTCGACTTCATCGTCTCTCGTGCCGTCACCGACCTGTCGGAATTCACCAAGTGGGTGCGGGGGAAAGTGTCGGACTGCCATTTCCACAATCTGCGCAACGGCATCCTCTACCTCAAGGGCGGCGATCTCACCGCCGAGCTGGCTCCCTTCCGAAAGAAAGTCCGCACATGGGACATCACCGACTTCTACGAAGAGGAGTTTTTCGAGACCAAAAAGGTCATCTGGATGCCGCTCTAGGGAATTGAAAGACACACTCCTCCGCCCTTCGGGCACCTCCCCTAACTTAGGGGAGGAGTGGCTGGCGCCCCACTCAAAACTCAAAACTCACAGCTTACAGTTCTTTAGAAGTCCACGCCGAGGTTGAGGAGCAGGCCGAATTTGTGGTCGAAGGTGGACCAGTGGCCTATGAGGCGCAAGGGTCCCACGGGCGAGCGGTAGGCGTATTCGAGGCCGAGGCCCAGGGCCGACGAGGAACGGTCGGCGAGGAAGTGGCTGTAGAGTTCGTCGCTCTGGTGCAGTGCCTGGCCGAGGAGCGCAATGTAATGTTTGCCAGTTACATTCATCCGAAGGGAAAGTCCCGCCGTCGATATTAGCCGCTGGCAGATTACGGCGTCGCCAAGTCCTATGAAAGGAATCTGATGCTCGAAAATGCGTGAGGAGGCGGTGACCGACAGGGCGTTCATGTAGGGGGCGGAAGTGATGCTGACATAGCGCGCGGCGGCGTAGGGCTGGAATGTGAAGCGGCCGGTCGAGAGCGCCGCACCGATGTTGCCCGAGAGTGTGTAGAAGAAGGGTGTCGGCATGATGAAAGCCGGGAAAAAGAAGCGGGCCTGGAGGTCGGAACGGAGTCCCTTGGTGGGGAAGTAGGGGTCGTCGTAGGTGTCGGAGCGCGATTGTGCAAAGAGGGCTAAGTAGGCATTGTCGTGTCCGAGGGAGTCCAATCCCATGCCGGGGAGACTGTTGTCGGACAGGAAAGAGTAGAGGTGCCAGTGGTCGATGAGGACGCCGGCGCGGAGGTTGTACTTCTTCCATGAGGAGACATCGAGAAAGGTCTCGCCACGGTTGTGGCGGAAACTGGTCTGGTAGTCGTATTCCTCCCATGAGAAACTGCCGTGGCGTATGTGCTCTGTCGAGGCGGAGACCCCGAATCCGAGGCCGTCGCGGCTGCGGAAGCCGTAGGTGGCCTTGAGCAAGGAACGCTGTCCGAGGCGTCCTTCGATAAGAGCGCGGCTGCCGGTGAGGCTGTGGGTGTTGAAGCCCACCTGCAGGAGTATGGCACCCATTTCGGGGGTGTCGAAACGGACACCTACGCCCAGTGTGTTGACGGCCGAGGGCTGGCAGGTGAACTGGAGGATGTAGGGTGGGCGGGGACCCATGAACTGGTAGGTCACCATCCCGAAGGCTTTGGTGCCCATCATCACATCGACGGCGTCCTCCACGTCGCCGACAGTGACGCGGTCGCCGAGGTTGAGAAGATGCAGCAGATAGGTCTTGGCCTTGTTGTCGATGCCGATGAAACTGACGGCGGCAATGGGGATGGTATCAAGAGTTGAGAGTCGAGAATTGGGAATTGAGAATTGGCCGGTGTCCGGCTGACGATAATCGGCATTGAGGGTGGCGAGGCGGGGTGTGGCTTGGCCTACGGCCGTGCGGCCGCGCTGTATCATGGAGCGGATGTCGGCCTCGTTGAAACTCAGGAGGGAGAACTCGCGCAGGTCGGGCCGTATGTATATGTCGGTGTTGCGCACAGCGGCGTCGTAGGTCTCGCGACCCAGCACGTCGGTAGTCTGGGCGATGATGTCCACCAGGGTGTTCATCTCGTAGGCCTGCAGCGACGGGGCCGAGATGTCGACGCCTATCACCGTGTCGGCCCCCAGCGTCCGTGCCACCTCGACGGGGAAGTTGCTGCGCATGGAACCGTCCAGCAGCACCATGTCGTTGGTTTTCACCGGGCTGAAGAGTCCGGGGATGGACATCGTGGAGCGCATCGCCACGGCCAGACTGCCCGAATGCCATATCTTGGGGCGGGCGGAGACCATGTCGGTGGCCACACATACAAAGGGGATGGGGAGGTCGAGGAAGTTGCACTCGTCGGCGTGCCCTATGATGAGCGACCCGAGAAGGTTGGAGACGTTCTGTCCTTGCACCGCGCCGCTGACGAGGATGTTGCGGCGGAAGTTCCTCTCGCGGCCGCGTTGGGCGAAGAAGTCGCGGTTCAGATGGCCGAAGGGGAGGGATATCTGGCAGCGGGCATCGAAGTCTTTCTGAGTCAAGGCATCGTAGCGGGTGGAGATGAGGTCGCGCAAGAGGGTGTCCCACGATTGGGCGAGGAAGAGCTTCTCGAGCTCCTTGCCGTTGTGGCCGCAGGAGTAGAGTCCGCCCACAAGTCCGCCGATGCTGGTGCCGACAATGAGGTCGGGGCGCAGGCCGATGCTGTCGAGGTGTTGCAGCACAGCGATATGGGCCGCACCTTTGGCGCCGCCGCCGCTGAGCACGAGAGCCACCGTGGGACGGTGCTGGCGGATGCTGTCCATCCGTGTGCGGAATCGGGCAAAAGCCACCGAGTCAAGCGCCGGGTCCATCCCATAGGTCAGCTCCTGCCCCCGCAATCCTCCAGGACAGCAGCACAAGAGAAAAATGAACGCCACGACAGTCGACGGGCGGAGAATTTTATTGCGAAGAGAGTGCGCAAGATGCTTATCCATAATTGTTTGTTCTGGTTTGGCTCAACGTGAAGCGCGAGACAAAGATACACAAAATCCTTCAATAAAGTATGTATTCTAAAAAAAAAGCGTATCTTTGTACCCTTGATAACGCAACAAATAACGGGTATGAAGAGTACTTACAGAACTTTCAAAGAGAGTGTTACTGAGATAACGAGGTATTATATGCTTTTGGTCGAAGAGACCAAGAGCCAGCGGCTCGTGGGAAGCACCAACGAATGGGTGCTCGACAATTATTACATGATCAGCGAGCAGGAGAAGGTGATGAAGGTGGACTTGAAGAGCCGCGAATTCCGCCGCATCGGCATGAAGCGCATCGCGACGCTGGAGCAGTTGCTGCTGGGCTTCCTGAAAAAGTGCCACTACCAGATTGACAAGGGTCTCCTGTTCCGCTACCTGAGTCAGGTGCAGGTGAAACAGAAAGACTATCTGACATACCCCGAGGTGTGCGCCCTGTTGCCGTTGGTGAAGCACGTGCTCATCAAGGAACTGGCGGGCCTCTGCCGCCAGATGGAAGAGACAAAGGCCTATCACTACATGCTGACCGACAAGAGCAACGCCAGCATGGACTACCTGAACGAGGCGTCGCGGCAGAACCTGATGATCATGAACCTCTTCAACTCGTTGAAGAAGATGACCAAGCTGCCGATGGCCGAACTGCTGGATGCCGTCAGTTTCTCCGAGCGCATGCTCAAGGGCGAGAAATGCGGGATGTACGACCAGATGTACGACCGCACCAAGGATGACTACCGCGCCAAGATAGTGCGCCTGGCCAAGAAACGCGGTATGAAGGAGTACGACCTGGTGAAGGAACTTGTGGAGAAGGCCGACGAGAAGGAGGAGCATGTGGGCTGGCAGCTGTTCCCGCCCAAACGCTGGAACGCCCGCGCCCATTGGTATATATGGATTGTCGCGTTGGCCTCCGCAGCCATAGGTGTGGCCTTCTCATGGTGGGCCACAGGCGGCTGGTCGTGGATCACGGCGCTGCTGGCGGTGTTGATGCTGGTGCCCATGAGCCAAGTGGTGATAGACCTCTTCAACCAGCTGCTCTACCGCATACACAAGCCCGTCAATACCTTCAAGATTAAGTTTAAGGACGGACTTATCCCCAAGGAATACGCCACGATGGTCATCATGCCCACCATCTTGAAAAACAAGGCGAAGACCGTCGAACTGCTCGAACAGCTGGAGGTCTACTACCTCTCCAATATCAACCGGGCCTCAAGCGCAGGGCCCGACCCGAATGGCGGGAACCGTGCTTTCCAGCGTCTTGAAAGCCGTCCGCAGAACCTCTACTACACCCTCATCGGCGACGCCGCCTCCTACAAGGAGGCCGACGCCCCGTGGGACGACGAGGTGGTCGAGGCCGGCCTCGCCAAAGTCAAAGAGCTGAACGAGAAATACGGTGCCCCCATCTTCAACTTCGTCTACCGCCGCCGCGCATGGAGCGAGGGCGAGCAGACCTGGCTGGGCCACGAACGCAAGCGTGGAGCCATCCTGCACTTCAACGACCTCGTGCTGGGACAGACCACCGAGGCCGAGTGCGAGAAACGTTTCCGCTGCGAGACTATCAGCCATTGGCGCGAAGGGGCAGTACCCGACATACAGTTCATCATCACCCTCGACACCGACACTGAGCTGGTGCTCTACTCCGCCCAGAAACTCATCGGCGCCATGGCCCATCCGTTGAACCGTGCCAAACTCAGCGATGACGGACGTCGCGTCAACTCCGGCTACGGCATCATGCAGCCCCGCGTCAACGTGGATGTGGAGGTGACCAACAAGAGCCGCTTCGCGCAGCTCTTCGCCGGCCTCGGCGGCCTGGATGTCTACACCACCGCCAGCTTCGAGCTCTACCAGGACATCTTCAACGAGGGCTCGTTCTGCGGCAAGGGCATCTACGACCTCCGTGTGTTCCAGAAAGTGCTGAAAGGGACCTTCCCCGAGAACCTTATCCTGAGTCACGACCTCATCGAGGGCTGCCACATCCGCTGCGGCCTCATCAACGACCTCGAGCTTTTCGACGACAACCCCTCCAATTATATCGACGACGCTAAACGCCACCACCGCTGGACGCGTGGCGACTGGCAGATTATCGGCTGGCTGAAGAACACAGTGCGCAACGAGAAAGGCGAGAAGGTCAAGAACCAGGTCAACACCATCGGGCGCTGGAAGATATTCGACAACCTGCGCCGGAGCGTCCTCAGCCTGGCGGTCATGGTGATGATACTTGTAGGCTATGCTTTGGGCATCGGCACGGAGAGCCACATCAGCCCGGCATGGTATCTGCTGGCGGCCCTCATCGTGGTGGCCAGCCCCATCGTATTCTTCATCCTGGGCCAGATTACCAAGCTGCCCTCCTTTGGCAAACGCTACCACTACTACGCCACCCTTATGCGTGGCTTCAAGGTGATTATCTATCGTTCTCTCGTCCAGTTCGCCCTGCTGCCCAAAGAGGCATGGATGTATACCGACGCCCTTGTCCGCGCCTGCTACCGTATGTGGTTCTCGCATCACGACCTGCTGGCATGGATTACCTCGGACGAAGCCGCCAAGAGCACCAAAGGCACCCTTGGCGACTACCTTGGCAAGTTCTGGTTCAACTACGTGTGCTCGGTAGTGCTGGCCGTCATGACCTACATGGTGATTGGCAACCGTAGCGAGCTGTCCGGCGGTGATATCATGGCCATTATCGCCACTGCCCTCGCCTGTGTGGCCTGGGTGGGCGCCCCCTTCCTGATGTACTGGCTGGGCAAGAAATTCCCGCAGGACAAGAAACACCTCACGGAAAAGGAGACCGCCGAGGTGCGTCAGCTGGCGCAGGACACCTGGCACTTCTTCGACAGCCTTGTGACCTGGGAGAACAACTGGCTCATCCCCGACAATTACCAGCTGAACCGCGAGAAGAAGGCCGACTACAAGACCTCGCCGACCAATATAGGCTATTCCCTCACCGCCGTGGTGAGTGCCGCCCAACTGGGATTCATCACCCGCGAGGAGGCGGTGAAACGCATCGGACATATCGTTGAAACCATCGAGCGGCTGGAGAAATGGAACGGACACCTCTTCAACTGGTACGAGATAAGCAGCCTGAAGAAACTGCCCAACTACTTTGTCAGCACCGCCGACTCGGGCAACTTCGTCGCCTGCCTCTATGTGGTGAAAGGATTCCTGGCGGAATTAGGAATGAGGAATGAGGAATTAGGAATGAGGGTCGCCAAACTCATCGAACAGACGGACTTCTCGAAACTCTACAACCCCGAGCTGGATGTCTTCAGCATCGGTTTCGACTGGTCGTCACACACGCTACTGCCCTACCACTACAACAACTTCGCCTCGGAGGCCCGTCTCACATCGTTCCTCACCATCGCCCAGGGCGACGCGCCCTACAAGCATTGGTTCTGCCTCGACAAGACCCTCGTGCAATACAAGGGCTACAAAGGCGTGGCATCGTGGTACGGCACCCTCTTTGAGTACTTCATGCCCCTTATCTTCATCCCCACGTACAAACACACGCTGATGGACGAGACTTACAGCTTCGCCATCCGCGCCCAGCGGGCATTCATCCGCAATTCGAAACTCACGGGCATCCCTTGGGGTATCTCGGAGACCGCTTACAACGAGTTGGACGACGCCCAGAACTATAAGTACCATGCCTTTGGCGTGCCTTACCTCAAATTCCAGAACACCACGCCCGACCGCATCGTCGTGTCGCCCTACAGCTCTTTGATGACCATCGGCATAGATGACCGTGCTGTCTATGACAACCTGCAGCTGTTCAAGGGGCTGGGGATGTACGACGGCGATATGGGCCTCTTCGAGAGTTACGACGAGGAGGACCACGTGACCGTCCGCGCCCACTACGCCCACCATCAGGGAATGATTCTGGCTGCCCTGACCAACTATCTCGGCGACCACTGCCTGCAGAACTATTTCATGCACGACGCCACCATGCGCTCGATGGAGACCCTCCTCAAGGAAAAGGCACAGGTGAAACCCTATATCGACCTGAAAGTGACGCAGTACAAGCGTTACCAGTACTCGAAGGTGCAGACCGAGAGCGACGCCCGTGATTATGACGGCATCGCCAACGTCCCCGAGATTGGCGTCATCAGCAATGGTCAGTATACCGTTTTCCTCAACGACCGGGGCAGCGGCTTCTCGCGCTACCGCGACATCCTGCTGAACCGCTATCGCAAGATATCAGCCGACCACTATGGCACCTACCTCTATATCCGTGACCTGCGGACCGACCGTCTCTGGTCGGCGACCTACGCTCCCCTCGACGTGATGCCCTCTGGCTATCATGTCAGCTTCGCCAGCGACAAAATCAAGTTCCTCCGCACGGACGAGGGCATCACCACCCAGACCGAGATTACCGTCCTCAAGGAACGCTCGGCCGAGATACGCCGCTACACGTTCACCAACAATACGCCCAACGACATCGACCTGGAGATTACCTCCTACGGCGAAGTGGTCCTCGCCCCCGCCGCCGAAGACGAGGGACACCGCGTCTTCAATGCCATGAAGATAACCTCGGAGTACGATGCCGAGCACCAGGCACTCCTCTTCAACCGTCCCAGCGGCAACGACTCCCGGCACTATATGCTTCACAAGCTCTGGGTCGGGAACCCCGACGAAACGCCCGACCTTGTCGAGTACGAGACTTCGCGAATGAAGTTCCTCGGCCGCGCCGGCAGCCAGAGGCATCCCGACATCATCGACAGCCGCCGCACCCTTTCGGGCACTGTGGGCACCACCCTCGACCCCGTCATGAGCATGCGCCGCCGCATCCATGTGGAGGCGGGCAAGCAGACCGAGGCTTACCTCATCACAGGCTTCTCCAAGTCGCGCGAGCAGCTTCTCCAGCTCACCGAGCAGTACCAGAACTCTGTCGACATCGACCACGCCTTCAGCACCGCCTCGGTGTTCAACAACATGCGCACCACGCTTTCCCTCCTCAAGGGGTCGCAGATGCGCCTGTACAACAACATAGCCAAGTACATGGCCCAAACGGCGACCCTCGACAACAACCGCAATGAGTACCTTGCAGCCAACACGCTCTCACAGAGCGGTCTCTGGCGCTTCGGCATCAGCGGCGACCTCGCCATCCTCCTCATGGAGATTGACGATGTCGAGAAGTCGGGCTTCGCCAAAGAGATGCTCCGGGCCTTCGAGTACTACAAAATCCACGGTCTGCGCCTCGACCTGGTGTTCATCAACGACGCCAACGAGCGCGACCGCGAAGGTCTCAAGCACTATATCAACAATCTGGCCAACACCGAGTACCTCTGGGCCCCTCACACCGACGCAGGACATGTGTATGTGCTCGACGGCGGCAATGTGACCCCGGCCGAACGCGCCCTCCTGCGCACGGTGGCGCGCCTTACTTTCAACACCCACGAGCGCATCGAGCAGCAGCTGGCCCGTTGGGAGGCCGCCAACCAGCACTATCAGGACAAGATAGAGCACCCTCTCCTCCGCCCGCGCAAGGAACACCGCCTCTGGAGCCATCTGGCCTACTACAACCAGTACGGCGGCTTCGACCGCGATGGGCGCGATTATGTGGTGACCAACACCTGCACCCCCACGCCTTGGGTCAATGTCATTGCCAACGCAGGAGGCGACCGCGACCGTCAGGGAGCGAATGGCTCCTGCGGAGGCGGCGTCTTCGGCTGCGTGGTGAGCTCCACCATGGCGGGCTTCACATTTGCCCATAACGCCCAGCAGTTCAAGCTCACGGGCTGGAGCAACGACATGGTGCGCGACAATGCCAGTGAGAAACTCCTCATCAACAAACGGCAGTTCCTCCCTGCCACAGCCCGCCACGGCCAGGGCTTCTCGGCCTTTGATGCCGACTACGACGATATGACCGTCAAGGTGCGTCTCTTCGTGGCCGTCGACCGTATGGAGAAGTACTATCAGATCAAGGTGGAGAACAAGACCGCCGAGCCTATGCACGTGGAGCTCGATATGGTCTATAAACTTGTCCTCGGCGTCACAGAGGAGAAGACTGCACGCTACCTCTACTCCCGTTGGGACAAGGAAACCAACAGTATGTATGTCCGCAACGTCTATCACCCCGTCTACCGCGACACTACCCTTCGTATCACTGCCTCGGAACCCCTCGTCGACGTCTCCCTCGACTATCCCAACCGCAAACGCCTGGGTATGGCCATTGATGTCCCGGCCCAAGGCGGGAAAGAGGTGGCTTTCATCATGAGCGTCAGTCCTTCCGGTGAGACGGACTCCACCGTGGCGACCACAGTCCCGGCCATCAATGCCGAGTTTGCCCGCGTCGAGGCCTTCTGGGAAGAGAAACTGTCCACCATCCAAATCGAGACCCCCGACACATCCTTCAACTATATGCTCAACCGCTGGTACCTCTATCAGGTCTACTCTTCGCGTCTCTTCGCCCGCGCAGGATTCTACCAGGTGGGTGGCGCCACGGGCTTCCGCGACCAGTTGCAGGACGTGATGAGCGTGCTCTATTCCGACCCCGCCTATGCCCGCCGGCAGATTCTCGACCATGCCGCGCATCAGTTCGCCGAAGGCGATGTCCTCCATTGGTGGCATGAAACCATGCATTTTGGTGCCCGCACCACCTTCAGCGACGACTACCTCTGGCTGCCCTTTGTCACCTATCAGTATGTAAAGGTCACGGGCGACACATCTATCCTCACCGAGCAGGTGCCTTTCTGCCAGGCCGACCAGCTGGCTCCCAGCGAGGCGGAACGCGGCATGAACTATGCCTCCAGCCAACCGCTCTCAATGATGGAGAATGCAGTCCCCGATGCCGGGTTCGAGTATGTCACCCTCTACGAGCACCTGCGCCGCGCCGTCAACCGCGCCATGTCGCGCATGGGCGTCCATGGGCTTCCCCTCATGGGCTGTGGCGACTGGAACGACGGCATGTCGCGTGTCGGTGTCGAAGGCAGGGGCGAGAGCGTCTGGGTGGCCTTCTTCCTCTGCGACATCCTTCCCAAGATGCAGAAACTGACGGAGACAACCCCAGGGGCCGACCTCTCATGGTGCGAGGAACTCACCACCTTCCGCACCCGTTTGGTCGACGCACTCCAGAAGAACGCATGGGATGGCGCATGGTTCCTCCGTGCCTTCTACGACAATGGACAATCGATGGGTTCCAGGAACAACACCGAGTGCCAGATTGACCTCATCTCGCAGGCTTGGAGCATCCTTACCGACGTCGCCACCCCCGAACAGAAGGCCTCGGTCATGCGAGAAACAGACAATCGTCTTGTCAACCGCGAGCATGAGATTATCCAGCTCCTTACCCCGCCGTTCCAGAACTCGCAGCCCTCGCCCGGCTATATCATGAACTACCCCGCCGGCGTGCGCGAGAACGGTGGCCAGTACACTCATGGCGCCATGTGGTACATCATGGCCCAGCTCAAGGAAGGCCGCTACGATATGGGCTATTTCCTCTACTCCCTCATCAACCCCATCCACCGCACGCAGACCCTCGCCGACGTGCTCAAGTACAAGGTCGAGCCTTACTGCATCGCCGCCGACATCTACTCCAACCCGCAGCATCCGGGCCGTGGCGGATGGACGTGGTACACAGGGTCCGCCTCGTGGGCCTACAAGACCGGTATCGAGAATATTCTCGGCCTCCACAAGCAGGGCAGCGAGCTCACCATCGACCCGTGCGTCCCCTCTGAGTGGCCCTCCTTCACAGTGCAATATCGCTACGGCAACACGCTCTACACCATCCACTACCAACGCTCAGAGGTTCCCGATTTCGCCACGCGTACCATCGCCCTCGTCGACGACGGCCAACCTCACGAACTCATAGTCCACTAAAGTGATGAAACTCGCCACCGTCCTTCGTAAGTACACCTCTGTCAGCCTCGTGCTGCGCATCTTCATCGGCCTTCTCATTGGTGCCTCCCTCGGGCTTCTTGTGCCCTCATGGACGGGCATCGGCATTCTCGGCAAAGTCTTTGTCAGTGCCCTGAAGGCCATCGCGCCCGTACTTGTGGCTGTGTTGGTGCTGTCGGCGCTTTCCCGTCCGGGCAAAAGTCATGGACACCGGTTCACCAACCTCATAGGCATTTATCTCCTCAGCACCTTCATCGCCGCGGTGTGTGCCGTGGCCGGCAGCTTTCTCTTTCCCGTCACCCTGCAGCTTGACGCGCAGGCCGATATGGAGGCCTCGGCGGGTTCGTTGTCGGATGTCTTCACCAACATGCTCACCAACATGGTGCAGAACCCCATCGCCGCCATTGCCTCGGCCAACTATATCGCCATCCTCTTCTGGTCGGTCATCCTCGGCCTGGCACTCCGACGGGTGGCCTCGTCGCGCACCCTCACCGTGGTGGGCGACTTCGCCGAGGTGGTCTCGCGCGTGGTGCGGTGGGTCATTCTGTTCGCCCCCTTCGGCATCCTGGGTCTTGTCTTCACCACCGTGTCGCAGAACGGCCTGGAGGTCTTCGCCACCTACGGCCACCTGCTCCTCCTCCTGGTGGGTTGCATGCTGGTCAACGCCCTTGTATTCAATCCGCTCATCTCGTTCCTCATGCTGAGGAAGAATCCCTATCCTCTTCTCTTTACCTGCCTGAAGGAGAGTGGACTGCAGGCTTTCTTCACCCGCTCGTCGGCGGCCAACATCCCCATCAATATGGCCCTGTGTAAGAAACTGGGCCTTGACCCCGATTTCTACTCTGTCAGCATCCCCCTCGGCGCGACCATCAATATGGACGGCGCCGCCGTCACCATCACCGTCTTCACCCTCGCCGTGGCCAACACGCTGGGTGTCGAGGTGAGTTTTGCCTCGGCTCTGATTCTTAGTGTTATCGCCACTCTCGGAGCCTGCGGCGCCTCGGGTGTCGCAGGTGGCTCCCTGCTCCTTATCCCCATGGCCTGTTCCTTATTCGGCATAGGCAACGATGTGGCCATGCAGGCTGTGGCCGTGGGATTTATCATCGGCGTGGTGCAGGACTCTGTCGAGACAGCCCTCAACTCCAGCGGCGATGCCTTCTTCACCGCCACGGCGGAATTTTACGACCGCCGCAAGCAGCATTAATCTTTAGCTGTGAGTTTTGAGCTTTAAGCTGTAAGTGGAGGGCGGAACAGCACGTTGCGGTAGCCTATCTCTTCGAGAAACTCGTAGGCCCCTTCGGTGTGGAGGAGGTCTTCGGGCAGGTGGGCATCGGTGCTGACGATGACGGGGATGCCCAACGTGTTCATGTGGCGGAGCGTCTGGCGGGCGGGGTAGAAGTCGTAGTGGCGCCCCTTGTAGATGCCGCGTGTGTTGACCTCGCAGATGCAGCCCGTCTCGTGGATGAGCTGTACGGTCTCGTAGACCAGGTCGAGGAACCACTTCTCGTCGTAGTGGAAGTAGCGGTCCTTGTTGTTCATCACTATCTTGTCGAAGTGTCCCACGATGGTGGGGCGCTGGCTCTCTATCATGCGGTTGTTCTGCTCGAAGAAGGCGCGCACGCCCCGCTTGATGTCGCCCCCGAAGAGCCGCTGCAGCCCTTCGTCGTAGCGCTCGTACTTGGCTCCGTCAATCATCCAGAGGTAGTCGGCGGCCTCGGTGGGGTGGCTGCGGATATACTCGATGCTCTCGGGCTGTGGGATGAGGTGGACGCTCCCGATGGTGTATTCCAGTCCGCCCGTCTCGATGAGGGGCCGGAAGTCCTCGCAGAGCCCCGGCACGTAGTCTATTTCCAGCCCCAAATGGATTTTCAGCCTGTCGGCATATTCGTCCCTCAGGGCGCGCACTTCGTTGCAGTAGTCGAGGTAGCGGTCCTGTTTGATGGAGAAGGTGTTGAGATAGGGTAGGGGAGAGTGCCCCGAGAAGCCGAGCTCCTCGAACCCGTGCGTCACGGCAAAGTCGACCATCTCGCGCAACGGCACCTTCCCGTCGCAGTAGTTGCTATGGGTATGGTAGTTAGAAAGCATAGACGGCACTTAATGAGAGGCGGAGGTTGCCCACGGGCTCTTCATAGCCCGCGCGGGTGTATTCGGCCTCGCCCACGAAAGAGAGACCGTTGCCGGTGGAGTAGGTGAGGCGGGGCTGGATGCGCCAGAGGTATTCCATGTCATGCCCGCGGCCGAAGCAATAGGCATAGTCGGTGTTGCCGTAGTCGAGGTTCTTGGCGTAGCCCATGAAGATGCCGGGGCGCCAGTGGCCGCGGTTGCGCTCGATGTCGAGCCACACGGTGTTGAAATGCCAGTCGCGGAAACCCCCGTCGGCCAGCATCAGGTAGCCGCCCAGGGAACAGCCCTCGTAGAGACTGTTGTTCAGCAGGGTCTGAGCCTTGAAAGTGACGGAGCCAAGGGTGACCTTGCCGAAGAGGCTCCAGGTGAAGGAACTGTATAGTTCTCCTTTGGGGTCGGGGACGATGGGCTGGATGGTCTTGAAGTTGGCGGCGGCGCCCACGAGGAGTTTGCCAGTGAAAAAACGCACCTGAGCGTTGAGTTCGGGAATCATGCTGTGGCGGGCAAACAGGGTGCTGGAGGCTGGCGTGCCGTTGAGGAGGCCTTGGCTCATATTGTCCAGTTGCCATTGGGCCACGGCCAGGAGTTCCCAGTTGCCTGAGGGGAAGTAACTGTAGCGCACCTGCGGCTGGCGGGCATAGCAGTGGAACGGCGCTCCCATGTTGAGGGGGTTGGTCATAGGCATGATTTCATGGACAACCATGGCGTACCAGTACTGGCCCATAATCAGTTGGCTATTGCACCAGTCGAGGGTGATGTAGGCGTGTCGCAGGCGCAGGTTGTCGATGGTGGCGTTGGTGCTACCCGTGAAGTCGCCTTCGACATAGGCACTGGTCAGAGCCCCCAGCATCTCGGGACCTTTGATTTTGAGTCCCAGTCGGGCGGTGATGGCCAGCATGTCGGCCTGCCAGCCATCGTTGAGGTCATTGCCGAGGCTGTCGCGCACAATGGGCTTTGGGTAGAAGAGCATCATGTCCTCGCGCCCGCCCACCACGCTGCGGCTGTCGGCATAGTAGTGTGGGTTGACGAAGCCGTGGAAGTCGAAGGAGAAGCCTTGCGCTTCCACTAGTTGAACTAGTGATACTAGTAGCACTAGTAATACCAGGCACCTTTTCATTTCTTTCCTCCTGCAAGTGCCAGTATCAGTCCCAGCGCCACGCCCAGCAGGGCGGCAAAGAGCACCTGGAAGGTCGGGGGAAGGATGAAGGTGATGGTGTGGGCGGGGAACCAGAAGAGGGGGATGGTCTTTTTGATAACCAGGTTCCACTGCACGTCCCAGTTCACCTTGGTGCTGACAATCTCGCGCATCTTCATCGGGCGCAGGAGTCCGCGCACGGTGCCGCCGTTGTCGGTGATATGGATGTCGGTGCACTTGTGGAAGGTCATCATCACGGGAGCGAAGATGCTGTTCATCAGCACGCTCACGGCGAAGGCTACACCCAGTTTGCCCCAAGTCAGTTCAGCGGCCTTGAAGATGGCGGCGTAGGCGGCGGCATGACCGGCGTGACCCGTCAGGGCGTCGGCCACTGAGCCGAGGAAGGTGGGCACGCCGCTTTTGAAGATGACCATCGACATGGCAATGCACATGCCGAGGAAGCCCCACACCATCATGCGGGGCAGCACGCCGAAGCCTTTCTTGTTGTAGACCCCCTCGCGGATGCGCAGGGCGAGCATCTCGCCGAAGGTGGCGAGGATGGCGAACTTGAAGAACGCCATGATGTAGGGGTGCGCGGTAGTGGCGGCACAGAACCAGGCGAAGAAGCCTGTGGCGGGGATGAAGAACGGGGTCAGCACGACCACGATAATCAGGATAACTAACCAGTCTTGTTTTTTCATAGGTGGGTGTTTTGTGTTTGTGTTTTCCGTGCATTTCAGCGGCGTTCTCGCCGCTGCCTTTTTAACGCCAAGCCTCGGTTTTTATTGTCCCGGGGCGACAATTATTATCTCCTCGCAGTCCTTCGTGTCGCTGCTGAGGCCGACCCAGAGGCGCAGCGGCGTGCCGGGCTTGGGGTATTCCATCTTGCCTGTCGTCTCGTTGTAGAGGCGCAGCCAGAAGGGGTCTATCTCGATGTCAATCTCTCCGCACGAGCCTTCGTCGATGCCCACGAGCGTCTTGCGAGGGCCCTGCGGGTCGTCGTCCTCTTCGTAGTACACCTGCACAATCTGGCTCATTCCTCCGGCGGGTGACTCGCGGTCGGTGACGACGCGTGCCTTGATGCGGTGCTCCTCTACATCGTATGAGACCTCCTCCAGATGGTACTTGCCGTAGTTCAGCCCGTGGCCGAAGGGGAAGAGGGGTTCCTCGTCCATGTAGCGGTAGGTACGGCCCTCCATGTTGTAGTCGGCGAAATCGGGCAGCTGGCGGGTACTCTTGTAGAAGGTGACGGGTAGGCGCCCGAAGAGGTCGCATTTGCCCGCCAGGCTCTCCGCGATAGCCGTCCCCATGGCCTCGCCGCCGTACCAGCAGGCGATGATGGCCTCGCAGCCCAGGGCCGTCTTGTCGAGGGCCAGGGCGCTCCCGCTGCAGAGCAGCAGGACGACGGGCTTGTGCTTGCGCCGCAGTTTCTTCAGTTCCTTGCATTGCGCGGAGGGCAGCTCTATCCGGGTACGGTCGCCTTTGTAGAATCCCGGCATGTCGACGGGCAGTTCCTCGCCCTCCAGCTGGGGGTTGAGGCCTCCGGCGTAGACGATCACCTCCGCTTCGCGGGGTTTGTCGACCAGCGTGAACAGCTTCGACAGTCCCTCGCGGATGCTCACCGTGTGTTCCGGCGTGCCGTTGTAGTTGCCGAGGGGCATGAGGGTGTCGGTGGCGTTGGGTCCCGCCAGGTATATCTTCGTCCCTTTGCGCAGAGGCAGCAGGTCGTCCTGGTTCTTCAGCAGCACCAGGCTTGCCGCGGCCACGTCTGCTGGCGTGACTGGCGCAGGGTCGGTTATTTCCATCCATGCCAGGTCTTTCTCTGGCAGGGGCATCATGAGGCGCATCCGTGTTCTCAGGATGCGGCGCACATGCTCGTTGATTCTCTCCTCGCTGATATAGCCCGAGTCCACCGCCGTGCGCAGGGCGTCGAGGCCGCTGCCGCACTCGAGGTCCACCTCGCCGCCGAAGGCCGCCGCCGCCGCGCGTGCCGCCGTGGCGTGGGTCTTGTGGCGTGGGATGACGGTATCGCGCTCCCAGCAGTCGTTCAATGCCCAGCAGTCGGTGACGATGAGCCCGTCGTAGCCCCATTCGTGGCGCAGGATGCTGTCTAATAAATGGTTGTTGGTGCAGCACGGCTCGCCGTTCAGGCGGTTGTAGCCGCACATCACCTGCTGCACACGGCTGTTCTTGATGATGTACTCGAAGGCCGGCAGGTAGGTGGTCCGCAGGTCGCGGTTCGACACCTGTGCGTCGAACTCATGACGCACCCCCTCTGGGCCGCTGTGCACGGCAAGATGCTTCAGGCAGGCCGCCGTCGCAAGTCCCTCGCTGTCGCGTACCAACCAGTCCTGCTGCAATCCATTCACACATGCCAGCCCCATCCGCGCGGTGAGGAAGGGGTCCTCGCCGTAGGTCTCCATGCCGCGCCCCCAACGCGGGTCGCGGAAGATGTTGATGTTGGGCGTGAAGAACGAGACGCCCACATAGTCCGTCGGCTCCCTCAAAGCCTTGGCAGTGTCCTCCTGGTAAGCCTCGTCGTATTTCTCTCTTGCCTCGTAGGCCACCTGCATGAAGACTCCGCGCACCGCCCAGGGCCGGAATGTGGCCGCCAGCGCGATGGGCATGGGCCACACCGTGGCGCGCCCGTTGCGTCCCACGCCGTGCAGCGCCTCGTTCCACCAGCTGTAGGCCGGCAGGCCGAGGGAGGGGATGGCGGGGTTGCGGTGCTGCATCAGCGACAGCTTCTCCTCCAGCGTCAGCCGCGAGAGGAGGTCCTCCACGCGCTCGTTGACCGTCAGCGACGTGTCCTGAAAGGGGAATGTCTGGGCACTTATGCAGGTGGTTATCAGTAGGATTGTCAGTAGCAGTGTCGTCTTCTTCATGCTGCAAAGATACGGATATTTTCTCATATATACAAAAGAGAGAACACCTCTCGGGTGCTCTCTCTTCTATCTGTATGAGGTCGGATTAGTTCTGACGGGCTTTCAGTTCCTCGTAGAACTTGGCGCGGGTGCACTGCATCCAGGGCTGGAGCCAGAAACCGTAAATGCCGAAGGTGATGATGGTGAGCAGTATCCAACCAATGAAACCGAGGTCAAGCAGGAAGAGTTTCCACTTGTAGCCTTTCATCATGGCTTTACTCTTCTTGATGCATTCCATGGCACCCATTTCGGGATTGTCCTTCATGAGGTAGGGAGTCATGGCGTAGGCGTAGCTCATGATGATGCCGGGGATGAAGAGCAGCAGGCTCCAGAGGGCGATGAAGATGCACATCAGCAACGAGGTGCCGAGGGTGCGGCCATACTCTTTGAAGACCTGGAACGGCTGAGACACCATCTCCTCGCGGTTCTGGCCACGCATGTAGTTCAAGCACGTCAAGGCATAGCCGAAGGTCAGGGGGCACAGAATCAGGAACGATACCCAGCTGACCACAGGGATAGCGCTGACGGCACCGGTGACGATGAAGTACACCAGGGTGCAGAGCACCGGCTGAGTCCAGTTGCCTTTCAGTTCGCCTTTGGCGAAGGCACGCATTGCTTTGTTCTCCGGCATGGCGGAAGGGTTCACAGAAGTAATAGTTTCTTCCATAATAATAAGGTATTTAAGGGTTAATAAAAGCACAGGCCTGTCTCTTTATGGGCAGACCTGTGCGATGAATTCTTTTTACTCGAAACTCTTGATGGCTTGCTTGATGAGCTCCATGGCTTCGCGCAGCTGGGCTTCGGTGATGACCAGCGGGGGAGCGAAACGGATGATGTGCTGGTGGGTGGGCTTGGCCAGCACACCGAGGTCGCGCATCTTCAGGCAGACATCCCAAGCCTCTTTGCCGTTGTGGGGCTTGATGATGATGGCGTTCAACAGACCCTTGCCGCGCACCTTCTCAATCATGGGCGAGTTGAATTTGCTCATCTCCTCGCGGAAAATCTTGCCGAGGCGCTCGGCGTTCTCCATCAGGTGCTCCTCCTTGATGACCTGCAGGGCGGCGATGGAGACCTTGGCGGCGATGGGGTTGCCACCGAAGGTGGAGCCGTGCTCGCCGGGCTTGATGTTCAGCATGATGTCGTCGTCGGCCAGCACGCAGCTGACGGGCACAACGCCGCCACCGAGGGCCTTGCCAAGGATGAGGATGTCGGGACGCACGTCTTCATGGTCGCAGGCCAGCATCTTGCCGGTACGGGCAATGCCGCACTGCACCTCGTCGGCCATGAACAGCACGTTGTACTTGTGGCAGATGTCGTAGCACCTCTTGAGGTAGCCCTCATCGGGGACATACACGCCGGCCTCGCCCTGGATGGGCTCGACGAGGAAACCGGCAATCTTCTCGCCGTGCTCCTTGAGGACTTTCTCCAATGCATCGGGGTCGTTGTAGGGGATGCGGATGAAGCCGGGAGTCATGGGGCCGTAGTTGGCGTAGCTCTCGGGATCGTTGCTCAGATGGTGATGGTGCGGCCGTGGAAGTTGCCTTCGCAGCAGACAATCATCACTTCGTCGTTCTTGATGCCTTTCTTGACGACACCCCAGCGGCGGGCCAGCTTCAGGGCGGTCTCGTCGGCTTCGGCGCCGCTGTTCATGGGCAGCACCTTCTCGTAGCCGAAGTACTCGGTGACATATTTCTCCCACTCGCCGAGGCAGTTGTTATAGAACGCGCGGCTGCTGAGGGTCAGCTCGTGGGCCTGGTCGCAGAGGGCCTTGACAATCTTCGGGTGGCAGTGGCCTTGGTTGACGGCACTATAGGCCGACAGGAAGTCGAAACGTTTGCCTTCGCAGTCCCAGACAAATGCGCCTTCGCCTTTGGCGAGAACGACGGGCAGCGGGTGATAATTATGGGCGCCATACCTGGCTTCCATCTCCATGAATTGTTCTGATTTTGTCATAGTTGTATTGTTATTATAACTGTTGTTGTTGTTTCCTTAGACGATGCAAATATACACATTATTTCCGAATACGCAAAATTTTCTTTGCCCTGTCGGCATACTATTTTTCCCCACCTCACGTTATCTATGTGTGAATATGGACAAAAACATGCTTCTTGAGGTCGAAGATTTGACCGTGGCCTTCGATGGCAGGCCTGTGGTGAAGGGGGTGGGCTACTCCCTCCGGCGCGGCCGTACATTGGGCATTGTAGGCGAGAGCGGCTCGGGCAAGAGCGTCAGCTCCCTGGCCCTCATGGGTCTGCTGCCAAGGAATGCCGCCGTCACGGGCTCTGCCCGATTGGAAGGCGAGGAGATCCTCACCCTCGACGAGGAAGGATTCCGCAGCATCCGCGGCAACCGCATAGCCATGATTTTCCAGGAACCTATGACCAGCCTCAACCCTGTACGGAAGTGTGGCGAGCAGGTGACCGAGATGCTTCTCATGCACGAGAAAGTGAGCCGCAAGGAGGCTCGCGAGCGCGCCCTGGACCTTTTCAACGAGGTGATGCTCCCGCGCCCTGAAAAGATTTTCGACAGCTACCCCCATGAAATCAGCGGCGGACAGAAACAGCGCGTGATGATTGCCATGGCCCTGATGTGCAATCCCGACGTGCTCATTGCCGACGAGCCTACCACGGCTCTCGATGTCACCGTCCAGGCCGCCATCCTCCGTCTGCTGCGCCAGATTCAGGAAAAGCACAATATCGGCATCATCTTCATCACCCACGACCTCGGCGTTATCGCCCAGGTGGCCGACGACATCATGGTCATGTACCGTGGCGACATTGTCGAGACCGGCCCCGCGGAACAGGTGCTCCACCAGCCCCAACATCCATATACCAAAGGACTTCTGGCCTGTCGTCCACCCCTCGACAGCCGCCCCCAGCACCTCCCCACCGTCGAGGAATTCATGACACACTCCTCAGTCAGCCAAGCTGACAGCTCCCCTAACTTAGGGGAGCAGCCAGAGATACCGGCTTCCGCCCACTCCTCCCCTAAGTTAGGGGAGGTGGCCCAACGGGCCGGAGGAGTGTGTGAAAACCCCGCCAGCCACCCCCTCCTGCAAGTCCGCGACCTCCGTGTCACTTATACCCTCAAGAAAAACCTCCTCGGCAAGCCCCTCCAGACCCTTGATGCCGTCGACCATGTCTCTTTCGACCTCTATCGCGGCGAGACCCTCGGCCTTGTCGGCGAGTCGGGCTGCGGCAAGAGCACCCTCGGACAGGCCCTGCTGCGATTGATAGACCGCAGTGGTGGCGAGGTGCTTTACGATGGCGTGAGTCTCGATGCCATGACCTCGGCCCAGCGCAAGGCCCTCCGACTCAAGATGCAGATAATCTTCCAGGACCCCTACTCCTCACTCAACCCGCGCATCACCATTGGCGAAGCCATTGCCGAGCCCCTCAAAGTACATAGAACTAGTATTACTAGCGCTACTAGTGCTACTAGCATCGCGGGCCGCGTCAAGGAACTCATGCAGCAGGTAGGCCTTTCTCCCGACTGGTATGGACGCTACCCGCACGAGCTCTCCGGCGGACAGCGCCAACGCGTATGCATCGCCCGCGCCCTTATCGTGGAACCCGAATTGGTGGTCTGCGACGAGAGCGTCTCGGCCCTCGATGTCTCTGTCCAGGCACAGGTGCTCAACCTCCTCAACGACCTCAAGCGGCAGCACGACTACACCTATCTTTTCATTACGCACGACCTCTCGGTGGTCAAGTTCCTCTCCGACCGCATCATGGTCATGCGGCAGGGGCGGCTGGTGGAGATGGCTCCCGCCGACGAACTCTACGCCCACCCGCAAGAGGAATACACTCGCCACCTCATCGACGCCCTCCCGCGTCTGTAAACAGAAAGAGCCTGCGCCATCCGACGCAGGCTCTCTTGCTTTTATACAGTGCCTGTTATCGGCGTGACTGTTTCTTCTCCAGGGTCTTGCCCTCGACGGTCGTCGTGGCGTGGGGCACAATCATCAGACGCTCTTTGGGGATGAGCTTCCCCGTGATGCGGCAGATGCCGTAGGTCTTGTTCTCTATGCGGATAAGGGCGGCGTCAAGGTCTTTGATGAACTTCATCTGACGGGCGGCCAGACGCGAGTTCTCCTCTTTCGACAGCACATTGCTCCCCTCCTCGAGGGTCTTGAAGGTGGGCGCGGTGTCGTTCACATCGTTCTCGCTGCCGGCCACGGCCTCGTTCAGCAACTCGAGGTTGCGCACGGCTTCTTCTCTCTTCTGCAGGATGAGTTCCTTGAACATCTGCAGCTCTTCGGCCGAGTAGCAATTCTTCTCTGGAAGTGTTTGGTTTGTGTCCATATTCTTATTTATCTTTGGATTCTATATCTCTGTTTCCGACTGCAAAGGTACGAAGAATTTCCGACATGTCGGGGAAAAATCTGTCAACAGCCTGTTACTATTCTCCCAAGTACAAGTCTATCAGTCCTGTGGGTGCGGAGATAAAGATAGTCTTTCCTTCTCGGTCCACCTTCTTTATGACAGGGTCGATGACCGGAACGAGGATTTCTGTCTCTCCTTTCATGATCTGGAAGAGGGGTTGTGCAGGATAGTCGATGATGCTTTTCACAATGCCGATGTCTCCCTTTTCGTCATCCACCACCCGGAATCCCACCACCTCATGAAAGTAGAACTTGTTGCCTGTCAACTTGGGCAGCAGGCTCAGGGGTAGGTACAGGTCGCATCCGGCCAGAGCCTGGGCTTCGGCGGGGGTGAGTTCCTCGAAGGTGACGACGGCCTTGTTGCCTGTTAAGCTGTCGATATGGAAGAAGTGAGGCACCAGGTTGCCCTTTACCTCGACGAAGGCCGAGTCCAACGTGGCGTAGTCTTCAGGAGTGTCCACGTCGAGGAACAGCACCATCTGTCCTTTGTATCCAAAGGCTTTGGTCACTTTCCCCAGCTGGTAGCATTCATCTTTAGTCATGTCTATCGGTATTAAAAAGGCGTGCCTTGTGAGGCACGCCTTTTGTTGTCAATAGGTGAAGATTAGTTCTCCTCGGCGGCAGGGGCCTCCTCAGCGGGGGCTTCCTCTGCGCTGGCCTCGGCGGCTTCGGCTTCAGCCTTGGCGGCAGCCTCGGCTTCGGCGGCAGCGCGGCGCTTGGCGGCGACGGCCTCGGCCTTGGCCTCGTTGGCCTTCTTCTCGGCCTCAAGGCGCTCTTTCTTCACGGTGCGGGCCTTGTTCTCGGTCTCGCTCTTAACGTTGGCTATCTTGGCCTCTTTGGCTTGCAGCCACTCGTTGAACTTCACATCGGCCTGTTCCTGGCTGATGGCACCCTTCTCGACGCCGATCTGGAGATGGCGTTTCAGCAGGACACCCTTATAGCTGAGGATGCGGCGGCAGGTTTCGCTGGGCTGGGCACCGTTCTTGAGCCATTGGCAGGCTTTGTCCACATCGAGGACGATGGTTGCAGGGTTGGTGAGGGGATTGTACGTGCCTAATTTCTCGATAAATCTTCCGTCCCGAGGTGCACGACCATCCGCAACAACGATATGATAGAAGGGCTGATTCTTCTTACCATGACGCTGTAATCTGATTCTTGCAGGCATAATTGTTTATTGTTTAGGTGATTAATGAATGTTGTTTGTTTCGATTCGAAGTGCAAAGATACGAACTTTTTCTCATTCCGCAACTATTTCCGAAAAAAAATCTCGTCATGCCGCCCACAGCAGGTGCTCCAGTAGGATTTTGGTGCCGAGGCCGATGAGTACCAGTCCGGCGATGACGGTGGCCGTGCGTTCCGGCACGGGGATGTTCCTCTTGCCCAGATGCACTCCCAAAAACGAGACGACAAAGGTGGTCAGCCCGATGGCCATAACCACCCACACCACGGTCTTCAGCGTGTGCTCCAACCCCAGGCCGATGCCCACGGCGAAGGCATCGATGCTTGTGGCTATGCCCAACAGGAACATGGTGCCGAGGGTCACGACGGTATGTTTGAATTCTCCTTCTTCTTTGTGCCGGAGGCCGTCGACAACCATCTTGCCGCCCACCAGCAGTAGCAGGCCGAAGGCCACCCAGTGGTCCACGGCCTCGATGAATGTCCGCGCCACGTCGCCCACCAGGGCTCCCAGCATGGGGAACAACCCTTGGCAAAAGCCGAAGACCACCGCCAGGACAAAGCCCCGTCGGTAGGATATCTTGCTGTGGAATGCCGTGGTGGTCGACACTACCAGGGAGTCGACACACAGCGAGAGGGAGAGGAGTAGTGCTTCTATTATGTTCATAGTGAATGCGGTGGCGGAATGGTCCGTCCGCCTGCGGAGATGCAAAGATACACATTTTTCTCCGAATGGTCACCTATATGAGGAAAAATGTGTACTTTTGCATCGCGAAAAACACCTGTCACCATGAACCACGGTAAAAGCATCTGCAACGAATTGAAGGCTGTGCGCCGCCGCATCGCCGACGAGAACGATATCCCCCTCCAGCAGGAGGAATGCCATTACGAGGGCGAGTGCGATGGCACCTGCCCGCACTGCGATGCAGAGCTGAAATACCTCGAGAACGAATTGGCCCGCCGCAAAGGCAAGGGCCTCTTCGCCAAGGTGGCAGGATTGGCATTGAGTCTCGTGGCATGTTCCCCTTCCCATCGTCTGGAAGGCAAGCCTCCCGCCGGTCCCGACCCAACCGACCAGCTCATGGGCGAGGTGATGGTTGACACCATCGAAGTGAAAGGCATTGTCGTGGATAGCGTGACCAAGGAACCCGTCCCGTTCGCCGAGGTCATTTTCAAACGGGACGACAGGGTCGTCGAGACCGTGAAGACAGACATGGAGGGGCGTTACGTCTTGCATCTTCCCCGTGGAGAATACTCCATGAGTGTGTATAGCGTAGGGTACGTTACAACGAAAACAGATGTGGAGGTCAGACCCGCAAATGGCATCAGCGAGATATTGCTGGAGCCGCAACAGCTTCCGGTACAGTTGATGGGCATTCCTCCTGCCCCTGTCGAGATTGACCCTCACGGCCCGTCGCAGCAGATGGATGGGGTAAAAGTCAAGGTCGAGTGAATGCTGTCCCGTTCATAGGCATCGGGCGTCACCGCCTCGGTGTTGACGGCATCGGCGTGACCACCCTCGCGGCCTTCCACGGCTGTCCGTTGCGGTGCAAGTATTGTCTGAACCATCGCTGTTTAGAGTCCCCCGAAGGACTCCCCTGTTACACCCCTGAGGAACTGTACCGCAAGGTGGGCATCGACAATCTTTATTTCATCGCCACGGGAGGCGGTGTCTGCTTCGGCGGGGGAGAACCCCTGCTGCGCGTCGACTACCTCCGCGAGTTCAAAAAGCTCTGCGGCAAGAGCTGGAACCTCACCGTCGAGACCTCCCTCAACGTCCCGCAGGAGGCTCTGAAAGCTGCTGCCGAGGTGATAGGAGACTTCATCGTGGACATCAAGGAGGGGAATCCCGACATTTACCGCGCCTATACGGGTTGCGACGGCCAGCGGGCTTGGGACAACCTGCGCCATCTCCTCACCCTCAAGGAGCCCGCCCGCGTCACGGTGCGTGTCCCCCTCATCCCCGACTTCAATACCGACGACGACACAGCCCGCACCGTCGAGCGGCTTCAGGCGATGGGGGTCACAAAGATAGACCGTTTCACTTACCGCGTAGGACCTCGTTCAGGCACTTCACCCTGACCGTCACGCCGCTGAGGTCGGCCTTGGGGTCATTGGGGATGAAGGTCGTCTGGGCGCTCTCGCCTGCGGGAAGGTCAAAGTAGTTGTTGTCGAAGTGCCCGTCCACATGCGGCTCCGTCTGTAGCATCACGTCGTAGAGGTCTGTCTCCGCCACAATCGTCACCCGTAGGGGCGTACCCCCGTGTACGCCCGCCAACGTCAAGGAATATCTCGCCTCCGGATACTCGCGGTCCTTGGGGTAGACGGAATAATACCGCTGCCAGCGCCCCAATTCCTCATTCCTAATTCCTAATTCCTCATTGATGGAATACAGCTCCCTAACCCTATAATGCAACGCCTTCCAGTTGCCATAATAGTCTATGGACGACCACGATGCCACGGGCCAGCAGTCGTTGAGTTGCCAGTAGAGCGTTCCCATGCAGTGGGGCTGTTGTTTGATATGCTGGTAGATGCCGTACCCCGTGCCCCAGGCCTGCAGCAGCTGGCTGACGTAGCAGTAGTCTTCCAGACTCAGCGTCCGGCTGTCCACGCCGTAGTACCGCATCATGGCCTTGTCGATGATTTCCCTGCCGCGCCCGTGCTTCTGGTGGTTGCGCAGGGTGGGGGAGTCGATATGCAGCTCGTCGGGCGGGCAGATGCGCTGCAGCGTGCTGTAGTCGGGATAGCTCTGGAAGCCAAACTCGCTCATGAAGCGGCCCGTCTTCTCGGCATACATCTCGAAAGGCTCCTCGCCCCACCAGACGCCCCAATAGTGGCTGTCGCCGTGGGTCACGCACTCCGGGTGTCCCCAACCGAAGAGGGGCGAGGTGGTGATATAAGGCCGCCCGTAAGGGTCGCATTTCCTCACCTCTTCGGCGAGGATTCCATCCTCGCCGAAGAGGGTATCCATCGCCTTCTCCAGCCGTGCGCGCTGCTCTGGCGTCCAGTGGTATACACCCTGCCAGCCCCAGTCTTCCCAGCCGTTCTTCACCTCGTTGTTGCCGCACCACAGCACCACGCAGGGGTGCCGTGCGATGCGCGTGATGTTCTGGCGGGCCTCCTCGCGGATGCTCTCCAGCATCTCGGGGTTGTCGGGGTAGAGCATGGTGCTGAAGTTGAAGTCCATCCACACCATGAGTCCCAGCGAGTCGCAGAGGTCGAAGAAATAGTCGTGCTCGTAGATGCCGCCGCCCCATACGCGCAGCATGTTGAACCCCGCCTCCTTGGCCGAGGTCAGCAGCAGGCGGTAGCGGGCGCGGTTGGCGCTGTCGTCCACCGGGAAGGAGTGCACGGGAATCCAGTTGGCCCCTTTGACGAAGAGGGGCTTGCCGTCTTTGTAGAAGGTGAAGCTCTGCCCGATGGAGTCCTGCTCCTGCTTGAGAATGGGGATTGCCTCCGGGACTTCCGGAATCTCCGGAATCTCCGGATTATCCGTAATTCCCGGAATCTCCGGCTTCCGCCTTGTGACATACACCGGCTTCCAAATCCCGCAGGTGGGCAGTTTGGGGCCCCAGTCCCAGCCCTGCTGGTAGGGCGCTATGCGCGTGAACGCCCTGCGGTCGGGCAGCGGGATGCCGTACTCGGCTTCCAGGCAGGAGTCGTAGAGGGGGTAGAACTGCACCATGATGTCCTCCGCAAAGTCGGGTAGGGGATAGGCATACTCAACGAACATGTTGTCTGCCTCATGTATCTCGGTCAATCCGACGCCTCCGGGGCGGGCGGCTCCATAGAAGACCACATCGGCGTGTCCTGCCAGCCCTTCGAAGACAATCCACAGCGTGTCGCCCTTCGGTAGTCGGCTGCGGTCCAAATGTAGTGTATACGTCCATTTGCATTCCCCCACCCAGCGCACCGAGTCCTCGTTGGTGCCATAGTACGGGTCGGGGATGAGGCCGTTGGCCATCAGGTCGGTATGCACAAACCCCGGCACCCTGGCAGGGTACTCTTCCCCGCCATAGTCCAACACCCAGTCCGTCAGCATCACCTGCTCCGTCCTTGTGGCGCACCCCGCCAACAGAAAGGGCAATAAAACAAGGAAAAACTTTCTCATGGCTATTCTGTTTTCATGAAGGCGAAGAAGACCGCCAGGATGATGAGGCCGAAGCTGACGAGGTGGTTCCAGCGGATGGGCTCTCCCTTGAAGACGGTGGCCACGATGACGGTGAAGACCGTCAGCGAGACAACTTCCTGTATCACCTTCAGCTGCATCAGCGAGAAGGGGCCGCCGGTGATCTGCGAGCCGATGCGGTTGGCGGGAATCATGAAAGAATACTCGAAGAACGCCATGCCCCACGAGAGGGCGATGATGGCTATCAGGGGCCAGTCCTTGATGACGTTCATCTGCTGGAGTTTCAGGTTGCCGTACCAGGCAAAGGTCATGAACACATTGCTCACGACCAGCATCAATATCGTTAGTAATCCTTTGGGCATAAATTCCTAATTCCTAATTTCTAATTCCTAATTCTTTCACCAGCATGGCATACGCCTGGTTGGCGGTGCGGTCGATGGTCTGCTGGCGGCGGTCGCCGTAGTGCATGAGCTGGGCGACGGTCCGTTTCGGCGTGCTGACGGCCACCCAGACGGTGCCCACAGGCTTCTCTGGTGTGCCGCCGCCGGGGCCTGCGATGCCCGTCGTGGCGATGGCGTAGTCGGCGCCGAGGCGTTGGCGCACCCCCTCGGCCATCTCGCGGACGGTCTCCTCACTCACGGCGCCGTGCGCCGTGAGGGTCTCGTGCTTCACGCCCAAGGCGCACTCCTTCACTTCGTTGCTGTAGGCCACCACGCCGCCGCGGAAGTAGGCCGAGGCGCCCGGCAGGGCCGTGAGGCGGCTGGCGATGGTGCCGCCCGTGCAGCTCTCGGCGGTGGCGAGGGTCTTGCCCTGCTCCGTGAGGGTCTTGTGCACCAGCTCGGCCAGCGTCTCGCAGTCCTCGCCCACGATATATTTTCCTGCCAGGACATAAAGCCCTGGCAGAACTCCCGGAATTCCCGGAATATCCGGATTATCCGGACTTCCCGGACTTTCCGGGTTAATCCTCTCTGTCAGGCGCAGCTTCACCATCCCTGCCACCGGCAGGTAGGCCAGCTTCACGTTCTTGGGCAGCGACAGCTCCCACGGCTCGATGAGGTCGGAGAGGAAACTCTCGCCGATGCCCTGCACGAGGATATTCTTGGTGACGATGCGTCCCGTCCGGAAATGCTCTTGCAGCTTTGGTATCACGCGGTTGCGCATCAGCCAGTCCATCTCGAAGGGTACCCCCGGCAACGAGACGAGCACCTGCCCGTCGCGCTCGAACCACATGCAGGGGGCCGTGCCGAGGTCGTTGTTGAGCACCTCGCAGCAGCGCGGCACCAGGGCCTGGGCGCGGTTCACGGGCGTCAGCTCATAGCCGCGGGCGGCAAAGATGCGCTTCACGTTGTCCAAGGCCACCGCGCTTTCCACCAGCTCGCTGCCGAAGTATTCGCACAGCAGTTTTTTCGTGATGTCGTCCTTCGTGGGACCGAGGCCGCCGGTCACGAGGACGGCGTCGGAAGTCTTCATGCCCTCGTCCACGGCATTCCATATCTCGTCGCGGTTGTCGCCCACCACCAGGGTGCGCACAACCTCCATGCCCGCCTCCGTCAGCATCTTGGCCATCGTCGAGGCGTTGGTGTTGACGACCTGCCCTATCAGCAGTTCGTCGCCTATGTTCAGAATGGTTGCTTTCATGCTGCAAAAGTACGAAGAAATCCTGACATAATCACAAATCCCATGAAAAAACACACAACCACCCTCCAAAATGTGCCAAAGGCACATCATCCTATTAACCCCATACTAAGCAAGAAGCGTCCTGCTTCTTGCGCAGTGTGGGGAGTGGCGGATCCCCACATCATATGCGTGCCGGAGGCACGCCACATCTGTTGCAGTAGCGTGCCTCTGGCACGCGCAGGGGAGAGATGGAGTCCGACTACCCCCACACTGCACGCCGTTGGCGTTTGTGCGGGGTTAATGGGATATCGTGCCTCTGGCACGGTGTTTGGGCCAATTTGTACTCCTCCTGTCCGGAAATCCGCGAAGGCTAACCCCGTGGCACTCCGCGTTCTATGTTTTTTTTGTCTCCCTATTTGCGTTTATGTCGTTTTTTCTTTGTATATTTGCAGACTAATTCAGAACCTCGACATACCATGAGCAACACCGCAAATGTCAGCCCGGACACCGGGTTGGATGAACTCATCCGCATGGCCCTCACCGAAGATGTCGGCGACGGCGACCACAGCACCCTTGCCTGTATTCCTCCCACGGCGGTAGGCCACGCCAAGATGGTGGCCAAGCAGCCCGGCATCCTCTGTGGCGCCGATGTAGGCAAGCACATCTTCGAGTATGTCAACGACACCTTCTACCGCACGGCAATGCCCATGCATGTCGAGCTCCTCAAGCACGACGGCGACACCCTCGCCAAGGGCGACATCATCATGCGTGTCGAAGGCTCCTCGGCGGCCATCCTCACCGCCGAGCGCACAGCCCTCAACTACATGCAGCGCCTCAGCGGCATCGCCACGCAGACGCATGCCATGGTCGCCATGCTCGACGGCCTCCACACGCGCCTGCTCGACACCCGCAAGACCACGCCCAACATGCGCCTGCTGGAGAAGTACGCCGTCCACTGCGGCGGCGGCACCAACCACCGCATCGGCCTCTACGACATGGTGATGCTCAAGGACAACCATATCGACTTCGCCGGCGGCATCGTCCAGGCCATCGACCGCACCCGCCAGTACCTCAAGGAGAAAGGCAAGGACCTCCGCATCGAGATAGAGGTGCGCAACCTCGACGAGCTCCGCACCGTCCTCGCCCACGGCGGCGTCGACCGCATCATGCTCGACAACTTCGACATCCCCACCCTCCGCGAGGCCGTGGACATCATCCGCAAGGATGGCGGCAAGTACGAGACCGAGGCCTCCGGCGGAATCACCGCCGACACCCTCCGCGCCTACGCCGAGACCGGCGTCGACTTCATCTCCGTGGGTGCCCTCACCCACCACATCAAGAGCCTCGACATCTCGCTGGTAACAGAGTAAGGTATGAAGAAAGACACACTCCTCAGTCAGCAAGCTGACAGCTCCCCTAACTTAGGGGAGCAGCCAGAGATACAACCGGCTTCTGCCCACTCCTCCCCTAAGTTAGGGGAGGTGCCCAAAGGGCGGAGGAGTGTGCCCAATCTCAACTTTCAACTTTCAACTCTCACCTCCCTCCGTTTCGTGCGGCGGCTGAAGCTGTGGGTGCGCAATGTCTCCCTCCCGGGCAACAAAGGAGTGCCCCTCTACGACATCGGCAAGTACCTCCTCCGCGGTATCTTCAACGGCGACCTCTGGCGAGCCTCCAAAGGGTTGGCATGGTCCTTCTTCATGGCCCTTCCCCCGCTGCTCATCTTCGCCTTCACCCTCATCGCCTACCTCCCTTTCGACGGCCTGCAGGACGAGCTCCTTTTCCAAATCCGAATCTCCTTCCCCGAATCTGTCTACACCCCCATCGCCAACACCGTCAACGACGTCATGGGCCACCGCCACTCCTCCCTCCTTTCCATAGGTTTCATCACCTCGGTCATCCTCGCCGCCAACGCCATCAACAGCATCACCGTCTACTTTGGCGAGCGCTCCGGCGAACGCCGCACCTTCGTCCGCAACTACCCCGTCTGCCTCCTCCTCGTCTTCCTGCTCTACATCCTCCTCATCTTCGTCCTCGGCCTCTTCATCGGCTACAAGACCATCATCCACTGGCTCTTCGCGCAGGGCATCCTCGAACGGGGCTCCTTCGCCTTCATCGTCATCAACATCGGCCGCTGGATCATCCTCATCGCCACGGCCCTCTTCACCCTCAGCATTCTCTACTACATCATCCCCATGAAGAAGCAGCGCGTGGGCTTCTTCTCTTCCGGGGCGGTCTTCGCCACGGGCATGTTCATCCTTTTCTCGTGGGGCTTCAAGGTCTACCTCTCCTACTTCAACCGCTACAACATCCTCTACGGCTCCATCGGCACCCTGCTGCTCATCATGCTGTGGCTGCAGTTCAACTGCTTCGTCATCCTGCTGGGCTATGAGCTCAACACCGCCATCCTCAACGGCCAGCTCCGCGGCCACACCCACCGCCACCGCCTGAAACTCTTCAGATATACACACTCCTCAGTCAGCCGAGCTGACAGCTGGCTCCACAAGGTCGCCGACCACAGTTCCCCTAACTTAGGGGAGCAGCCTAGAATACACCCTGCTTCTGACAATGCCTCTGACACAGCCAATGACCGCGTCAGCCACTCCTCCCCTAAGTTAGGGGAGGTGGCCCAACGGGCCGGAGGAGTGTGTCAGCCTCCCACCTTTTAGTTTATAGTTTTTACCTTTTAGTTTCCCCAAACGATGATTATCCAGAAACAAAACGGCAAGGTCGTCAACGACACTACCCCTTCAACCAACACCTTCCCCATGGTGGCCAAGACCATGATGGGCCTCGAAGAAGTCCTCGCCGACGAGCTCCGCGCCATGGGCGCCCAGCAGGTCGAGATCCTCCCCCGCGCCGTCTCCTTCGTGGGCGACATGCGTCTCCTCTATCGTGCCAACTACTGCTGCCGCACGGCCCTGGCCATCCTCAAGCCCTTCGCCACCTTCGAGGCCAACAACGACCAGGAGCTCTACGACCAGGTCTACCGCATCAGGTGGGAGAAGATACTCGACGTCGACTGCACTTTCATGATCGACTCCACCACCTCGGGCGAGATTTTCACCCATTCCTACTACGCCGCCCTCAAGACCAAGGACGCCATCGTCGACCGCTTCCGCCGCAACTTCGGGCAGCGTCCCTCCATCGACACCGAGAATGCCGACTATAAGTTCAACCTCCACATCCGCGACAACCAGGTCACGCTGCTCCTCAACTCCTCCGGCGAGTCGCTCCACAAACGCGGCTACCGCCAGGCCGTGGGCGTCGCCCCCATCAACGAGGTCCTTGCCGCCGGCATCATCCAGCTCGCGGGGTGGAAGTGCGACTGCAACTTCTACGACCCCATGTGCGGCTCGGGCACCTTCCTCATCGAGGCCGCCATGCTCGCCAACCGCATCCCCGCCCAGTACTACCGCGGCGACAACTTCGCCTTCAAGCGCTGGAAGGAATTCAACCTCGGCGAGTGGAAGAGCGTCAAGGAGCAGGAAAACCGCCGCATCGGCTCCCTCGACTTCGAATACGACATCTGGGGCAACGATATCGACATCACCGTCCTCCAGCAGGCCGAGAAGAACCTCGAATACGCCAAGCTGCACCACGACGTGATGCTCTACAACGGCTCCTTCGAGGACCAGGATCCCCCCGAGGGCCGCACCCTCATCGTCACCAACCCGCCCTACGGCGAACGCATCAAGGTCGAGGACCTCAACGCCATGTATGAACTCCTCGGCGATGTCTTCAAACGCAAGTACGGCGAGCGCTGCGAGGTGTGGCTCATCTCGTCCGACTTCGAGGCCCTCAAGCACATCGGCCTCAAGCCCTCCAAGAAGATACCCCTCCTCAACGGCCAGCTCGACTGCCGCCTCGTCCAGTTCCAGCTCTACGAAGGCAGCCTGAAGGCCAGCAAGGCGTAATACCGTCCTGTCGTAATACCGTAATTACGTCCCGTCGTAATAACGTAATCCCGTAATAACGTCATTACGAAATGCCCCTCCTCAATTCCCAATTGATTAAGCGCCTTGCGCTTGACATCGGCTTCGACGCCTGCGGCCTCGCGGAGGCCGCAGG